>JADBYK010000044.1 GCA_020403045.1 Cytophagales bacterium
ACAAGCGTTGCCGCGGCAACCTATAATGTAACTGGATTAAACTTAAATGGGTTATCCGTATCTGCAGGAGGAGCAGCCATAGTTAATGGTTTGGCAGCGACAGCGTTGGCAGACGATGCATTCCTGAATACAACGAATGCACAGGTGAGTGTTATTTATACCGTTGTACCTGTAAGTGCCGCAGGATGTCAGGGAGCTTCCTTCACAGTAACCGTGCCTGTAGATCCTCAACCAGTGGTAGCTGTGCAAACCCGCGTAGTCTGTAGTGAGACAGCTCTCGGAGTAAATTTCAATCCAAGCTCAACTGTAGCAGCAGCGACCTATAATGTAACGGGATTAAACTTAAATGGGCTAGGGGTCTTTGCTGGTGCACCTGGAATTGCCAATAACTTGGTAGCAGCCGACTTAGCTGATGATGCATTTATAAACACAACAGCAAATCCGGTTAACGTCACTTACACTGTGGTTCCGGTGAGTAGTCTTGGGTGTCAGGGAACAGCCTTTACAGTAACCGTTACGGTAAACCCAAAACCTATTGTTCCTGCTCAAACGCCATCAGCTATTTGCAGTGGTAGTTCATTTACAGTCACACCCGTTACTGGCGGTGCTACAGTAGTGCCTGCGGGTACCACCTATACCTGGACAGCACCAACTATAAGTCCAACACCCGGAAGTCTTACCGGAGCGAGTGGCCAAGCACTTCCACAAACTAGCATTAGCCAAACGCTAAACAACACAACCACTATTGTTCAAACTGCTGTTTACACCGTGACGCCAACATCAGGGGCAGGCTGCGTGGGTTCAAATTTTAATATTACATTGGACGTTAATCCAAAGCCTGTAATTGCAAATCGCACTGCTACTATCTGTAGCGGGGATACTTTTACCGTCTCACCTGTTGATGCAAGCCCAGTTACTATTGTCCCTTTTGGAACAACTTATGCATGGGGTATTCCATCAATGACCCCGGGTGTTGCGGGTGGCACTGCAGCAGCTGGCCAGGCTTCCATCAGCCAAACACTGACTAATTCATCAACAGCAACGGGCACGGCAACCTATACGGTAACTCCAACATCTACTGTTGGTGGAACCTGTGTAGGATCTACGTTCCAGGTAGTGGTAACCGTCCAACCGATTCCTAAATTGAGTAGTACGCTAGCACCAACGGCCATTTGTAGCGGTACCTTTAACTACACAGCAACAAGCGCTACCGCTGGGGCATCCATAACCTGGACCCGAGCAAATTTTGGATTTATCACCGAAAGTGCCACTGCCGGGGGTGGAGTTGCACCACTGATCATAAATGAGACCTTAACTAACACGGGCACTAGCTTTGTGGACGTTACTTACAATGTTATCACAACTGCCAATGGCTGTTCCAATGGTCCCGCTGGAGAGAATGTAGTCGTAAGAGTACAACCCACTCCCGTACCCAACCCGATCATTGGCCCGGCAGCAGTTTGTGTGAGTCCTACCACCACGTACTTCTATCAAGTTACTCAAGTACCAGGATCTACCTATAGTTGGAATGTACCTGCCGGGTTTACGGTTCAAGCCGCTGGAGGCGGTGCGGTAGCGGGTGGCGGACTTGGTCCTGCTTCTGCTGATTATTTCATATTATTAAGATACTTGGTACCCACAACACAAACACTTTCCGTCACCGAGATCAGTTCGAATGGTTGTGTTGGTCTTTCCAATTCATTACCAATAGTTGTTTCTGACATTGCTCCGCCCGGTATAATTGCCAGTACTAGTGGTGCTACAACTTTTTGTAAGAATCAAACGGGGGTAGTATTTCAGGTGCCTCAAAATGCAAACTCCAATTTCATTTGGTCCACCAATTCCGGAGCTACTATTCGCGGTCCTTCTGCTGGAACCAATTTGTACCAGATTATCGTTGACTTTAATACCTCGGCCACAGCCACTATTAATGTAACTGAAATCAACCTTAATGGATGTCCCACGATTTATCCGGGCTTACCAATCGCGCTTTTAGACCCTCCGGCAATGACCCCCGCCAGCGGTTCCATTTGCAGTGGATCACAACCAAGTAGTGTTATTACCCTGTCAACAACGCCAGCCGTACCGAGCACTTTCAGCTGGATTGTTAAATCAAAAACGGCAAATATTTTAGGAGCTTTCGTAAATGATACGGGCACTGGGCCACTTACCCATTTCCCATCGGTGTTGACTAACAACTCTGGCTTTGATGGTACCATCGTATACACGGTTACACCTACTGGTATTGCCCTGCCAAATTGTATTGGTTCGCCCATTGACATTACAGTGACTGTCAAACCTGAGCCGGTAATAGCATCCATTAGTAATCAAAGCGTCTGTCCGTTGACTTTTGTAAATGGAGCTCTTTCCTTCCCTTTTAGTAACAATCTTGTACCGGCTAACAATTCATTTAGTTGGACAAATTCTAATCCTGCGATTGGCTTAGCGGCAGCCAGCGGTAGCGGTAATATTAGTTTCACTTCTGCTGATAATCAGACTGGCGTTGATATCGTATCAAACATAACGGTAACTACTACAGCGAATGGTTGTACCAGTTCAGGTGCCAATGCTAAATCGTTTACTATTACACTCAAACCTCGTCCGGTGGTGGCAGCTATTACGGATATTGTGGTATGTCCCGGTGATGCCATCAGCATTCCGGCCTTTACAGCCAACACATCAGGCGGAGAAACTTATGCCTGGACAAACGATAATACAGCTATCGGGCTGGTTGCATCTGGGAGCGGAAATATCTCGGGTTATTTTGCCCCTTCCAACAATACCGGAGTTGATTTGGTGGGTAATATTAGTGTCGCTGGTAGTTTGAATAGTTGTACAGGGCTTCCGCAGACATTCAAAATTATTATTAAGCCTGAACCAGTGGTGGCAAGCATTGCTAATCAAACCTTTTGCGCGGGTGAAACCATTTCTATTCCATTGAGCAGTAACGTAGGTGCAGCCACCATCAATTGGTCTAATTCCAATACCTCAATAGGTTTGCCTGCCGGTCCGGTTTCAGGAAGTACTATCACCGGAACTGCGCCCGTTAATAATACGGGTTCAGATATCGTAGGCACTATTACCGTTTCGGCAACAGCCAATGGTTGCACCAGTTCTGGTAGTAATAGCAAAACGTTTACAATTACGATCAAGCCTACACCAGTTGTTGACCCTCTGGGCAATATAGTAGTGTGCTCCGGGGGAACCGTGCCTGCTACTATTTTCGGTTCGAATGTGGCACTTGGTGGAGTTACATTTAACTGGACGAACAATAATACTGCCATCAATCTTTCGGCAGGGGGCTCAGGAAACATTGCAAGTTTTACGGCTGGTGTTAATACAACAGGTGTACCGATCGTAGCGAATATTAGCGTTACGGGTACCAAAAATCTTTGCACCGGGCCTGCACAGACGTTCACAATAACAGTCAATCCTGAGCCAGTAGTGGCAGTTGTTGCCAATCAAAGTTTCTGTCCTACGGAAGTCGTGAGTATTCCACTTGGCAGTAATGTAATAGGAGCATCAATCAACTGGACAAACACCAACCCACTTATTGGTTTAGGTGTATCTGGAACAGGTAACATTAGTTTCACTGCGCCAGCAAATAACACGGGTTCAAATATAGTTGGGACAATTACCGTCTCGGCCACGAACTTAAGTTGCACAAGTGCTGGGGGCAACGCCAAGACCTTTACGATCACCATCATGCCTACACCTATCGTAACGGCTGTCAGCGATGTTACGGTTTGCTCTGGGGCGGCAGTGCCTACCATTAATTTCAGCGCAAACACGGGCGGGTCAGAGACATTTACATGGACCAATGACAATGCGGCTGTTGGTCTTTCCCTGGGTAGTACCGGGAACATTTCCAGCTACACGGCACCTGTTAATACCACGGGCACGCCCTTCGTGGGCAACTTTACAGTGACGGCCAGCAAGAACGGATGTTCGGGTCCTGCGCAGACGTTCAAGATCACCATCAACCCGGAGCCTGTTGTTGCTTTGGTTACGAACCAGAGTTTCTGTGCCGGGGAGCCTATCAATATACCGTTTTCGAGCAATGTGGCTGGGTCAAGCTTCACCTGGACTAACACGAATACCTCTATTGGCTTAGCCGGCACCGGTGGAGGAAACATAGTTTACATCGCCCCTGCGAACAACACAGGATCAGACATAGTGGGGACGATCGATGTGATAGCGACCCGTAACGGATGTGTGAGTGCAGGTGCGAACGCGAAGAGCTTTACGATCACCATTAAGCCGACACCTATCGTAAATGTGATCCCCAATGTTACGGTATGTTCGGGCGGAACAGTGGCTGCAATTGCTTTTGGATCGAATGCGGGAGTGGGGGTAACTTTTAACTGGACCAATGACAACACAGGAATTAATCTGGCTGCCTCCGGTAGCGGAGCGACCATTCCAAGCTTTACCGCAGCAACCAACACAACTAGTTCTTCTTTTGTGAGTACGATTAGCGTGACCGGCACGAAGAATGGATGTTTGGGTCCGGTAAGAACCTTTACCATTTCCGTAAACCCGCAACCAGTAGGAAATACAACCGCGGTGTCCATTTGCAGCGATGAGGCAGTTGGAATTAATCTGGCTACACTTCTTACAGGCTCGGCAGCAAGCTACAGCCTTTCAATCAATAACAACGGTCTAATTGCAACTGCAGGTTTGCCAACCAATGGATCAGCGTTTCCCGCCACGGAAATTCAAGATGATCGTTGGAGAAATTTATCGGGTATTCCTGTGGATGTCGTTTACACTATAACTCCATTAGGGGCAGGCACGCCAGCATGTTCTGGGGCTCCTTTTTCGCTCACTGTTACTGTTAAGCCTGAACCAGTGGTAGCTGCAGTTTTAAATCAGTCGTATTGCCCTGCCACAACGCAAAGTATCCCTTTGATAAGCAACGTTTCTGGCGCAACTATATCTTGGACAAATACGAACCCACTAATCGGACTTGGATTTACCGGCAGTGGAAATATCAACTTTACCACGCCAGCTAACAATACCGGTGCTGATATTACCGGAACGATCACTGTTTCCGCATCCAAAGATGGTTGTACAAGTTCTGGGGCAAACATCAAAACATTTGATGTAACAATAAAGGCAACTCCTATTGTGTCAGTAGTAACAGACATTACGGTGTGTTCCGGAGAACTAATTCCTGCTGTTGTGTTTTCAGCAAATACATCCGGAGGGGAGTCGTTCAATTGGACAAACGATAACGTAGCGATTGGCCAGGCTGCCTCGGGAAGCGGAAATATCCTCAGCTATTCAGCTCCGGTAAACGCGAGTGGAATTCCAATTGTCGCAAACTTTAGTGTGATAGCGACAAAAAATCTGTGTTCTGGACCTGCACGCACTTTCAAGATCACGATTAATCCTCAGCCTGTTGTAGCAGCGGTTACAGATAAGGTGTATTGCGCTGGAGAATCGGTGAGTATTCCTTTGACCAGCAATGTAATCGGAGCAGCACTGTCTTGGACAAACAGCAATGCGGCTATTGGCATCGGGTTGAGTGGTTCAGGTGATATCGTGTATACAGCACCCACAAATAATACGGGCGTTGACATCGTTGGGACGATTGTAGTATCGGCATCAAAAAATGGATGCGTGAGTGTTGGCGCAAATACAAAAACCTTTACAATCACCATCAAGCCTACCCCGGTAGTGAATGCGATTTCGGACATCGTTATCTGTTCTGGTCAGGCCATTAACATTCTACCCTTTGGCTCCAACGTGGTTTCTGGGGGAGTAACATTTAATTGGACGAATGATAATACGGCAATCAATCTGGTTTCCTCCGGAACTGGAAATATTGCATCTTTTACCGGTGCTACAAATATTAGTGGGTTGCCTATTTCTGCGACTATTTCCGTTACCGGAACAAAAAATCTTTGCTCGGGTCCTGCAAAAACGTTTACCGTAACAATCAACCCTGAGCCGGTTGTCGCGGCTGTTACTAATAAGACCTTCTGTCCCGGAGACCTGGTCAATATTCCCTTAACAAGTAATGTTGCAGGCTCGGCAATTACGTGGACGAATTCTAATCCGTTGATTGGGACAGCGTTGAGCGGTTCAGGTGATCTGGTGTTCACCGCACCCGCAAATAATACAGGCGCAGACTTTGTTGGAACGATTGTAGTAACTGCTGCAAAAAATAGTTGTTTAAGTACGGGCGCAAATGCAAAAACGTTTACCATAACGATTAAGACAACTCCAGTTGTTGCAGCGGTGTCATCTATCGTTCGTTGTTCCGGAGATCCAATACCTGGGGTTGTATTTACCTCGAATGCTGATCCGGGAGTAACTTTTGATTGGACAAACGATAACCCCGGAATAAATTTGGCTGCTAGCGGTTCGGGAAATATTGCCGGATTTACTTCTTCGATTAATGTTGGCAGCACCCCGCTGATTGCCAATATCAGTGTACGCGGTACAAAGAATGGTTGTCAGGGAGCGGCAACAACATTTACGATAACGATTAACCCTCAGCCCGTTCTTTCCGTACCTGCACCGCCAGCTATTTGTAGTAGCAATTTGCCTAATAATCCAAGTACAACAGGCATCGTATTGGGAACGAATGGAACGTCTGTAAATGCAAACACGTACAGAATAAATTCAATACTGTATAATGGAGGAACGGCACCAGCAGGTTTCACCTTCCCGGTTACGAATAAATCAGTCGGAAGCAGTGGTGGAATTAACCATATTCAGGGTGATGTATTTACCAACACCTCTATGGTGTCCGTCACGGTGAGGTATAATATTACACCAATCAGTTTGTTGGGATGCGAAGGGGTTGCAACAAATGTAGATTTAGTTGTGAATCCTGAGCCCAAACTTGACCCGACTTTAAGTCCTACACCGATTTGTAGTGGAGATAAAATTGATCCGACCGGAGTTGCTTTTCAGCTGAGATCGCAGCCTGCCGTTTCTGTTGCTTCTGCTTCCTTTATCATTCGCTCAATTTCATTTCCTGTTGCTATTACTGCCGGTGGCTCCAACACAGGTATTGGAGCAGGCAAGAGTATGGATGCCTTAGACAATGATACCTATAGCAATGTTACAAGTGGTCCTTTAACTGTCACGTATACTATTGCTCCAGTGTCAGCAGCAGGTTGCATCGGCCCCGATCAGACCGTAACAATTACTGTGAATCCTGCACCAGCACTCTCGACCTCATTGAATAAAATTGTTTGCTCAGGTGAAGCATCAACTATTACAATGGCAACCACAGGTTCTACCATCGCGGCCACCAGTTACAATTATTTGAGCGTGACGGCCACAGGTCTAACACCGGGTGGCTCGAATGTCGATTTGTCAACAGCTAAATTGAATCAACCTGCGGGATTTATTTCTGCGGATCGTTTTACAAATACTACCAATGCTCCACTCACAGCTACTTATGTTGTAAGTCCTGTGTCTGCAGCTGGTTGTGTTGGTCCTCCTGTAAGTGTGGTGCTCACGGTTGAGCCGGCCATTACTATGGTGATTCCTACTCAAGTGCCATTGTGCAGTTACTCCGCAAATTCTCTCAGCCAAACATCGTTTGTTTTAAATTCAGTGGTAACGCCATCGGCTGGAAACATCACCTATGATTATACTGCGTTCTCTACCCCAGCAAGTGCAGTCTCCGGCTTCTTTGCCAGTCAGGGAAATTTACCGGGAGGAACTACTATTAGCGATAAACTAGTAAACAACACAAATGCAGTAGCCACAGTGACGTATGTGATTACCCCTAAAGCTGTGGGAGCGAAAGGTGGTTTGGGTTGTTCCGCAGCCACCCCTACAACTCTTGTTGTCTCTGTAGAGCCTCAGCCAAGGCTATCTATCACTCCGGCCACACAGGTTATTTGCGAAGGAGCGCCAACTACGATGGTATTGTCGTCAACTACAGTGCCTGGGGCTGGTACCATTCAGTTTACAAAAGTCAGTACAACTGCAACCGGAGGAATGACGCTGACATCAGTACCTAAGACTACCTATCTTAGTGGTGAGCAAATAGGTGATGTGTGGAGCAATCCGACCATCACCACACAAACCGTAACGTATGTATTCCGCTCTCAAATTGTAGGGGGCTTGGGTTGCAATAGTGAGGACATCACCGTATTGCTCACCGTCAATCCAAATCCAACCATAGTTGCTTCTGTACAAGCCCCCATTTGTAGTTCAGATTTTGTAAATATTACTTTGACACCAGATGTAGCGAACACCGTTGCTACCTATACCGTTTCGTCACCACCAACCATTAGTGGAGCGAGCGGTGGGGCAGGCAATTTGATTTTCCAAACGTTGTTTTATAATTCGTTGACGCCAACTGTGGCAAATAGTGATGCTCCTGTTACTTTCAATTATACTGTTACTCCCAGAGCAAACAATTGTGCAGGGGCAGCCATTGTTGTTCCGGTAACGGTTAATCCCAAACCAAAACTCTTGAATATCCCTTCTACGTTAAGAATTTGTCACGGTGACAACTTGTCGATTCCGTTGACAAGTAATGTCACTGGCGCGAACTACACGTGGACGGTAGATAATCCAAGTGGGCTTTCGGGCATTGTCGAGCAGACGACTCCGGGCTCAGGTAGTGTAAATCAAATTGTAACCAATACTACCGGTGTGCAAGCGAGCTTAACCTATACCATCAAAGCATTTGGACCAGGCGCTACAAGTTGTGAGGGCGATCAGAAAATTGTAATCGTAACGGTGGCTCCTCAAATGGCGGCCAGTTTCCAAAATCTTCCCTCTTCTATTTGCAAGGGAACTTCCGAATTCCTGATCGTCCAGTTAAATGGTCAGGCTCCATTTAGCTTCATCTACAATCAAAATGATGGAGTGACCAATTCTGATGAAACAGTCAATGGTGCCGGAAACTTCAAAGTAATTCAAGTCAATCCAACACTTACCACAACTTACACCATCAAGTCAATTAGGGATGGATTTAATTGTCCATTGACGATTACCGGACAGGCGGTAACTATTTCTGTGGGTGATCCTGATCCTAATTTCTCTGTTCTTGCTCCGTCAGCGGCTTGCGGACCGGTTCAATTCCAGTTTCAGTACAATCAAAAGGCCGGCACGCAATATACCTGGCAATGGCAGGATGGCTCTGCAGATAGTACTTATTTAGCGGTTGCTGATGTATCGAATAAAGTTGTTCGCCATACATTCCCTAACCTGAGCCCTAATCGTGACCAAGATTACAATGTCGTTTTGCGCGTAGAACTGCCGGCTCCTTTCCCGGGTTGCTTTAAGTCTGCATCCAAAAAAGTAACGGTCTACTCCGCGATCGTTACCAATGTGTTTGCAGATAAAACGACCATCTGCAGTGGCGACAAAATACAATTCACCAACCAAAGTTTAGGTGTTACCTCACACAAATGGTTCTGGAGAAATGTTGGTACTTCGCTGGAGAATGAGATCAAGACCACGTCTTCTGCCGACTACTCGCTAGTGAATAATACCACCACAAATCCGTTGCCTCTGGAAGTAGTTTACCGGGCAAAAAGTGGTAACTGCTCTGCTCCGGATGTGGTAATACCGATCAACGTTTACAGAGGAGTAACGGCCAATTTCAGCGAGGGCATTGTACCTCCGTTTAGTAGCGGTTCATCAACCGTAACCTACACAAACACATCCACTCCGTTTGATGTAGCACAGTTTAGGTATGATTGGACGTTCGGGATAACAGGAGACGCCAATCCGGTTACTCTTACCGAAACTGCCACCGGAGGAATACCCGTAGTTTATTCTTCTCCGGGAACCAAAACAATCATTTTGAGTGTAACCAACAAAGCTGCTGAGGCTGCCGGTTTGTCTTGTAAGTCTGACATTAACAAAAACATAACGATCGTATTGCCACCTCTCACCGCCAGCTTTGACATTGACCCAACTGAGCTTTGCTTCCCTGGGTCAATTAAATTGAAAAATGTGGTTGGTACAGGATTCATTCATGAATGGCGTGTGGTGAACAAAGCGACCGGTGCGTCCTTTACCTCTAATGTGGCTAATCCGGGTGAGTTTAAAGTGAGCGCTCCGGGTACATACTCAGTATCTTATAGAACGTCTTTAACAGCTACGGGGCAATCGGCAAACGCGCCACTAAAGGATGTTACTGTTTATGATCTGCCAGTGGCAAGCTTTGATTTAAGGCCAGACATAGTGTATGTGCCAGATACTGAAATGTCTGCTTTTAACTTCTCAAGTGGTGCCAATGGTTACGAGTGGACTTTTGGAGACGGAGGAGCATCCACCGACTTTGAACCTAAATACACGTACAAAGTAGAGGGTAAATATGATGTAACCCTCATCGCCAAATTTGATCACGGCAAAGGTGTTATTTGTAGAGATACGTTAACAAGAGTGATCATTGCCAAGCAAGGCGGGGTGGCAAAAATACCCAATTCGTTCACGCCAAATCCGAACGGGCGAAGTAGTACCGGAACCGGTGGAAACGGAACGTTCAATGATGTTTTCTTACCCCTGGTTAAGGGAATATCAAATGATTCTGACGCCTACAACCTTCAGATTTACGACCGGTGGGGTAATCTTGTCTTTGAAAGCACCAGTTCTGTGGTAGGGTGGGATGGCTACAACAATGATGGCAAGTTGATGCCTATGGGGGTTTATGTTTATAAATTGACTGTTCGGTTCTCCGACTCTCAGCGAACCACAACTGTCGGTGATATAACTATGCTTTATTAAAAATGAATATCTTTGAGAATACAAAGATGAAGAAGTTTATACTGCCCGGGCTTTTGTTTTTTTGTTTTACTGTTGCCAGTGGACAGGATCCTCAATTCTCGCAGTACTATCAGTCTCCATTATATCTTAATCCCGGATTTACGGGCATCACTAATCAACAGCGTGCAACGTTTATTCATCGGGTGCAGTGGCCTAACTTACCACAGTCGTTTGCCACTTTTGCTGCCAGTTATGATATTTGGGTAGATGAGGTTCGAAGTGGTTTTGGTATTATTGCCACGACTGATCGAATGGGTTCTGCAGGTTGGCGAACTTCAACGGTGGCGCTTAATTACAGTTATAAAGTCAAGCTGTCAGAAAAGTTAGTATTTTCTCCGGGTTTGAGTTTTGGCTACGGAATTAACGGCCTTGATCGAAGCAAGCTACAATTTGGTGATGGTTTGGAGTTCAATGGCGCCTCTCTCGATCCAGCCTTTCAGCGCCTTGGAAACACTCAATACTTTGACTTTAGCAGTGGCTTTGTTTTGTATAGCAAAGATCTTTTCGTGGGTGCGGCCTTTAGCCATATCAATAATCCGAATCTGTCTATTCTCAGCACCGAAACGCGCTTACCCATGAAAACGGTTATCCATGGCGGTGGAAGGATTACCATAAGACGAGGTCTAACCAAAGGTGCAAAGCCCGACTACTTGACCCCTTCTTTTATTTATAGATCTCAGGGTCTGGTTTCTCAGATGGATTTTGGACTGAACTACCATATCGATCCTATTTCATTAGGGATCTGGTATCGCGGGAAGCCGTGGGAGACTACGGTTGTTAATTCCATTCAGCAAGATGCATTTATTTTTACTCTTGGATTATATCTCAAAAGCCTAACAATTGGATACAGCTATGACTTTAGTACGTCAGGTCTGTCTACAGCTTCTGGTGGGGCTCATGAGATTTCGTTGGTGTATGAGTTTGAGGCGAAGCCGCTCCGCAGGGCAGCGAAGAAAAAAAATCGGATGATTCCGTGCCCAACCTTCAACAGCAAGTCTAACTTTTGGAATTGAGTTTCTTTTAGGTTACTGAATAGTATCCCAGCTTAGTTCTCACTCTACCTAGAACTTCCCGGGCGATCTCTGTTGCTTTTGATTCACATTGCCGAAGCTTTTTTTCCAACTCGGGCAGATGGCTCATGTAGAAATTGAATGCCTCGCGTTCATTCTTGTACTTTGATACTATCAATTCAAATAGTTCTTGCTTGGCGTGTCCGTAGCCAAAGTTTCCTGCAAGGTACTTGGCCCTCAAGGCACTGATTTGCTCTGCGCTTGCCAAT
Organism: Cytophagales bacterium; assembly: GCA_020403045.1. Taxonomy (GTDB): domain Bacteria; phylum Bacteroidota; class Bacteroidia; order Cytophagales; family Cyclobacteriaceae; genus ELB16-189. Next base: position 12,035 of record JADBYK010000044.1, read on the forward strand.
AATTTATAAATAGCAAAAACATTGTCGGTATCCGGATTTTTAGGCGCTTCCAAGGGTGTGCTATCAGTAATAATAGACATCACTTGTTTCCTGAGCTCTTTATCCGTGAGAAAAATATCGATTGTATTTCCGTAGGACTTACTCATTTTTTGTCCGTCCGTTCCGGGAACAGTCATGACGTGCTCCTCTATTTTTGCTTCGGGCACAACAAATGTCTCCCCGTAGATTGCATTGAACCCGCTTGCGATGTCCCGCGCCATTTCCAAGTGTTGCTTCTGATCCTTTCCCACAGGCACATAGTGTGCGTTGTAAAGAATGATGTCGGCAGTCATTAATACAGGATAGGTAAACAAGCCAGCGTTCACATCTGCAAGCCGATCTGATTTATCTTTGAATGAATGCGCATTGCTCAACATGGGAAAAGGAGTGAAGCAACTCAGGTACCAGGTTAACTCACATACTTCTGGTATCCGGCTTTGGCGATAGAGGAGGTTATGCTCGATGTCGAACCCAAACGCTAGCCAGGCAGCGGCAACAGCATTAACATTATCGATTCGCTGTTGTGCATTTTTGATAGTGGTCAACGAATGAAGATCCGCTATAAAAAACAAAGATTCATTCCCCGGAAGTTTTGATAATTTAATCGCAGGAATAATAGCGCCCAGCAAGTTGCCCAGGTGAGGCCTGCCACTACTTTGAATGCCAGTTAGAATTCGAGACATAATTTTTTAGTAAATCAATTTAGCTTTGCGAAATCCTGAAAGACTGAGACAATAAAACTACCAGTTAGCCAGCGTGGCGTTGAAGATATCCAGAAAAATTTGATCGAAGATTTTATTTTCTAAACTCTCTTGAATAGAAATAAGGTTTTGATCGTTTGGAAAATCAGCATAAAAGCTAAAGGTTTTGTCTTTGAAACTATTTTTTGGTACTTTAGTATCTACATAGTTAGCTTTCACACCAATGGTCAGGCGTGTAAGAGCTGCCTGTGACGGTTGCGCTGCGCTGGTACCTGCAACGGGAGCGAGTGGCGCCACGGCATATTGCACAATTGTTCCTTCAATGAGTAGTTCGCCATTTTCTTGAACAACTTTTAAGCTGGAATTCCGCTGATAATAGTCTTTTAGCTTGTTGGTAAAATTTTGACCCAAATTGGCGGGCCCCAGATCGGTATTGTTATAGAAAAGATCAACCTGAATTGTTTTTGCCGTGGTGGCTGCCCCCGAAAGTGAATATTTCAACCCGCAGCCACTGACAAGAATTAGAAGACAAACCAACCAACCAATTCTTTTAAAGCCGACTCGGTGCAATGCGTATTTCATTTTTTTATTTTGTGTCATTCCTCCAGCCCGTATTCCTTTATTTTTCGATACAATGTTCGCTCTGAAATTCCCAAATCCCGTGCCGCATATTTTCTTTTGTTATTGTTCTTTCGAAGCGCCCGCAGGATGAGTTCTTTTTCCTTCTTTTCGATAGAAAGGGAATCATCCTCCGTTACGTGGGTGATGTCCTGAACCTCTTCCGGAACACCCACCTCTTCACTCGAACGAGGCGGATTGATCGTAAGAACTTTATCATGAGCGCCAGCGCTCTCCTCGTGGCGAAGATCGCTAAACAATGAAGCATTTTCCTTAATCAACTGAGCCGTTTGATCTGGATTTCTAAAACTCTCATGCACGAACTTCTTAAGATCATTGACATCCTTTCGCATATCAAACAGCACCTTATACAAAATCTCGCGCTCGGAAATATTTTCTGCGCCATGTTGGCCATTGTACAATGCAGGTAGCGTTGATTCTTTTGGAATATACAAATCTAGTACCGATGCGGAAATTTCCTTTTGATCGGGCGATAAAACAGAAATCTGTTCCACCAGGTTCTTAAGCTGCCGGATATTTCCCGGAAATCGGTACTTCAGCAGTAGCTCTTTTGCGTCTTCTGTTAGCGTGATGGGCTTAACCTTGTATTTTTCCGCAAAATCGGTAGCAAACTTTCTAAATAGTAACTCTATGTCTTTGCCGCGTTCGCGAAGGGGTGGCACATAGATCGGTACGCTATTGAGACGGTAGTAGAGATCTTCTCTGAATCGGCTTTGCTCCACTTTGTTTAGGAGGTTCACATTGGTGGCCGCGACTACCCGCACATCTGTTTTCAATACTTTTGATGAACCGACACGAATAAACTCGCCATTCTCAAGCACGCGCAGCAATCTTGCCTGCGTGCCCATCGGCATTTCCCCAATTTCATCTAGGAAAATAGTGCCACCATTGGTCACTTCAAAGTATCCTTTGCGCGCTTCGTGTGCACCGGTGAATGAGCCTTTCTCGTGCCCAAATAGTTCGGAATCAATGGTACCCTCGGGTATAGAACCACAGTTGATGGCAATAAACTGACCGTGCTTCCGGGGGCTGAGTTGGTGTATGATTTTCGAAAAAGATTCTTTACCAGATCCACTTTCGCCAGTGATTAGAACGGTCATATCGGTGGGTGCTACTTGCATCGCCACACGCACGGCATGGTTTAACAGATTGGCGTTGCCTATTATGCCAAACCTGTTTTTCAGATTTAAAATATCAGTTTCTGTTGCTGTCATTTATTCGATTGTTCGTTTGTTTCTACACTTGCTTACCAATCAGGGTTCCACCAGTGCAGCTTTCTATTAGTACATGGACGTATTCGCCTTTCTTTTTATTTCCGCTTGGGAAAACAACAACTTTATTGGCAGAGTTGCGCCCCTGTAAATGATCAGTAGATTTCTTAGAGATTCCTTCAACAAGAACCTTCTGGGTTTTTCCAATATCCAAAAGATTTCTTCTCAGGGACAAGCGACTTTGCATTTTGATGATTTCATCCAACCTTCTTTTTTTTACTTCAAGAGGTACGTCATCCTTGAACTTTTTGGCTGCCAGGGTCCCGGGCCGTTCTGAATAATGGAACATATACGAATAGTCGTAATCCACCAATTCCATGAGCGAAAGGGTGTCTTGATGCTCTTCTTCGTTTTCTGAACAAAAGCCAGTGATCATATCCGAAGAAAGTCCACAGTCATTTCCAAGAATCTCTCTGATCTTTGCAACACGCTGGAGATACCATTCGCGGGTGTAGCCCCGATTCATCATTTCCAATATTCGACTATTTCCGCTTTGCGCGGGCAAGTGAATGTAGTCACAAATGTTTTCATACTTGGCGATAGTGTACAATACTTCGTCTGTGATATCTTTAGGATGAGACGTGGAGAAACGAACTCGCAAATCAGGATTTATTTTCGCAACTAGTTCTAGCAGATTGGCAAAATTGACAATTGAATCAACTTCCTTTTTTTCTAAACGAGCTTTATTGTTTTCTACTTCACTCCATTTGTAAGAATCTACATTTTGCCCTAGCAAGGTGACTTCTCTGAAGCCACGATTGAAGAGATCAGAAGCTTCTTCCACGATGGACTGAGGATCGCGACTTCTCTCACGACCGCGGGTAAACGGAACAACACAAAAGGAACACATGTTGTCACATCCTCTCATGATAGAGATAAACGCACTCACTCCGTTAGAGTTTAACCTTACCGGACTAATATCAGCGTAGGTTTCTTCTCGTGACAGAAAAGTGTTGACTGCTTTGTCGCCCTCATCTACCTGACCAATTAACTGTGGAAGATCTCTGTACGCATCGGGTCCGGCAACGAGGTCAACAATTTTTTCCTCCTCCAGCAGTTTTGTCTTTAACCGTTCGGCCATGCAACCGAGCACTCCAACTACCAATGCCGGCTTTTTCTTTTTGAGGCCGTTGATATGGGTGAGCCGATGACGAACCGTCTGCTCAGCTTTCTCGCGGATTGAGCACGTGTTTAGAAATACGAGATCAGCCTGGTTGATATCTGAGGTAGTATCAAATCCTTCCTTTTGCAGGATCGAAGCTACTATCTCACTGTCGGAAAAGTTCATTTGACAGCCGTAACTTTCAATATATAGCTTTCTTGATTTTCCGGTATTCTGGTCTAACGATATTCTTATACTATCCTTGGCTACAGCATCAGTTGGAGATAGGAAATCGATATTTTCAATCAATTTGTTCATTTGTTGATTTCTTTCGTCACAAATTTAGCACTAATTCAAGTAATCGTGACATCTTGTCAGTAGGATTTTGTGGTCTTAGTAGATTCTTTTAATCTTGAGGGAGTTTAGCTTACATTTTTATGGCAATTGTTAAGTCGGTTAGAGGATTTACTCCTCAATTTGGAGAGAACTGCTTTTTGGCAGACAACGCGGTGGTGGTTGGGGAAGTGGTAATGGGAGACGAATGCACCATTTGGTTTAATGCTGTGGTGCGGGGAGATGTCCATTCGATAACAATTGGCCATCGAACTAATATTCAGGACGGTGCAATTATTCATTGTACCTACCAGCAAGCGAGGACGATCATCGGCAATAATGTTTCGATCGCGCACAACGCAGTGGTACATGGTTGCACGATCGAGGACAACGTGTTGATCGGCATGGGGGCGATTGTAATGGACGATGCAGTGATCGGATCGGGATCTGTTATCGCAGCAGGCGCAATCGTTCTGCCGGGCACAAAGGTCGAGACAGGCAGCGTTTTCGCGGGCATACCGGCAAAGAGAATCAAAGACGTGGGTGAGGAGATGAAAATGGTGATTGAGCGCACGGCCAAAAACTATCCGATGTATGCAGAATGGTACAAAGTTGAAAACCAAAAATAGCGCGAAATGAACGAAGGATTTGATCCCGTTGTAATTGCGGAGTTTCAGTCGAAACTTGACAGTGCAGGAAAGAAATTCTTGCCTGTCGATGAACATAACAATTCGGAAGAATTTTTTCACTTTCGTTTTCTCGGCCATTATCAAAGTAAAAGAGTCATTTATGATGCCGTATTGACCACTCTTCGCTTAGAGCATGAAAGTGAGTTGTATGAATTGGCGGAAAGTATCACAGCCGAGCGTTTTCCTAAGTGGAACAGAGAGGAATCTTCAACAGAGTCAAACACTCCGGAACAGGCCGCTCTTCAGGAAGAGGTTGGTCTCCATATGGCGGAGGTGATTTTGGGCTTGCAAGAGGAGGGTGCTGTTAAAGTAAAAGAGTATCTCGACATAGACGAAGACGGTGATTTTGGAGTAAGCCTCGATGTTGGGCTTCAAGTGAAGCAAATAACTGCATCAGTCATCGAGAAATTTATTGATCAGTTTACGACCGACAAATTGGTGCTTGACGATACCCTTTATTCCTTTCAATTGGCCGAAGAAGATTAGGTCTTACTGACAATGTTTTTGTTTTGTGCTGTACCCTTTCTGTTTATATTTGTAGCCTTAAAACCAAAATCAAGCTAAAATGAAAAATGTCCCCATCGCGCTGAGCGGTATATCACTGGTTGCAGTCGCGATCTTATTCTATTTGCACTTTTCTACGTCAACGGCCTCTTCACAACCGACTTCGGTAGTGGCTGGAGACTTGAAAGTTGCCTACATTAATTCAGATTCTGTTCTCAAGCACTACGACTACTACAAAGAGGTTAGAACTCGGTTTGAAGCCAAAGGAAAAAAATTAGACCAAGACCTTCAAAATAGAGCTCAGTCGCTGCAAAGCGAAATTGGTGCATACCAACGCAATATCAGTACAATGACAATCGGCCAGGCGAAAGCGGTGGAAGAAGATCTAGGCAAGAAGCAACAAAATTTTCGCCTTTATCAGCAGAGTATTGAACAAGATCTTGCCACCGAACAAGCAAAAGTGAATGCGGAATTGTATGGTAACATCACTACATTCTTGAAAAAGTATGGTGCAGAGAAAGGGTTGCAGGCGGTTCTAAAATTTGACACCTCAAGCGACCTTTTATATGGAAGTGCAGGGATTGATATTACCGAGGATGTGGTGAAAGGACTGAACGAGGCATTCCAATTGAGTCGAGCGGTTAAAAAAGATTCGGTTACAACTAAGAAATAACTTGCTCTCTTGGGCAGCTAAGCCAGTGATCAAAAATGATCTCTGGCTTTTTTGTTTTTGGTAATTAATGGTAATTTTAGAACTGTGAATATAAGAGCTCTTCGTCTTTTGAATGTGAAGCCGGAAGAACAGACGAAAGTTGTTCTGATGCTTTCAATGGGTTTTTTCATAGGCATATTTGTAGCCACGTATCAGGTTACAGCAGAATCGCTTTTTTTAAATAAGTTAAGTTCTCATCTCAATGAGGCGTTTTTAATTTCGGGTGGGCTGGGCATTGCGATCACTGTAGTCTTCTCTTTTTTTCAAAATCGAATTCGGTTTTCAGCATTGGTCTTTTTTAGCTTCCTTCTTATTTTTGTTTGCACCTCTGCGCTCAATTATTTTTACCATTTCGGAACAGAAGATCTCCAAAATCAAATTCTCTTTTTGATGTATTGTCTAGTGGGGCCTTTGACGGCTCTGCTGCTTTTGTGTTACTGGGGTTTATTTGCCCGCCTCTTCGATTTTAAACAATCGAAACGGATTATCGGATGGATTGATACGGGCCAGTTGTTAGCTATCATTCTGGCCAACTTTTTAATTCCTGTGTCAGCCAGGTTTTTTCCAAACACGTCAGATTATTTGATCGTTTGCGATGTCAGTATTATTGGAGCTATTGTTTGTCTGGCAATTGTTGCCTTTCAATTTGGGTTGGCTAAGAAACAGTCAAAAATCACAAGTGAGGCGAGGCGTGAAACCGGGTTTACAAAGATTTTTAAAGATAAGTACGTTGTTTTGCTTAGCTTCTTTCTCATCACCTCTGTCGTTACGTTGAATTTCAATCAGTTCATATTTCAGAATTTATTGAATGAGCAATATCCCAATCAGCGTGATCTAACAAACTTCTTGGCGTATTTCAACGGAGCCATCTACCTGTTGAGTTTTGCAATGCAGTCGTTTTTTAATGACAAAATCATTACTACTTATGGCTTGCGACTTTCGCTGTTTATTCTCCCGATAGTTACTGGTTTCTTCGCTGTGATTTCATTTTTTGCGGCTCTTTTTTTCGGTTTCGATATTGCAAGTCATCCAGATACGTTTATCTATTTCTTTTTGTTCATCGCACTCAGCCGACTTTTCAATAGTATGTTGAGAGACTCCCTCGAGAACCCTGTGTATAAATTGATGTTTGTTCCCCTCGACAACCGCACGAGGTTTGGCATACAAGTTAAAGTGGAGGGGATCATAAGTGAATCCGGAAGGATGGTTGCTGGTCTTTTTATATTCGGGTTGTCATTGATCCCCTTTTTTCAACTGGTGTGGATTCCGGTGATCATTGCAGGGCTTTGCTTGTTTTATGTTTTGATTATTCAACGTCTGTATGGTGGCTATAAGGCGAAGATTAGATCTAAATTGGAGAACATCGATCACAGCCAGGAAAAGCTAGATGTTGGATTTGTGAAAGTGATGAACAGACTTGAAAAGCAGTTGGTAGATAGTAAATCGACAAAGGCAGTATTTTCTTTTCGGCTTTTAGAAAAATTGAATCCTGCACAAGTAGGCGTCTGGATCAATGGATTGATGAAAAATGAAGTGGATAGTGTGCGCGATTATGCACAGCGAAGAATGAATGAAGTGAAAGGGCTTTCTGTGTCAGATCAGTACGTTATCCGCGCAGATAAAGACATCGCTGGCAGTGATGCCAAAAAGCTATTGAACAAAATCGATTTACAAGCTATTCTGGCAAACGGAGGGGACATCAGTAAACAGCGTATCCAGAAACTAACGAGGTCTGAACAGCCAGATGATAGACAGTATGCCGCTGAGCTTTTGCTCCATTCATCGGCAGAAGAGAATGCTTCTTTTTTAATAGATCTTTTATCGGATGCTGAACCAAAAGTTAGAAAAACAGCTATTGCCACGAGTGTTAAGATCAATAATCCGGAAATAATTATGTCGTTGATTGGGAATCTGGCTAGCCCAATCTACGGCAACCGGGCAATGAGTTCTCTGGTGTTGATTGGTGGAAAGGCGTTACCCTACCTCGAGATTGCGTTTTATCAATCAGGTCAAAGTACTCAAACGGTTTTGCGTATCGTTCAGGTGATTGGTCGAATTGGTGGTCCGCGCGCGAAGGATTTATTGTGGGGAAAAATAGATTTTCCCGATAAAGTTGTGGTGTCACAAGTGCTATTGTCTCTTGGCGAAAGCGGATTTAAAGCCGGGATCTCTCAAATTACGCGGATCAAATATGCAATAGAGAATGACGTAGCAGACATCGCCTGGAATTTGAATGCCATGGAGACAATCGGAAACGGATTGCAAACCTCGCGAATCCGGAAAGCCCTGGACGAGGAAGATAGAAATGATATTGATCATATCTATATGCTACTCGCGATGTTGTACGATACGCGTTCTATTCAGTTGGTAAAAGAGAATATCGAGAGCGGCACGTCAGAAGGAACGAGTTATGCGCTGGAGCTCTTGGATGTTTTTCTTTCTGAGCAGCTCAAATTAAAGATAATTCCCGTGTTAGATGAGCTGTCAAATAATGAAAAGGTAAATCGCTTGGAGATGTTCTATCCCAAACTAAAATTGGATAGTAAGTTGACAATAAAGTTTTTACTAAATCGCGATTTTACCCAAACAAACCGGTGGACAAGAGCGTGTGCTATCGAGCAAATTGGCATTCAAAAAATGGCTGATTTTAAACTTGACCTAATCGCTCAGTTATTTAACCCAGACCGATTGATTCGAGAGATGGGTGCGTGGGCGCTTTATGAGATCAACCCCGAAGCTTATGAGATCAACGCCAGACGATTAGGGGCCGATGGAAAACGTTGGCTAGACAGGTCGGTCATACCGGATGCTCGACTGAAACTCAGACTTTTTGAGAAGATTGTCTTTTTTCAAACATTGGCCATTTTTGAGGGCGTCTCCGGGTTGGCGCTATCATTTGTGTCAGATATTTCAAAAGAGCTTCGGTTAGCGAAAGGTGAGTTCATGTCTATTGATGAAAAGGCGAACAATGATTTCTTCATCGTTTACAGTGGCACCGTGCAGTATTACGAGAAGAGTGTTTACGAAATGGACTATACCAGCGGCCAATTCATTGGAGAAATTATTGCACCGGTTGGATTTGCCAATACCAATATCATCATCGCTAAGACCGACACCATTCTACTGAAAATTAACAAGGACGAGTTTTACGAACTAATGGCCGATAACATTAGTCTGACAGGTCAGATCTTGGAATATATTTAATTTTCTCGTATATTTTGACGATTTTTTAAGTGTCTGCGATTTATTCGCAATTTTTTAGACTGTTTATACACATAAAACCATTAATTTTCACCTTGGAAAATTTTTGCTTGATTTGATTTAGATGGTGAATTATCCGCTACAAGTAGGCGAATCAGAGGACGAAGAATTAACTCCGTTCCCGCTTAACGAAAAGTTGGCTCCTAATCCCTTTCCTGGATTGCGACCGTTTTCGTTAGATGAGTGCCATCTCTTTTTTGGCAGAGAGGGACATGCTGACGAAATTCTCGAAAAACTAGCCCATAACAGAGTTGTCACTGTTCTTGGTTATTCGGGAAGCGGAAAGTCTAGTCTAATGTATTGCGGACTTATCCCAATGCTTTACGGGGGATTCATGACGCAGAACAGTCCGCTCTGGAAAGTGGTTATCGCTCGGCCAGGAAGTTCTCCCATTGAAAATCTGACGGATTCAATTATTGCTGTATTGGCAGCTGATGGCAGGTTAGATGAATCGGACATACAAATTCATAGGGCGGTTATCAGTTCTGTGCTAAGGAGTGGTTCAAATGGGCTGGTCGAGATTTGTAATTATATCCGCACGGAGTTAAATGAGAATGTTTTCTTTCTGATTGATCAATTTGAAGAGCTTTTTAAGTACAGGGAATCAAAAGTCGAAAATGCTGATAATGAGTCAATTGAATATGTAAATCTAATTTTGAATACAGTCGCCCAGTCCCACTCTTCAGCTTACGTTGCGTTAAGTATGCGGGCAGACTTTTTGGGAAATTGTGCTGAGTTTCGAGGTTTGACTGAACTCGTAAATAGCAGTAATTACCTCGTGCCCCAGATGACACGCGAGCAAAAACGATTGGTGATAGAGGGGCCAGTGGCAGTGGGAGGCGGTAGAATATCAAAACGTCTGGTGAAGCGGCTTTTAAGTGATATTGGCGACAACCAAGATCAACTTCCTATTCTTCAACATGCGTTGATGCGGACATGGAACTATTGGTTAGCATACCGCGAGCCGGGCGAGCCAATGGACTTGCGGCATTATAATGCCATTGGGCAAATTTCGCAGGCCCTTTCCCTGCATGCGAATGAAGCCTACGATGAATTGACTACTAATGAACGGATTGTCGCTGAAACACTTTTCAAAGCAATTACTGAAAAATCACAAGAGTCACAGGGTACCAGAAGACCATCAAAGATCGGTTTGATTGCCGAACTAGCGGAAGTATCTGAAGGAGAAGTAATCGCTATTGTTGACAAATTTCGGCAGCCTGGCAGGTCTTTCCTTATGCCAAGTGATCAGGTTGAACTTACCACGGATTCTATCATTGAACTCTCGCACGAGAGTTTAATGCGTATTTGGAATCGGCTCAGCGGTTGGGTTGATGAGGAGTATGAATCTGCACGCATGTATAAGCGGGTGTCGGAAGCCGCAGCTATGTACCAGATTGGCAAAACCAGCCTTTGGCGCCCACCCGATCTTCAGTTAGCGCTTAACTGGCAAAAAAAGCAAAACCCCTCACGTGCCTGGGCGCAGCGGTATGACATCGCATTCGAGCGAGCGATTGTGTTTTTGGATACCAGCCGAATTACATTTGAGGCCGAACTGAAGAACCAGGAAATGCTGCAACGAAGAATGTTGCGCAGAGCCCGAATAACAAGCATAATATTGGGTATTGCTTTTCTTTTTTCCATGGGAATGTTCCTATATGGATTAATAAACAACATTCAAGCGCAAAAAGACAAGGAGATTGCGCAGCAGGAGACGAAGAAAGCAGTAGCCGCTCGAGAAGATGCGGAGAGATCACGCAAAGTAGCAGAAGAACAGACGAAAGAAGTATTGAAAAAAGAAGAGCAGTTGAAGAAAAGCTATGCTCAACTTGAAAGTGCACTTATAGAAACGAGGCTCGCGAAGGATTTTGCCCAAGCACAATATTTAGAGGCCAAGCGCCAAACAAACTTAGCGATTGAGTCAAGTATCAAAGAAAAGGCTGCCAATGAGGTTGCTCAAGCAAAAACGATCGTTGCAACCCAGGCACTTGAAAAAGCCGACCGCCTCTATTATTTAACAGTTGCTCAATCGCTAGAAGCGAAATCGGAAGGTATTGATGACAAAGAACTGGCAGGTTTGACAGCCATGCAAGGTTACTTATTTCACACCGAATATAATGGGCCAAAGTACGATCCCTACGTTTTTAGAGGTCTCTACTATGCATTAACAAAACTGGCTGGGAAAAACTACAATGCGGCAAAAGTTCCGGGCGGCTTGAAAAATAAAATGTTTGCGCTTGCGGTTTCTCAAAAAACAGATAAGTTTTTTACCACAGGAAATGACGGCCGAATCATGCGAGGCAGTTTCGTTGACCTAAAAACAGATGCGCCCTTCGCTTCAAATAAAGGATATGCCAATAGGGTATTAGCACTTAGCAAGGATGAAAAATATATGGTTAATGGAAGTGACTCTAGCAATGTTGAAATTTTTGACTTAGAGTTTCCTGATCGGGCACCAAAGAAGGTAAAAGGGCATCGTGCTTCAATTCTGGATATCAAATTTTTGCCGGATAATTCGGGTTTCATTTCTATTTCGGCCGATCGCACCATGCGTCTAACAAACCAAGTGACAGGCCAAAGCAGGAATGTTTTGAATTTACCATTCGACCTAAAATCCATCGATATTAGCCCTGATGGAAAATGGATTATTGGTGGCTCCACCTCGGGGGTTTTACTGCTTATAAATACCTCAGATTATACATTCAAAGAACTGCTCAAGGAGCCATCTAACCGTATTTTATCTGTTGCCTTTAATCCAGCAAGACCAAATCTTATTGCTTTCGGCTCTGAGGTGCTTGGGGAGGCGAAAAAAATCAATAAGGGAACGGTAAAAATCATTGACCTGAACACTCAAAAGGTAAAAGAGCTGTCCGGGCACAAAGCTGGTGTAATTGACGTAGAGTTTAGTCCTGATGGCAAACTGCTAGCTAGTGCCGGATTAGATCGCAGGTTACAAATGTGGCTGGTAGATCACGAAGAGGATCTTCCGATCGTAATGGATAACAACAACGGTAATGTGTGGCACGTTGCGTTTGCGAGCGACACTAATTTCCTGGTGGCCTCTTGCAACGAAGGAGAAATCAGAGTGTACCCAACTGATATTCGCATGTTGGCCGATAAGGTTTGTCCAGGCCTCACCCGAAATATGACAAAAGAAGAATGGCGGATTTATGTTGGATCAGACATTAAGTACCAATCGACATGTAGAAGCTTGCTAATCAAAGATTTTTGATGTTTCGATTAGTCAGACGATTTGCTTTGTTTCTATTGCTGATGGTGCAATTTGCTATTACGTCTCTCTCACAAGATACGTGTGAGCAGACGTTGAATCTGGCGACAACTGAATTTGAGGCAGGTCGATTTTATAGCTTGCCTGCCGTATTGAAATCATGTTTGGAGGGAGGGTTCACGCAAGAACAACGCTTTAGAGCTTATTACTTACTGGCTCAATCTTATTTAGTGCTGGACGATCCTATTGCAGCGGAGGATAGTTATTTGAAGCTTTTACGCGAAAATCCAGAGTTTGTTCCGAATGAAAAAAGTGATCCGATCGACTTGGTGTATCTGAGTAGAAAATTTACAACGCGGCCAAAGTTTACACCCCATGCCCGAATGGGAGCAAATCTTTCCATCCCGCAGGTGATTTACAATATCAATACTTTTTCGTCCGATGGCGTATCAATTGATCGGTCTCCACTAGTTGGGTTTCCTCAATTGGGGGTTGGTGTCGATTGGAACCTCAACGATAATTGGAGTATTGGTGCGGAAGTACACTATGCTCCAAAATTGCATTCCGAGACTGTTTTGAATATAGCGAAAGACGATAAGCTAACAATAACAGATCGAAGCACTTGGATTGATTTTCCAATCCTTGTCAAATATTCCGATGACTCTGGAAAATGGAGGCCATTCGCCTACGCTGGATTTGCTATGAATCTGCTGCTATCTAACAGCGCATCACTTGCCTTTATCGATAATTCTAAAATTTCTGAAGGTGCCGATGAGAATTTAGCGTACAAGCGATTTTCCTTGAACCGTTCAATTGTGGTTGGGGGTGGAATAAAATATAAAATAGGAAAGAATTATATCTATGCCGATGCGCGCTATATGATTGGCCTTACTAATCTCACAATTCCTGAAAAAAATTTCTATAAACCAGATGGTATGACATTGGCAAACACGGTAACTCAATACCAATATTCAAGTGATTTTTTTAGATTGGACAATTTGGCGTTCTCAGTGGGATATATTTATCCTATCTATGATCCGCGAAAAATTAAGAAGTTTGGCGCCAAAGGCTTTTTCCGAAAATTATTTCATCCAAAAGGGGAAAGGAAATGAGGGTAAAAGTTATTTTTTTAGTTCATGTTTTAGCCACCTTATTCATTTCGTGCGACACTCAAAAATCCTTTGAAACGCCCGATGAAAATTACTTTGTTAAGTATTTTGGGAATGAAGGAAATCAACAGGGGGTCGATTTTGCAGTGAATGATGATGGAACGGTTTTTATATTGGGCAATTCCAGAGCGTCTTCTTCCAATCAACAAATCTATGTGGCGAGAGTTGGAGTAAATGGGAGAATAGTCTGGGAGAAGACATTTGGCCTTTCATTAGATGAGGAGGCGAAGGACATTGAGATTTCTTTTGACAAGAGTAGTTTAATCGTAGTTGGGAACTCGGAAAAATCAGTAGGTGAACGCGATATTTTTTTGATCCGGCTAACGCTCGATGGAGTAGCTATCGATAGTACCAGGCAGGGTTTGAAACTTCCGAGCGGACAAGAAGCGGATGATAATGCGTTTTCTGTTACACAAATTAATCAGGGTCTTTTTAATCCTGCAGGATTTATCGTGGCAGGCGCTACTACAGGTTTAAATTTTGCGACAATAGCAACAGATAAAACCGATCCCATGCATTTGCGATTCAACAATAATTTGGTTAGAATTAGCAATCCTACTTGGTCTGACAGACCAACTTTTACTACCGGAGGATTTGTGGGAGAAGAGGTTGCAGTTAAGGTTATTCAACGGAGTAGCAACGACTATTATGTTTTTGGCTATTCGAATGGTGGTGATGGGGATTTTAATTTTCTAAGGTACGGAAGAACTGACTTGGGCGGTGAATTTGGATCTCCGCGGAACACCGACATCGGGATTTCGAATGCTGATGAGAAGTTAAATTCCGTGTCGATTTCTCCTGCTCAGTTAGGGTTAGGGTTTATGTTAAGTGGCATTTCTCAAACTAGTTCTGGTGGTTATTCTTATCTTGTCAAACTTGGCTCACCTTTATCTTGGAATGATTCTGACGTTACCTTTAGACAGATTTTACCTCTAGATAAGGCTGCAAAGCAGCGATCTGTTAATTATTCGTCTTTAACGAATGGGTACTTTGTTGCTTCAGACAAGGCGGGCGCAAATGGAACTGATATTTACTTGGTAAAGTTGGATAACGCTGGGAAAAAATTGTTTGAGTCTGAATTTGGTGGTGTGGGAGATGATTTTGTGGGGGCGGTTACTGAGTTGCCAAATGGTCGGATACTTATTATTGGCACCATGACCCTTGGTGGGGTTGAAGGGCAAACGAAAATCGCATTGCTAAAACTAAATCCGGAAGGCAGATTAGCGCCTTAGGTTGGATTGTATTTTCCACTGATTTCGTGTTTGAATTGAATCCAAAGATTGTGTGGAAAATAGTAGCATAGGCAGCGGTGTTTTTTCGTTGTAAATGGTTACTTTTGGAATCAAAATTCCATAAATCTGCTGTTTAACAACTCTAGATGATCTTATTTTTGAGAGCTAATTTTTTGATTGTTGTTGCGTTCCTAGCTCTTTTATTTGGCGTTAATCTTCCCACATTTTCTCAAACCACTGTAACTGCTTCTGCACCGGTCACTTTATGTGTCGGATCTACGCAGACGTTGAGCCCAATTAGCATTGCAGAGGCTCCAGCTAACCCAAACGGGTTTTCTGCCGCTCAGACTAATGCTACTTTCATTTTAACAGCCCCCTCGAATTTTGAGTTTGTCTCTGCGGGTTCGGTGACTTATTTATCTGGGAACGATATTGTTTCGACTAGTATACAGTCAATTACTGGTTCTGAACTAACCATCCTGATTTCTGTTTTTGGTAATTCAAACCAAGACAT
The DNA here is from genome assembly GCA_020403045.1 of Cytophagales bacterium. Classification (GTDB taxonomy): domain Bacteria; phylum Bacteroidota; class Bacteroidia; order Cytophagales; family Cyclobacteriaceae; genus ELB16-189. Next base: position 27,430 of record JADBYK010000044.1, read on the forward strand.
ATTTACAATCAATAACCTGGTTCTGAGAGCTATTTCGGTGGGCGCGCCAGGCGATATTTTGAGGACTGGAGGGTCGTTGTTAGTGGCAGGTGGGGAAGCTGTTGAGAATAATGGCTTTTCATATGGTTCGCTGACGGTTAATGCGATCCCGGCAGCTCCCGCAGTTACCTTTAGTCCGAGCAGTTATTGTGTAGGCACCGCGATCACCGCGCCCACCGTAGTTGGAGCAGGACTTCAGTGGTGGAGCAATGCGGGGTTAACGACTTTGATAGCGACAGCGATACCGGCCTCACCGACCAATGTCGAGTTAGGGTTCAGCAGTGCTTTTGCAACAGTAACAACAGTTTATGTTACACAGACGGTATCAAGCTGCAAGAGTTTAGGGACAGCGGTGACCTTAACAGTTAATCCGTTGCCGACTACGGCCAATGCGGGCGTAGATATAGATCAGTGTAACACGGCCAATTTTGTATTGGCAGCGAACACTGCGACAGTAGGAACAGGAGTGTGGAGTAATGTTGGAGGACAGGTAGGACTAAATGCAGACACACCGGGCTCGAATGTGAGTACAGTAACAGGTTTGCTGGCTGGCAACAGTGTGACGTTACGTTGGACGATCACCAATGGAGTTTGCGGCAGTACGTTTGACGAGGTGACGCTGATTAATTTATTGCCTTCGGAGACATCCGATGGAGGAGTGGATATTACTCAGTGTAATACGAGCAGCTTCACGATGGTTGCCGTA
>JADBYK010000045.1 GCA_020403045.1 Cytophagales bacterium
GTTTAACCCAGATTATGCAATGCTGACGGTACTGTCAGCATTGCATAATTGACGAATGAAAATCAACGATTTAGCCCCAAGTAAGAAAACCAAGTTGGTGATTTTTATTGTCAGGTCAGACGATAAATGTCTGACTCTGACCAAAAGCGTCACGCGGTTTAACCTTGACATCCGCCTCAGGCGGATCGTCAACCCCCTGGGCAAACTATGCATTCCTAATGCATAGTTTGGGTTTAAAATCGTTACCATGAAGTTCTGGTAAGCCTACAAACATTACATTTTGATCTAATGCTTAATCTGGGTTAAATTTCCATCAGCTCGTTGATTCATTAGGACCAAGTACTCCAGTAATAGTACATCATTCCATGCAGGACAGTAATGATAAAACAATCCCACTTTTAGGTTAGTAAGAAATACTCTTTTTCCATTGGATAGATACGATGAAACGTTGCCGATAAAAAAGGGAAAGTTGCTCCTTTCGATCCGAGCATTCAATTCAGGCTGTTCGGGAATCACCAGTTGGGGAATCTCATATCCCCACTTCAATAGAGCAATGCTAAGAATGATCTTTTCCAATAAATCTTTACTGTGCTGAAATTCATCGACCGCAAGTGCACAAAGTGTTTGTTTCTGTGCCTCCAGTTTTGGTATCGTACGAACGTGCATCAGCCGCGCAATATGATAAAGAAGGAGTGACGCTTTGCCGTAGTAGGGTGAAACCGCCAACGGCTGCCGCACTATATCTTGATTTTGAATTGCGGTTACAATTACATCTAAGCTTGCACTGTCGGCTTTTGTCCATTTTAATTTTTTTGCCTCCACCATACACAGTATGTTTGTCAACACGCACACATCCAACACCACAGGAAATTTTTTTCCAAACCAACTGGAATAAAATTGAAACGATTGATATCGTTTACCTACGCTCCTGCTCTTTTTTCCATTGTGTACATAGCCCTGCATGATCGAATGAATGGATGCGATCGAGCTCGAATCACTTGCCAGTGCCAGCATCGAAAGGGCCGTTACATCCAGATCGTCAGGAAGGGCATAATCATTACGAAACACACTGACCCACCAATTATACGGAAATGTGTACGCACTATCAGTTCGCCAAAAGTTGTAGGTGCCACGGCCTTTTTTATTTACAAACTTATCAAAGGGTATCCGAGCATATTTGATAATACTATCAACGATTGCCTTGTGATTACTTAATGACGGCCCAAGATTTTGAAGAGTAAAGATCAGCAAATCATTATAAAAGATATTGTTGTTGAGTTTAGCTTCACTCATCCTCGGCTTGCGTGTAACATAAGAAGGAACGATTCCTGGGAGCAGGGATGGCCGCTGAAGTTTTTGTAGCTCAAATAGGCGTTGAAGTAAGTCGGCCTCCCGGATGGGTTGAGAACTGGCCGTAAATGTTAACCACCAAAAAATAATCACCCACCACCGTTTCATTGTCATGCAAAAAATCTAAGGGAGAATAAAAACATAAATCAGTTATGTGAGTGTTTACTAAGCCACCCCATTATTTTTTTTCAACTGCATGACCACCAAACTCATTTCGTAAAGCAGCGACCACTTTTCCGGAAAACGTATCTTCTACTTGCGATCGATACCGCATCAACAACGACATCGTGATCACAGGAGTAGGAACACCCATTTCCAAGGCAGCCTCCACTGTCCATTTCCCTTCACCCGATGAATGCATAACGCCTTTAATCGACTCGAGGTTTTTATCTTTTTCTAACGCTGATTGAGTTAACTCCATTAACCAACTTCGCACCACCGAACCATGATTCCATACCTTTGACACCGCTGCTAAGTCAACGTCCGTATCGTAACGATGAAGGACTTCCAGACCCTCGGCCATCGCTTGCATCATGCCATACTCAATACCGTTGTGAACCATTTTCGTAAAATGTCCATTGCCTGTTTTGCCGCAATACAAAAATCCATTAGGCACCGAGATGGCTTTAAAAATAGATTCGCAATAATCGAATACTTCCTTGTTTCCGCCAATCATTGTGCAAACACCATTTCTTGCACCGTCAACTCCGCCACTTGTTCCACAATCCAACAACTCAACTCCTATTTTCTCCAGATCGCGTGCGCGCGCCAGTGTGTCTTTAAAGTGAGAATTTCCTCCATCGATGATGATGTCTCCCTGGTTCAAATAAATTTTCAGGTTATTCAAAACAACGTCCACGACATGACCGGCCGGAACCATTAGCCAGATTACTTTTCGCCCATTCAATGCCAATGCCATGTCACTCATTGCAGCCATCGTGGTTACACCTTCTCTTGAAATTTTTTCAGCAGCCGATTTATTGACATCAAAGGCAACCACTTCAAAACCCTTACTCTTAAAATTGAGCGCCAAGTTGTATCCCATCTTTCCCAAACCTACCAATCCTATTTGCATAGCCTATTTGTTAAATGATTTGATCTAAGAGTAAAACGCCTACTAATCCCGCAATAGACACGATCGTCTCCATCATTGTCCAGGATTGGAAAGTCTGTTTGAGGGTCAAATTAAAATATTCTTTAAACATCCAGAAACCAGTGTCATTCACATGGGAGAACATGAGGCTCCCGGCACCAACAGCCAATACCATTAGCTCAGGATGAACCCCAGGCTGGGATAGAAATGGAAGTACGATTCCAGCTGTAGTAAGACCTGCTACGGTGGCAGAACCCAACGACACCCTAAGCAGCGCTGCCACACTCCACGCCAATACTAGCGGAGAAAGTGAAAAGGCTTGCGCAAGCGATTTGATGTAAAGGCCAACACCACTATCGATCAGTACTTGCTTGAACCCACCACCGGCAGCTATCACCAACACGATCAGTGAAACCTCTTTAATCGAGTGAACTAAATCAATCGGTAAATCCTTCAACTGACCACCGTTTGTTTTTTGAAAAACTAAAATTGATATAACCAGAGAAAAAGTCAATGCTACCAAGGGGCTTCCAAAAAAATCGAAAAAAGCCAACACTGATTTATTTTGAATGATGTTCTCCATTAGTGCACTCAACCCAATTAAAAAAACTGGAAGTAGTGCGATAAAGAAACTAAGGCTTGAGGACGGCAATAACTTGTTCGTTGCCGTCTGAACGTTTTTTTTCGCTGATGGGCTAACGCTGATCTTGCTCAGGGTTCTGGAAAAAATCGGCCCGGCCAGAATTACTGTAGGAATTGCTACCGCAAAACCCAGCAAGAGTGTTTTCCCTAAGTCTGCTTGAAAAATAGATGCGATGGCTGTGGGACCGGGATGAGGCGGCAGAAACCCGTGCGTAACTGAGAGTGATGCCGCCATAGGAATACCAACTAGTAAAATCGGAACCTCGGCTGATAACGCAATTGAAAAAACAAGGGGTATCAGAATGACAAACCCTGCATTATAGAACATGGGAATGCCAACTACAAAGCCTGTGAGCATCACCGCCCACTGAATATTTGCTTTGCCAAAAAAATTGATCAACGAAGTGGAGATGCGCCCTGCGGCCCCGCTCTTCTCAATCATTTTTCCAAACATAGCTCCCAAAAAAAGAACAAGCGCGATGCTTTTCAGCGTATCCCAAATTCCCAGGCCGATGGATTGAAGTACCGAAAACCAACCCATCCCTTGACCAACTCCCACAACCATTGAAACAATCGGCAACGCATAAACCGGTTTTATCTTTAGTAGAATTAAAACAAGCAGGAGCAACACACCAAGAGCAACAATTAGTAGCGGCATATCACTTTCTTAAGTGGCTTAATCCTTCGAACAAAGGCGCAGTTTGTTTGTAGATTGACTCAAACAGGGAAAAATGCGTTTCATAGATTTTGGTAGCCTCTTTATTTGGATAAAACAATTGCTGCTGGTTAGGCGCCTGCTGAAACGCTATCCCTAAAGACTTACATCCGATCATCACTGCGCCTATTGCAGAGGCATCTTGAGTACTGTTTACAATTAACTCTCTACCCAAAACATCGCTTAATAACTGTAGCCAGATTTTTGAATGGATGATACCTCCACTCACTTGAATGGGTGGCGACTGTTTCACTGCATCTTCGACCAGATTCAATATACTTTTTAAACTAAAGCAAATTCCCTCCAAGAGTGCACGTTGAAAATGTTTACGAGTATGGTTGACGGAAACACCAAAAAAAACTCCTTTGACGTTTGGATCAAACAATGGTGCACGTTCACCATGCAGATAAGGCAATGCAATTAACCCATCTGAACCGAGTTCGATGTCTTCGATTTCCTTTACAAAGTCAACCAACTTCTTTGATGCACTTGGATCAAATTTCTCAGAATACCAATCCAGAAGTGAAGTTCCGGTATTCGAGGCGCCACCACATATAAAAATATCCCTTTCCAAAACATAATTGAATACCAACCCGTGCGGATGTAAGATGGGCTCCTTTCTTGCCAACCGCACTGCTCCACTTGTACCGATCGTAATAGATAACTGTTCGTTTTCCAGCGCAAGGCTTCCGACATGGGCCGCACAACCATCGCTTGAGCCAACTATTAGTTTGGTCGGGCGATTGGGCAGGTCATTGAACCACTGGCCTTTCAGTTCAACTTGGTGATAAATTGACACAGGTGTAGAAAATTTTGCAAATGAAACACCGTGAAAATCCTGAGCTCGGGTTGACCACTTTAATTCTTCTATACCAAAAAAACCTGTGGCTGATGCCGTAGAAAAATCAACCAAGTATTCTCCTGTCAATTGAAAGACGATATATTCTTTGATCGATACAAATTTATGAGTGCTCTCGAAGATATGGTTTTGATTTTCCTTCCACCAAAGAAGTTTGCAAAACGGAGACATTGGGTGTATAGGAGTTCCTGTTTTTTCATACAGTTCTTGAGCAACCCCCATTTCCTTGAGTCTTTTTGACTGCTTTGTGGCACGGGTATCTGCCCAAATAATGATAGGCGTGATAGCAACACCATTCACGTCCACCGCCAACAAACTATGCATAGCTGCACTGAAGCAAATGCCAAGGCATTCACTTGACGAACAGTCATTTAAGATTTCACTAATTAATTTCGCCACCGCGCGAAAAATGACCTCGGCATTTTGTTCCGCAAAGCCGGGCTGCGGATAATCGGTACGATAATACTCTTGACGGACGGCTACTACTTCTCCGCTGGCCGTAATGGCCATTCCCTTTGAACTGGTTGTTCCAATGTCAATTGCTAAAATATAGGAATTCAATTAACCGGCATTATTCCAGAAAAGTAGCAAAAGGAAGAATGGTATAGAAGCAGAATTCTAATTCTCTGCTAGCGCTTCAGAAACTTATGGGTTGATTTCAAGCCCGATTGCTCGTTTTGGATGGAAAGAAAATAGTAGCCCTCATGAATATCTTTCACTTTAATGCGAACTTCAAACTCATCGATCACCTCCGTTTCAAGGTTGATCTCGTTTCCAATTATTGTCCGAAAAGTGAACTTTGATTTACTAGCTACTGGATGCTCGAATTTGACGGTTAAAAATTCAGAGGCTGGGTTTGGAAAAAGCTGAATGAGCTTTACGGGGTCTGTTTGGCCTGAAAACGCTTCATCTTTGGCCTGCCCAAACAGGGATTGAACAGAAAAAAAGCCAATTATGACAATAAAAATAATTCTTGAAGCGTTCATTAGTGCTGCTTACGTGATTTAATAGCTCTTGGATGCAATTTGTAAGCCAAAAGTTTAAACTATTGGCTTTTCTTTTTGAATCTTTCTGAATGCCCCAGGCAAGAAATCGATCAAATCAGATGCAATTAAGGAATTCATACTTGCTTGTTGAACAGCCAGATCACCCGACAGGCCGTGCAGATATACACCCAAAACAGCCGCCTGCTCAGACGGGTAACCCTGAGCCAGTAAACCAGTTAGCACTCCTGTAAGAACATCTCCAGATCCACCGGTAGCCATTCCGGCATTACCTGTTGGGTTAAAATAAACGGTGCCGCTCGGAGTCGATATTGACGTCAAAGCACCTTTCAGAACAACAATAGCTTTTTTCTCATTACTGAAATTTCGTTGTTTTTCGAGTCTCTCAAAATCGTTGACCCAACTTCCCACAAGCCTTTCAAACTCTTTGGGGTGTGGAGTTAAGATACTTCCTGCGGGAATCAGAGAAATCAATTCCCGATTTTCCGAGATTAGGTTTAATGCGTCTGCATCGATGACCATTGGCTTTGCGTAATCTTTAAGCAGCCTACCGAGCGCAGCAGCTGACTTCGGATTTTTGCCCAGCCCGGGACCAATACCGATGGTTTGATAGTTGAGCCCTTGTGGAATAGACGAAAAGAAATTCTCGTTTTCATCGATCGAGGTCATTGCCTCGGGAACGGAGGATTGAAGGATTTCATTTCCGCTACTGGGCACATGCACTGTTAACAAGCCAACGCCCGATCTTAAAGCAGCTCGGGCACTCAGAACCCCAGCACCCATCTTCCCGTGCGAGCCGGCAACAAGAAGTGCATGACCGTACGTGCCCTTGTGAGAAAACCGTAACCTCGGGCGAAGAATCCTTTTTACATCATCTTCATCGACCAAAAAATTTGACCCTTCAAGTTGGTCGATGTAGGCCTTGGCCAAGCCAATGTCAAGAACTATCCAGTTGCCCACAAACTGACTATTTTCCGGAAAAAGAAATGCCAGTTTAGGAGTTTGGAAGGAAACTGTTTGGTGAGCCTTAACAATACTGCCTTTGCTTGGTCGATCGGCCAACAGGCCGGAGGGAATATCAACAGCAACTTTGATCGCGCTTGCGCCATTCATTTGCTCGATGACATTAGCGTAGACTCCTGCAACAGGTCGCGATAAACCAGATCCGAAAATGGCATCAATAAGTGCTTCACAACTCCTGAAATCGGGGAGTTCAGTTGGCGAAATGATCTCACTTACTGTTAGCTTACCCGAGAGTCGGTGGAGGTTAATTTTAAAGTCCGCGGATTCTTTCGCCCCTCCAAGAACCACCCAAACGCTAACTGAAAATCCTTTTCCGGCTAATAATCTTGCGATCCCAAGGCCATCACCACCATTGTTTCCGGTACCACACACGATCCCAATGTTTTTTGTGGCGTACTGAGAGACAAACCAATTTGTAAAAGCCGTGCATGCCCGTTCCATCAGATCAATAGATGAAATTGGCTCATTCTCGATCGTGTAGCGATCGAGGTCTTTGACTTGATTGGTTGTCAGAATTTTTACCATAAGAAAACTCTCCTGTCAAAAGTTGAACCAACAAACTGCAAATCCGGTGTGCTCGCTATTCGGTATAGTCCAGATATGCGGCAACATCGGACTGAATATAGTTTGGGTAAATATGAAGATGCTTCTTTCGCACTTCCTCAAAAATAATTTTCTTGAGAAGAGGCAAGTTTTCTTTTGTAGCTGCCGACACAAACACAACATTTTCAAATCCCTGCTCGCGGTAATGACCTTTGAGTTGCTCATAATCGACAGGTGCGTCCGTTAACAAATCAATTTTATTAAGGACAAGCAACGTTGTAATGTTGCCCGCACCAATTTCGGCCAGCGTTTGTTTGACCACCTCAATATGATTGTCATGAAACGGATGGGCTATATCGGCTACATGAATCAAAAGATCTGCTTCACGCACTTCATCTAAAGTAGACTTAAATGATTCGATCAGATGATGCGGCAATTTCCGGATGAACCCAACAGTATCAGACAACAGAAATGGTATGTCGCCTATCACTACTTTCCGGACGGTCGCGTCTACAGTAGCGAAAAGTTTATTCTCAGCCTTCACGTCTGCCTTTGAGAGTACATTCATCAGGCTCGACTTGCCCACATTCGTATATCCTACCAAGGATACGCGCACAATATTGTTTCGCGATTTGCGCTGTGTAATGCGTTGTTTATCGATTTTTTTCAGATCTTCTTTTAGTACAGAAATCTGGTTCTTGATATTACGTCTATCCGTTTCAATTTCCTTTTCACCTGATCCTCCTCTGGACCCCGTGCCCCCGCGCTGCCGTTCCAAATGTGTCCACATCCCCGTCAGGCGAGGCAACAAATATTGATTCATTGCTAACTCAACTTGCGTACGCGCCTGGGCGGTTTGAGCCCGCATGACAAAAATGTCCAGGATCAAAAGACTTCTATCATACACTCTTACTTTTTCTTCGCGAGATGCCGGATTAAATTCCTTTTCGATGTTTCGGAGTTGAGAAGGACTAAGATCATCATCAAAAATCAGGCTCCTGATCCCATTGGAAAAGACATAGCTTTTGATTTCCTCCAGCTTGCCTTTTCCTACGAACGTTCTCACATCCGGATGCGGCAAACGCTGAATAAAGCGCTGTGCCGTCTGGATGCCTGCTGTTTCGGCAAGAAAGGCTAGTTCGTCCAAGTGCTCTGTCGTCACTTCAGGTCGCGATGAGTGTTCCACCAACGCTATCAAAACGGCCTTGTTTTCAGTATTTTTCATTTCTAACCACAAACTTACTTTATTACCAAGTTTGTTTTCCCATCAGGTTACTTTTTAATAGTTTTGTAGGATGTAGAAATACGAAATTTTCCTCTCGGGGTCGATTTCTTGTCTCTTTGACTAAACCTAAAATAGTTGTTTGGACCGTCAATCCAAGCGATTTTTTGACCTAATGAAAGTAGCTATTGTACTAAATACGTCATGGAACATCTACAACTTCAGGTTGAACTTCGTTAAAACCCTGATTGCTCAGGGTCATGAAGTTCATACAGTGGCACCCCACGATGATTTTACCGAAAAGTTAGTAGAGGTTGGTTGCGTTCACCATGACGTGCGTATGGACAGTCGCGGGGCAAATCCAATCAAAGATTCAGCACTTGTGTTTGAGTTTTTCTTGATCTATCGAAGAATGAGGCCTGATGTGGTGCTCCATTACACGATCAAGCCAAACATCTATGGCACATTAGCCGCAGCCATGCTTCGTATTCCGGTTGTTAACAACGTTTGTGGTCTCGGAACAATATTCTTGAAGGACAACTGGGTCTCAAAAATCGCTATCTCGCTTTACAAGTTAGCTTTTCGGTATCCGAAAAAAGTTTTCTTCCAAAACCCGGACGACTTGGCGCTTTTCGTTGATAAGAAAATCATTTCTGAGCAAATCACAGATCTATTACCTGGCTCTGGGATCGACCTAACCCACTTTACAGCCGCTGATTTCAAACGCAATAAGGAATTTACCTTCTTGCTTATTTCCCGCTTAATTACTGATAAGGGCATTTTAGAATTCATCGATGCCGTAAAAAAACTAAAAGCAAGTGGACTGAAAGCCAGATTTCAAATTTTAGGTTCGAAAGACCCCAAACACCAACGCGGAATTCCATTGAATGTAATTGAAGATTGGGTGACGTCTTCAACGATCGAATACTTGGGTACAACCAAAGATGTACGTAAATTCATTGAGCAAGCGGATTGTATCGTGCTTCCGTCCTACCGCGAGGGAACTCCCAGAACACTGCTTGAGGCGTCAAGTATAGCAAAACCAATTGTAGCAACTGACGTACCCGGATGCCACAATGTGGTTGACCACAACTTTAATGGCCTGTTGTGTAAACATAGAGATGCTGATGATTTAGCCAATAAAATGTTTCAGATGGCTAACTTTGATGATGCTACGCTAAAAACATTAGGCGAAAATGGGCGTAGAAAGATGGTAGAAAAATTTGACGAAAAGATCGTCATTGGTAAGTACCTTACAGCACTGGCCGACTTGCGACCAGGCATTCAGCGTTAGCATACGTGAAATACATTGAGATAACTTTTCAAAAAAGTTGAAGTGCCCGTTAATTTATGCTCAATAATTGCTTACTTTGACGCTAATGAAAACGAGTGCTGTGCGAAAAATACACTACCTTGTTTTGTCCCTGTGCGTTCTTTCTTCGTGTGCGTCCTATAGGCAGAACATTATGTTTAGATCAACGGATGATGCTCAACCGGAGGTATTCAAACGAGAGGCGTCAAAGGCAGAGAAAAACTACGTCATTCAGAAAAATGACCTGCTCACTTTAGATGTTTTTACAAACAAAGGAGAACGCATCATCGATCCAAACCCCGAATTGACTTCGGCAAATGTTAATCCAAATGCAGGTGAGGTTATTGCCATTAGTTACCTAGTTGAACTTAACGGAGTTGTCAAATTCCCAGTCATTGGAGAATTAAGCGTGGAGGGATTAACACTGCGACAGGCTGAAGAGATAGCCCAAAAGGAATATGCAAAGTTCTTCAAGGAACCCTTTGTGATCATTAATTTCACTAATAAACGAGTCACCGTGTTGGGAGCTCCCGGAGGGTTGGTAATCCCGCTGACGAACCAAAATACTCGATTGATTGAAATACTCGCGCTGTCCAAAGGTATCACAAATGATGCGAAGGCTGACAAAATTAAAGTGATTAGGGGCGACAAGGTGTATGACATTGATTTTAGCACCATCAAGGGATTTCAAGAGGGCAATATGATAATAGAACCGGGTGATGTGGTTTATATTGAACCTATTCGCAGGCCATTCACTGAAAGTTTGAAAGACAACGCTATTCTGTTTAGCCTAGCAGTCAGTTTGACAACGCTTGTGGTTCTTTTACGCAGTATTCCATGATTGAACTGAAAAGTTGGAAAATAGTAAAACGATAAACACTTCTACCATCGATGGGATAGACCTCGACAAACTCCAGTCAGTTGTTCGAAAAAACAAGTGGTGGATTCTATTCTTTTTTATTCTCTGTAATACGGTGGCTTATTTGTCGATTCGATGGACAAAAGATTTGTTTGAATCCGAATCGGAGATGAAGTTGGAAATCAAGAGTGACGCCACCGACCTGGGTATAAAAAAAATTGTTGAGGATCAAAATCTAAACTTAATATCCGGTGAAATTGAGCAGATTAAGTCGAAAGTTTTCCTGAGTAGGTTAATTGACTCTCTTGACATTGAGACAAGTTACTATAGCATAGGAAATGTTTTAACAGATGAAATGTATCAACGCTCTCCATTTTTAGTACAAGCTGTGGGAGATTTGGCACCCCGTCTTTTCGACCAAAACGTATACATTAACATCATCGACAACGCAACGTTCAAAATTAAAATTGACCCGGACAGTGAGTTTCTTATTAGAAAATTTAACGACCCTTTTAGTTTAAATGGTGCAACCATCATTGTTCAACCGAGCGACTATTTTGAAGTTAGCGACAATAAATATTTTTTCGTAATTCATAGCAAAGGCGCATTAATCACTTACCTGGCGCAGAACATTTCCGTGTCGCCCCTTAATTTTAATGCCAACACTATTCGTGTTGCATTTAAAGATCATAATGCAAAAAAAGCATTCGATATTGTGAATAAAATTGATTCGCTTTACATTTTCTATAGCAGTGAACAGAAAAATCTTGCCAACCGGCAGAAGATAGGCTGGCTAAATAATGAACTTGGGCAGGTAGAGAAAAGAATGCAGGACTACGAAAATTATTTTGAAAACTTCACACTTCAGAATAAAAGTAGCGATTTATCACAAGACCTTAAGCGAACCATCATTGCCATCAACGCAACAGATTCGGCTCGTTTTCAGCTCACAAAAAAGATTACGCAACTTAATAGTGTTATCGAACAAATCAACGACAACAAACTTCCTTTTTCATTGCAACAACAACGGTTTTTACCAGAGTATATCAATAAGAAATTAGAAGACTTTAATAGATTACAACAAGACCGCGATCGATTGGCATTGGCCTACAACGAAAATACGTTTGCCTTTCGGCAAAAAGAGAAAGAAGTGTCTTTGGCCAAAGAAACAATCTTTAAACAACTGACGGAATTAAAAAGCGATTGGCTTAAGACATTGGCGGAGCTTCGTCAAAGTAAGGAAAATCTGGAAAAAGGGTTTGCCACCATGCCTGATAAAAATACACAGTATTCCAAGAATCAACGGTTTTATAAACTGTATGAAGAATTCTATCTTTCGATGATGCAGTCCAAAGCGCAATTTGAAATTGCGCAGGCCGGCAATGTGCCTGATTTCAAGATTCTTTCACCGGCATCCCTTCCAACGGTTCCGATTTCTCCAAAAAAATTACTGATTTTGGGCATTGGGTTAGTAGCAAGCCTTGTTATCAATTTCTTTTTTCTTGGAATCTCCTACTTGCTGAATAACAAAATTACCAGCGCACAAGAAGTTGAAAAATCAATACATGTACCGCTTCTCGGAGTTATCCCTAGCACAACTCGAAAATCAAATTCGCTCTTTCAGGTGGTGGATAATCCTAAATCAATGGTTAGTGAATCATTCCGGTCTCTGCGAACAAATTTAGATTTCTTTACCATAGGCGGTCGAAAAAAAATTATCACCGTCACCTCCACTATTTCGGGTGAAGGGAAATCTTTCCTGGCTACAAATCTGGGAGGGGTGCTCTCTATGTCCAAGAAAAAAGTGCTGTTGATAGACTTGGACATGAGAAAGCAAAAAAATGAAAGTTCCATGCTAGCGCTTGATCCATCAAAAGGGGTAAGTACAACGCTTATTAAGAAAACTACGTGGGCCGAATGCATCCAATCTACCGACTTAGAAAATCTTGATTTTTTACCGGCTGGTCCTCACCCTCCTAATCCTTCTGAGTTACTTCTAAACGGAGAGTTTACAAATTTACTGGACGAGTTGAAGGAAGCCTACGACTTTATTGTTATTGATACCCCACCCGTTGGGTTAGTGACAGATGGAATTATGGCGATGAAACGAGCTGACCTATCGATTTATGTAATCCGTGCCAATTACTCCAAAAAAGATTTTCTCAACACATTGAGTAGACTCTTGAATATCCACAAGCTAACAAATTTAGCAGTTGTCTTAAACGCGCTGCCGACTACCGGAAAAACGCATGGATATGGCTATTATGAAGATACGCCTAAACGGAAAGGCTGGAGGGATTTAGTAAAAGTATAGTGTTCTCACTTTTCAACAAAAAAAACGAAGTCCAAAAAAGTCCACTCAAAGTGGATATGCATTCCCATCTCCTTGCGGGCTTAGACGATGGAGTAAAGAGCTTGGAAGAAGCAATAGAAGTTATTAACGATCTTTCGGAAATCGGGTTTGAGAAACTGGTTACCACGCCACATGTTATGAATGACACCTATCGAAACGAACCAATCGGTATAAAAAATAGTTTAATAGAGCTAGAACGACATTTAGTAACAATCGGGATCAACATCGAACTACAAGCGGCTGCCGAATATTACCTGGACGAGTTTCTTTATGCACGGATAATAAATAAGGAATCGCTGCTTACTTTTGGAGACAGGTACCTGCTGTTTGAAACGAACTTCATAAGCGAGCCTTTGCAAATGAAAGAATTCATTTTTCAGGCTTCATCGCAGGGCTATCGCTTGGTGCTCGCCCACCCCGAACGATATGGCTATATGACGATGGAGAAAGCAGAAGACCTGAGAAATAGAGGTGTATTGTTTCAATTGAATTCTCTTTCCATCGGTGGTATGTATTCAAAATCGGTTCAGAAAATGGCGCTTCAATTAATCGACAGAGGATGGGTCGATTTCCTGGGGAGCGATTGTCATAATCCGGTACAGTCAAAATTGTTGAAGGCACTGCAAAAAAACAAGTATTATCAAATAGCATGTTCTCTTTCGTTACTGAATAACACCCTCTAGTACTATGATCGTTATTACCGGTGGTAATGGGTTGATTGGCTCCGCCATTGCACAGCGACTACTCTCTGAAGGCGTTTCTCTGAGCGCCTTAAAAAGAGAATCCAGTGACATGCGTTTAACCGACTCATCCATTCAACAAATTGAATGGAAAACCGGGGATGTCCTGGACATAAGTTCTTTGAATGAATGTTTTAGAAATGCTGCTGTTGTCATTCATACTGCGGCAAAGGTTTCGTTCGACCCCAAAGAAAAACGAGAGCTGTTTCAGGTAAATGTAGAGGGCACAAAAAATGTAGTAAATGCTTGTCTTGCCAACGGAGTGAAAAAATTAATTCATATTAGTTCTGTTGCAGCTCTCGGTCGCGAGAAAGGAATCGCCCTTATTGATGAAACAAAAAAATGGGAAGAGAGCCCTTTTAACTCGTCTTATGCGAAATCAAAATATTTGGCAGAATTGGAAATCTACAGGGGGATAGAAGAAGGCCTTCCTGCTTCGATCGTAAACCCGTCTTTGGTACTTGGCCGAGGCGATTGGGAAAAGAGCAGTTCAAAACTCTTTCAATATGTTTGGAAGGAAAGTATGTTTTATAGTTCCGGTCAATGCAACTATGTAGATGTGCGGGATGTGGTAGAGATTGTTTTCAGGTTATTGAATACAAATTTCTTAGCCCACCGTTTTATTGCAAGTGGTGGAGTGATCAGCTACAAAGACTTGTTCGAAAAAATAGCTTTTCGTCTTCAGAAGAAAGCACCCTTTATAAAAGTCAGCCCTTTTCTGGTCAACGCCATTGCGACACTTGAAGAAATGAAGAGTTGGCTATTCAACACACCTCCATTGATCACTCGAGAGTCCATCAAGTCTACCAGCGAAAAATTTACTTTTTCAAACCAAAAATCAATCAACAACCTGGGCGTCAACTACCGGCCACTAGACGAAACAGTTGATTTCTGTTGCGAGTACTATTTACGTACCTATAGCACAAACAAATAACAAACACAACTTGCTGATTACTTTTAATTGCAGGAACTTTGCCCGAATAAAAGGGTAAAATTGTTACTACTTAAAATTTTCCTTACTTTGGGAAAACCTTTCGACCGATGAGCCACGAATTCAGAAAAAGGGAAGAAGAAGAGGAGTTGATCAAGAGATACGAAGAAAATCTACGGGCAAATTCAATTGGATATTTTGATATCGATGCCTACGAAGTAATCGTTGATCATTATATGGAAAAGCTAAAGTTTAAAAAGGCGTTAGCTGCCATTAATCAGGCCACGGAGCAATTTCCATTTTCGACCGGTCTTATCGCTATCAAAGCACAAATCCTTTCCAATTTAGAGCAGTACGAAGAAGCGCTGGAACTGCTTGAGATGGCGCGCAATTTACACCCGATGGATATCGAGGTTTATCTCTCGATTGGCTCCATTCTATCACTTCAAGGAAAACACAAAGAGGCGATCTCGTTGTATGAAGAAATTCTTTCTTTTGCCGATGACGAAAAAGATGACATCTACTATAACATCGGATTAGCCCATCAAAGTCTGGAGGAGTATGATAAGGCAATTGACGCTTACAAAAAGTCAATCGAAGAAAATATTAATCATGAGGGTTCGCTGTATGAATTAGCCTTCTGCCTGGACATAGCTGGGCAATTGGAAGGGAGTCTCTCCTACTACAGAAAATTTATAGATGAAGATCCGTACTCATCTGCCGCCTGGTATAACTTGGGAATTGTTTGCAATAAACTAGAGAAATTTGACGATGCAATCGAAGCGTATGGCTACGCACTCGCCATCGATGACACCTTTGCTTCGGCTCACTTCAACATGGGCAACTCGTTGATGAACCTGGAGAAGTACAAGGAGGCATTGGAGGAATTTAATAAAACAGTAGAGATTGAAGGCCCTAGTCCAGAGGTGTATTGTTGCATCGGTGCCGCCTACGAAAATATGGGGCATTTTGATTTAGGTTTAAAATACTTTCAGAAGTCGGCAAAACTAGATTCGCTCTACGATGAAGCTTGGTTTGGTGCTGGCAGTTGTTTAGAGAAACAAGAAAAATGGTATCAGGCACTGCACTTCTTCAACAAGGCTATTAAGATTAATCACCTCAATGCTGAATACTGGAAAGCGGCTGCCCACGCTGAATTCAAAATTGGCAACACTATTTCAAGTATAAGTGCCTATGAAGAGGCTGCCAATCTTGCACCGGAAGACAAAGAAATATGGTTGAATTGGTCTTTCATCTATTATGAACAAGGCGAACCCGATAAGGCCATTGATGTTCTATCGCAAGGTATGGCAGACGCGCCTAAAGAACCCGATTTTTTGTATCGGATGGCCATTTACCTGGTTGAGTCGGGTCAATTTAAAGAAGCCTTTACTTATCTGGAAAATGCATTAATTTTGGACTTTGAAGGGCATACGATTCTATTCGAGTTTTTTCCGAAATTAGAAACTCAAAAAGCCCTCTATAAAATCATCGATCAGTTTAGAAAAGAAAATTCCTAATGAACTACCACCTGAACAATTTACCTGAGCGAACAAAAAAGCCCAGGCAAAAAGGTTTCACTATGGCCATGGACAAAGGACTGAGCGTACGCGAGGCCGAAGACTTCATGAGCATTGCAGCCGACCATGTTGATATTGTCAAATTAGGTTGGGCAACATCTTACGTTACACCCCATTTGAAAGACAAGTTAAAGGTTTATCGAGATGCCGGAATCCCCTGCTATTTTGGTGGCACCCTGTTCGAAGCATTCATCATACGCGACCAATTCGAGGATTATCGAAAAGTGCTCGATAAATTTGACATGACGTTTGCTGAAGTTTCTGATGGTTCTATCGACCTGGACCACGATAAGAAACTCGATTACATTACGAAACTTTCGAAACAAGTAACTGTTCTATCAGAAGTTGGATCTAAGGACGCTGACAAAATCATTCCTCCTTATCAATGGATTGATTTGATGCAGAAAGAATTGGATGCAGGTGCCTGGAAAGTAATTGGGGAAGCCCGTGAAGGAGGGAATGTGGGGTTGTTTAGGTCAAGTGGCGAAGTGAGGTCAGGATTGGTGCAAGAAATTTTAACGAAAATTCCGTTTGAAAAAATAATTTGGGAAGCACCACAAAAAGCACAGCAGGTGTGGTTCATTAAATTATTGGGAGCCAACGTAAATCTAGGAAACATCGCACCCAACGAAATCATTCCGCTAGAAACGATTCGCCTCGGTCTCAGAGGAGATACATTTTTACATTTCTTGGGGCTTGAAAGAAAAAAGGATAACTCAACGCCCGCATTCGAGGCTGACTAGTACGTGAGAAGACCTAAAGATTATATTTTACTCTATTTAAAAGGCATCGGCATGGGAGGTGCAGATGTAATCCCAGGTGTCTCAGGTGGAACCGTTGCTTTTATTTCCGGCATCTACGAAGAGCTAATCAACTCTATCCAATCCATTGACGTCAACGCCTTCCGCCTTTTGTTGCAGTTTAAAATTGCTGATTTTTGGAAGAAGATAAACGCCAACTTTTTGATCACCGTATTAGCTGGCATAGTTACCAGTTTACTGTCGTTGTCAAAGTTAATGACGTACCTTCTTGAACATCACCCGATTCAAATTTGGTCCTTCTTTTTTGGATTGATTTTGGTTTCTTCACCTATGATCATGCGCGATATTAAGGTCTGGAGCATATCTAGTATCGTTTCATTTTTAGCGGGCATTGTCATCGCTTATCTTATTACGGTTCTTTCGCCTACCGAAACGCCCACGAATTTGCCTTTTATATTTTTCTGCGGAGCGTTGGCTATTTGTGCGATGATTCTTCCCGGTATATCAGGCGCCTTTATCCTTTTGTTGATCGGTAAATATGAATACATGATCAACGCGTTAATCACGTTCAATATTCCGGTCATTATCGTGTTCGTTTTTGGCTGTTTTTTAGGCTTATTAGGCTTTTCCAGAATATTAGGCTGGGTGTTTACCCATTATCGTTTTCCTGCATTAGCTTTACTATCTGGTTTTATGATAGGCTCTCTCAATAAAGTTTGGCCCTGGAAGGAAATTATTGCCTTCCGTATGGATCATGCCGGCAACCAGGTGCCTGCATTCGATCAGAGTATTTGGCCAGGACAATACTTGACCAAGACTGGTAATGATCCTTTGCTATTTCAAGCGATTCTATTCGCAGCGTTGGGTATTTTTTTAGTGGTGGCTTTAGAAAAAATTGCTGCCCTTCTTAAAACAAAAAATTAAAACTATGGAAAAGAAATTTGGCTTAATCGGCTCGACTGTCTCTCATTCATTCTCAAAATCTTTCTTTGATGAAAAATTTTTCAGAGAAGGGCTGCGCGACTATCACTATGACCTTTATCCGTTGGGCAATGTAGAAGAACTCAAGAAATTATTAGAGGACAATCCTGAATTGTATGGACTAAACGTTACCGTTCCCTACAAAGAGAAGGTAATAAAGCTCTTGAGCGATATCGATTCAGAAGCAAAAAAAATCGGAGCTGTAAATGTCATTAAAATACAAAACGGAAAGCTGAAAGGATTTAACACGGACAGTGATGCGTTTTATGAGACCCTCGAAAAGTGGTTCCCTAAAATTGAAAATGCCTCTGCTTTACTACTTGGATCGGGTGGTTCTTCCAAAGCCGTACAACAAGCGTTGCGAAAACTAAAGATTCCTTTCAAAGTCGTATCTCGCGAAGAAGGAAAAGCAGATTTGACATACGAGGCATTAGAAAAAAATGGAAACCTGATTACCGAGGCTACGCTGATCATCAATAGCACTCCGCTAGGCATGTCTCCGGAAACAAATACAATGCCACCGATCAATTATGAACTCTTGACATCGCAGCACTTTGTGTACGATTTGATTTACAATCCTGCACGGACCATGTTCTTGCAGAAAGCAGAAATGCGCGGAGCAACTATCAAAAACGGCCTGGAAATGTTGCACATCCAGGCGGAGAAGGCATGGGCCATCTGGAACAACTAGTTCCTTGTTCTTGCCAATAGCTGCATTGTAAAATGCCGCTTCAATTTTAGTTTCAACACAGACAATTCCTATGGACTTTGAATTAACGAGTGAGTACGAACCCACCGGAGATCAACCTAAGGCAATTGAACAACTTGTCAAGGGCGTAAATGCCGGAGATCTCCATCAAACTTTGTTAGGTGTTACCGGTTCGGGAAAGACGTTTACGATTGCAAATGTTGTTGCCAAAACGAATAAACCAACTCTTATTCTAAGCCACAACAAAACGCTAGCCGCCCAGTTGTATGGTGAATTCAAGCAATTCTTTCCACACAATGCAGTGGAATACTTTATCTCGTACTACGACTACTATCAGCCGGAGGCCTTTATCCCTTCCTCCAATCTTTACATTGAAAAAGACCTATCGATCAATCAAGAAATCGAAAAGCTTAGATTGAGTGCAACGTCAGCTTTGCTTTCCGGAAGAAGGGATGTGATCGTGGTGGCTTCTGTTTCTTGTATCTATGGTATTGGGAATCCAGAAGAATTTGGTAAGAACAGAATTCAACTAAAAGTGGGAGAAATCATTCCTCGCAATAAGTTGCTGTTTGCACTTGTAGACATATTGTACAGTCGCACCGAGGCAGAATTTAAGCGCGGTACCTTTCGCGTGAAAGGTGATACGGTAGACATCTTTCTTGCTTACGCAGATTACGCACTGCGAGTATACTTTTTTGGTGATGAGATTGAATCCATCCAATTGATTGATCCGGTTTCGGGAAAGAAGATTTCGGACGAAAAGCAAAGTGTTATTTTCCCGGCCAACCTGTTTGTTACCGGAAAGGATATGTTGCAGCAAGCCATCCGCGAGATTCAGGATGACATGGTGTTACAAGTAGAAATGTTTGAAGGAGAACGAAAACACCTGGAAGCAAAAAGACTAAAGGAGCGCACAGAATTTGATTTGGAAATGATGCGCGAGCTGGGCTATTGTAGCGGCATTGAAAATTACTCGCGCTACTTTGACAGGCGCAATGTTGGCGCAAGACCTTTTTGCTTAATTGACTATTTCCCTGATGATTTTTTAATGGTAATCGATGAGAGCCACGTAACGGTGCCTCAAGTGCGTGCCATGTGGGGAGGTGATCGATCGCGTAAAGTAAACCTGGTCGACTATGGATTCCGATTGCCTTCTGCACTCGATAACCGTCCTTTAACGTTTAATGAATTTGAGGCCATACTTGGGCAGGTTGTTTATGTAAGTGCCACGCCATCTGAATATGAGTTACGAAAATCAGAGGGTATTGTGGTGGAGCAAATCATTCGCCCTACCGGACTCCTGGATCCAATCATTGATGTGCGTCCTAGCAAGAACCAGATCGATGATCTGCTGGAAGAAATAGATGAGCGCGTAAAAAAGAAAGAACGCGTTTTGGTAACTACACTCACCAAACGAATGGCAGAGGAGTTGACGAAATTCCTGGAGCGTGCGCGTGTAAAATGTCGGTATATACACAGCGAAGTGCAAACATTGGATCGGGTAGAAATTTTGCGCGAGCTTCGTCTCGGTGTCTTTGACGTTTTAGTAGGCGTAAACCTGCTTAGAGAAGGTTTGGATTTACCGGAAGTTTCTCTCGTAGCTATTCTGGATGCCGATAAGGAAGGATTTCTACGCAATCAGCGTTCCCTTGTTCAAACGATTGGCCGAGCCGCTCGAAACGAAAACGGAAGAGTGATTATGTATGCCGATCGGGTAACCGAATCGATGCAGAATGCCATTGACGAAACAAACCGTAGACGAAAAATTCAGCAAGACTACAATCTGGCCAACGGCATCACTCCAAGGACAATTTTAAAGTCTCATGACTCGATTCTCGGACAGACAAAAGTGGCCGATTCCAAAAAAACACTCAAACGTTACTATATCGAGGACGAAGAAAAATCGTTGGCGGCTGATCCTGTAACTGCGTACCTCACAAAAGACGAGCTTGTTGCTATGAGTGACCGAACCCGAAAGGCAATGGAGAAAGCAGCGAAAGAACTAGAATTTATGGAAGCCGCCCGACTTCGTGATGAATACCTGGCTATTCAAAAACTAATTGAGCAGAAGTAAAGGGAATGCGTTAGTTGACTTTCAACTCTCCATCAATAACGCTCCAATACTGATCTGGTGGCGCGACAGGTGTCTGTAATATGTTTATCCCTTCAGTCCCTACTGCGCTACCTACCCGCGCATACAATCGCAGCGCCTTACCTTGGTGATTCCAAATCAATTTTTTGCCACCTTCGCATTGCTCTGGTACCGAACCAGCAAATAAAAAATGCGCAGTTCCGGATCCAAAAACTTTAGTGCTTCCATTCTCTTCAATCGCGACAGCAGTTCTCTCATCTACGCCAATGCCAATGGGGGAAGCAACCGAAAAGTCTTTTACAAGACGAGCCATAAAAGCCACGTGCCTTCCCTGCCTGGTGCGTTGTGAATAATGCTGGTCTGCAATTACATTTTTTAAAACAGGCACCAGAATAAAACTCTTGGAAATACTCACCAATGGATCATACGGATTAGCCAATGCTTCACTGGAAATGACACTGCCGTTTTTCGCATCGAAAATGTACTCACTTAAAACAGCGCAGCCTGCACTTGTGCCCCCAATTGGAATCTTCTTTGTTTCCATCAAGAACTTGATTGCTTTCGAGACCTCCGTATCCGCCCAAAAATTAACATAGTTACTTTGGTCGCCACCTGCAATAAACAAAGCTTCTGCATTTCTAATCTTCGCTGATGCCTCTGCCAAATTCGCCTTGTCTCTTGAGTCAATTAAGAGAGTCTCGACTGAATTGGCATTGCCCAGTTGTTTGATGTAATCATTATAACCAGTGGATCCGGTAGCACGAATCACTACAAAATCTCCTCCCCCACTTTTGTTGATCATCCATTTGATGGCTTCATCCACATCTGTTCCTCCCCCCATAAGCACAACACCAAATTGGGTAGTGGTCTGCACATCGGCTGCGTCTCCGGTGATCCCTAAACTGATTGAAGAAGGTTGACCGATTGGATTCTGCGCACAACAATCCTTACCGGTATCGCACGAAATAAACGATGCAGCGATAAGAATGACCAGCTTATTCAGGCTAAAATGATTCATCCTTATTTTATCTTCACATCAATGCTTAATTCCTTTAACTGCTCTTGCGAGATAGTCGATGGCGTATCGATCATCGTATCTCTTCCCGCATTGTTTTTTGGAAACGCAATGAAATCCCTGATCGAATCGGCACCTCCAAAAAGGGAACAAAGCCGATCGAACCCAAACGCGATGCCGCCATGTGGAGGTGCCCCGTATTCAAATGCCTCCATCAAAAACCCAAATTGTTTTTTCGCTTCTTCGGGCGAGAATCCCAATTTGCTGAACATCAGTTGTTGAGTAGCCCGGTCATGAATACGAATGGAGCCGCCACCAATTTCAGTTCCGTTCAAAACCATGTCATAGGCGTTTGCACGCACCTTTCCGGGATCGCTATCGAGTAATCCCATGTCTTCCGGCTTGGGTGAAGTAAACGGATGATGCATGGCATGCCAACGACCCATTTCTTCATTCCATTCCAGCAACGGAAAATCTACTACCCAAAGTGGTGCAAACTTGTTTTTATCCCGAAGCCCCAATTGGTTCGCCAGGTGTAGACGAAGTTCGCCAAGTGCTTTCTGTGTTTTTTCTTTTTCCCCAGACAATACCAAAATAAGATCGCCCGCATCTGCATTAAACTTATGTGCCCACCGGCTCAATTCAATCTCATCATAAAATTTATCAACCGATGATTTGTAAGTGCCGTTTGCTTCGCAGCGCAGGTAGATCATTCCCTTGGCACCTATTTGTGGTTTCTTTACAAACTCAGTTAACTCGTCTAGCTGTTTGCGGGTGTAGCCTGCACATCCTTTTGCACAAATGCCAACGACCAGCTCGGCATCATCAAAAACAACAAATCCCTTTCCCTTGGCCACATCATTCAGCTCAACAAATTTCATCTCGAACCGTGTGTCGGGTTTATCGGAGCCATAATATTTCATTGCATCATCATACGTCATGTGAGGTACTGACGGCATATCAATGCCTTTCACAGATTTGAACAGATGGCGGATCAATCCCTCAAAAGTCTTGAGAATATCTTCTTGTGTGATAAAGGCCATCTCGCAGTCGATCTGGGTAAATTCCGGTTGACGATCGGCTCGCAAATCTTCATCGCGAAAACATTTTACAATTTGATAGTAGCGGTCAAACCCAGAAACCATTAACAGTTGCTTAAAGGTTTGTGGCGACTGCGGCAATGCGTAAAACTCCCCAGGGTTCATGCGAGAAGGAACGACAAAATCGCGCGCGCCTTCCGGTGTTGATTTGATCAAAACCGGAGTTTCTACTTCAATGAAATCCAGGCTATCTAAATAGAGACGGGTTTGCTGAGCCATTTTATGTCTTAGCTGCAACCCTTCACGTACGGTTGTTCTGCGCAAGTCCAGATAGCGGTACTTCATTCGCAGATCTTCTCCCCCATCGGTTTGGTCTTCGATGGTGAAAGGCGGAGTTTTGGATGTGTTTAGCACCTCCAGCGAAGTCAATTTTACTTCGATATCGCCCGTTGGCATTTTATCATTCTTTGAAAGGCGCTCGGCAACAATGCCTGTTACTTTGATAACATATTCCCTTCCCATGGTTCTTGCCAATTGAATCAGACTGGCTTCAGACTTGCCTTCTTCCAAGAAAAGCTGGGTAACGCCATAGCGATCGCGCAAATCGATCCACAGTAAACTGCCTTTGTCGCGCTGCCGCTGCACCCATCCCGTTAGGGTAATTTCCTTGTTTACGTCACCAATTCGAAGTTCACCGCACGTATGAGTCCTGAGCATAGCAAAATGATTAAATTTGAAGGCGCAAATTAATAAAAGGATATCTCTTGCGTTGTTAAAAGATCAATCCATTAATAACCTGACTATGCCAAAATCACTCATTTTCTTGTGCGTTTTCGTATTCGGTTTTAGCCAAAGTAAGTTGGTAAAGACAAAAGTGGCAGAAGGAATCACCGTTTCGATGCCGAGCGAGTTGACACCCATGACCCCGGACGACATTGTGCAACGCTATCCCTCCGTGCGGGCCCCGTTGGCTGCCTACACAAATAGGAATAGAACAGCTGATTTTAGTATAAACACGTCTGCCACCCAATGGCCTGACGGCAATACTGAATTGGCACAGAAATTTTTCAAAGCAGGAATCACGAATCTGTTTGATCGTGTTGATTTTATTGATCAAGGCGTAAAGGTGATTGATAAACGTAATTTTATTTTTTTTGAATTTGAATCACGAGTGAACGGAAACCGAATGAAAGAAGCCGAACAATCGGCTGTTTTTCGCTACACCTATATTCAGTATCTACTTAAGAAAGACAGGGCGATTGTTTTTTCGTTCTCTTGCCCCAGAGATCAAAAAAACGAGTGGCAACCCATCGTACACGCAATGATGACGTCCGTGAAGTTGAAACCATAAACAGTACCGGTTGGAAAGCATAGTTCAAAAAAGATCTCACGAATACTTTATGCAAGAAGCCTTAAAAGAGGCGAGAAAAGCATTGGCGTTGGGTGAGGTGCCGGTGGGTGCTATTGTGGTATGCCAGAACAAGATCATTGCGCGTACCCACAACCAAACGGAACTACTGACCGATGCCACCGCCCATGCCGAAATGCTGGCCGTTACGTCAGCCTCTTCCGAACTGGGTTCAAAATACTTAACTGAATGCACGCTGTATGTAACGCTAGAGCCCTGCGTAATGTGTGCCGGTGCGTTGCATTGGGTTCAATTGCAGCAACTCGTTTATGGGGCAGATGATGTGCAAAGGGGCTTCTCTCTTCACAAAAAAAACCTGCTACACCCCAAAACAGAAATAGAAAAAGGCGTTTGTGTAGCCGAAAGCCAGGAACTGCTGAGTCAATTTTTTGAAAGATTGCGCGATAAACCCAGATTATGCAATAGAAATTCTATTGCATAATTGACGAATGAAAATCAACGATTTAGCCCCAAGTAAGAAAACCAAGTTGGTGATTTTCATTGTCAGGTCAGACGATAAATGTCTGACTCTGACCGAAAGCGTCACGAGGTTTAACCTTGACATCCGCCTCA
>JADBYK010000046.1 GCA_020403045.1 Cytophagales bacterium
GAATGAAAATCAACGATTTAGCCCCAAGTAAGAAAACCAAGTTGGTGATTTTCATTGTCAGGGTTTAACCTTGACAATACTGACGGTACCGTCAGTATTCGTCAACCCTCTGGGCAAACTATGCATTCCTAATGCATAGTTTGGGATGAAAGTTTAGCTTTTCTGAAGTTTTATTGAGTCAATCACCTCTTTTCTTACATTCTCTAGTGATGTGCGGTCAAATTCTACCCTTGCAATGGGCTTAAATAAGTCCGCAACCATGCTATTGGGGAAGTCCAGGCGGGATGCATAAATAGACGCAACTTCTAATTCTGAATCTTCCACCATCTGATCCAGATAGATCATATGACCAAGATGGTAAACCGACTCTAATCGGTCTATCTCACTTGGCGGTGGAACACATGGGGCAGTAAGTCCTTTACTTATTATATCAATGTCATTCGCGCTGATATCAAGTAGAACACCCCATTTCAAAATATACGGCATGCGAGATCCGCGTATGTACCCTTGCTCGAAAAAACTGCCAAAAGATTAAATTAACTATCCTTAACCAGTTTTGCATCTTCGCCTTTCACGTGGTAATGAGTTGTGGGCTTACTTGAAAATTATAAGTCTTTTAAAAAAAATGCTGGGGTTTTCGAATTAGACCGAATCGTACAAATGTCAGCTATACGACTCCAAAAAGCCCTAGAAAAGAATATTTTTGACTAAAATGAATTTCTATGAAGACTAAATTGACTGCATTTGTGCTGTTGGGATGTTTTTCGTGTATTGGCGTGGATCGAAAAGATGCAATTCCTCGCGATCCTGTTTTAAGTATTCTATCAGGAGGAAAACTAACCACCACCGACAAAAGTGGTGTGCCTATGGAAAAAGGAAACATGGGCATTCTTGCCCTTCAGGTAGGTGAAAAACAAACCGTTTCGCTTGAATTTTTCAATAAATTTGGTGTGAGAGAAACACCAACTGTGGTATGGACCATCGAAAAGCCAACTGTTGCAAGTGTTATCAATAATGAAATCACCGCGCTATCCTCTGGTAACACACAAATTGGTCTAACAAGCGGTGGCGCAACAGCCAGTATTGGCTTAACGGTGGTAGGCGATGCGAATGCCATCGCATCGGTGGTGGTCACGCTACCTCCTTCAATATCCTCTACCACTTTACAGATCAATCAATCCCTACAATTGTCGGTCGCTGCAAAAAATATCAACGGCCAAAACATTGCCGGAAAAACCTTTGAGTGGTTTACCGAAAACAGTGCGATCGTTGCTGTCTCATCTACCGGACTTGTAACAGCCAAAGCTGATGGCACCGCTGAAGTACACGCAAAATCAGAAGGGGTAAAAAGTAACATTCTCAAATTCAATGTGGGTGCAGTTGCAGGCGTGAGAACCGGAACGTTTCAAAGTGCTGGTGGCTACTCAACAGTTGGATCTGTAACAGTAGAAGAATCGGGAGGCAAGCTAATTGTGAAATTAAGCAGCAATTTTCAAGCTAGTGTGGCACTTGGAACTTTTATTTATTTGGCCAATTCTACCTCAGGAGGAATTGTAAAATCAGCCGGACTGGACTTAGGTCAGTGGAGTCCTGGTAAAACCCAATTTGAAGCTGCGGGAGTCACGCTAAACCAATACAAATTTGTAGTAGTATTGTGCAAGCCCGCAGGCCTTACCTTTGGATTCGCTGAATTGAAACCTTAACCTATTATGAAGAAATCTATCATCGTTAGTTTGATCTTCCTAATTGCCGCAAATGCACTAGCCGGTGGCGGTTGGCCGCAACCCAAAGGCAAGGGTTATTTCAAATTGTCGCAGTCCTATTTATTGTCATCTAAAATTTTTGATGGCAATGGAGATGTAACTGACCTAGTCCCGTCTTATGGATACTTTGCAACCAGCTTATATGCAGAATACGGGTTTACCGATCGATTGACCGGTATTCTCTATATGCCTTTCTTCGCAAGAGCCACAAAAAATGAACTGCAATACAATCAACCCGGTGTACCTTCTGAACCTGGTGCCGCATTGAATTCATTTGGTGATACCGATATCGCCATTAAGTATGGTTTGCTTACAAACAAACCGATTGTTGTCAGCGCAACCATTTTGTTTGGGCTACCTCTTGGCGACAACGGTGCGACCAACGCCAATGCATTGCAAACGGGCGATGGCGAGTTTAATCAAATGCTTCGCGTTGACGCGAGCCATTCTTTTTATCCAAAGAAATTCTACGTCTCCGCCTATGGCGCTTTCAATAATCGCACAAAAGGTTTTTCGGATGAAGTTCGTTTTGGCGCTGAGATTGGGTGGACGTTAAAAAAATTCATCCCCATCCTGAAAATAAGTACCGTGCACTCACTTTTCAATGGAGATGTTGGCGTGGTACAAAATGGTGTTTTCTCAAACAACATTGAATTCATTTCACCCGCTCTGGAATTGAATTATCAATTGACAGACAAAGTGGGCATCTCGGCTTCTATGGCAACCGCTTTGGCCGCACGAAATATTTTAGCCTCGCCTAATTTTGGAATTGGAGTTTATTTGAAATTGTAAAAAGCGTGAGGGATAACTCAGAAGCCTGAGGAACGTTATGCTAATTGGCGGTCGGACTTGCAGAATAGAAATCCGACCCAGATGCACTTTGTGAGTATCTTTTTACTCCCCACCACCACCCGTGCTTCCCTCGTAAGAGGTCATCATTGCTCCTAAATATTCACGGTTCATGCGAGCAATATTAGCCACCTTAATTCCTTTGGGGCACTCTGCTTCACACGCATAGGTGTTTGTGCATGAGCCAAAACCTTCTGCATCCATCTGTGCCACCATTTTCTCTGCCCGTTCCTTTCGCTCCACTTGGCCTTGTGGCAACAATGCAAACTGGGAGACTTTCGCACTTACAAAAAGCATGGCAGACGCATTTTTACAAGCCGCTACACAGGCTCCACAACCAATGCAAGTGGCCGCATCAAATGCTTCGTCAGCAATTCGTTTTGGGATAGGTATTTCGTTGGCATCTGGTACACCACCTGTGTTTACGTTTACATAGCCGCCTGCCTGTTGTATCCTGTCAAAGGCGGTGCGATCTACTACTAAGTCCTTGATAACGGGGAACGCTTTGGCTCTCCAGGGTTCAACGGTGATTGTTTCTCCGTCTTTAAAGGTGCGCATGTGCAATTGGCAGGTAGTCGTTTGTAGAGGCCCATGCGGATGGCCATTGATATACAAACTACACATTCCACAAATTCCCTCTCTGCAATCGTGATCAAAGGCAATGGACTCCTCCCCCTTTTTTATTAACTCAGTATTTAAAACATCGATCATCTCCAGAAATGACATATCAGGTGACGCATGATCTACATTGTATGTCTTAAAAGCACCTTTAGTGTCTTTGTTCTTTTGTCTCCAAACCTTTAACTTAATTTTCATAGTGATTTTCTTTTGAACATTAATTAAATCATAGAATCATCCGATGGCCAAATTATTTATAACTACGTTGTGTCAATTTTACGTTTTCAAATCGCAGTTCTTCTTTGTGGAGTTCTTCCGGTTGGTTCTCTCCCTTAAACTCCCACGCTGACACGAAGGCATATTCATCATCTTTACGCAACGCCTCTCCTTCTGGTGTCTGTGATTCTTCGCGGAAATGTCCGCCACATGATTCGCCACGAGCCAATGCATCATCGACCATCAATTCACCGAGTTCAATAAAATCAGCAACACGGTTTGCTTTTTCCAACTCTTGGTTGAGTTCATTGTTACCACCCAGTACACAGACGTTTGTCCAAAATTCCTTTTTAATATCTTGGATAATCTGCTTCGCTTTTTTCAACCCTTGTTCACTGCGTGACATCCCGCAATACTCCCACATGGTCAATCCCAATTGGCGATGGAATTCGTCTACCGTTTTCTTCCCTTTGATACTTACCAATTTATTCATTCTGTCGGTAGAACTTTGAATGGCTTCTTTAAAGGCCGGGTGATCGGTCCCGATTTTATCAGCCCAACCAATATTAGCCAGGTAGTCTCCTATGGTGTAAGGGATAACAAAGTATCCGTCCGCCAGACCTTGCATGAGTGCACTTGCTCCTAATCGATTGGCACCGTGATCAGAAAAATTGGCTTCACCCAATGCATAAAGGCCAGGGATGTTGGTCATCAAATTGTAATCCACCCACAATCCACCCATTGTGTAATGCACTGCAGGATAAATCATCATGGGGCCTTTGTACGGATTCTCTCCCGTGATCTGAGCGTACATATCAAACAAGTTGCCGTACTTCGCCCGAATCGTTGCCTCTCCATCTCGCTTGATGGCATCTGTAAAGTCCAGAAATACGGCTAAGCCTGAACCCACTCCTCTTCCCTCATCGCAAACAATTTTGGCATTACGCGAAGCCACATCTCGTGGAACAAGGTTTCCGAAAGAAGGATATTTTCTTTCCAGGAAGTAATCACGGTCAGCCTCGGGCAACTTCATGGCATCAATTCCTTTTAATCCCGGCATTGCCTTTTTCGGCACCCACACACGACCATCGTTTCGCAACGACTCTGACATCAAAGTAAGCTTTGATTGATGATCGCCTGATACAGGTATACAAGTGGGGTGAATCTGTGTGAAACAAGGATTGCCAAACAAGGCTCCTTTCTTGTGCGCTCGCCAAGCGGCTGTCACGTTGGATCCTTTCGCATTTGTAGAAAGATAAAACACGTTTCCATATCCTCCGGTACACAGCAAAACTGCATGCGCACTATATGACTCAATCTTTCCGGTTAACAAATCACGGGTAATTATACCACGGGCCTTACCATCTACTACCACCACGTCCAACATTTCAGACCTGTTATACATGGTCACTTTACCGTTAGCGATTTGTCTGTTCAGGGCACCATATGCACCCAATAACAATTGCTGTCCAGTTTGGCCTCTTGCATAAAATGTTCTCGATACCTGTGCGCCTCCAAACGAACGATTCGCTAACAATCCACCATATTCACGTGCAAAAGGCACGCCCTGAGCCACGCACTGGTCAATAATACTCACACTTGTCTCTGCCAATCGATATACGTTGGCTTCACGAGCTCTGTAATCACCGCCTTTGATAGTATCATAAAACAGTCGGTAAACGCTATCGCCATCGTTTTGATAATTCTTTGCAGCATTGATACCTCCTTGAGCAGCAATGCTGTGCGCTCTTCGCGGGCTATCTTGAAAACAGAATGCCTTGACGTTATAGCCCAACTCACCCAGGGCAGCGGCAGCCGATGCACCCGCTAAACCTGTTCCCACCACAATCACCTCATACTTTCTCTTATTGGCGGGATTCACCAATTTCAAATTGAACTTGTGCTTGGTCCACTTCTCTGCTAGGGGGCCTTCCGGGATTTTTGAATCGAGCTTCATGATAAGTGATTAATAATTTGGTGTGATTTCAAACTTTTCGTTAAACAAAAAACATTAGAATCGGAATTATCGCAAACAATGCCGGAACTACAATAGAAAATGATTTTCCAACAAAACTAATAACAGGATTATACTTCATATGGTTTAAGCCAAGTGTCTGAAATGCGCTTTCAAAGCCATGCCACAAATGGAAAGCAATTGCTACCATAGAAATACAGTACAACGCAACATACCACCATTCTTGAAAGGCAGAACCTACCACCGTGAAAAGATCCTTCACCTCGTGGTCGCCATACGTTTTGGTAGGCATTTCACCAAAATGCATTTGCCCCCAAAAATCTTTCATGTGGATCACCAGAAAAACTAAAATAATTGTTCCCAAAATGCCCATGTTGCGTGCTGACCAAATCGATGACTTGGAGCTAGTGACAGCATAGCCTTCAGTCCCCCGGGCTTGACGGTTCTTAATGGTGAGCAGCAACGCCCAACCTATATGGAACAGAAAAAAAGCATAGTTCACATAAGACACCATTTTTATTAGTGGGTTGTGCGTCATGAAATAGGCATAAACGTTAAACGCTTCGCCACCGTCATCTTTCAATAGCTGAAGATTGCCAATTAAGTGAACCATTAAAAAAAGGATAATAAAAAGACCGGTCAGAGCCATCACAACTTTACGACCGATGGAACTGGAAAAAAGGTCAATGAACCATTTCATTTTAGAATATTTTTGTGTGATTAATACGACCAAAAATACTCCGCAAAGGATTACGAAACAATTATCTTTTTAAACTCAGTTTTAAAATGACGTCAGGCTAAAAAGTCTGGTGTAAAGCTACTACGACTACACATTAACTTAGCCCGTACAGAACGACAATCAAGGCAGTTATCGTTACTGCTATCAAAAGAAACCACTTTCTTTGCACGAAGCCCACAATTTTGTTCATCACGGTTTTCTTTGAAGTAAAGTTGAACAGATATCGTAAGTAGCTAACCAGACACCAAAAACCATATCCTCTGATTATCTGGTATTTACGTCAAAATTCTTTTGGGGTTTCATACATTAATCCCAGATTATGCAATGCTGACGGTACTGTCAGCATTGCATAATTGACGAATGAAAATCAACGATTTAGCCCCAAGTAAGAAAACCAAGTTGGTGATTTTCATTGTCAGGTCAGACGATAAATGTCTGACTCTGACC
>JADBYK010000047.1 GCA_020403045.1 Cytophagales bacterium
AGAAAACCAAGTTGGTGATTTTCATTGTCAGGGTTTAACCTTGACAAAACATTGGAAACCAATGTTTTCGTCAACCCCCTGGGCAAACTATGCATTCCTAATGCATAGTTTGGGTTCAATTGTCAGCACAACGTGCAAAAAAGTCTAATGACTTTTTTGGGCTAATTTTTCGCTCATTCGAAGTACAGACCTTTCTGTCGTATAATTTTTTAGCTGATCCATTGGAATCCACTTTACATCGTGCGATTCTTCGCTTACGAGTACGGGTTCATCTTCATTGGCACGAAGTAAAAAACGTATATCGTAATGCTGATGTTCCGGGAAATCGTTGCGGGCAGGGATTGTGTGAATGTCGATGTCAAAAATAGATGATTCAATTTTAAAATTAGAAAGCCCTGTTTCTTCCTCTGCCTCGCGCAACGCCACCGCCAAGATATTTTCGTCTCCATCGGCATGACCCCCTGGCTGCACCCATTTGTTTAGTTTGGCATGATGAACGAGTAATGCTTTGGAAGCATCATCGCTCACGATCCAGGCTGATCCCGTAATATGGCCGGGTAAATGTGTTCGTTGAAACGCATTCGCAGCTGTAAGCAATTCCAAAAACTGATTTCTAAAATGTTGCTCTTCCGGGTAGGGGCTTGAATAATTTTCAAGCGATTGGATCAAGTCTTTTCTATTCATATGGGCAGATATCGACCCTTTAGCAAGCCATCACTGGATAATGATAGTCACTTTGTTGAACTTGCCCTCTTCCAGTTGACCGATTTTTTCTCCGCCACCTGTGTTGTCTTTATCACCTTTCTTCACAAGTACAAAGTAAGCGACTGCTTTTATTTTCTTAAAACGATAATTGCCCTTTGCATCTGTACTTCCTTCGGCCACCGGGTTGGTTTCTTTGTTATAGTTTTCCTCCGTTTCAAAAAGTTTAATGCTGGCACCTTCCACGGTGTTGCCCAACTCGTCTCTAACCGTAACGGTCAGTGAGGTGTTTATCAATTGAAAAGGCGATGGTGCGAATGAACTAGTTAAAAGCGTAAGCGTAATTAAAAAAAAAGAAAGTTTCATGGCTGTATTATTTATCGGAGTAAAACAATTCCACCTCGTTGTTCTTTGATTCCCTCTTCGGGTCTGAACGAACTTTGGTACTTTATCACATAGGAGTAGGTGCCGCCAGGTGCCGGTTGACCGGGGTTGTTTCCGTATCCACCATTCCATCTAAAATCTTTCTTTGTGTCTGAGAAAACGAGCTCTCCCCAGCGATTAAAGATAGCTATTTCAAATTTGTCGGTAATGAAAAAGCTGTAGACGAAAAATTCTTTATTCATTGCATTGACGGCATTCCCAGGTCGAAATGCATTGGGGCCAACAATTTTCGGGATACATTCATTCAACACTTCTGTTTTATCAGAATTCGTGCAGCCGAAAGAATTGGTCAGGTCGACTTGATAAATGCCTTCGCTGGTAGCGGTTAAAACCCGATTGGTAAAATTAATAATGATGTCATTCTTCAACCAATTATAAGTCGTGAATGTACCTGGATTTAAATCAACCTGGGACGTCTTTATATCTTTGTTGTCTGGGTCATTGCAGATAATCACTCGGTCTGGTAACTCGCCTTGAGGAATAGGTGCTTTGATTATTTGAATAGATGCAGAGGCATTGCAGGTGGCTTTACTTATAGTTACTCGGTAAGTGCCTTCTCGCGTGTCACTCAGGGTAGCAGTGGATTGGCCCGCAATTGTTGTTCCATTAAGGGCCCATGCGTAAGTAACGCCCGTGGCAGTAGTGGTGGAGGTAAGTGTAAATGCTTTATTGTCCTGGCAAGCCTGCGTTCCGGTAACAGTCGCATCGACAGGGCCACTCACCTGCACCGGCTTTGCTGCGGACCGAACAAAGCAGCCGCTAACGGCATCAACTACTTCTACCGCATAACTGGCACCGTCTTCACTTTGACCAAGGGTGATTTGGCGACCTCCCAGCCCCGCTTGAAGAACTCCTGTTTTATACCATCGATAAGTGAAGTTTCCAGTTGGAGTGGCAGTCAGAACCACTTGACTAGCACAGCCATTACTTTGTGTAAAATCGGGTGAAGGAAGGCCAGTAAAAACAATAGATGTTGATTGAGTGAGTATACAACCCCCACCGATGTCAGCTGCAACTTGGTAGGTGCCAGTACCATTGGTTGGAAGATTTAACGTTGCTCCATTCACAGTACCACCAGTAGGCAAAGTCCAAGTGAATGAAACACCACCCGCCACAGAGGCAACCAAAGTTGCTGGACTAACACACAAGTTGGGTGTAATCGTCAAGACCGGAGTAACCGGATTCACAATTTGGTTAAAAGCGAAAGTACAACCCGTGCCGTTATTGTCTCTTACCTGTATGGAGTAAGTTCCTGGAATCAATGAAGCCGTGTTTGCTGCTTGTGGCCCAATCACAGCTCCCGTTGCAACATTTGTAAATGTGTATCGAGGAGTTGGAACAACAGCACCAGCCGTGGTAACAGTAACCAATGATGGATTACAGTTTGAGGTAGTGGCCGTTGCTGTAAAAGTGGCATCAACGAGGTTGATTGCCGTTGAAATCGTACATCCCGAAATTTGATCTTGCACAATCCCCGAAATCGTTCCTGCACTAGCACCTTGTAGAGGCGGGCTGAATGTAATAGTTGAAGGCGCTGACTGATCAAATCCTTGTTGGCTAAACGAGGGGCCACTTAAAAAATAAGAGTAGGGGCCACCCGGGATTATTGAACTGTTCAGGTTCAGTGTAACAGTGCCGGTAGCAGTATTGCAGCTCGTGGGGTTAGTGCCACTTAGTGTAAAGGTGGGCGAAACTTTGATGGTATATGTCTTAGAGTCTGTTGCTGTGCATAGTGTTATGGGGTCAGTTACCGTTACTCCATAGGTTAGAACAGCGGGCAGTGAAGTATCTACTACCTGTGTTGCAAACGTATTTCCGTTCGGTGCTCCGTTCAACGTCCACACGAAGTTTGCTCCTGAATTAAATGCATTTAAATTGGGCGTGGTGTTGTCCTCACATACTGTAAGGTCTGGGCCTAAATCTAAAACCGGGCGATTATTGACGACAATACCATTGGCTGTTGCGGTACACCCGTTAACATCTGTGATCGTGACCGAAACATTTGCCGGATTATTGATGACGATCGTTTTTGTGGTAGCACCACTATTCCACAAGTAAGAAGTAATTGAAACCAGATTTCCGGAATTCGCATCCAATGTTATGGGGCCATTGCATAAGGCACTCGCAGGAGCTAACGTAGGTCTAGGTGGAGGCGGGTTTATTCTAACTTGCTGAACGATTGTCGTATCAAGGCCACATCGGTTGGTTAGTCGCATAGAAACAGTGTAGGTGCCAGCCGCAGCGTATAAGTGGGTTGGCGCTGCCTCTGCGCTGCCAGCACCATCACCAAACGCCCATTGAAAAACATCAATCGCATCGGTGGGCGTACCGTTAAATCTCGTGGTATCGCCCAGACAAATTCCTGTGAATGAGAATCCTGGCCCACCAAACCCGTTGCCTTGTTGTTGGATAAAATTGGGGAGACCTAATCGGCTATTTGTACCGGATGCGAGCGGGAAACCCGTAAAATTTACGGAAGAGGGTGTGCTTACTCTGTTCTCATTTGCGTTAATCGTGCCTAATGTCGTGTTGCTGGTGCCATCATTGAACGCCATATAGATTTGCCCATCCGGTGCAATTTGCAAAGCGCCCATCTCGATCGGTCGTTGTATTGGACTTGGCGGCACCAAAACAGGAATTTGTACATCTAGCGAGTCAAGATAGTATTCATACAACGCAGAAGGGCTTGGAGCTCCTTTAATGGTCGCAAAAAGCTTTCTTCCTGCAGGCGAGAACTCCACGCCATAAACCTGACCTGCAGCCTGGTTCATGTTAACTCTCCTAAAATTACTAATTACACCTGTCGAGTCGTTCAATTGAAAAAGCTCAATCACATTACTTGTGCCAGGCGTTGAAAGCGGCACAGCTAAATTATTTCGCGGTCCGAGTTTCATGTAACCCTGGCCATTTTCTTTTGAAGTAAAAGAATGTGGCGATCCGATGTCCGAGTAAACAGCTGCTCCAATTCCTTGGTTGGTGATGGGATAGGTTCGGAATGTACTATTCCCATATTCGTGTGCAACAAGCCACCGCCCGTTTGCTGTGATGCGTTCGGTGCTCTTGGAAAATAATAGGATATTTTTTTGTGTAACTGCACCGTTTCCTCCGTTTTGTTTCAAGTCAAAAATAGAATACCGCAATTCATTCGATGAGGTACCGGTAATTTCCTGTGTGGTAAAAATATAATAGAGTGTTTCATCACCAGAGATGGGTACAATCAAAGAGGATTGTGTTGAGGTTGGATCTCCGCCAATCCCCGTGTCAATGAGTGTATTTGTTTTGTCATAAACGTTCGATCCATCGGTGTAAAAAATGGCCTTTCCGTTTCGATCACACACGATGGCACAGCCAGCTGGCGCATCCATGGCGCTTGTGTTAAGGGCTTTTGGAGGAGGTACATTGAAGTCTATTCCGGCCTTATTTCCGAAGTACCAGATATTGCTCCGCTGATCACTTAATCCATACTCTTTTACATTCACTCCGGCATACGTGGAACAACCAGTAGCATCTGTAGCCACCACATAATAATAGCCCGCTGAGTCGGGAGTTAATATTTGTCCAGTATCTCCATTTGACCAGTTAAAAGATGTTGCTGATCCTTGGGTTACACTTACTCTCACCGAAAATTGTGTTGGAGAAGAGGTTCCGCGAGGCGCTGGGAATTCACTTCGACAAGCTGTTGTGTCTTGCACTAGCTGTAACTCTAAAGTAAACGCGTTAATAGTAACCGGCTGTGTTACGGTTCTTCGTTGGCCCTGATAAAAGGCTGTCAGTTGTACGTTGAACGTTTGGGCTTGCTGATAAGTATGTACAGGACTCCAGGCTCCAGAGGTATTCGTATCACCAAAGTTCCATCTCAGGCTGTCTGCATTAGGTGTTACGTTTGGAAAAAACGAAACGGGATTATTTTGGCAGGTGCCAGCAGTTGTAAAACTTACTGTCAAGTTCACATTTGTTGGTGGCAGAAACGAAGGAAATTGAGTGGCGCTGAAATTGGTCGTGCCAAAAGGCTGAAGCGTTTTGATTACTTGCGATGCGATTGTATCCGTCTTCGAAAATTTTCCAACCAAGAACGGACCACTGCTTACAGCTTGATAAATATGATAGATCGCACTGTCGGGGGCAAGTTGAAGTCCATAGCTACGGAAAACAGGTGCTGGCAAAACCGATGTAAGTGTGGCGCTTGGGTTGAGGAAATCATATTGTAAAACGTCTGCAGCAATGCCCGCTTCACCAATTCTTGAAATATAAAGGTATCGCCCTCCTTTGATATCCCATTGGATATCATACATCGATTCTGCTGCAGCAGTAGCAATACCAGTATTCAAAATGTATCTGTCAAAAGAAATAGCTCCGGTGGCAGGATTGAAATCCAAGATCAACGCATCATCTCTGGGACTTTGGATTGACACTGCTAATTTTCTCAACTTATTATTGTAAGAAAAATTAGAAACCGTTACCGGAACGGGGGTGGGCCCAAGAGGTGTAGTGGAAGTAGTTACAAAGGTACCAGATGAATAACTCGCTGCATTAATTAGCGTTGCTGAGAAAACGGCTGAAGCATTTTGATGGGTGATGAGCCAAAAATCTGTTCCGTTTGTATGTGGCACAATCATCATTCCTTCTGAGCGATTGGCCAAACCAACCGGTGCGTTTTTATTTAATACCTCAACGTTTCCCTGTGCAGGGGAAGGAAAAACCGCATTTCCAAACAATGACATATCTACCACACTACGGGTGATTGAGCCTGCCGCCAAAAA
This sequence comes from Cytophagales bacterium, assembly GCA_020403045.1. Classification (GTDB taxonomy): domain Bacteria; phylum Bacteroidota; class Bacteroidia; order Cytophagales; family Cyclobacteriaceae; genus ELB16-189. The sequence continues at coordinate 5,907 of JADBYK010000047.1, forward strand.
ATTTGCGTTGTTGGCAAATAGAAAATACTTGTTGACTTGGCCAGGAACAGCACAGACAACAATGGGCTGGTTACCGGCCACATTTCCCAAAAGCCCACCACCGTTTGGCATTAGCAAGTGAAACGCATCATAGACTCGTGACCCGTCTGAATAAAATAATAAATTAGATGTAGCCGGGTCTGTTGCAACCGCGCTTCCACCAGTGCCAAATGGTGGTACTGGGACAACTTGGTCGTTGACTTGTTGAGGCAAGTTTGTGCCGCGGTTAAAACGGATGCCAGCTGAAGTGCTGCCAAAATACCAATTGTGTTGGGCGAGGTTTTGACCAATCGAATGGGAAGCGAATAAGGAGAAAATAAATACGATGCTTAACCTGATTGCCATTCTGCTTTTTAGTTTACCCTTCATGTGCTTTCTACTCCTAAACTTATTCATACGAACAGATTAACCCAAATTTAAAACGCTCAAACCACACTAAAGTATACAATTTGAGTGAAAATATCGTTAACAAGATTCCATGGTATTTACCACATAACTTTTTTTAATGTCGGCCATCCGTTTAACCCAAATAAAATGCATTAAAGTAAACATCTACCTTAAAATGACGAATCCTTCCTTGTGTCAGGATTGTCAGGGTTAACCTTGACAATGAAAATCATAAAAGTGGCTTTTAATATCAAAGCTTGCGTGGTGATTTTCATTCGTCAAATTATGCAATAGATTTTTCTATTGCATAATTACGGGTTAAATTTGCTTTATTGGAAAAGAATAAACCGGGATTGTTCATGTTATTGAAAAAAATAGGTGTTTGTGTTTCTTTGATACTATCTATCTCATTCTCGGTAACTGGGCAGGATCCGCAATTCTCTCAGTTCTATGCGGCACCGTTGTATCTTAACCCAGCCTTTGCAGGATCGACTAACCAGAATAGAGTTGGCTTAAATTATCGAAATCAATGGCCCGCTATTGACGCAAACTTTAATACATTTTCTGCTTTTGCGGACTTTTATATTGAAAGCAAGAACAGTGGCGTAGGTATTTTGATCAATAACGATACTGAAGGCGTTTTGGGGTTGCGCTCCATCAGCCTGGCACTTCAATATGCATACGATCTGCAAATCGTAAAGGGCTTATCGTTTCGGCCCGGGTTTCAAGCAGGCATTTATAATCGTTCCATTAATTTCAGCAGACTCACGTTTGGAGATCAACTAGATCCGGCAACGGGTACACTGAGGGCGGGCGCATCTGCAGAGGCGTTGGGAAGTGGTCAATCAATATTTTTCCCGGATATCTCAATGGGTGGCTTACTCTATTCAAAAAACGGATGGTTGGGTTTTGCCGCGCATCATTTAACCGAGCCAAGTCAATCGTTAGTTGGCTCATCGGATAATCTGGCTATGAAACTTTCAGCGCATGCGGGATGGAAATTTTATTTTAAGCCCGGTGAAATGGGAGCAGGCTTTTATTCGAAGCCTCGGGAAAGAAGCATTACACCAACAGTTCAATATCGGCATCAGGGTAAATTTGATCAGATGGATTTAGGGCTCTACTACACATTCGAGCCGCTTATAATTGGCACGTGGTATCGCGGGGTTCCCTTTAAGAGTTTAAATGGAATTGTAAATAACGAGTCCATTGTGTTGCTGGTTGGCTACACCTTAAAAAGTCTTAAAGACGTTTTAAACATCGGCTATAGCTATGATTATACCATTTCAAAATTAGGCCCCGGTAGTGGCGGAGCTCACGAGTTTAGTATCGTTTACTCATGGAATTCACGTGATCCGCGTAAGCCACCAAAAGATAGACTGGTTATTCCGTGTCCGGATTTTTAACGTCCGCATGATTTACTCTCCGATCATAACGAAGGCACCCCAATAAAACGGGCTCGGGTATTTTTGCTTTAGTTGTGTTTGCGCGATTCTAAAAGCTTCGTGTTTGTTTTCGGAAGTAAGCCAGGCTTTGTAAAATAAGATCATCAGATCTTTCGTAGCCTCATCATCTACACTCCATAGGCTCATGATAATTGATTTTGCCCCCGCAATCTGAAAGGAACGTTGAAGCCCATAAACTCCTTCACCATTTTTCACTGTTCCAAGACCCGTTTCGCAAGCTGACAATACAACCAGATCGGTTTGATCTAGATTCAGATTCATAACTTCATAAGCTGTTAGAATTCCATCTTCATTACCATCCGTGCCGATACCATTGGCAATAAAGTCTCCCGCACCGGCTAGGATGAGTCCGGAACGCAACAGCGGGTTTTCGATGTATTTCTGGAAATTAGATTCATTTGAAAAATCTAAATCCTCAAGGAAAAAACCATGTGTAGCGATATGAAGACTTTTGGGGCTGTCTACGCCTTTTATGAAACTCTCCGTAGCTTGATTTTCGGTTACCGATTGAATAGGTTGATCCGCTGGAAACAACTTGCCAATTTCGTCCACTTCAGTTTTTGTTGCCGGCAATAGTGGAATGCCATCGTCTCCGCGCATGTATCGAAGTAAACCACTTCTTAATCCTCTCTGGTTGCCAGTGGCGGGTTTTGAGTCTTTTTCCTTTTTAGTTGGAGTTGCGTAGATCGGAAAACCAAGAAGGTAGGCTTTTCCTTTTTTATTGGATGCTCGTTGAAGTGCTAAAATATCTTTTGTGTTTGTGACGGGCTGAATAAAAATTTCTTCCAATACTGTCTTTCCTGTTTTTGGATTTTGTAAGGTGTTTAAATTGATTTGGTTATAAACGCCATCGGGTGAAAAATATACTTTTTGCACGCCTTTGAGTGCTGGTTTTAGGAAAGACCAATACTGATGGTAAGAAATACTATCGTCCACCTCGTGTCGAATCGTGTTTCGGTAGTAACTAAGGAATCGATCTTCGATTCGCCCGGCATTTGGCAGCATCACTAATGTCGGATTGTTTTTGGTGTCCTTCGTTACCACTAAGAAAGCATAAACGATTTTTCCAACGAAGCCACCACCTTCATCCGGAGAAAAAGATCTAAACCGAATACACTCAATAGCGGCTTCGCCTGGTTTTAGTTTGCGTTGAATATCTTTCCAGCTGACCTGGGCGGGTTTGAATGTTTTGTTAAACAATTCTGATTTCACAGAAAGATACTTTTCTAGAATATTGGCAGCGGTGTTGATCGAGTCTATTTTGACTTGTGCCTGAATGGGGTTTTCTGAGGTTTGGTTGTGCAGCTTTCCTAGCTGTTCTTTCAGGTTAATCCACTGTTTGTATTGATTGATTAGCTCTTCGTTTTTACTGTTGAGTATGGACTGTCGCACTTTTAGCGTTGCGTACATGGTGAGCGCTTTAGTGCGCAATTGATAGTCATAGACATCTCCGAGCAGGGTTGGTTTTTTTACCTGTTGCTCGATGGCATAAGAATAGAACTCTTCGAAAGTCAGTTTCAGTTTGCCAAAATAGAATTTGCTCTTTTCCTCCTCGCTTAGCGCTGGAAAGTAATTATCAATTTGGGCAAAATAGTTATCAAATGTTTTTTTGAAATAGCCTTCCGCTGCCACATAGTCTTTCTTACTCCAGCTAAGTGCCGCCAATTTCCGCGTTACTTCTCCGAAGGCCGGGTGATTCTTGCCAAACAATTTTTCACGAAGTGCCAAGGCTTTGGAAAGTTCTGCTTTCGCTTTTGGGTCTGACGCCTGATAGTAGGCTTGCCCCAGGTTAAAGGTGGCGGTGGCATACAATGCTCCTTCCCCGGTTTTTTCTTTAAAAATGGAAAGCGCGTTTTGATACAACGGCACCGCCTTGGCTACATCGCCCTCGTGCCGATAGGCATTGCCCAAATTGTTCTGCTTAATGCCGTAGGACAAACGATTTTCGCTGTCGTTCTTTAAAATATCTAATGCGTTCAACAAAAGTAGTTCAGCTTGCGGAAAACGTCCCATGTCAACATAGAGGTTACCCATATTTGAAAGGGTCGCTGCAAAGTAGGGATGCTTTTCCCCATACCTTTCTCGATCATAATCGCGCACTTCGCGCAAATTCACTTCTGCTTCTTCATAGCGAGCCAATGCCTCTTGCACAATTGCCAGACTATTTAATGCACTCATATACGATTCCGTTGCTTTTTCATCCTTAACGCCTTTTAGGATGGCGCAAGAATTTGTAAGTAACTCTTCCGCTTCTGGGTATCTGCCTTGGTTCATATACAACGATGCCAGGTTGATACTTGAATTCACGGCATTAAGTGAAATCTCGTCTGTTTGTTTTAATTGCGGGATGGCTTCTAAGAATGAACTTTCCGATTTAGAATAATACCCAAGTTGCGAGTAGATGTCGGCCATCTTGCTGAGCAAAAGGTGATAGGCCGGGTTACTTTTCTCAACCTCTTTAAGCGTTTTTTCGCCAAGTTCTTTGGCCTTAAGCAAATCTCCACTTCGCTCCAGCACGTCTAACACAAATTGAACAGACGACAAATATGCCTCGCTGTCGATACCTTTCAACGAAGCATCTAGTGTTAATAATTCTTGCCCGGTTTTTTTTGCTTTTCCATAGTCGCCTTCATCGCGGTAGATGGCGGTCAGGTTGTAAAGGCCATTGCTAAAGGCTTCCGTTTGGGTTAAATTTAGTTTTCGCCTGATGACCAGTTCTTTTTCGAAGTAATCGATGGCCTTTGCGGTGTTGCCCGTTTGCAAGTGACTGTCGCCCAATAAAAAATAGACTTCGGCCACCAGTGTGTCGATGCGATTCCGGGTGCTGGCCAGTAAATCACGTTCTAATTTTAGGCAAGACCGGAAATCTTCTTTGACATAGAAGCCGTCCAGCTGCACATAGGCGGCTTCTAATAACATCGCTTGCTGGCTAAATGCCTGCGTAAAACACAGCAGCGAGGTAACTATGAAAACGTACTTTCGAGAGATTAACTCTTTCATGAATACGAAGTTGTCAAGATTATGGAGTCAATTTAAAGATGTGTTTTCCTGGAATAGAGCTAGTCCGTCCTCCGGTGGTTGTTTTATCCCACTGTAACGATAACGTTAAGTTACTGGCAGTTATCTCGTCTATAGTCACTTCCACGTTATCATTCCGCTTAATTTTTCTGGCGCTTGTTGGCCCATCAGTATAGTCCCATGTACCAGAGGCAGGCCAGATGGGGTCTCCATTGGTAGTGGTGTACCCGGTTGCGCTAAAAGTGATTGTGAGTCCTTTGAAAAAGTTATTGTCACTCACGCCATCAATGGTCAGGCTTTGCAACTTCCATGTGGCAGCCGTAAGCAACTTGGTGGTTTTTTCAGCTTCCGTAGGTTCGGGGTCTTTTTTTGAATCGCCACAGTTGGAAAAAGTGATCAAACTGACAATGATCAATAGTGAAAACAGGTGGTTAATAGTCTTCATAGCGTTTATTTTTTTGCAATGTAGGCAGCCGGCAAGTATTAAAAAATACCCGTTTTTAGGTATTTTTTTCGTGAGCTATAAACACCAAACAAGGTTGGACATGTAGCGAAATCTCTAAAAAACTCGGTAAGTCGAGACAATTGCCTAAGTTATCTTATTTAAATGTATTTTTCTTTACGTGCTATCGTTCGGGCATGGACGATAGGTTTCAATCCATTACCCTCATAGGTTTTCCACCCCATTGATAAGTAAAGCCGCGTTTACTTTATTCTGTGCAAGTGAATCTTGCAGCTAACACGTTTTGTATTGTTAGTCGTTAACAAGAAATGTGACCAAAGAATATTCGATGTTTACCATACCCATTTTAGGGTATTGACAATGGTTTATTGATATCGTATGTTTGGCACAATCAATGTCAATCATTAAATCTTTTAAAACATGAAAGTTGGAAAAGCTCTACTTGTTCTCTTATTCGCAGCAATTACTTCCTACGCGCAAAATAAATCATTGGGAGTGGGTACGCCCACGCCCAACGCAAACGCGGCCTTGCATGTGGAATCGCCTACTAATAATCAAGGCTTTATTATGCCTAGATTGACCACGGCACAACGTACTGGGATGAGTACGCTGTTAACTTCAACCGACAATGGGTTGATGCTATATGATACCGATTTGAAAACGATTTATATCTGGGATGGCACCGCCTGGAAAAGTACGGCTGAAGTGGCAGGTGGGGCTAAGTTGTCATATCCCTATAAAGACAGTGTTACCACCACACTTACAGGTAACGATGTTTTTGCACTGAAATACAATAATGCAGCTAACAAGCGAGTGCTTCGCGTAGAAAGTTTGAGTGCAACCAATGGTAGCAGCGCTGTAAGTGTGCAACAAAATGGCACGGGAATAGGTATTTTTTCGCGGGTTGACAATCCTGCAGCGGGTACCTCGGCAGTGTTTGGAACCACCAACTCCAACTTAGGTGGTGCGGTGGCGCCTGTTGGCGTTTATGGAGAGTCAACGGGTACTGGGTCACTCGGAGCAGCTTTTCGAGTCAACAATGCGGCCAATAATTTTCCAGCCGTTTATGCGGAAACTAATGGTATAGGTTCTGCTGCCCGACTCGTTTCACTAAACGCAGCTTCCACAGCTCCGGCATTGGTTGTTGTGAATGCAGGTACAGGAAGTGCAATTCAGACAACCGGTAAAATTCAGGCTGGAGAGTTTATCGGAAATGGAAGTGGACTGACAAACATCACAGCGACCAATCCAAGATTGACCTTGCCCTATCAAGACTCAGTCTTGACGGCACCGGCAAATTCTAACTTATTCAGGCTTTACTATGGCGGTACTGCGCCAGGCAATGTTGGGTTAGCATATTTTGAAAACCTAAACCCAACCAATGCATTCAGCCCACTTTTTTCAAGAACTCTAGGAACTGGCTCCGCGAGCATTTTTATGATTGACAATAGTGCCAATACAGGTGCTGCAGTGGGTGCAACCACCAATGGTACTGGACCTGCGGTTAGAGGGTTCAATACGGGTACTGGCAACGGATTTGCAGGACTATTTCAAAATAATAATGCCACCAATGCTTTTCCTGCCATCCAATCTAGTACTGTTGGAACAGGTCCCGGATTGCGGGTTTTGCAAAATACAACCAGTGCAGGCAGTGGTATAGATGTGATTTTGCAGAATACCACCGGTACGGCTTTAGGGCTTTCGGTGAATCAGCAAGGAACCAGCAACGCGGGATCATTTGCCATCAATAACGCCACTAATACTTCCGCTGCGCTTTTTTCGCAAACAACAGGAACGGGAGCTGCATTTCAGGCGCAAACTTCAAGCGGCTTCACTGCGGTTTATGGACGAAGAGAAGGTGCTACCAATGGTAATGCTGGTTTGTTTGATATCACCGATAGTGCAAATACTTTCCCCTCGCTACAAGCGAATACGGTAGGGACTGGTGCAGCAGGAAATTTTAAGATTACCAATACTGCAAGTACGGTAAGTGCCGTGTTTGGCGAAACCAATGGTGCACTTTTGAGCGCGGGCGTTTATGGACTCAATACCGGCAATGGTTTTGGCGTTGTCGGCAGATCAACTGGTTCTGCGATCGGCTCCGCTGCTGTTTATGGTGAGCAGCTTGGAACAGGTGATGCTGCAGGCGCTTTCAGAATTAACAATGCGGCTAACGTTAGCAATGCCGTGTACGGTGAAACGAATGGAACTGCGTCTGCCATTAATGCGGCACAGTTTGGAACGGGCACAGGATTACTCGCACAAATAGTAAATGTTGCCAATACCTCTAATGCTCTTCGAGTTTTAACCAATGGAACAGGTAACGGAATTTTGGTTAACCATACAGGTGCGTCTGGTAATCTAGCAGTTTTTCAAAGCTCGGGTGCGAATGCAGCCCGCATAGACAAAACAGGTAAAGGCTTTTTTAATGGCGGTACACAAACTGGCGGTGCAGACTTAGCCGAGATGTTCGATGTAGAAGGTTCAAGACAAAATTATGAGCCAGGCGATGTGCTCGTGATTTCCGAGCGCACGGACCGCACGGTAGAAAAATCTTCAGCCGCTAATTCTTCCAAAGTGGTAGGCGTGTATGCCACCAAACCTGGGGTTACATTGACGGAAAAAGGAATGGATGAAAATTTAGACGAACTCATACCCATGGGTGTAATTGGAGTAATCCCCACAAAAGTGTGTTTGGAAAACGGCCCAATTAAAAGAGGTGATCTGCTGGTAACATCTTCTAAGCAAGGTCATGCCATGAAAGCCATGCCCGTCAATGTGGGGGGAGTTTTGATCTACCCAGCAGGAGCAATACTGGGTAAAGCCCTTGAGAATTTTGACCGTCAGGAAAATGGACTCATCAAAGTTTTGGTAAACGTTAAGTAATCCTAACCGGCCATGAGAAAATACTGGTTAGTTATATTCGTGTTCTGTGCCTACTCTAGTCAGGCGCAGTTCATCAAGAACACAGGCATCGAAATATCCAATTCCAATAGTCTTGTTACTAATGGAGATTGGGTAAATGATGTGGGCACGTTGTTTAAAAACAACGGAGTCATCAAGACAACCGAGAGTTGGACCAACAATGGCACTCTATCTGCCGGTAGCACCGGGGGATATATACTCGCCTACTCAACCGTTAAAACGTTCACTCCGGGTGGTTCCTCTTTTGGATTTATAGTAAAGCAAGGAACAGCAGATCTCACTTTACCTAATTCGGTAGAGTTAAAAGACAGCCTCTTATTGCAGGGTGGGTTACTGCAGTTGGTAAACGCAACGGATGTTATTACCATTGGTGCTGGTGGAAAAGTAAGCAACGTTTCCGGTTCGTACGTGGTGGGAAGATTTGCCCGCAAGGGGAGCGGCAACTTATTTTTTCCAATTGGCAAAGACGGCAGGTACCTGCCTATTACTTTTTTGAACGTAACGGGCGCGACCCCAACTACATCAGTGGCTGTTGAAGATGCGCCCACTGGCTATACAGCCGGGGCGGGTGTCAATGCACTGATCAACTTTCCCTACGTTTGGAAAACAACGAAGGCCAATGCGGCAGACTCTGCTTCTTTTGTAGAAATCGAGTATCCGAATACGCTGCCTACCGCTGCTGATGTGGTGGTAGTGCGAAAGCTAACTGGACAGAACCGATACGAAGGCATGGGGGCACGAGCCATTACCACAACGGCCAATACCGTAAAAGTTCGAAGCTACTCACGTGGGCTCAGGGGTATTTTTTCTATTGCGCGCGGATTCAAGGGGAATTTGAAAACAGATTCGCTGGCATTGGTGGCGCTCTATCAGGCTACTGGTGGAACGGGTTGGACAAACCGCACGAATTGGATAACAGGCAAAGTGAACACCTGGCAGGGGGTTACAGAAACTGGCGGCCAAATTACAGCGGTAAATCTCGCCAACAACAAATTAACAGGCAATGTGCCTGATGCTTTTGCTGACTTGGCCGCGCTTCAAACCGTAAACCTCGCGGGCAATGCCATCACTAAATTACCCGTATTGACAGGATCAACGGGGCTTACTTTATTGAATGTTTCCGGTAATCGCCTGGACTTTGGTTCGCTATTGCCCAATGTTACTATACCCGGGATCAACTACTCCAATCAAGGAGATATCGGTGCGCCTACCACCCAGTTATTAGATGTAGGGCAAGATTATACAGCCAGCGTAACAACCTCGGGCATCGGGAATACATATCAATGGAAGCGAAATGGAGTGAATATTTCAGGTGCCGTTAACGCTACTTACCAGATTACCTCTATTAACCGCGCTAACCAAGGCGTTTATATTGCCGAGGTAAAAAACGCAGGCGTGCCGGGTTTAACTTTAAAGACAGCAAACCAAAATATTTTTGCCACTGCCACTCTCTCCGGCAAGATGACGTTGGATGGCACGGCTCCTGTTTCGAAAGGAAATATTTTCTTGTTGAAGGTAACGGCAAAGGGTGGGTATGATACAACTGCCACTAAAGCGGTGAACACCGATGGTACATTTGTATTTGCAAAAACCATTTTGGATGACTACATCCTTCAAGGCAAGCCAGACCCAACACTGTCGCCTGACCGTTTGTTGATCTATTACAAAGACAAATTGTTTTGGGAAGAGGCTGACACAATAAAAGTACAAAACAGTATTGCCGGATTGAATCTAACGTTACAAAAGAAACCCGAACCACCAACCGGAAAGGGAGCGGTAACAGGTATTTTAGAGGAAGATAAGCCGGGTGGGAGAGTGGATCAGACGTTAGCCCGCGGTAGGGTGGCAGGTGCTACTGTCAGTGTTCGTAGGGTACAGAGTGCGGGTCGCACACAAAACGAGACATTGACTTTGGTAGCGACTGCGGTCACCGATGACCAGGGTAATTTTACATTGCCTAATTTGCCTCCCGCCAAGTACCGATTGAACATCCAGTATCCGGGTTACCCGATGGATCCCAATTCGTTCATTACGTTTGATATTGGCACACAACCTTCTTCAACTACGGTAAATGTGAGTGCAGTGGTATCAGCCCAATCGAATAAGATCGTAGTTAGCCTGGTGCGTATTACCGAGATTTATGATGAGTTGAAGGTATTGCCTTACCCGAACCCTGCCAGCGAGAAGATAATGGTAGAGTTTGATCGGGCGGTGATGAACGCAACAGGGGTGCTGTTCACAGACCTTACCGGAAGATCAATCAATGTAGAAACCACTACTACGGATAAAGGATTTGAAGTGAAGGTTGGCTCGGTGCCTCCGGGGCTTTATTTGCTGAGTTTAGTAGATGCGAATAATTTTAAAATGGTTACTTCAAAGGTGTCCATCAAGTAGTCAGTCAGTTCGTGTCGAAATCAAATGGCGTCACTCTGCTCCTCGCAGACTGACGCCATTTTATGTTAAGCTCTACGAAAAATGGAGAGTGGGCTTTCGTAATTACTCTTCCGCACTTCTTCCAATTTTACAAACATCGTCCATGCCTATATGTAGCAAGGCATCTCCGGCATTTACCACCGGATTGTTGTTAAGTCCTACCACGTACCCAGTAGAGGGCGATTTGATTTGCTCTTTGAATTCTCCAAATGGGTCAGTAAGGTTACCAATGATCTGCGATTTATGCACCAATTCGCCACAGCGAATGGTAGGCTGAAACAAACCCGCAGTCCGCGCCCGCGCCCACGAAGAGTTCCAGATGATTTTGTTTTCCTCTTTTGACTCGGGCGCCCAATCAATCATTTTCAGATATTTCATAAGGCGAAGGGTACCGTTAACTCCCTCCTCAATGGCATGTTGATCCATGCGCAGGGATTCACCGCCTTCATAAACTATAATATTCTTTCCTTTTTTGGAGGCAGTTTGCCGCAGTGAATGGGGGCGAAAGGGTGAATCGATCGTAAAGGGCGCATGAAATGCATTCGCCAATTCCACATTTTGTGGCTCTTGCATTACACAACGTACTTGTGGGTAATTGGTGCGCATGGCACCTCCGGTGTGAAAATCAATTCCAACGTCAATGTTGGGAATGATATCGTGGGTGAGGTGATAGGCTACTCTGGAAGCAAGTGAGCCCGTTTTACTTCCCGGGAAAGAACGGTTCACATCTTTGCCGTCAGGCACTTCGCGTGAGTAGTTCAAAAAGCCGTACACGTTGATAATGGGCATACAAACTGTCGTGCCTCGTAGTACTCTGTTGTGCCCGGCATCAATAATTCTCCGCACAATTTCCATCCCGTTGATTTCATCTCCATGCATACCTGCCGTGAGCGCCAACACGGGTCCGGGCTCGATGGCCCGAAACACATAAATAGGCGTATCGATTTGTGTTCGTGATGGAAGCCGGGCAATATTGATGTTTATTTCTTTGAATTCTCCCGGGCGGATTTCGTGTTCGGCTATCGTAATTGACTTGATCATCCTTCAAGCTATTTCAAAAAACTCAGAAATGAAAACCCAGGTTTACATAACCGGAAAATGCCTTGGCTTGATCGCTGTAGATCAAGGCAATTTCTAAAGGTCCAGCCCCGGTGTTGTAGCCGCCCGATAATGAGTAGCCACTCAGTAAATTGGATTTGTTCAGTTGATCGATTGATCGCTGACTAAAATCATACACGGCTGCATTGGCCCGAACGGTAGCAAAGAAATCGCGGTAGACTTCGTACCTTAGACCTAACTGGTACATGGCTATTGAATAGGTGTTCACTTGATTTTCGGCAAGCCCTGCAAAAGGTATCTGGTTTCGAATAAAATCGACCAAACCACCTACTGAAAAAAAGTTAACTAATGCATTCCCAGGTGTAGTCACGTAGCCGCTGTGAAATTGATTGATCAATGTAAATCTTCGTAGAGGAAAAAAATTCCTGATTTTGATTATCGCCCTGCCATATCCTCCGTACGTGGTATCGAGATTTACAAGGTTATTTCCGTTCGCAAATATGGTAGCGTCTAATTTTTGTTCATGCACCAAACCCGCCTGCAAACTAATATCCCATCCTGTTTTTGGAAAGATTTTTTGGTCGAGCGTATTGTGTTGAAAATAAATATACGATTCCATATAGCGATTGGTGCCATCATACGCCAACCCACTTGTGAGCGTGGGTTTAAGCGCCAAATAGTTCAGGGAGGTGGCCACGCCCAAAAGTGAACTATTATTTAACAATCGTTGAAAACGCAAATCGAAATGCGAGTAATAGCTTCGGTAAAGTTGATCTAATACAAACGTGGAGGAACTATAAATCGGAAGTTTAAACCGCTCATGGTAAAGCGATACAATCAGATTGTTGTTTTCTCTACGTCCGATATTTTGTTTGTGCTCTACCAGCGCACGAAAGTTTTCGCTGATGTTTAACTTGATGAGAGACCGCGACCGATCGAAAATAAAATTGCGTGTGGTCAGATTGGCAATGAGTGCTACATTGCTATAGGTGTGGTAATGAATACCGGCTTTAAAAGTAGTTCTGGGATTTTCACTTACATTTAACGTCATGGTAGCATGATCGGTCGAGGTCGGTTTGAGTGAATATGAAATTCTGCTGTATAACCGAGAAGCAAATACTTTGCGAATGGCTGTCGTAAAATCTTTGCCCGCATAGCTTTCACCTTTTTTTAAATCTAGTTTGCCCGTAACGAATGTTTTTGTGGTTTTCTCAAGTCCGTTCACCTCAATATCGTCAAGTATTACATTGTTATTCTGGGGTAGTCTATTTTCTATAAAGTGATAAGAGGGGTCTGCTTTTTTTAGCGAGTCGGCCAGTTTCTTGAAAGTAGAAAAGTGTTTTAATCCTTCTTTATTGCCGATGTCGAGTAAACTATCGGAAGCACTGAAGCTCCCAGCTGAATAGTTTTTTAGATCGGGTTCGATGAGGACATTGCAGAGTTTTCGCTCCGCCTGAAAGGTTTCAGCGTCTTTGTAAAATCCAATTTGATAAAGTACTTCAATGGCTGTGTTCAATTGGTTCGCTTTCAACAAACCCCGCGAGAGGTTAACCCCAATAACATAGTTAGCGCCCATTTTTTTTACTTCGCTGACGGGAAAATTTTTAACAACTCCTCCATCTACTAATTTTGTCTCTTTGTAGTCGATTGCCGTAAAAACCGATGGGATGGCCATGCTCGCGCGAATGGCGGTTGTAATTTCGCCTTGATCTAGAACAACCGCATTTCCGGTTTCAACATCTGTGGCAACGCATTTGAATGGGATGCTAAACTTTGAAAAGTCACTGATGGCATAAGCCGGATAAAACAACTCACCAAACTTCAGCCATAGCTCCTGACCTTCAATGATGCCCGTTCTGATTTTTAGGCGCTTGCCCTCTACGGGTAATTCGACCGAATAACTGTCAAACTCTGATTTCTCGTCTATCCCAACATCTGATAACGTAGGTCGGTTCGAAAATAATTTCATCCACGTTGTCGACTTTGCAATTTGTTCGATTTGCTTGCCCGAATAGCCAACCGCATATAGTGCTCCGATAATGCTACCCATGCTTGTGCCCGTGATGTAGTCAACTTTTAAACCGGCACTATCGATGGCCTTTAAAATGCCAATGTGTGCGATACCCTTTGCTCCGCCTCCACTTAGTGTTAGCCCGACTTTTAGTTTTTCATGTTGTGCGAAGCATACCGATGACGAGAAGGTAAAAACAAAAAGAAAGAAAGTTCTAATGGTGCGCAGGGCACCGATATGAACATAAGTGCTTTTAGGCATTGATTTTATCTTTTTGAATCTTCTTCTTGCCGGCATATTTTTCTAAGTATAGAACTATTTTTGAGGCAATATCTACTTTGGTAGCGCTTTCAATTCCTTCTAGTCCGGGTGAGGAATTAACTTCGATAATGAGCGGTCCGCGGTTTGAGGGCAGCATGTCTACACCCGCTACACCGAGCCCCATCTTTTTGGCGGCAATAACAGCTGCGTGTTTTTCATGTCGATTTAGTTTGACCACGGTGGCATGACCACCGCGATGTAAATTGGATCTAAATTCACCATCGCGTGCTTGCCTTCTCATGGCACCAACCACTTCACCATTTACGATGAACACCCTGATATCAGCTCCCTTTGCTTCTTCAATAAATTCCTGCACAATAATGCGTGCTTTAACCCCGTGAAAGGCTTCAATGACAGACTGGGCTGCTTTTTTGTTTTCGGCCAGCACAACTCCTAGCCCTTGTGTGCCTTCCAATAATTTGATCACCACAGGCGCTCCACCAACCGCTTCGATCACGCCCTCGGTATCTTTTGAATAATCCATAAAAATGGTCTTCGGAAGACCCAATCCAGCGCGAGAAAGTATTTGCATGCTGCGCAGTTTATCGCGAGAACGAATCAATGCTTGTGACTCAACAGCCGTAAAAACCTTCATCATTTCAAATTGACGGACAACGGCCGCTCCATAAAATGTAACAGATGCACCAATGCGTGGAATGATCGCATCGAAATAATCTAGTTTTCGGCCGTTATACCACACCATGGGGTTTTTCTTTTCAATGAGAAGCACACATTTCATGTGGTCAATGATCTCCACTTTGTGTCCTCTCTTTTCTCCAGCTTCTTTGATGCGTCTGGTGGAATACAATTTTGCATCTCTTGATAATATCGCGATGTTCATACCCGTGGAAATTTTGATTGGAAATACAAGTCTTTTTTTGTCACGTCAATCAGAAAACGATTTCTTAGAATTTTCCTTCCCAACAATACGGGAAAACGCAATTTCTCCCGGTCGCTGAGGGAAAATTCCGCTCGTATTTTTCGATTGAATAGTTTAACAGTGGTTCTAATGATATAGCGGAGCTCTGCTTCTCCAGATGAATTCTTGACTTCACGTTGGGTAAATTTATTCATCTTGAATTTCATTCCGGTAAACTCGGGATGTTCTTCGTCTAATAAAACAAACTCTAGTTGCCCGTTAACAATTTGCGCGCTCGAGCAATGAAGGCTACTGGTATAAGCTCCTGTATCAATTTTCGCATGAATATTATCAAGGCCTAGTTCGGGCAGGTCTACACGATCAGAACGTCCAAGTATTTGCATGGTGAAATAAAACAACCCAAACTAGTTGATTTTCCTGCAATAAAAAAGCCCCAAACACTGGGGCTTTTGATTCATGATGAAATGTAATTTATCCTTTAGTGATCTTAAATGAAACTGAAGTGTTTTCCCATTCCATCACCACATTACCGTCTTTTACACTGATCGTGAAAGTTTCTACAAACGAAGCGGTTTTAGATGGCTTAACTTTTACACGCAGTACATCTGCTTTGTCCGTATAGTCATAGTGGCCCCATTTGATGTCTTTATTGATGATGATTACCCATTCATTTTCACCAGGTATGGTATACAATCCGTATTTACCTTTTGGTAATGCCTGTCCTTCAACCTTTGTGTTTGCGCTAAAATCAATAGACGTTGTGGCGTTTGCTCCGGTTCGCCAAACTTCTCCATAAGGATTGATTCCACCTAGCATTTTTCTACCACGTGCAGAGGGTTGATGATAATCAATTGTTACGGTGACGCCTTCAATGGTTCCTGTTGCTTTAGCAGGTGGGCTTGGCATTTTTTTATCCTGAGCAATTGCGCTTAGGGAAAGGATCGTGATAAATAGTAAAAGTAGGTTGAATTGTTTTTTCATATTGTTATTTTTTTGGTTTGAATTAGTAATAGCTAAAAATGCCCCTCAAGGTATTAATTTGAAAGGGCATTTTTAAAATTTATAACAAATATAACCTGTAAACTGATCTTAAAACGTGTAATTGTTCTAAATGGTTTACAACCGATGTGCTTTTTAAGCCTCGCCTTGTTAATTTTTTGTTATTTCTTTTTGTCAGATCTCAATAGAGTTGAAGTTTAGCGGAATTGGACTCAAACAAATTGAACTTTTCATAGGTCATAGCTTGTTAAAACGGAAATCAAACTAAACTCCTAATACACATGAAGTATGTCATTACTGGCTCTATTGGGCACATCAGCAAACCGGTCATCAAGAAATTGAAAGAGGGCGGGCATACCGTTACCGTTATTACAAGTAATCAAGATCGAGTAAAAGAGATTCTAAACTTGGGTGCGAAAGCACTTGTGGGTTCGGTGGAAGATTCGGTATTTGTGTCAAGCTCGTTTGGAGGTGCGGATGCAGTCTATTTGATGATTCCTCCAAAATGGACGCTTTCAGGCAGTTGGCTTGACTACCAGAAGATGGTGGCAGACAATTACATTAATGCCATCAAATCTAATCGCGTTAAGCATGTTGTATTACTTAGTAGTGTAGGAGCGCATTTGCGCAAAGGTACAGGCCCGGTCGATGGTTTAGGGTATGCCGAAGAAAAACTACAAGAGCTGAAAGACGTCAACGTAAAGATTTTGCGCCCTTCGTATTTCTTCTATAATCTGTTTGGGATGGCAGGGATGATTAAGCAGATGAATATCATGGGATCCAACTTTGGAGGTAGCCAGGAAAAGTTAGTACTGGTTCATACCGATGACATCTCGGATGTTGTAAGCGAAGAACTCCTGAGTTTGAAGTTTTCGGGATACTCAGTTAGATACGTTGCCAGCGATGAGCGACATCCGAAAGAAATTGCCGCTTTACTTAGCGCAGCAGTTGGCAAGCCCGGTACTCCATGGGTTGAGTTTACAGATGAACAAGCATTGGGCGGAATGTTGCAAAACAATTTGCCACAGGCAATCGCTGAGGGGTATGTCGAACTGGGCAGGTCATTGCGTTCTGGAAAAATGCAAGAAGACTACTGGAAAAACAAACCCGCTAAACTGGGCATGGTAAAATTGGAAGATTTTGCAAAGGAGTTTGTAGCCGTTTATAATTCATAGCACGAAGAAAAGATAGGGGAGTCTTTTGCTCCCCGTCTTTTTACATGTTTGCTTTTATAATTTTCTTCAGATTCTCAGTTGGCACTACACCTGATTGCCTCCATTTTATTTCGCCATTCTTAAAGAGAATTAACGTTGGGACGCCCTGTATTTGATACAAGGTGGCAATGGAGGGATTCTTATCCACGTCTACTTTGATAATCCTAACCTGGTCACCCAGCGTTTCTTTCACCTGATCAAGAATAGGTTTCATCATTTTGCAAGGTCCACACCATTCTGCTGAAAAATCAATCAACGTTGGAATTTGTCCTTTTATTAACTCAGAAAAACTTGACTTTGCCATAAGGTAGAATCGAATACTAAACTACTAAAATCTTAGGGAGCATAGTTACTTTCGATTTTATCGAATTAGAAATGAGGCAGGCTGCTTCTGCTTTTGTCATTACTCTTTCTGCTCGCTCTCGGTCCTTTTCATGGGGTATGGTGACGGTAGGTTCCAGAATCACCTCGGTCATCAAGTATTTTCCATCCACCTGATCTAGTTTTCCTTTTGAATTGCATTGAAAAGAGGTGAACTCCAGCTTTGAATTCTCAGCAATCGACAAAAAGGTAGTCATCAAACAACTACTCACTGCTGCGGTGAATAGATGTTCAGGGGACCAAATTCCCGGAATGCCCTTAGGAAATTCAGGTGGGGTAGCCACTTCTATGCAGCCATTTTTTTGATCAGAAGAGTTGGATAACTCCGGTGAGCACATGACACCCTTGCGGTCATTACTCCATTGAATTTGCACGTTATAAAAATGGGGTTCCATATTTAAATTTTTGATTGAAGTGAAGTCCAGCCACCACCATTATGTACTTCAGCATAGCCGTTAGATTCTAATATTCGCTTAGCCATTCCGCTCCGTCCACCAGAGGCACAACAGGTGATGATTACTTTTTTCTTGTCAGAAAGTTTATTGAGATTGGTGGCAAGTTGGTCGACCGCGATATTGATAGAACCTTTGATGTGGCCTTGCGCGTATTCGCCTTTGCTGCGGACGTCTAAAATAATAGCTCCTTCATTCTTTAGTTTCTTAAAATCAACACTTGGGCCAAGACCCACTAAATTTAAAACGGATTGTAACATAGATAATCGATTTAAGTAGTTAAATAATTAATTAGAATTAACGGTTTGAGTTCGCTTTCTGATTTTTATAAAATAGACTAAATAATAATCCGCCCATCAGACCTCCGTATAGCGATGAATGGACCGGATTGGACGTGATCGGACAAGTTCCACTTATACAACCTAATTCTTTCCAATATAGAAAGCCGGCTATCATGCCCACTATAGTGCCAACTACTATGAGCGAATACTGCTTACCCTTTTGCATTCATTTTCTTGCGAAGAGTACTTAATCCAAATGGAAGATAAAGAGGGCAGAAGCTCGTTAAACTAGTGGCAACAAAAACAATAGCCAATACTGCTAAAATGATTGCTGTAGTACCTGAAATGACATTCGTAAAATAAAGAACAGCAACAAGTGCCGCAAGTATCACCCGGATGACTCTATCGGCAGAACCCATATTTTTTTTCATAAGAGATAGTTTAAATGTGATTCAAAACTACCGCTTGCTAATCTTGTATTCAGTGACGAACGTCACATAAGCGTAATTTTATTTCGGGATAGATGGATAAGACCCTCATTTTCCATCTGTTTGGCCACCCGGGAAACAACTTCGCGTGCCGTTCCCAGTTCTTCGGCCAATTGTTGGTGGGTAACTTTGATTTCCTTTGAATGGATCAGTTCTGCTTTCTGGCTTAATAAATGAAGTAGTCTTACATCCAGTTTTTGAAAAGCGATCGCGTTTACAACGGAAAGCAACTCTTCAAAGCGTTTATGGTAAAGCTTAAAAATGAAGTCTGACCATTCAGGAAATTTCTTGACCCACTCACTCGCTTTATCTACCGGAATCAATAAGATCTCAGCATCTTCTTCAACAATTGCTTTTATTTTGCTGGTTTCATCGTGAATGCCACCCAGGAAAGACATGATACAACTTTCGCCTGCCGTGATGTAATACAACAAAATTTCATGTCCGTTGGCATCAGTTCTCACTACCTTCAGACTTCCGCTTATGACTAATGGAATCGATTTGATGTAACTGTCTTCGTGCAGAATGACTGAATCGGCCTTGAATTTTCGTAATTCGCTAAAGGATGCTACCTCGTCTTTTAACAGTGTGTGAAAAGGAGAACTGGATTGCATGTCTTATGTCAGCAAAAAGAGAAATATCAATGGGAAAATAATTCCAGCCAGCGCTAGTTTCCACCCACGAGCCCGAAAGCTGTTGCTACCTTCTTGGATAAACATACCTGTGAAGGCAATGACGAGCATCGCGATCCCAAAGACGTCTGAGTAGTAAATCCACCATTTGCTAGTGTCTAGGTGAAGTTTAGTCATTTGTCCCAGAACAGGAGTAGTGCGATAACTTTCTATCGTACCATTTCCAGTGGAAAGCTCAATCGTTACATCATGGCTAACATAAGATATCTTTAGGTTATCTCCATCGACAGAAAACCTACGTAACTCATCTTCGATGCCTTGTTCGGACGTAAACAATTTAATGAAGTTATCATTAACTGAATCTTTGTTGACTTTGGCTACCGAAATATTTTTGGATTCATAGGTATACCGTTTTGGATTCCACGATTGGCGATGATTCAAAAAAATTCCTGAAAAGGAAAAAGATATGATTAACCCAACATAAAAGTAGGCTATGTCTCGATGGGTGTTTCTTGCAGTTAGTTTCATTTGGTGTGAAGACTTAAGATTTTAGACATAAGAGTTAAGATTCGCAAAATGAGCTGGTGCGGGCAAAGGATTGAAGCGGCACCCCGCAGCCATTGGGCATGTGCGGGGTTGCGAGGAGTATAGCGGAAAGCCTGTTGGCCACTGCGCCTCGCGTGGCCATGCCTCCAAATAGAAATTTCAAAATTTGTCGTGAATACATTTTGAATCCGCTATTTTCCAAATGGATTCAACGCACTCAACGCACGTTTTCCGCCACCCATTTTATTCATCATCTTCATCATCTTGCGCATATCTTCAAACTGTTTAAGCAACTGATTCACTTGCTGAATGGACGTTCCGCTGCCTTTGGCAATGCGATTTTTTCTGCTCGAGTTTAGTTTTTCCGGGTTCTCACGTTCTTCCAGCGTCATAGACCGAATAATGGCTTCTACGGGTTTGAAAGAATCATCGTTGATATCTACATCTTTCATCGCTTTGCCCATGCCAGGGATCATACCCAACATGTCTTTCATGTTCCCCATCTTTTTGATTTGCTCCAGCTGCTTCAAAAAATCGTTGAAGTCAAATTGGTTCTTACGCATTTTGGCGTTCAGCAAGCGTGCTTCTTCTTCCGTAAAAGATTGCTGCGCTTTTTCAACCAAACTCACCACATCCCCCATTCCTAAAATTCGGCCGGCCATCCGATCGGGGTAGAAGCGGTCTAAGGCTTCCATCTTTTCACCAGAGCTCACAAACTTGATTGGCTTTTCAACTACGCGTCTGATAGATAAAGCGGCACCACCGCGTGTATCGCCATCCAATTTGGTTAGTACCACGCCATCAAAATTCAATCGGTCATTAAAAGCTTTGGCAGTGTTAACCGCATCTTGCCCTGTCATGGCGTCCACTACAAATAGTGTTTCGGATGGTTTCAGCGTCTCCTTCAACTTGGCGATCTCATTCATCATTTCTTCATCTACAGCCAAACGCCCGGCTGTATCGACAATGATTACTCTAAAATTATTTTTCTTAGCATGCTCGATAGCCGACTTCGCGATTTTGACTGCGTCTTTGTTTTCTGGCTCAGCGTATACCTCTACACCAATTTGTTGACCTAGTACTTTTAGTTGGTCAATGGCAGCCGGACGATAGATGTCGCAAGCGGTTAACAATACTTCTCGTCCTTGCCGTTTTAAATAGCTGGCTAATTTTCCGGAGAAGGTAGTTTTACCAGAACCCTGTAAACCTGCGATCAAAATGACGGCTGGGTTTCCTTCAATTTTGATGTCTTCGCTGGCTCCGCCCATCAGCAGCGTGAGTTCATCGTTGGTTATCTTGGTCAATAATTGACCTGGAGAAACGGCAGTTAGTACATTTTGGCCCAGCGCCTTAAGCTTGATTTCGTCAGTAACTTCTTTGGCTACTTTGTAATTTACGTCAGCATCGATTAAAGCCTTCCGGATGTCCTTAACCGTGCTGGCCACGTTGATTTCTGTGATGCGCCCCTGGCCTTTAAGGGTTTGAAATGCTTTTTCGAGTTTGAGACTTAAGCTGTCGAACATGGTTTTGTTGAAAAATTAGGGTGCAAAGGTAATCGCTATTTTTCTATAAGTGAAATGAAAATAGTTGGTAAAAAGCCAACTATTTCTTTATTTTGAAAAGTGAATGTTGTTAGCAGAAAGACACTTGTTGAGTTTTATCAAATCTACTCCGATGCGCGCGAACCACTTGAAACTTGGTATAAAGTATGCCGAAAGGCGGAGTGGCGAAATTTTAATGAAGTAAGGCTGGCCTATCCCTCGGCTGATTGGGTAGGAGACGAACGGGTAGTTTTTAACATCAAAGGAAATAAGTATAGACTGATCGGAAGATTTAGTTTTCGGTATAAGTCGATACAGGTAAAGTGGGTAGGGACGCATGCTGAATATGATAGTTTGGATGGTTTAAAAAGATAAAATATGAAAAAGTGGTTGGTGTTGGAAAGTAAAAGAGATTATGAGTCGGCTTTAACCCGTGTTGACGAATTAATGGAAATGAACCCAGGGCAGAAGACTGATCAAGGAAGAGAGCTTAAACTGCTTTTGGTTTTAGTCGAGCGCTATGAGGATGAGCACTATCCTATTGAGTCACCAGATCCGATTGAGGCGATCAAAATTAGAATGGACGATTTGGGAATGACTCAAAATGATCTCATTGCGGCAATTGGTGATAAGGGAACTGTTTCTAAAGTTTTGAGCCACAAGATTGCCCTGTCGTTGAGGATGATCAGAAATCTAAGCACCTTACTGCATCTTCCTGCGGAGGTGTTGATTAAGGAAGTAAAATTGAAGGCGGCTTAGGAAGCGAATTCCGTTATCTTCTGTAGGAAGTATTTCGCACTGCTACAATTTGGATGTTCAGCAGCTCTTTGGATAGAAAATCCAAACTTGGAAATCATTTGTTTTGCAAGGATGACTTTAGTGGGTATTCCGCGTCCTATTTTCTCGTAGCGAAGTCTGCGAATTTCTTGAAATGGATTTTTGATGACCTCGGGATTCTCGATCATAAAATTTTGATCGCTAAATAGGTTTTTCATGGCTTGATCGTCTGCCAGAAACCAGGCTTCAATTTGTTTGATCGTTACTATAGTCAGGTACTCTGCAGATGGATTAATCCTGTTCTTTGTTAATGTAATGCATTGATCTTCATCTAAGTCAGTAAGAATTACTATGGTTGTTGCTCCTTTATCCTTTAGGGTCTTGGTGTAACCTTCGATGTTTTGCGGCAAGAGATTTCCATTTCCGGTTGCATCGACAACTTCTTTAACGAAATCAATTTTAAGAGAACTTAGGAATTCCTGAAACGCGACTGACTCGAGAATGATTTTCTCAACAGCGCCTTCACCTATAAATCCCAATTTCACCATGGGATTCCTCCACCTAACGAGTTAGTCAATAGCGCTTCATCCATTTTCAGGCCATGTAAGTCCATCCCAGCTACCTGTTTGGTCTGGGTCATACCATTTACTTTATCAACCAAAATAATTTCTTCCGGGCGAAGTTCAGAAACTAGTGTTTGGGAATGAGTATTCAACCAGATGTAGTGCCCACGTTCTTCGCATTGAGTTCGGATGATGTTTACTAACTCCCTTACTACTTTGGGGTTCAATCCATTTTCAGGTTCTTCAATACACAGAAACTGTGGAGTGTCACTTTGGTAAATAGCTGCTAAGATTGCTAAGATGTTGTATGTGCCATCGGAGATGAGGCGTTTTGTGAGAGGTTTTCGCAATGATTTTTCGTAAATAATTAAGTTATCAGTTCCGCTTAATTCTTCAGATATAATTTCTGCTCTTTCAAATTCGGGTACTAGAAGTTGAATTATTTCTAAGATTTCGTTTTTCTGAAAAGCGTTACTAAAAATTCTTTTAATAACTTTTTCCAGATTTGAAGCGTCAAGGGTCAGTTTAGAGTCATCGTGAGCGTTTATTTTCTTAAGTGGTGTATTTCCAATAAATAATCTGCTAAAATTAACAAGCTGTCTAAACTCTTTGCTTTGCGAATCAATGATCTTTTCATGTTGTGTTCTTAAATTTAATATTGAGGCATCGATATAAGATTTATTGTTAGAATAAAACGATGAAGGTACCTTTACTTCTGGCTTTGGGGTGCCTAAATCAATTTTAAGATTGATTTCATCATCTTCCGATGCTAAATTTTGATGTCGTATTTCATTGAAATTTCCAAAAAGACGAAGCGCCTCTTCGATTTCGAACGAATTGCAATAATTAAAAAACTCCAACGCCTCAAAAATATTGCTCTTTCCTGCTCCGTTGGCTCCCACAAAAACGCTAAAAGGGTTCGGAGATTTGAGTACGATCTCCCCGATGGATTTAAAGCCCTTTATCTTTAGTTCTTTGATTTTCATTTTTCAAAATTAATCAATTGTACACAGATTTGGATTATGCTCTGAACGAAACCAAAGGATAGGCTTCCCCTATTTTAAACTCACTTTTATCCCTCGGCAACTCCAAAAATCCATCCACTTCCTTTAAGTTTACAAAATCACCTGAGCCACCGCCAACTATTGGATTTGCTATAAGTCTGCCATCGACATTGGCTAACTTTACTTGTAGAAAATAGGTCAGGTCTCCTTTAAACGAAAAATCTTTGCTCAAGATAGCTTTGGAAGTATTAGGTTTTGTTCCCAGGCTTTGTAAAAGCCATGGCTTTACGTACCGGTGGAAGCATAAGAAAGTGGAGACAGGATTTCCGGGTAATGCAAATACAAACTTGTTTCCAAAAGAGCCAACCCACATCGGCTTTCCGGGTTTCTGACTTACCTGTTGGAAAAGTTTGTGAACGCCCAACGATTCTAAAACCGAAGGAACAAAGTCAAATTTCCCTTTTGAAACACCACCGGATAAAAGAAGTATATCAAAATCAAGAAGTGCTTGTTTGATTTCCGTTTTTAGTTGATCCTGGTCATCTGCCAGATGGAGTAGTGCTGAGTCTATTCCTAATTCAGCAAGTGCAGCCTGCAATGCATAGCTATTTGATTTCCTTATTTGATAAGGTAATGGAATTTGATCGATGTCCACTAACTCATTGCCTGTTGAAATGATAACAAATTTGGGCGCACTAAATACTAATACAGAAGTTTTCCCAATGGATGCGAGCAGTGCAATTTCTGCTGGAGTGATCTGAGTGCCAGGCTCCAACAGAGTTTGATTCTCTTTGGCATCACTTCCCTGAAGGTGGATGTTCTGCCCTTTAATCACCTGTTTGGCATTGATTGTTGCATGCTCGTTTCTGATTTCTACCTGCTCGTATGGGATGATCGTGTCCGTTCCCTCTGGCAACATTGCACCTGTCATAACTTCAATGCATCCGGAATTGCTATTCAGTTTTTTTCGAAGCTCACCAGCAGCTTGAATGGATTCAATTCTAAAATTCGTCTGATCTTCCTGGTAGGAATCAAACGCCAACGCAATGCCGTCCATGGTGGCGCGATCAAAAGGAGGGAAGTCACGATCGGCTAAGATCGGCTCTGCTAAAATTTTGCCGAGGCACTCATTTAGGTTGGCTTTTCTTGTTTTCGGTTGAAAAAGATTGGAAAGAATTATGGAGGTAGCTTCCTGTACACTGACCATGTTTTAGTAATTTTAGGCTAGATGAAGAATAAATTTACACATATCCACGCATCTGGCAATCCTCAAATGGTGGATGTGTCTGATAAGAAAGTGACACATCGTGTGGCCAAGGCGCAAGCGGTTGTTTTTTTGGGTGAGGAGATCATGTCGCAGTTGCAAGGTGACGAATTGATTACGAAGAAAGGGCCAGTATTTCAAACCGCCATTATTGCAGGCGTGATGGGAGCCAAGAAGACTTCTGAATTGATTCCTTTTTGTCATCCGCTTGGGCTGGAGGATGTTCAAATCATCATTACTCCTGACAAGGAGACAGTGATCATTAATGCAACTACAAGGGTGACCGGCAAGACAGGTGTGGAGATGGAAGCACTGACAGCTGTTTCAATTGCCGCACTAACGGTGTACGATATGTGCAAAGCCTTGTCTCATGAAATTCAGATTAAGGAAATCAAATTGATGGAAAAGGCAGGTGGCAAGAAAAATTTCAAAAGGAAATGAAAATAATCGTTGAATTCATACATCTTGTGTTAGTTCTTCATCTATTAGGCCACAATTCCATAATCAGCATACAAAGAGCGCTTTAGAATTCATCCCATCATTCTTTGCTGGAATTTTGCGCACCGCGATTTGAAGCTTCCTCATAAAATTTATTACCCGCTTCCTGTTTTCTGTTTAATTGCAAGATTTGGTTGCTATCTGGTGCCTAGATTTATGTGAAAATCACACTGGTATGAAAGCAGTAAAAAACTTTTTCGCTCCCATTCACTTTAACTCCATTGAATTTGAGTTGGTGACCACCTTGGTTGGCGCGCTTATGATTGCTTTGTCGATCGGTATTGTGGTGGTGATGATCGTAAGTCGTTTCTAAACTTACGGATGTGCCGACACCCATTCTTCTCCGCCTTCAAAGACTTCTTTCTTCCAGATGGGCACAGTTTGTTTGAGACTATCAATAATGAACTGACAAGCATCGAAGGATTCCTTTCGATGGGCAGTAGAAACAGCCACGACAACCGCCACATCACCAATATTTAACGTGCCAACCCGATGGCTGACCGCCCAGCCCTCAAGCTTCCATTTATCTTCTGCAAGTTCTATGATCTTTTTGATTTCTAGAACGGCCATTGGCTCATAAGCTTCGTACTCCAGTCTGATTACTTTCCGATTTCCAGTTTTTGATCGGACGGTGCCAATAAAAACATCAACTGCGCCTGCCTCAGAACTTTCTGCAGATTTAATAACATATTGAATATCAATAGGATTTTGGGTGATTTCTATCATTTCGTTTTGAGTGTTAGCCTCCACTTACGGGTGGAATAAGCGCCACAGTATCAGATTCCTTTAACACAAGGTCATCTTCCGCGTAGGCTTCGTTGACGGCAATCAAGAGTGAATTTAACTTTTCAACGTCCGGGAATTTGCAAGCCAATTCTTTGCGCAGATCCTCAACCAATTCCCCATCAAACTCTAGGGCCACTTCACGCGCCCCCAAGATGTCTTTACAGATTCCAAAAGCTTTCACCTTGATATTCATAAAGCAAATATAGCGACTACTTCTTTCTGGCCGATCCTCCTTATCTTCGCGAGGTAAATGTCAACTACCAAACTCTACGATAATCACGGTCGCCCAATCAACTATCTCCGCCTGGCGGTGACAGACAGATGCAATTTGCGTTGCTTTTATTGTATGCCCGAAGAAGGGATCAAATATCTGCCTAAAAAAGATCTTTTAACTTTTGAAGAAATCGAGCGGTTAGTATCGTTGTTGGCTTCGATGGGTATTTCAAAAATCCGCTTGACCGGTGGAGAACCTTTCGTTCGGACGGATCTGATGCAACTCATTCGGAAGATTTCAGTGGTCGAAGGAATTAAAGACATTCATCTTACCACCAATGGCATTCTAACCCGACCTCATATTTCGGAATTGAAATCACTAGGCATTGCTTCTGTTAATCTCAGCTTGGACACTCTAAATAAAGAACGTTTTAAACTGATTACCCGAAGGGATGAATTTGAAAATACGTGGGATACTCTGCAGCTTTTGTTAAAACACGAAATTCCCGTGAAGATCAATACCGTGGTGATGGAAGAGAAAAATATCGAGGATATTGTGCCAATGATTGAGCTTACAAAAGTATATCCCATTTCGGTCCGCTTTATCGAAGAGATGCCTTTTAATGGAGAGGGGAATCATTATGTCAAACTAAAATGGACACACAAAGAGATATTGAATCACATCAAGCTTTTCTACCCTAGTATTCAAAAAGTGAAAGACGCTGAAAATTCAACAGCTTATCATTATCAAATTCCAGGGTATGTGGGAAATATAGGTATCATCGCAGCATTTACCCGCTCTTTCTGTGGAACCTGTAATCGAATCCGGATTACGGCTCAGGGGGTATTGAAAACATGTTTGTATGACGATGGTGTATTAAATATCAAGAATTTGATGCGTGAAGGAAAGAGTAATGATGATCTAAGAAATGAATTGTTAAGAGCTTTTGCTCATCGACCGAAAGACGGATTTGAAGCGGAGGAAAAACGCAAAACATTGAACGTAATGGAGTCTATGTCTACCATTGGTGGATAATAGAACACGGCTATTTAAAAATTATATAAGATGAAGACTTTTCCAACACTGATACTCTTCTTCCTATCGACTATCTCCTTTTCGCAAAAGGAAATCAAACCAACTGAATCGTTTACGATTCAAGGCGAGATCAAGTTGCAAAAAACGATTAGGCTTAGTGACCTATCTCAATGGAAAACGCATGACATCGGTGATGTTGTTATCACCAATCACACAGGCGAGACACGGGGAGAAGCCAAGCAACTGAAAGGTGTTTTGTTACGCGATGTGTTAGAATCAATCGAAATCAAATCAGAAAGTCCTAAGCAACTGAGTGAGTTTTATTTTGTTTGCAAGGCAACAGACGGCTACAAGGTTGTTTTTTCCTGGAATGAAATTCATAATAGTAAGGTGGGTGATTCCGTCTTCATTGTCACTGAGAAAGAGGGAAAACCCGCCAGTCAATTACCGGAATCAATTCTGCTTTTGTCACCGCGGGATTTTAAGACAGGTCGAAGGCACATCAAGTCTTTGCAAGTCATAGAAGTAAAACGAGCTCAGTAGTAAGATGGAATTTTACGTACTCTTGTTTTCTTTTTTTGTCATCGCATTCATCTATTCATCTGTCGGTTTTGGTGGTGGCAGCAGTTACTTAGCGTTGCTTGCCCAACCTTTCTTTCAGTTGCTTCCTGATACCATTCGGCCCACTGCTTTGCTATGCAATATTGTGGTAGTGACAGGCGGAACGATTATTTTTTATAAACAAAATAAAATAGACTGGAAAGAGATTTGGCCTTTCTTAGTGGCAAGTGTTCCCTTGGCTTTATTGGGTGGATTGTGGAAACTCAATCAACACGCTTTTTTTCTTTTACTGGCAATTACGCTGATCATAGCATCAGTCTTACTTTGGATACAGCCAGAAACGATGAAAGGCAAAAATCGATTCCTTCAGCGAATGGAGTCTAAGATTGCAGTGGGAGGTTTAATCGGTTTTTTATCCGGATTGGTAAGTATTGGCGGAGGTATTTTTCTTTCTCCGATTTTGCATCTAACGAACTGGGCGGAGGCCAAACGAATATCAGCATTGGCGAGCGTGTTTATTTTAGTTAATTCGATCAGTGGATTGCTAGGACAGTTTTTGGGTAGAGGCATTAACTTAGAGTGGAGTTTTATCTTACCATTATTAGTAGTAGTTTTAATCGGTGGGCAGCTGGGTTCACGCTTGGGCGCGATTCGTCTTCATCCATTGTACATTAAGAGAATTACTGCGGTGTTGATCTTAGTGGCTGCGTTGAATATTTTGAAAGACCACTTGTAGTCTAAAAGAATATAGAATACTGGAGTTAGAATATAGAATGCAGCAGACTAAACTGAGCACCGATTACCGATTACCGATTACCGAATACCGAATACCGAATACCGAATACCGAACACCGAACACCGAACACCGAACACCGAATACTCGATCACCAATTACCAAGCCTACTATGAAATCCTTATTCACAGCTCTACTAATCGTTCTAGCAGCAACGACCTACTCCCAAACTCGTGTTTTTCCTGCCGTGAAATTATATGGGGGCATTTTTGAAATTCCGTATGCAGTAGAGAAGCCCGATCCAACAATGAAGTACAATATTGTGGTGGAAGTGGAGCGGGAAAGTGAAAAACCAGACTCCTTAAGTTGGGCATTGAACAACGTGGCCCGCCTGGTGAACTTGCATGTAATGGGTGGTGTACCAAAAGAAAATCTGGATGTTGTCATCGTGCTACATGGTGGGGCAACGTATATCACTATGAATAATGATCAGTATCAGAAGAAATACAAAAAGGATAACCCCAACCTTGGTTTGTTTCAGGAATTGTCGAAAGCGGGAGTAAAGATTTTTGTTTGCGGCCAATCTTTGATTAATAGAAAAGTAGACCGGACAAAGATGGTTCCAGAGGTGAAGATTGCTACTTCCATGCTCACGACATTAACAACCTATCAGATGAA
Source organism: Cytophagales bacterium (assembly GCA_020403045.1). Taxonomy (GTDB): domain Bacteria; phylum Bacteroidota; class Bacteroidia; order Cytophagales; family Cyclobacteriaceae; genus ELB16-189. Next base: position 35,556 of record JADBYK010000047.1, read on the forward strand.
GGGATATGCACTGTTGAAGTTTAACTGAAAACTTGCTTTGACGCACATTTTTCATTTCTATATTTGTAAAAATACCTATTCATGAAAAAATCATTAGCCACCTCTGTTTTTGTACTTTTCGTTTTTGTTGGCTTTTCACAAGATTCATTAAAGACACATAGCTACAAGCCAAACGCAAAAAGTTTCACAGCAGAGGTTAATTTTAACCCATTTTCATCTTCTCCTATTTCAATCAATTACCTACGCTTTAGAACTTTTGTAAATGAACGACAGGCATTTAGATTTGGAGTATCAATTGGTTTGAGAAATCAAAAAGCTATCGAAAACGTTACGCAATCATCTTTTGAAATCAATCTCCGCCCGGGGTACGAGTGGCATTTTAAGGGCACCGACCGACTTTCTCCTTACGTTGGCATAGATGCAGATTTTGCAATAAAGTCTTCAAGCTTTTCGGACGACCGTACCACTCAAACGAGAGGTTCAATAAAGAGCATAAGTGGAGCTTGGGATCCAAACGGAACAGAAAGAGGTTTTACTCGATTTGGAGCAAATTTTTTGATAGGAGCAGATTACTACATTGTCAAACGACTTTACTTGGGTTTAGAAATTGGCTATGGATTTCAAGTGATTAATTCAGCAGACATTTCGATTACTCCGTTTGTTGGAACAGCACCTACAACCAAGGGAGGGAGCACATTCCAATTAGGATCTAATTTTAATAGCTCGCTTAGGTTGGGTTTTGCATTTTAATTTATAATCATGAAGTTAAAGAATGGTGCTTACCTTTTCCTACTACTATTAGCATGCAAGGATGGAGGAACTTTGGTTGAACCAAGCCGTTCTACTCCGTCCGGATGGATTTTTAATCAAGCGCTAGCGTCATCTAGTTTTTCAAACCCATTAGGGTTGACTTTTTCCAATAATCCCGCAAATCAATTTAGTTCTAATTCAAATTCGAGCATATTTTCGTTTCTTTTTAGAAGCAAAGCGTGCCTACCGATTGCCAGCTATGTTGAAGTTAATGCCAATTCGATCGACTTTCAGCCAGCTCGATGTGGAGAAGGAGTTGCTCGATGGTTTGACCCGAATGGGCAAGTAACTGATGTTAGGGATTTCTATTCCATAACTACTTCAAGAACCTATAGTAATATAGTTGAGGTTTTGTCTTTTGCGTTTTGGGGTAAAGAACCAAAATCAGGTACGTATTCAATTAATCAATTATTTTTTTCTCAATATTCGATTTTTGTAGTAAGTCCAGATGGGTCTGGTGAAGGGATTGCATCCTATCGTGGATTTTCTGGAGTTATCTCTGCGGAAGTAAATCGCGGCTTTTTACTTAAGTCAGATGATTTAAAGATGATTGAGGGAAATGATCGCTCTGTTATTTCCCTGAAGGTAAACATTGGATGTTGTTCCAATTAACTAGTATGATCATATACCACCACCCACGTTCCGCTTTTCTTCCTAAACAGTAAAGTAAAAACTCCACTTGGGTTATCGGTTTTTCGTTGTAAGAAGTAGCGGCCTGTCACTAAGCACGCTTCGCCTGCTGTAAACTGTAGGCGGATAATCTCGAATCGTAAAACACCCATTGCTTCTTTGGTGGGATAGCTTTTCTTGTACCGAGCCAAGGTGCTATCCCAGCCATGTGTAATCTTTGCACCGATGAATAGGAGCGAATCAGATTTCCAATAGCCTTGCATGAATCCTTCAATATTGAAGTTATTCCAATCCGAAACTTGTTGCGCCAGCACGGTACGAATGGCATTTCCCTCAGCGAGTTGATCAAATTTTTTCTGTGCCAGAGAAAAAGTTGAAATACAGAGTAGTAGACAAACCAAAATTGCTTTCATGTTTCTTTCTTTTTTTAGGGTTAGGTCGGTGCTACAATCTTTACGACTTCTCGCAAGCAGGTGTGAGCTCTTCCAATAACCAAATCAAATTTGCACATTTGCGCTTCAATAATTACCATTTTTCATGCGAAAGATTAAAGGTTCAGACATTCTTCCCCACGCTATTGCTTTAGTGATCTTTTTAGTAGTCACAGTCTTCTTTTTTAGCCCAATTTTCTTTGAAAATAAATCACTCAGTCAATCTGATATTCAACAATTTCAGGGGGGGAGTAAGACACTCAGTGACTACCGCGTAGCTACCGGAGAAGAGGGGCTGTGGGCTTCAAATATGTTTAGTGGGATGCCTGCCTATTTGGTAAGTTTAAAGTGGAGCGATGGCCCCGTGGTTTGGACCAAGAAGATCATGGGACTCTTTCTCCCACACCCTGTCAACAATATCTTTATTGCATTTCTGTGTTATTATATTATGCTATTGGCCTTTCGTGTGCGACCTTACCTGGCTATCGCAGGAGCGTTAGCATTTGGGCTTTCTTCCTACCTGATCATAGGCCTTTCTGCAGGGCATAATGCACGCATTGGGGCGATTGCTTTTATGCCTTTGGTTTTGGCAGGTATTCATTTGGCGTTTTCCGGAAAAAAGATATTGGGTTTTGGTTTAACTGCCATGGCCTTGGCGTTGCATCTGCGAGAAAACCATTTGCAGATTACGTATTATTTAGTGTTGATGGTAGCGGTCTATGGATTGGTTCAATTGATCTATGCCCTTCGCGCCAAGCAAATAGCCGACTTCTTTAAAACGTTAGGACTACTTATACCAGCTGTAATTATTGCGGTAGGTACTTTCTTCGGGCAATTTTGGTCGATCACAGAATATACCCGTTACTCTATTCGGGGTCCATCAGAGTTGGTAAAGCCTAAGTTGAAAGTACAGCCCAATGGATTGAGCAAAGACTATGCATTTGCCTACAAATATGGCGTAATCGAATCATTCGTATTGTTGATTCCTGATTTTTACGGAGGCTCAAGTGCGAAGTCATTGGTGCAAGATGAAAATAGCGCAACCTACAAAGCACTGGTGAATTCAGGAGACAATGAGACGGCCAACAAACTTGCCAACTACGCGACTGCTTATTGGGGTCCGCAAGATTTCACGGGAGGATCCTACTATGCCGGTGCCATTATAATTTTTCTTTTTGTGGTAGGTATTTTGTTTGCCGACAAGAAGTTTGTTTGGTGGCTGGTGCCATTAAGCGCATTAAGCTTGATGTTAAGTTGGGGAGACAGTTTTTCAACCTTCAACTATTTTATGTTTGATTATTTTCCGGGTTATAACAAATTCCGATCGGTCAATTTTGCCTTAGTTATTATTCTGCTCGCTATGCCATTACTCGGAATGATCGGTGTGGAGCGTTTGCTAGTCAACGGAGTTGACAAAGAAGCTAAGAAAAAGTTGTTGATTGCTTTGGGCGCGACTGGTGGATTGTGTCTGGCGCTTATACTTTTTGCGGGATTTGGAAGTTTTCTCAAAGATGGCGAAGGGCAGTTGCCGGTTTGGTTTACCAAAGCAATGAGTTCCGATCGTAGAAGTCTCTTAAGGGCTGATGCCTTTAGGTCATTCGCTTTTATTGTTTCCATTTTTATCATGCTCTATTTCAATGTGGGCAAGAAGATTTCTGAGCTTGGCTTCTATGCTTTTTTGATTTTCATGATCACGCTTGATATCGCTATTGTAGACAGGCGCTATTTTTCAAAAGATAATTTTCAACGAAAGCGCGATAACTCTTACCATGCCAACTCAGCAGCAGATGATGAAATCTTAAAAGACAAAAGCTACTATCGGGTGTATAATCTACAAAATCCCATGGCCGAAGCGCGAACTTCCTACAATCATCATTCGCTAGGCGGCTATCACGGGGCTAAGTTGCGCAGGTACCAGGATTTATATGACTCCTGTTTGTTGAACGAAACCCAACAATTGTATCGCGATGCGCAGTCTGGGGGATTGGATTTTAAAAAGTATGGGGTTTTAAATATGCTGAACGCCAAATATGTAAAATACGGGGACGAAGCGGGCAACATCATTCCAAACCCTGAGGCAAATGGAGCCGCTTGGTTTGTAAGGGAGGTGGTAGGTGTAAACTCCCCAACGGAAGAGCTCAAACAAACTGCCGATGTAAATACACGGTCTAGTGCTGTTGTGGATAATTCAAAATTCAAACTTCAAAATTTCGAATACGATAGCTTGTCAATCATAGAATTAAAGGAGTTCAAACCTGCTTATCTAAAGTATGAATCGCAGTCATCGACAAATGGTTTAGCTGTATTTTCCGAGATTTATTATCCGAAAGGGTGGAACGCTTTCATTGACCGCAAAGAAGTACCAATACTTCGTGCAAATTATGTTTTGCGAGCGTTACAAATTCCAAAGGGAAAGCACTCAATTGAATTCAAGTTTGAACCTCAGCCCTATATAATCGGCAATAAAGTAACCCTTGCTTCTTGTTGGGTAGTGCTAGTTGTTTTGTTGGCTTGCGTTGGCCTTTCATTAAATGGAAGGGTTAGCCGGTAAGTTTATCCTTCTACGCTATTAACCGAATGACGCGCCCCATGGTGTCATCAGCATCTCTTCCATATTCGATGCAAGACAAAATAGATTTTATCAAGTCTTGAACATTATCGCGATGGTAGCCAAATTTCAGAGCCAACTCGCTGCAGAGTTTCAATTCCTCTTCATGTATTTCGTTGTCTATGCTCATCATATGGATGAGATCATAAAACCGATGAAACCTGGCTTTGCTGTCTTCTGGTATCTCCAATTTGACCTCTTCGAGATTTTTATGGATTTCGGCTATCTGTTTTTCGTTAAATCCATTTCTTTTGGCAATGGATTTCAACAATTCTTTTTCTACTTGAACAAAATGGCCGTCCGCCTCTGCAACATCAATCAAATTTCTAATATGGCTTTTAGCGGTGGCATCCCTGCGTTTCAATAGCCCTAGTACTTCAAAAAGATTCATAAGATTTTCGGTTAACTATTTGCGCGCTGGGAAAATCATGCCAGAGGGATATTGACGATTGGGTGGCCTTTTTTACGTAAAAAACAGGCAATGCGAAATTTTTTGTCCCAAATTGGTGAATCGAAGTCCCGTTTTAGTCCTTGGAAAATGCTTTTGGCTCTTTAACCCAGATTATGCAATGCTGACGGTACTGTCAGCATTGCATAATTGACGAGTGAAAATCAACAATTTAGCCCCAAGGAAGAAAACCAAGTTGGTGATTTTCATTGTCAGGTCAGACGATAAATGTCTGACTCTGACCGCAAGCGTCCCGAGGTTTAACCTTGACATCCGCCTCAGGCGGATCGTCAACCCCCTGGGCAAACTATGCATTCCTAATGCATAGTTTGGGTTTATCAGGGGACATTTTATTCGTCCGTTAACACTCTTGCAGGATTTGAGAGAGCTGCTTTCATGGAATCATTACTCGTGCTCGCGAGTGCCGCAGGCTACGTTCTAACTCCCGCCCTACATAGAAGTAAGGAGAGGGGGCAATGTGGTACTCAAAACGTTGGAGCCATTACGTCATTAACCCATAGGATATAGAGGAGCGCCAATCGCAAATGCGATTACATTCAATAGAGCATAGCCTTTCGAAATTAAAAAGAAGTATATCACCTACGGATGCTCCGGAGACGTTGCGAACACCTATTTCTTTGGTCTTTTGCTCTAGCGCAAACACTATCATTCCCAGCAAACCCAACGAAGCGATGGAGATGCACAGGCTGGCCATCGCTGTTAGTGTTATAGCAAAGTTACGTTCACCTTTAATTGTATTTGCGAATGCCTGGCCGACAAACGTGTATTCAAATGGAAAATCGCCCGCCTTTTTTTTGTACGTGGTCTCGAGTAGCGCCAAAGTGTTCTCCCACCCATCGGAAGTCTTTCCATCTATGCGTGCAACTAGGTATCGCTGCGTTCCACCACCAAATAGTTGATCGTTCTTCAAATGAAAAACAGCCATCGGCTCAATGGGATTGCCCGGCATCCGATAGTTATAATCTTTGACCACACCAATCACATCAAAGAATAAATCAGAGCCGGGTAATTGAATTTTTTTCTCACCACTGATTCATCTAATGTCCATCCAATTTGTTCTACGGTAGTTTCATTTAAGAATACACGGCTTTCATCTCCTGGCATTTCTTTGCTGAAATTGCGACCGAATAGTAATTGTATTTTTAATGTTGTAATGTAGTTTTCATCTACTGAAGTAAAGTTCAATAGAAATGTTCGGTAGCTCATGCCTTCGGCTGTAAACTTATCTCCACCCCACACTTTGGGCGTCACTCTGGTGCTCATCGAACGATCCCTGGAATATTTTCCGTGGCCGCAATCATATCTCGTGCGTTTTGTATTTTCTCGCCATGATTTATCACAATCAGGCTTTCGCAATCGAAACACAAATCTTTCTCAGCCCGACCGCGGAACTGCTTAATTTCACCTCTCATTTAGGATAATTGCCAGACGTACCGCCCATAATCGTTTTCAAGTGTCCAATTTTGGGTTTGAAAAACGAGATCGCTATACTTGTAGCATGCCGGATGTAGCAAGAAGCGTAGTCGCTATTTTTAAGCAGAAATTTTCGAGAGAGCCGATGGTGATTCGTGCCCCCGGCAGAATCAACCTCATTGGCGAACATACAGACTACAACGAAGGCTTTGTACTCCCTGCAGCCATTGACCGCGCGATTTATTTTGCGATGGCTCCCAGCGATACAGATCGATGTAACATCTATTCGACCGACAAGGACGAAGGCGTTTCATTTTCCATCCATGATTTAAACCCGGGAGAAACGTGGGTCAATTATTTGATGGGTGTAATGGACGGCTTCGAGCGAAAAGGCTTGCCCATCCATGGGGTCGACTGTGTGTTTGGAGGGGATATTCCGGTGGGCGGTGGGTTGTCCTCATCGGCTGCACTTTGCAACGGCTTTGGCTTTGGACTTAACCAACTTTATAAGTGTGGTTTGGATCGGTTGGCATTGGCGAAAATTTCTCAATATGCCGAACATGAATTTGTAAGCCTCTTGTGTGGTTTGATGGATCAATACGCCAGTTTGTTTGGTAAAAAAAATGCTGCCCTTTTATTGGATTGCCGATCGCAGAAACACGAAGTGATTCCCGTTCATCTTACCGATCATTCCCTTCTTCTCGTTGACACGAAGGTAAAGCATTCGCTGGCCTCCTCTGCCTACAATGATAGGCGAAAGGCCTGCGAGGAAGGTGTGAAAATCATTCGGGAAAAAAATAATGATATTTCGTCTCTTCGTGATGTGAGCCGAATACTATTGCTGGAACATCGGGATAGCATGGCACCCGACATCTTCGCCAAATGCCTTTATGTGGTTGAAGAAATACAACGAACCCTCCAAGCAGCCGAGCTTTTAAAGATAGACGAGTTGGTAAAATTTGGTAGGTTAATGTACGAGACTCACTGGGGCTTAAGTCAATCCTACGAAGTAAGTTGTGTGGAGTTGGATTTCCTGGTCGCCTTGGCCGAGGAAGAGAAAATCACCGGTGCACGAATGATGGGAGGTGGATTTGGGGGATGCACAATCAACCTTATCCAAAATGACAAGGCGAAGGCATTTAAAGAAAAAGTGATTCGTCAATATGCTGTGAATTTTAATAGTCAACCTGAATTTTATTTGGTTAACTTGGTGGACGGTGTTAGCTTGATGAACGATAAGCGCGAATACCTGCAACCTTAAACCTCGAACCTTTAACTTTAGATAAATGCAAAAGCTACAACTCATCGATTACGTTGTGTTTCTGGTCTACTTTGTAATTGTATCCTCTTACGGTTACTGGATATATGCCAGAAAAAAACAGATCGATATTGACTCCAAGGACTTTTTCCTGGCAGAGGGTTCACTTACCTGGTGGGCCATTGGTGCTTCATTGATCGCATCAAATATATCAGCCGAGCAATTTGTAGGTATGTCAGGCTCTGGTTTTGCAATGGGTCTTGCCATCGCGTCCTATGAGTGGATGGCAGCAGTCACGCTGATTGTTGTGGCGGCTTTCTTTTTGCCGATTTACTTGAAAAATAAGATCTATACCATGCCGCAGTTTTTGTCGCAGCGGTATAGCCCATTGGTGGCGACTATCATGGCGGTGTTTTGGCTATTAATGTACATCTTCGTGAATCTCACTTCGATCTTATACTTAGGTGCGTTGGCAGTAGATACGATCACCGGGATAGGATTTACCACCTGCGTTGTCGGTCTTTCTATTTTTGCGGTTTTTATTACCCTTGGCGGGATGAAAGTGATTGGATACACCGATGTGATTCAGGTCATCGTTTTGGTGTTAGGTGGCTTGGCTACTACTTATTTGGCTTTGGAGTTAGTAGCACAAAAAATTAGTGGTGGCGATGTGTGGACGGCTCTCGGCTATGTAAAAGATAATGCTTCCGACCATTTTCAAATGATCTTACAAAAAGGAGATATGATGATGCCTGATGGAAAGGGTGGGACGGAAGATGCCTACCAAAAATTACCCGGTATTGCAGTTTTAGTAGGTGGCCTTTGGATAGCAAACATTGGGTATTGGGGATGCAATCAATACATCACACAACGTGCGTTGGGTGCTGATTTACCAACCGCGCGTAAAGGACTGCTCTTTGCTGCATTCCTAAAACTGCTTATGCCAGTGATCGTGGTTCTTCCGGGAATTGCCGCGTATGTACTTTACAAAAATGGTTTCTTCCAAACAGAAATGTTGGAGTCCGTTACTATTGATGGAGTAACGAAAGAAGTAGTTAAGTCAGATAAAGCTTACCCGGTGCTTCTGAATTTATTACCCACCGGATTAAAAGGGTTATCATTTGCTGCGCTAACGGCTGCGATTGTTGCCTCGTTGGCGGGTAAAGCCAATAGTATCTCAACTATTTTCACACTAGATATCTATCAGAAATTTTTCAAGAAAGGTGCTTCAGAAAGAAACTTAGTCAACGTGGGCAAAGGCGCTATTTTGGTGTCGATGCTTATCGCGATTTTTATGGCGCCACAGCTAAGCCGTTTTGATCAGGCTTTCCAATTTATTCAAGAGTTTAGCGGATTGATATCACCCGGAGTGGTTGCCATTTTTTTAATGGGTATGTTTTGGAAACGGGCAAATGGAATGGCGGCACTACTCGCTGCGATTGCCACCTTGCCTCTGGGGATCGCATTCAATGAGTATTTTCCAGAAATGCCTTTCCTGAATAGAATGAGCTTCGTGTTCTTAACCTTGATCGCCATCATCGTCATCGTCAGTTTAATTTCACCGTATAAACCTAAGAAGGATGGAATTGAAGTAACGGCAGATATGTTTAAGATTGAAAAGTCTTTCGCTATTGGCGCAATCATTCTCTTAGGAATTATCTCTGCTTTATATATTGCTTTCTGGTAATTTGTCAGAAAGTTTGAAAGTCCGGAAGTCCGAGAACATAGTACTTCCCGACTTTTGGACTTCCTGGCTTTAAACTTCAACCAAGTGACACAAGCCGTTTCCCCCACTGATAAAAGAAACCTCTGGTCGGTAATCACAGCTTCTTCTGTTGGTACACTGATCGAATGGTACGACTTCTTTATTTTCGGAAGCCTCGCGACCATTTTATCTGAACAATTTTTCCCAAAGACAAATCCTACAGCTGCGTTTCTTTCTACACTCGCCACATTTGCGGCAGGGTTTGTCGTGCGCCCTTTTGGGGCATTAGTCTTCGGTAGACTGGGAGATAAAGTAGGAAGAAAATATACTTTCTTAGTCACGCTTGTATTGATGGGAGGTTCAACGTTTGCAATTGGTCTGGTTCCTAATTATGAGACCATCGGAATTTTTGCACCACTCATTGTTTTGCTGCTTCGCTTGCTGCAAGGACTTGCTTTGGGTGGTGAATACGGAGGTGCGGCCACGTATGTAGCTGAACATGCTCCAGCAAATAGGAGAGGATTTTATACAAGCTTCATTCAAATTACCGCCACACTCGGCTTGTTTGTTTCGCTGGGAGTTATCTTGTTAGTTCGGCAGTCAGTAGGAGTAGAGGCATTTTCTAGTTGGGGATGGCGGATTCCGTTCATACTCTCTTCATTGCTAGTGGGAATTTCTATTTACATCCGGCTTCGCATGAGCGAATCACCGCTTTTTGCAAAAATAAAAGCAGAGGGAAAAATTTCTACTAATCCCATTAAAGAGAGTTTTGGAAAGAAAGAAAATCTTCAACTCGTTTTGATTGCTCTTTTTGGAGCCACAGCAGGGCAGGGAGTTGTATGGTATACGGGGCAATTCTACGCACTTTCATTTTTACAAAAGACTTGCCAGCTCGAATACGTACAGTCAAACTATATCATGGCCATTGCCTTGGTGATAGGGACTCCGCTTTTCATTTTTTTTGGTGCTTGGTCAGATAAAGTGGGGAGGAAATTTATTATGCTCACTGGTATGCTGTTGGCTGTATTTCTATACCGGCCGATTTACCAACAAATGTATTCATTGACAAACATCAGCCTAAAAGCAGAGGTAAAAGAGAAGGAAAGCATTGAGAGATCAATGACAGTTCTAGAAGGAGATACGATTCGTACCCTGAAAAAGATTCGCATTTATAGCGACCAGACTACCCTGGCAGAAATAACGAAAGAAACGAATTCATCTAACGCAGAAACCAAAAAGGAAGTTTCGTTGAATGGCACTAACTACTGGCTGATGATTGGATTGATCTTTATTCAAATTGTTTTGGTGACGATGGTCTACGGGCCTATCGCAGCTTTCTTAGTAGAATTATTTCCGACACGCATTCGCTATACTTCGATGTCATTGCCGTATCATATTGGCAATGGAATTTTTGGGGGATTAACTCCGTTTATTGCAACTGCTCTCTATGAGTTAAGTAAATTAAAAAGCAATCCATCAGGAGATCCGTTTGCCGGATTGTGGTACCCTATCATTGTGGCGGCACTATGCTTTGTTGTTGGAATGATTTTTTTGAGTAACAAGAAAAAGGCTGAAGTGGTTGATTGAACGAGTCACAAAGCCTTGCGACTTTTATTTCTCCAAGAAAGCATCCATGGCAATAGTAGGTTTGCCTGTATCATCAAAAGCACCAAGTCCATAGCCCTGCCATTTTTTATAACTTTGAGGCTCCCAGTAAAAAACACCCAATCCTTTTCCGTTCGGTATCTCCTTTGTCTTTGTAATGATGTCTGTCAAAAACGCTTTTGATTTTTCTGGCTGGTCATTCGGCATGCCTACTTCTACTACCATTACAGGTGTGTTATAACGAGAAATCATTTCATTCATATTGGCCAGGCATTTTGCGTTGGTTGTGGCCCATGCATCTATGCCGCCTTGAGCCCAGGTAGGATACAACGACATTCCAATGATATCCCATTTTGCACCGTTAGCTTTCAGGCCGTCAAACATCCATCGAAAAAGACCATTATCGTGACCATTGGATAAATGTACGATTACTGGAGTATTTGGGTTTACCGCCTTTACTGCATTATACCCAGACGATATTAAACTTGCGAAGTTGGCCATTGACTTGGAAGCTCGGCCTACTTCCCAAAGCATACCATCATTTGTTTCGTTGCCCACCTGCACCCAGTCGGGGTTAATTCCATTTAACTTGAGCGTGTCCATTACTGATCTTGTATAATTAAATAAGGCCGTCTGCATTTCGATAAGATTCATTTTTGCCCAGGCAGCTGGAATGGCTTGTTTACCCGGATCCGCCCAATCATCGCTATAGTGAAAATCAATCATTAACTTCATCCCGAGATTCTTTGCTCGTTTTGATTTTACTACAAGATCTTTAGTATTGTTCCATCCCTTGACAGGGTTTACCCATGCCCGCAACCTGATTGAGTTAATGCCTTTTTCCTTTAGCAGTTGCATACACTCCTTCTCTGTTCCGCTGTTATCATAGAATTTAACACCTGCGGCCTCCATCTCCGTGATCCAACCCACGTCCGCTCCTTTGGCGAACACGACCGCCTCCGGCTCCGGTGTTGTGTCAGGATTGTTTGAATTATTTCTGCAGCCAATCGTTGTGCTGAGTGCTGCTATTAGAATGGTAAACTGCACAAGTGATTTCATAACATGTCAAGTATTTAAATTTTTAAAGTAATTCAAAACTAACAGAAAGTGTTAAAGTCGTGCGGCTGCCTTTTGAGCAATCGTTTCGCCAATAGCCAGTGATGAAGTGGCAGCTGGTGATGGCGCATTGCATACATGAATTACGTTGGCATCTTCAATAATCAAGAAATCATCTACCAAACCCCCTTCACGATCGCAAGCTTGTGCTCGTACGCCAGCGCCACCCTCGGTTAGGTCTGACTCCTGGATTTCAGGAATTAATTTTTGTAGAGCTTTTGTGAATGCAGCTTTTGAAAATGAACGATACATTTCGCCCATCCCCGTTTTCCAATACTTAGCAGCCACTTTTTGGAAACCAGGCCAAGCTAGCGTCTCGGCCAATTCGGCTAAGTTGATCTGTGATTTTTTGTAGCCTTCCCGCTTAAAAGCGAGTACGGCATTTGGTCCTGCTTCCACACCGCCTTTTGCCATTCTCGTAAAATGCACTCCCAAGAAAGGAAAGTTGGGATCAGGCACTGGGTAAATTAGGTTCTTTACCAGATACTCCTTTTCTTTTTTAAGCTTAAAATATTCGCCTCGAAAAGGTATGATTTTCACGTTTAGATTCGCCACAGTCATGGCTGCCACCTTATCGGAGTAGAGGCCAGCACAGTTGATAACTACCCTTGCTTCGTAGTCTTGTTTGTCAGTTACAACGATTGTTTTGTTTACTTCTTTTTTCAGAGAGACAACCCTCTCACCCAAATGAATTTCAGCCCCTTCTTTCTGTAGTACCTTGCCATATGCTTCAGCAACTAGTTTGTAGTCCACAATTCCGGTTTGCGGAACGAAGATACCTGCTATGCCGGCCACGTGTGGTTCGTGTTCCTTCAATTCTTCTTTTACAAGCTTTTTTAATTTGGTGAGACCATTTTGTTCACCTCGTGTGAATAGAGTTTGCAGAAGAGGTAGTTCGTGCTCATCGGTGGCAACAATCAATTTGCCACACAACTCAAACGGCACTTCGTGTTCTCGGCAGAAATCAATGAGCAATTGATAGCCGCGAAAGCAGTTGGTGGCTTTGAGACTGCCCGGTTTGTAATAAATGCCTGAATGTATTACTCCGCTATTATTTCCGGTTTGATGTTTAGCAAGTTCATTCTCCTTTTCAAGAACGAGAAACCGAAGTGTTGGATTTGTTTTTTTGATTTGGAGTGCGGTGGCTAAGCCCACAATCCCACCTCCAACAATGATGACATCGAAATTCACAGGAAATTTATTTCCTCAAAAATAGAACTAAATCAATAGGACCAAAAATTCTGATAGTAGTTAAAAGTCAAATGGAATCAGGTGTTGATCGCTCTGATTCTGACGTTGAGCGAATCTTCCACAATCACTAAATGATTGGCGGGAATCATCGTCCAGTCTTTGTCATCAGTTAATTTCTCCGACACAACCAATACAGCATTGTCATCGTCTTGTGGTGCTTCCATTCTCGTGTTGCCGTCCTCCACAACATATCGACCACCTTCGGAATGGTACATGGTTAGTGGTTCTTCGGAAGAATCACTAACATATCGAGTGGCCACAATGAAAGATCCGTTTGTGAAAGCCATGTTCAAATAGGCAGGTTCAACCACACCGTACTCCGTCATCAGCTGTTTCACCGTTTTAAATGTTTGTTCGAATGAATCGGCTACGGCTTCTGGTGAAACTATTTTATGGTTTTTGAAAAGGTTACTGAGCACCAGGGCAAAAATATGTTCCGAGTCAGTCTGTCCTTTTATCCAATTGTAGAATTCATCGGTCAAGGGTCCGCGGATGTGTCTTTTGATTTTACCAAACTCTTCTACGCCACCATTATGAGCCATTAGGAAATTTTTATATTGAAAAGGATGGCAATTGGATTCGGATACATCGCCTACACTGGCTGCTCGCACATGAGCTAGCATACAACCTGTCATTGTTTTGGGTGCCAGGTTGCGTAGGTTTCGGTTGCTCCAGGCCGGGTTTACCGACACGAAATTGATGGGTTCAAGGTTAAGTTCAGGCACATACCAGCCAACGCCAAAGCCGTCACCATTGAGAGGCTCTTCAATTTCACGCGCATTGATGCTTTGGTTGATGAGTGAGTTCTTTGGCTTGTACAACAGATCATCAATGATGATGGGGGTTCCTTTATAGGCCATTAGTCTGCACATAGTAATTACGTTTCTGAAAAGATAATAAAAAAAGCCGATGGTCTTAACCATCGGCTTCTCCGCTTATATAGGAACTCGCTACTTTTTGGCTTTTTTTTCAAAAACCATCGATACTGAATTCATGCAGTACCGTAACCCAGTGGGAGCAGGCCCGTCATTAAAAACATGCCCCAGATGCCCCCCACATCTGGCGCATTCGACTTCATCACGAACCATTCCATAGCTCTTATCAGTTCCCACTGCTACCACACCCTCCTTAATCGGCTGATAGAAGCTTGGCCACCCTGTCCCCGACTCAAACTTGGTTTCAGAACTGAACAGCTCCAGATGACAACCGGCACAGTAATAAGTACCCGTTTCATGATTATCCCAATCTTTTCCCGTAAAAGGTCGTTCTGTTCCCGCCTCGCGAAGTACATGGTATTGTTCGGGCGAGAGCAGCTTTTTCCATTCTTCATTACTCTTTTTTAAGGGTGTGATCTTTGTTTTTTCCTGTCCAGACTTGGATTGGCAGCCGCCAGTTAGGGCAATGCAAAACACAAGGAATAGCGACAAAAGGATTGGTCTCATTTTAAGTTTTTTTGGTTGTTAGAACGGTTGTCGGGTTCACCTATTGCAGGAAGTGGTTCTCCATACAATAATAAACTCTCCATTTTGAAAAAGGTTTTTCAATTCATTGGCTTTGTCAGTAAGTGAACCCAAATTTTGAAATAGCAAAATTTACCTTCGGCTGACGCAATAGGAATATCATTTGGGTAAAGTCTGATGACTACTCCAGTCGTATCAGACTCGTAGGAGTTTAACCCAGATTATGCAATGCTGACAGTACCGTCAGCATTGCATAATCTGGGATGAACTCATTGACTCGATGAACCACCGGCTAAAATCGTTGGAACAAGAAGCGCGCTAAAGAGAAGCAGATTATATCCGTCAGACAGAACAGCTGAAAAAGAGAGTGAATTGGTAGAATTCTGAAAAGGCCTAAAAACCAAAAAGCCCCGTCCGACTGATGGGGCTTTTTGTTACCTAAACCTAAACCTATGAGAGAATTACTCTACTTGATGATATCAACGGACTTGGGTTTAACAGGTTGCAGAGAAAGTTGAATTTTTTTTTAGCGATTCTAAAAAGGGCTTTTTATTTCAGTTTTGACTGAAATTGCTTCTTAAACTTCTCCACCTTCGGGCGTACTACATATTGGCAGTAACTCTGGTTGGGGTTCAATTCAAAATAATTTTGGTGATAGTTTTCAGCGGGATAATAATCCGGCAAAGAACTTATCTCTGTCACGATCGGATTCTTGAACACTTTTGATGCCTCTAACTGGCTTTTGTAGTTTTCGGCCGCTTTTCGCTGCTCATCCGTGTGGTAAAAAACAACTGACCTATACTGAGTTCCCTCATCTGCGCCTTGTCGGTTAAGGGTAGTTGGGTCATGAGTGTTCCAAAAAACTTCGAGCAGCTCTTCAAACGATACTTTTGAAGGGTCAAAAGTAATTTGAGCCACTTCGGCATGACCCGTTGTGCCGGTACAAATCTCCCGATAGGTCGGATTCTTTACCTTGCCGCCAGCATAACCTGAGACCACTTTGGTAACTCCTTTTACATTTTGAAATACGGCCTCGGTACACCAAAAACACCCGGCACCAAAAGTGGCCAACTCCAATTTGTTATCGCCCATTTTTATTTTTGTTTTAGATCTAAAAAAGCAGTCGCGATGAATAACCTGATTTTCAGCTGAAAGGTTTTAGCAATAGCTATCAATACCTTCGGTAGAAGTTAGCCAATTGTTGAGAAAGATTGTTTTTTAGGTTTATAATGGCCTGATTATACAAACTCTGGTCGTCCGGAGACGCCTCGGTTCGCTTGGTGAGATTAAGCTGGTCGGAGTTCATCGCCCGGTGATCTCCTTTAAATGTGGCCCATGTGTATTGCCATTGTGAATTGCCCTCCACACTATTGTTTAATAGAAACGCATTACTTTTTGCGTCCGTCACGGAGAGGGTTGCGTTGCTATAAGCTCTCTTGGTTTTAGTATAGTAAGTGATAGTTCCCGCTACTTTTTCCATCACATTTTGCACTTTTCCATCCGCTCCTTTTTTCTCCCCCACCTTTACCTCTCTCTCGAGGTTTTCATTTCGGGACGAAAACTGGGGACGTGCGTCTTGCCTGTAATCATTGAAAACGATTTTTAAGTATTGCTGTGGAGGCACCGTATCTTGTTGTTCGATCGGTCGAAAAGACAAGAACTGACGTTGCATTGAGTTGATGATGGGCTGGAGGCTCCCGTAGTTAATGCGAGAGGCATTGATCTCTTGATAGGCAACTCTTAATGTGGCGTTAAACTCAGCTTGCGTCATTAATTCAATTACTTCCCGATAGCCCGGCTCATAGCCATTCGCTTCTTTAAAACTGAAATAGGCCAGCTTCGCATCATCGCGTGTGTTTTTTAGCATGTATTGAATGCCATCGTTATAGCTTTCTTCAGCGGCCTTTATTTTCACCTCCGCCAATTCTTTAAACTTCGTTACCGGGTTGGTGATTATCTTCATCGCTCCCAGCGAGGTTTTGATTTGTGTGTTCAGGTTGTTTATTTGATTGTAACCTTCCACCGCATTTCGCCATTTCCTGGGATCATCAGCAGTTATTCCATTCTGAATGCGCGTTTGAATAAAATCGATGGCAAGCGGATAACTTTGTTGCAACACAACTTTTGCTTTTTTATGGTCGGGTTTAGCCCGAAGTCTGTTCACAGACTCGAGAACTGCCTCGTAATAATTTCCATTCTTCAGGGCTGCTTTTCCGGATGCGCAAGCCTCTAACAGCGAAATAGCAACTATAAAAAGCAGCAACGTTTTCGAATTCATTTTCAGTATCAATTTCTTTTTAAAGGTGATCAGCAATATTTATTTAAATGCCAAACAGGTCAATAAGCACATCATCGATCAGGTTTCTCCAGTTACCCCAACTGTGCCCTTCATTCACTTCCCGATAATGGTAGATGCAGCTATTGGCCTCCAATACTTCTTTCATTTTCCGACTTTCTTTACTTGTATCATTGATCACACCAGATGTCATCGAGATTTTGACTGAAGGAGCGACTTGATTGGTGCAAAGTTGATAGATCTGTGGCTTGGTCCAAAATGCGGGAGACTGGATGCCCACCAGACCAAACACACCAGGCTTGGTAAACGCAAAATAAGTTGCCGCGAGTCCGCCCATCGATGTTCCCATGATGCCTCGTTCGCTTGCCAGTTTAGAAACCGGAAAATTCCTTTCTATTTCCGGCATCAACTCATTGGTAAAAAAATCGAGGTATTGTGAATTCATTGCCAGCTCGTTCATCCTTCTGTTGTTAGAACGATTGATTGGCTCGCGGTGATCTACGAATACCGCTGCAATAGGTTTGATTTTTTTTTCCGCGATTAAGTTGTCGAGCACCGTTGTCATATTTCCAAGTTGTGGATGTAGATACTCGTAACCATCAGTTACATAAATCACAGGAAGTGTACCTGCTTTTTCAAAACCGGTTGGCAAGTAAATGCTATAGGTCACCTGATAGTTCAGAATTTTGCTATTGATCAGAATATCACTTTTAACTGTTCCGTGTTCAACTTGTTTCACGTGTTGTTCCACCGATTCTTTCCACTCCGGCATTCGCAATTCTGAATTCGGGCTGCCTCCACCTACGCCACTCCACTGTTGGTGTGGGTTCGCTGGATCCAGAATGTAGGTATCGCTATTCAAAACAATTTTGTAGTCAAGGCGTGCGTTTTTTGGAAACTTTGCTTTTAGAATCCATAATGAAGTGTTCCTGACATTTACCCCGGTGCTGATGAATGTTTTATCATAACCCCATCCGTTAAAGTCGCCCATCCAGGCAACGCTGGTTGCTTTGCCGTAGAAAATAAAGGCTACAGAGTCTTCAACAACAAAAGGAATGGTGTTTTTCTTTTTGAAAACTTCAAACTGCACGCTGTCTTTGAGCGAATGTACGGTATTGGTAAAAGCGGAATAATCCTGGGCACTCGCCAAAAGGCGAGAGGCAATCAAAAATCCTACAACCACCAATGCTCGCATGCTGTTAATTAAACGACTACTTCTTCAGACGACCTCACTCTCAATGACAGCAAGGAAGCAATGATCATGCAGACGCCTCCAAAAACTAAAATGTAAATCGATTGGCCACCGAAAACTGCTTCTAGAATAAATCCCAATACAGTTGCAGCAATGATTTGCGGAATTACAATGAAAAAGTTAAAGACTCCCATATAGTAGCCCATTTTCTCGGGAGGTAATGAACCCGAAAGCATTGCATATGGTATTGACAAAATACTTGCCCATCCAATTCCAATTCCGATCATCGAAAAGATCAAAAAATTTGGCTCTTTTATGAAGAAAATAGAGATAAGCCCTAGACCGCCACATAAAAGGGAAATAAAATGAGCTACCCTTCTACTGCTATACTTTGCTAAGATTGGCAGAAACAATGCGGCCAAAGCTGCTACTCCACTATACATTCCAAATAAAACACTGACCCAATCAGCGCCATCATTGTAGGCTGTTGACGTTGGCTCATTTGTGTTATAGACGTAACTTGTGACAGCTGGTGTCGTGTAAATCCACATGGAAAACAATGCAAACCAAGAGAAGAATTGCACGTAAGCTAAATCAACCATAGTTTTTGGCATATAGTTAAGATCTTTGACCATATGAACCAATCCAAGATAACCCCTTCCCTGCCTAATGTAGAGAACAGTTAATAGATGGATTACTCCAAAAAATACCAATCCACCCCCCAACAAATAAAGTTCTTTGTACTTATTGCCGAGATAATTCACCAGCCAAATGATCACGATCCCGATTAAAAGCAGGAACATCCCTACCTTTTGAATTCTAGATTTGGATTCTTCCTCGTTTTCGATTTTTCTTTTCTCTCTATTTTTTAAATTTTGGTGGTGCGGCTCCGGTGGATATTCTTTAGTAGTAAAGACCGTCCACATTACAGTAATAAATAATGTGGCAGCGCCAAGATAGAAGGAGTACTTTACAGAGTCCGGCATTTCCCCTTCAACAAGAGCAGTATTGCTAATACCTAGCCAATGGGAAAAGATGTAGGGCAAGCACGAAGCAACAACGCCTCCAATTCCAATAAAAAAGCTCTGCATCGCGAATCCTGTTGTACGTTGCAAAGGAGGGAGCATGTCTCCAACAAATGCACGAAAAGGTTCCATGCTGATATTGATCGAAGCGTCCATTATCCATAGCATTCCTACAGCAAACCAAAGTGAGGGTGAGTTTGGCATTATGCAAAGAGCCATTGTTGCCAAAAATGCTCCAATTGCAAAATAAGGCCTCCTGCGTCCCCATTTTGGATGCCAGGTTCGATCACTGTAAAAGCCGATAATCGGCTGGACGATTAAACCTGTAATGGGAGCGGCAGCCCAAAACAGAGCGAGGCTGCTAGGTTCTGCCCCGAGCGTTTCGAAAATTCTACTTGTGTTGGCATTTTGAAGGGCAAATCCAAACTGGATTCCTAAAAATCCGAAGCTCATGTTCCAAATCTGCCAGAAGCTGAGTTGTGGTTTTGGTTTGCCAAGTGAGGGTGATGTCATGGTAGGTTTAATTTGAAGTAGATGAAGTTAGTATTTCAAACGAATGCGGGTTTAAGGTAAGCGTTGCCTTCTTATTTTCAAATTCTATTTTTCCGGTAAAATTTGATTTCACTGAAGCAGGTACTTCGCCAATGTCTATTTTTTGTACTTCAGCCGACTTATTAAACACCACCCAAACCTGATTTTGAAAATAACTTCTCCGATAGGCCATAATTTTATCTGTGGTTGCCATCCAATCGAAATCGCCAAACAACAGAGCCATTGAATTTCTGCGTAAGTGAATTAGCTTTTCGGTTGTGGCACGATTCCGCTCTTCCTGGTTTGACAAGTTTTCGAAACGCATCATTCGCCTGTTGTCTGGGTCGTTGCCACCCGGGTCTCCAATTTCATCTCCATAATAGATGACGGGGATACCCGGAATCGTCATCATGAAAGCCGTGAGCGATTGAAGTTTTGCGTAGGCAACGGTGTCTTTGATTTCTATTTTTCTTTTCCACCCCGCTTTTTTCGCGTCTTCATCAAAGCGAACAGAGCCATCAGCATAAGAAATAAACCGAGCCCTGTCCTGATTGCCGGTGATGTTTCCCATCAGGTTGTGATCGCCAAACCAAGACATACTTTCTGTTAGTGAATTGCTTAACCGAGTGAACGGCACTTCGTCTCTGGCGAAAGTATTTACTGCATCATCGTACACATTGAAGTCAAACTGTGCATCCAGCATGCCGGTATTTACATAACTGTTGACGAGTTCACGGCTGCCATAGGTTTCTCCTATTTGATAAATGGGACGCTTCACTTTTGATTTTACTTTCTTGGTTAACTCACGCCAGAAGAGCAAGTCAATATGTTTGGACGCGTCATGGCGAAACCCATCCAGTTCATATTTCTCGAGCCAAAAAAGTGCCGTATCGGTCATGGGATCGACAACCTCTCGCTTGCGCAAATCGAGCGTGGGCATAAAGACATCAAACCAAGTGGTCAACCGCTGGTCGTCCCAACGTTCCGTGTTGATCGTGCCATCGGGTAAGTAAAGAGGAGTGAACCATTCCGGCTTTAGCTTAACAAGTGGGTGTTCCTGATGAACGTGATGCGCGACATAATCAAGAATCACATTCATATTCTGGGTATGGGCTTCATTCAAAAGCTCTTCGAGCTCGGCTTTGCTTCCAAAACGATAGTCGATTTGTTGAAGCGACACCGGCCAATACCCATGATAACCTGAAAAAGTAGTCGGTGGGTCGATATACTTTCCGTACGCTCCTTTTGGATTTTGCGAAATAGGAGAGAGCCAAATGGTATTGACCCCCAATTTTTTAAAGTAGCCGTCTTTGATTTTTTGAGTTACTCCAACAATGTCGCCCCCGTAATAATTTGCTTTTGGCAAAATGTTGGGATCTTTGACAGGTTCATCATTTTCTTTTTTGCCATTATTGAACCGATCAATCATCATGAAGTAAAGTATTTGCGCCTCCTTGTCTTGCCGAGTAAGAGCCGCTGCATCTAAAATCACTTCTCCATTTTGCAATGGAATCAGCACATCGTTGGATATGCCCGTTTCATTTGCCGCCCACACACGAATGTGAGTTCTCACTTCCTTGGTTGCCTGGTCGGGGATGGGTATGGTCAACTGATCTTTTTTCTGAACAACGGGCAACGAAAAGTTTTTCCAATAAGCGGTCACTTCCGTAGCCGGATTCGATAGCTGCAAGGTGATCGATTGCCCACTCGTTTTATAGGTAGTTAGGCGAGGTAGCTTTTTGGCATCCGGACGTTCGATTTTTAACAAAGAATTCCATCCTCCTGCCCCGTTGTCGATCGAGTCGTTGTTGGAGGGGTCACGGATTTCTTTACCATCAACCACAAATAGATATTGATAGTTACCGGGGTTGAGTAAAAGCGAAAGTGAAAAAACCCCATCCTCATTTTTAAATTCAGAAGCAGCAGCATTCCACGCATTGAACTCACCTTTCGTTTTTACCTCTTTTGCTTTGCCGGAATAGGTAAATGTCACTGCCTTCTTATTTACTTTTTGAAGAGGAATTGCGTACGCCACCCCACTACTCCACAATTGCAACGAGGCGATCGTGGATTTCATTTCGCCCTGTAGTAACAGATTCATATCATCTCTTTTCTGCGTAAGCCCAGTAGGGACAGAAATGGAATCAATTTTGGTCAAGTCCAGAACGTAGTCTTCCAGATTTACATACGTTGAATCGGGATTGATAAGAATAGGAGAGGCATTTCCCGTAATTAGACCCGAGTCATTGAATTGAATCGAACTCTTTTTTTCGCATGAGCTTAGACCAATAAAAAGGCTGGCCAAGAAAACAGAGCCAATATTACCAGTTAATAACAATCTTTTTAGATTCATTGGTAGTTGTGACATAGGGTAAATCTATTTTAGGTCCTTCCGGCTGTGTATTCACCGGATCATAATTCCGAATGGATTCAACAAAGCGATACTCTTTCCAAGTAACTGGTGTAGCTACTCCGTCAATACGTACTTCTGTGATCGAGTGAAATCCATGAAAGTACACTTTCAAGGTGGTGTAAGGAGATGTAAAGCTTCCTTCTTTGTCTTGAATAATTATTTCGTTCTTCTCTGGTGTGTAGGCAATTTTTCGTTTAGAGAAAACACCATGTTCGTGTTCAAACGATATTCCGTCATCTTCATAAAGTGTAAAGTCATTGTAGGTATCGCCTTTGTAAATGTGGATTTCAAGCGTGTCGCCAAAATCATTTGTGTTTCGTCCGGCTCTTTCTTTCATGGGAATGATGGACGAACCTTTCACATACACCGGAAGGAGGTGAATGGGGCAATCTTCCACGAATTGTTGATTTCCTCCACGCAATTGATCCGTCATTAAATCATACCAACTGCCTTCTGGTAAATAGACTCGTAGCAAGTCATTGTTGCTTTCTACAGGTGCGACTAATAATGACGGGCCAAAAAGATATTGATTGTGAAATTGATGATCATATATCTTCTCATCGAATGGAAAATAGAACGCAAGGCTTCTGTTGATGGGCATACCCGTTTTGGCAGCGTCAAAAAACAAGGAATAGAGATACGGCATCAGTCGATACCGAAGCTTCATGTAATTGCGCGCAATCTCTTCTACCTTTTCTCCGAACGACCAGGGCTCTGAATCTCGTGTATTGATCATCGTGTGCCCACGGAAGAAAGGAGAGAACGCTCCGATAGAAATCCATCGTGCAAAAAGTTTTTCATCGGTGTTTCCTACAAATCCGCCAATATCATAGCCGGTAAAGGCCATTCCGGAAAGCCCCATACTGTTCACGAGTCGAACGCCCGCCAGCATATGCGCATCGTACGCCACGTTATCGCCCGTCCAGACAGCTGCATAACGCTGAATACCTGCATACCCTGAACGTGTAAGATTGAAGGGGCGCTTGTTCATCAGTTTTTTTGTTCCTTCGTACGTGCTTCGCGCCATCATTAACCCGAAAAGATTTCTCCCCTCACGCATTGTTGTTTTGCGGCCCTCTAGATCAAATTCAACCAGATCCGGAAGTGTGTTTCCCCACGTGGCAATTTCGTTCATGTCATTCCAAAAACCTTCTGCTCCCAGAGCAACATATTCTTTGAAATGAGTAGCCCACCACTCGCGTGCAGCGGGGTTTGTAAAATCGGGAAAGTGACACCAGCCGGGCCACACCTGCCCGCTGTATAGCCCACCGTCAGGATACTTTAGAAAAATGTCTTCTTTTATTCCCGAGTCGTATGTCTCATAGCCAGGTTCTATTTTGATGCCCGGGTCGCACATTAAAACGACATGAAATCCCAACTTTTTCAATTGATCAATCAGGCCTTTTGGATCCGGAAAGTTCTTCTTGTCCCAGGTAAATATTTTGTAGGCATTCATGTAGTGGATATCTAACACAATCGTATCGGCTGGCAGGTCGCGTTCGCTGAAGTTTTCCGCTACGCGCAACACCTCGCGATCGGGGTAGTAGCTATACCGACATTGTTGATACCCAAGACTCCAAAGCGGTGGAAGGGGAGTGCGCCCCGTTAAATAAGTATATGATTTTACTATTTCACCTACAGATTCACCAGCAATGAAATAGTAGCGCATCTCTCCGCTGTCTGCGGAAAAACTGGCAAATCGATCATTCGAAGCACCGAAGTTAAACACGCTTCTATAGCTGTTGTCAAAGAAAATACCGTACGTTTTTGCGTGATGAACGCCAATGTAAAAAGGAACAGTGCAGTACAACGGGTCGGTATCCGTTCCATAAGCATAGGCGTCCGTATTCCAGTTGATGTAGCCTCTTCCTCGTTTATCAAGTGGGCCAGTTTTTTCGCCCAACCCAAGAAAGCGTTCGCCTTCCTGCAACTTTTTATAACAACTTACTTGATCGTTGATCCATTGAATGCCCAGGCCGGCATCGTCTTCGTTGATCAATACGTCTTGCAAGTCGGTCATTTGAACTCTCACAGGTGATTTGGTGATGGTTACTTTGAGCGCTGAAGTAGTAAGCTGGATTTTTTCAGATAAATCAGAAATGGAAAATTCGATCTTTATCGGTGTACCCACCACCGCATAAGAAAAGTCTTCTTCCCGCCTTCCCATGTACCCCCACACTTGAACGATTCGTTCGTCAAAGAATGCAATGCTCACATTCCCAAAAGAGGTTTCTATGTCTATTCCGCGTTCGTTTTTTTTGTAAGAGATAAGTTGGCCAAGCCCCTTGCTGGCAGATCGATTTAGGCGGTCTTGCATAAATTTTTTTTAGAAAGTTCTGGAAATAAAAATAAAGGGTTTCGTTAATCCTAACGAAACCCGCAATCAAAATCAGAAAACGATTGCACTTGGTTTCGGCCAACTTTTATGTTAGTTTCACTTCATTAATTTTTTGGATACATCAGATCGGCAATGTTTGCGTATGGAAAACCCAGTTGATAAAATCACTCAGTCGCCCCTTTTACCCCGCTACTTGGAAGAAATTCAGGTTTTCTGGCACAAGGAAGAGGGTAGGCGGAAGCAATTTTATAAAGAGATGGACGACCGCAAGGTGGAGTTTATTAATGGCGAAATCTACTTTCAATTGCCTGTAAAGTTACAGCATAATGAAGCGGGAAAGTTTTTGCTGAGATTAATCGACATTTTTGTTGAGTCCAGCCAATTGGGCTTTGTCGGTTATGAGAAAATGCTCATTTCGCTTACTCGAAATGACTATGAGCCAGATATTTGTTTCTGGAATAAAGATAAGTCGATAGACTTTAAGAGAAAACAAATGCAGTTTCCTGCGCCAGACTTGGTGGTAGAGATTTTGTCAGAGAGCACCGAGCTGATCGATAGAGGTGTGAAGTTTGAAGACTACGCGCAGCACAACATTGCTGAATATTGGATTGTTGATGCCGAGAACCAAGCTATCGAACAGTATGTTCTGGAGTCAGGCAATTACGCCTTGAAGCACAAAGCACAA
Organism: Cytophagales bacterium; assembly: GCA_020403045.1. Classification (GTDB taxonomy): domain Bacteria; phylum Bacteroidota; class Bacteroidia; order Cytophagales; family Cyclobacteriaceae; genus ELB16-189. The sequence goes on from JADBYK010000047.1 coordinate 60,792, forward strand.
AATCAAGAGATCATTTTCTGCCAAGTTTTGAAAGGATTTGACATACCTGCAGTGGCCGTTTTCGACAAAACTGCGAATGTGGCCATGTTGAAAAAGCTGTTGTCGACCGAACGCTAAACCGCGCTTGTTTATTTACTTTTTCCTTGCTTTTTTTTAAGCGAAGAGTTCCGGATAATCAATCTCGTTTTTAGGATTTTTATCTCTTCCACCGCTTCGTATTGATCCTTTACTC
>JADBYK010000048.1 GCA_020403045.1 Cytophagales bacterium
AGTTTACCGTGGCCGATTGACTCAGGGCATAGTTCAATCCAACCGTTAATGTAGCTGGGCTGGTACTCTCGAAAATGGAACTGCTCACCGCGGCAAACTCCACCAAAGGCTGGATGGCCGCGATCGTCACAAAAGCCTGATTAGGTACAGAAATGTTAGAAGCCTCATAGTTACTTCCACCTACATTTGTCATTACGTACTGGCTTGCCCCAGATGCAAAATTTCCATCTGCATCGACAAGTAAAATATAAGTTGAATAAGGTGCGCCACTAATTTGTGACACATCTGCCCCTACCGAGATACTTCCAACATTGCCGGTTTGATCGAATCTCCACTCCCTAGCGATACGGCTGATGTTGCTGCCAGCATTGGGGGTTTCTGACGTACCCCACGTGAGGGGTGCGTTGTCATGCCCAAATAAAAGATATTCGTTGTTACCCAAATCGGAAGGGCTAGATACTTTCAAAATTTTAGCCGACTGAGCAGCCGCATGTAAATTTGTTGCGTCCACTTGACCTATTCCTGCAACATCATTACCATGCGCTGCTTCAAAAGAATAAAAGTCATTTGCAATAGTGATGTTGTACTTGGCCGCCAGGTAGTTCTCCACGATGTTGCGCTGTGCCGTGTTCAGCGCTTGACTGTAAAAAGCCACCTCCGGGATCAACCCGTCATAGTAATTAGATGCAGCATTGATGCCCAGCTGGGGGGTGGCCGAAAAGCTTACCGTATTGCTCCCCGTGTTGAAAAGCTCCGTGCCGTCCAACCTGTTTACCCAACTGCCCGGCAAGCTGCGTACACTGTACAACCGCAACTGGTTCAGCGGGGGGATGGCGATGTTGTCCTTCCGTACATTAGTTCCAAACTCATCGTAGAGGTTTCCGTTCACCCACGGATAGTGCGTGTTGCTGCTCACCCCAAAACGCCAAAGCCCGGTTGAACTTGCCACTGGCGGGTCGTTGTTGATCTTGGTGATGATGAACACCTCGCCCTGCGTCAAAGAAGTGTAATTGGGAAGGTTGTAATAGTCTGCCTCCGAGGCCTTGAACTCGATGGCCGGTTTGCCGTTGATCACGTTGGCGCGATAAGCGGGGCTGTTCACTCCAGTGACAGAGGAACTATTACCCGATACATCAGTCCATGTAGGAACGGTTTGTCCATCACTAAATCCAACTAAGGCATCGGCTTTTATCCAAAGGCGGTTAACAGTTGCATCGCCAACACCACCAGGCCCGACAAATCCTGTATTGTCGTTGTCGCTGATTGATATTGTCTGCGTAAGGGTTGCCCCCAACGTAGCTCCCGTTGCACCGGTTAATGTTATCGAATAGGTTTCAGACCCCTCAATCAAAACATCCTCAGAAATGATGGAAATCAAGTTAAAATTAGTTGATCCGGCAGGTATGGTGATCGGGCTAGCTGGAACAAAATAATCTACACCACCCCCGGTTGCCGAGATGTCAGCAATGGCATAATTAACAACCACATCTTGTCCTGAAACACTGGACAATTGAATGACAGAAGAGGCTAACCCCACCGCCTCTGAACCTGCAGAGGTGGCGGATGAAAACGCGACAGTTGGTGCCGGGTCGTTATCCTGAATGGTAAATGTTAACTGATTGAATCCGGCCAAATTTGCATTAATAGGGTTAGTAAGTGTGATCACAAATGTTTCATCGGCTTCATCGAGGGCGTCTTCGTTAATGATCACGGGAATGGTGGTGGTGGTGGCAGGATTTACAATGGTCGCTGTTCCACTAGCCAGCACATAGTCAATTCCTCCTGTAGCAGTAACACTCGTAACATAGTAATCAACTGTCACTGTCGGTATCGTTGCTGCATTAAGTTGAACGGTTAGGTTGAAGGTACCCGTAGATTCATTGACTGCAACAGTATTTGTATTGAAGCCAATCGTAAACCCATTGTCATCATCATTGATAGAAAAGGTATGCGTACTATTGGTACCAGCTTGTGCCCCTGTGGGCGAACCCATGTTAAGAATAACCGTTTCATCGGGTTCAACAAAACCGTCATTATTTATTGTAATTGTTGCATTGGCTGACAGATTGCCCGCTGCAATGGAAATAGGGCTAGCTGATATCGAATAATCAGTCCCTCCACCTGTTGCAGTGCTCGCACCGTTAATAGTAAATGGGACTGTTACCAATGCACTCGAAGCATAGTTTAAGGATACTTGAATAGTGGCCGATCCTGCGTTTTCCAGCGCGTTTGAAATCGTCTGAGTGAACTGAACAACCGGTCTTACACAAGCAACCGTAGCAAAAGCCCCATCGGCAATGGTAACTCCTGTAGCTTGATTTGATGAATTGATTCGATACAACGTTGCCCCTGAAGTAAAGTCACCATCGGCATCGACCATTAAATAATAAGTGGTGTATTGAGAGGGCAGTACCGGAAATTTTGTTGGATCGATATTTACGGTGACTGTACCGACAGAACCTCCGGAGGCATCAAATTTCCACTCTCTGGCAACACGTTGTATATTCGAGTTAGCCGAAGGAATTTCTGTAGTTGTCCAGGCGGCCAGACTTGTATTGTCGTTACCAAATAGCAGATATTCGCCATCATCCAAATTGCTGGGAGAAGCTACTCCGAGTGTTGCCCCCGAATACGCTGAATTATGAATGTTCGAAGCATCATCTCTGCCAATTCCCGCCACTTCAAATTTGTGGGTTGATTCAAATAAATATTTGTCAGTTGGTATGCTTACACCATATTTTGATGATAGGTAGTTTTCTACAATATTACGCTGGGCCGTATTTAAAACAGTGTTGTATAGAATAATCTCTGACATTGTTCCATCAAAGTAATTTCCGGACGCATTCTGGCCGATCAACGGTGTTGCAGAAAAGGAAACCGTATTTGAGCCGGTGCTAAAAAGTACTGCTCCATCCAGTCGGTTTGCCCAATTGCCCGAAGCGCTTCTAACATTATAGATTCTCAACTGATTGAGGGGAGGAACCGCTATGTTGTCCTTTCTGCTATTGGTACCGAACTCATCATAAATATTCCCATTGATCCAAGGAAAATGTGTGTTACTACTGTTCCCTAAGCGCCACAAACCACTTTGACCCGCTGCCGGGGGATCGTTATTGATTTTTGAAACCAAGAAAATCTCACCTTGAGTAAGAGCGGCAAGACTTGTAACCGTATAGTGTTGAGTTGTCCCATTAAAGTTGATAGCGGGCAGACCGGCCGAGCCATTTAGAACATAGGTAGGGCCATTTACCCCGTTTGCGTTATTCGCGTTACCAGATTGATCTGTCCATGTATTTACCGGATCGCCATTATTAAAGCCAACTAGTTTGTCGGCCCTGAGCCAAAATCGGTTGGTGGCCGAACTGCCAACTCCGGCAGGGCCGGTCTGCGAAAAACCTATACTAACGGAAGAAAACAATAATACAGAAAACAGCCACTTTTTACAATTCATAGACTTCTTTAACCTTGCAAGAATACTTCTTTTTTCAAAATATTCATACGCTATTATTGCAAAAAGTAACATTGGCAGCAATATATTATATCAAAAAAAGAAACCAATCGTGAAAACTTCAAATAAGAAAAAAAGTAAGTTTTCGCTTTTTTCAGCTGCGAAATAGGTTTTGGTAAATTCAATGACTTAATGTTATATACTATATGACTGCTTTACCATCCAAAAGAAAAATCTTTCTGATACCAATCGCCTCAAAGGCAACAAAAGGTTCGCTGGGTAAGCAATGGGGTAACGCATTTTGGTAGACGAATCATTTGCTGCTTTGAAAATGACTTTTGCCACGGCTTCAGGAGACGCACCTTTGTCGCCCGCATCCATACTTACCGCTTCACATTTTTTTACAAACTTATTATAGTCATTGGTATAGTTCGGTTTCATAAACGCTCGACTTCTTCCATAGAATTCTGTTTTGATCGCACCTGGCTCAATCAATTTCAACTTGATGTTAAATTGAGCCACTTCATATTGCAACGATTCTGTAAAACCTTCCACGGCCCACTTGGTACCATGGTAAATACTGTATAGAGGAAATGCCACACGGCCTCCTACGCTTGCTATTTGCACAATCGTGCCACTATTCTGGTTGCGCATAAATTTAATTGCCTCGCGCGTTACGCGCATCAGACCAAACACGTTGGTATCAAACTGTTTTTGGATGAACTCATCGCTCATCGATTCGAAAACACCATCGGCACCGAAGCCCGCGTTATTCACCACGACATCAATTTTTAAAAAGTCTTTGTGAATGTTTTGTAAAGCTTGCTCAATGCTAGCGGTATCGGTTACGTCCAGCGCGTAGAGGTTTACATTCGGGAGTTTGCTTAACTCCGTTTCCTTTTCGGGTGAGCGCATCGTGGCGGCCACACGCCAGCCATGTTTCTGAAAATAAAAGGCAGCAGCCTTGCCAATTCCTGATGAACTACCGGTAATAACTACTGTTTTCATTGGTTGATTTTTTTAGGTGAATATTGGTTCATTTACTAATTATGAAATTTTAGGCTTTGATACTGCTCCAGGCCATTTGAAATAGTTCTTCTTTTAGAGAGGAAGTCATTTTCAGTGTCTGGTCGTAATGCAGTTTTACACTTTCGTTGATAGGTCCCATTAATTGACTAAGAAGTAGTTGTACGGGTAACCTCTTCACTAAACCTTGCTTTATGCCAATGGCTAAGAACTCTTCCAGCGGCTGAAGCAACTGGTCACTTTGCTGCTTGGTTTTTTTGGTCAGGTAGCCGGTGTGTGTGTATTGCTCTATGAACTTCATGCGCTCCGGTTCGGCTAAACTGATAGTGAGGTAATTCAACCAAAGTTTTTTGAAGGCCACCACAAAGGGGTCTTTTGCATCGAAGGCCTCTAGCATCTTAAGCGTTTTATTTTTCTTTAGATGATAGTACAATTCATTAATCAAAACTTCTTTGTTTTTGAAGTAGATATAGAGCGTACCAGTCGCCAGGTTAGCGGCTCTGGCCACATCGGCCATTTTTAGTCCGTTGAATCCGGTCTCCAGTACAAGTTTAAGGGTAGCTTCATAGATTGCTTCAATCTTGTTTTCATCCCGTGGTCGAGCCATGGCACAAATATAAGTGAATATATATTCATTTATTAAAATGGTTAAAATAATTCCCAGCGTACTTATACGATTTCAAAGAAACTTGAGAAACCAGTTAGGACAGCACCATTATCACTATCCAATTCGGCCAATCGGAATCCGCCCTCATTGAACGAGAATGAATAGCCATCATCCTATGCGAACTTGGTATATTCTTTACATGTCCACACGCTGCCAATGGGCACCAGATAGCCGTTAAAGTCTCTAAAAACTTGTGTGACCTTGATAAGCTCACCTACTTTGAGATCGGCTAAATTCATTTCTGCTGCCCGGAGGAAATGAGGGTTAAGGGAAAAAGGCTCGCACTAATCACCAACGAGTATTTTATAACTTTTGCTTAATTTAAATGTTCAGTCCTGTAATTGTCCACATGAAATCGCGATTAGTTGTTCTACACCTGTGTTTACCAGGCGAGAATATTGGGTCTAACATATTTGATGAAGAGAGGAGATACCGATGGCGGATCAGAGATGATCGAAAGGATTGATATTTGTGCGAAAGAACTTGACAGTGTTATTGAGGAAGTCAATTTGTCGGTCACCAAAAATCATGATGGCCAGCCCAATAATGAATCTGAATGAACTGCAAGATTTCAAATGGAAGTCATCGAGGCAGCACTTTCAAAATTAATAAACAATTCTTAACATCGCTCGTTGAAAGTAGTCATATGGAAAACGAAGTGAACGTAGAAAAGATAAGACAATACATCTCAAAATTTGTGACCTACCCGGACCACGAGATGGATGTTTTCTTAAAACGTCTTACCAAACGTATTATTCCCAAAGGAGGTTTTCTCCTACAAGCCGGCCAAGTGTGCGATTATGTAGCCTTTATTAACAAAGGGCATTTTCGGTCTTTGTGCCTGGTTAATAATGAAGAAGAGACATACAACTTCTACTTTGACAGTAATTTTCTTACCGACTACCCAAGTTTCCTCAGTCGTCAACCATCTACTGAATCGCATCAAGCACTGGAGGAGGCAGAGGTGTTGTTAATTAACTATAACGATATGCAGCGCATTTATCGCGAAATACCTGCATGGGAAAAATTCGGAAGATTGATTGCCGAGTACATTATAATAGGTATAGCTGAACGAAATCGATCGATGCTGTTTATGAGCCCAGAAGAACGTTACCTGAATCTCATGAAAACAAGGCCGAAGGTAATTGCCAATATTCCTCAACATTACATCGCCTCCTACCTTGGCATCCAGCCCGAGTCGTTGAGCCGAATTAGGAAACGATTGGCAACTGCAAAACGTATCTAGCAAGCGATTGTCAGGTGCCAACTATGCAAACGGTTTTCCGATGCCAGAACCCAAATATGGTTTGTTCCAGCAAGAACGAAGCGACAAGGGTTCTACTTATTTTTGGCGGTGTTTGCCAAAAGTAAGGCGCATAACTGGGCAGAAAGGAAACAGGTTCCCGCGCGCTTGGATCATTACTATCACTTAGCGAACTAGCCATCACGAGGGTAAAATCAATCGAGCTTTGGTAGAGCAACATTTCTTGTTCGGCCTTTGCTTCAAAAGAATTTCTAAGACCCGCAATCCAAATCATTGCTTTCAACTTCCACCCCACCAAATTTTTGGTAGAGCCAGCACCTAAAGAAGATAGGCAGACAAATTTTTTCACACGGCTGTGACTAATGGCACGAATAATATTTGCTGTCCCTTTATTGAGTACGGCTGTCTTACTTCCGTCCCGGCCTAATGCCGAAATTACAGCATCATTTCCTTGCATCGCATTGAAAATGTCCGGATAATTCAATACATCGCCTTTCAAAATCTCCAGCTTCGGATGATGCTGCCACTCGCTAAGTTTCTCAGGATGCCGAACCAATACAGTTACCTCAAGCCCCTTCTGCAGCGCTTTCTCCACAATTAATTTACCTGTTCTTCCGGTAGCGCCCAAAATCAATATCGATTTAATACCCATTCCCTTTTTGAATTTTTGCTTGGATAATTTTCTTTCTTGTTAGCTGACTTGTAATAACCGGGTGATTCCTTTTTCAAGAGTTCAAAGTTGATCCATGCCTTTTCGAAGAGGAGCAAATACGATTCATTTGGCTTTTTCATGTGACTTTCATTTTTTGTTGACACAAAATTGGAAAGAGGCCATAGATGGTTCCGTTGATTTTGGTTAAGAACAGTCGAGCAGCCCATTTTCTTAACCTGGATCAATTCAAATCTTCTTGAATGAAAAGTCGGTTGCTTATTTCAATCGTCTATAAATTGATCTGGGTTAATTAACGCTAGCGAATTTCCAATCTTAACTTGGATCAATGGAGAAAAGAATTCTTGCGACCCACCTTTGCTCCGTCAAAAACAAAAAAAACACATGAAAACACAACTCACAAAAAAAACAGTATCGCTAGCTATTGCTCTTGGCTTATTTGCGTTGATGATCACCGTTTCATCATTCGGCCAAAAAACACAAACGGTACGTGGCAAGGTAATTGACGAGGTAAGCCAAAGCCCCCTCATTGGTGTAACCGTACAAGTGATCGGAGATTTTGAAACATTACTTGGTGCCTCTACAGATGTTGATGGCAACTTCGAAATCAAAGCTGTACCTCTTGGCAGACAAACCATCAAAGTAAGTTACGTTGGTTACGAAGAGAATTTGATTCCAAACGTAGTAGTCACAGCCGGAAAAGAAGTAATTCTAAATGTTTCACTTACTGAGGGCATTGCCCAACTAAATGAAGTGGTTATTACCGCCAACACAAAAGATGACAAGACCGCAACCAACAATGATCTCGCAGTGGTCAGTTCTCGTTCATTTAATGTAGACGATACCAAGCGCTATGCTGGGGCGCTGGGTGATCCTTCACGCATGGCCGCCAACTTTGCCGGAGTCGGTGGAGGCAACGACTCACGCAATGATATTGTCGTTCGCGGAAATTCACCCACCGGTATGTTATGGCAATTGGAGGGACTAAACATTCCTAATCCCAATCACTTTGGTGCTCTTAACAGTACAGGCGGACCTGTCAGCATGCTGAATAACAATAACCTGGACAAGTCAGACTTTATCACAAGTGCTTTTCCCGCTCAATATGGTAACGCTATTGCCGGAGCTTTTGACATCCGACTAAAAGAAGGGAACAACCAAAAACTAGAAAAAGTAGCACAAGTGGGTTTTGCTGGTTTCGAATTTGGTTTGGAAGGACCTTTTTCTAAAAAAAGCAAAAGCTCTTTTATCATCAACTATAGGTATTCAACGCTAGGCTTATTCCAAACATTGGGAATAGAATTTGGAACGGGCGGCAACACTCCTAACTATCAGGATCTCAATTACAAATTCACTTTTCCAACAAAGAACAACGGGAAAGTTTCATTGTTTGGGATTTTGGGGAACAGCTCGATCGACTTATTGGGCAGCACCATCGAAAAGGCAGAGCTGCAAAAAACCAACAATACCGATTTGTATGGAAGTGAAAACCAAGATTCCTATCCACGCTACGGCACAACTATAAATGGAATCAGCTATGAGAAGAATTTATCTAAAAAAACATTTGCAAAGTTCACCCTTGGCTATAGCAGTACAAACGAAAAGTTCACCAGTGATTCACTAACAAGAAACGCAGCCTTAGACGTAACCGGGCGATTCAGACGTGGCGAAGCTAAATTCAATACTGGCAAAACATCTTTTGTTTTTTACACGCGCACAAAATTTAACGCAAAAAACTCGCTGACTTCAGGTATATACGTTGATCATACTCAATTTGATTTATTCAATCGGGATACCTACGCAAACGTAAACAAAGACACCGTTCGCGTAAACATTAACGACAGCAATTTGCTGACACAAGCTTACACACAATGGAAGCACCGATTCGATAATCATTTCTCATTTTCTGTAGGCGCACACTTGCAAAATTATAGCCTGAACAGCCAAACCGTGGTTGAGCCACGCGCCAATGTGAGTTACCAAATCAATGGACGCCAATCTTTAAGCATAGGCTATGGCCTCCATCATCAGGCACCTTCTATCTACACGTCCTACGCCCAAACAAAAACACCATCAGGATTTATATATACAAACAAAGGCCTGGACTTTATTCAAAGCAATCACTACGTTGTTACCTATGACTGGAACCTAACCGACAACCTTCGATTGAAAGCTGAAGCCTACTACCAAGAATTGTCAAATGTTCCGGTTGAGAGAACTAGCTCTAGCTTTTCAGCCATTAATACTGGCGTAAGTTTTGGCCCATCGGATAAGGTGAATTTGGTGAACAAGGGAAAAGGAACAAACTATGGAGTTGAACTTACGCTGGAACGCTTCTTCAGCAAAGGGTACTATTTCCTTATCACTACGTCATTGTTTGATTCTAAATACAAAGGTAGTGATGGTATTGAACGAAATACCGCATACAACACACAGTATGTCTTAAATACATTAGCCGGCAAAGAATTCCGTGTTGGTAAAAATAGAAATTTTCTGAGCTTGAATTTAAAGGTAACTTCCATTGGGGGGCGCTACCTAACCCCACTTAATTTCACAGCTTCTCAACAACAAGGGCAAGGCGTATTTGATGAAAGTAAGGCATTCAGCGACAAGCAAAGTGCTTATTTTCGCACCGACTTTAGAATTGCTTATCGCAAAGAATACAAGAAGAGCACCCTTGAAGTTGCCCTTGATTTGCAAAACGTAACTGGAAATCAAAATATATTCGCCCAAACCTATAACCCCCGTACGAACTCCATTGCCAATCAATACCAGCAAGGATTCTTTCCGGTGCCGTTTGTCAGATATACATTCTAGAAATTGAAACCTCCAAAGACTGCCGAACATCGGCAGTCTTTACTTTACATCTCCAATCCTATGAAAAATAAAATAAACCTTTACACTTTGGCAATCGGGCTGTTAGCCCTGATGGAATTGCAAAATGCTATTGGCGAATTGATCCCTTTGCAAGAAGTAATTATTTCTTATAGAAAAACATTGTTGCCAGAGAGCCTTCTTGGGTTTTTAGTAGTGTCGAAATTTTTAGCCGCTTTGGTATTGATCTTGCCACGATTTTATCAACTGAAAGAATGGGTATTCGCAGGCATTTTAATTGACATATTGGGGGCAGGGCTGAGTTATCTATTAGCAGGTTCATTTGAGGCATTTGGTTTATATTTGGTTCCCCCCGCTTTGCTTGTATGGGGGTTTGCCTACTTTCAGTTTCAGAAACACCTAAAGTTAGTATCTTATACATTGCCAGCTGCAACGGATAAAAAATGGAAGTGGACGGCTTACCCTTTTGCTTTGATCATGATCGTATTGGGCATCGCGGAATTAACTAAATCCCAGCCTGTAGTTGACTCAATGGCGCTGTTAAATTTCCCTATTCACTCGCTATACATTATTGGCGGAGCAAAAATTTTGGGTGGCATGGCACTTTTGTTACCAAGTATGACTACTATTAAGCATTGGGCATATGCAGGTTTTGCATTTGATTTTGCCGGTGCCGTCTATCTGTATCTTGTAGGCCGCCATCCGGCTTTGTTCGATCTTTCAACTCTTTTTATACTCACCATATTACTTGGCTACAGTTATATGTTGTTTTCGCGCCAGAAAAAACAGATATAGTATCTGCGCTAGGAAGCCAACATCGAAGATAAATTAAAAAAGAGTTAGATTTACTTAATCTTAAAGTCGTTTTCGATAGACTCAAAATGACGATTACATCCATATCTACGCTAAGAAATCTACTTATTCTATTTCTGGTCTTTGCAGGGCTGCATTATGCGAAAGACTTTCTCATGCCATTGGCAATTGCCGGAGTTTTCGCTACTCTCTTTTTACCCTTAACGATGTGGCTGGAGATGAGGAAACTCCCAAGGGGCTTTGCTGTATTTATTTGCCTGGTTGTGTTACTGTTAGTAGTTGGGGTGGCAGGTGCCCTGCTAGGCTGGCAAATATCAGAACTGATTAAAGACATAGCCCTGATTAAACACAAGGGAAGTGAAGTTATAAATCAAATTCAAGAATTCCTTCTCAATCATTTTGGCATTTCCATCGAAGAACAATCGCAGGTACTCAAAGGTCAACAATTGTATTACACCGATATCATCCAGCGTGTAGCGGGTTCCCTAACCTTTATACTCGTTAATTTCGTCTTGATACTGGCCTACATTTTCTGCTTCCTTTATTACCGAGGTCATATCAAACAATTCATTCTCAAACTAACCGTGGCCACACATCGGGCAGAAATGAATGAAGTACTTCATACCGCCTCACGGGTATCACAACAATACCTGATCGGAATAACAAAAATGATTGTATTACTATGGATCATGTATTTTATTGGATTCTCTCTGGCAGGTGTGAATAATGTCCTGTTTTTTGCCATACTCTGTGGATTGTTGGAAATCATTCCCTACATAGGGAATATCACGGGTACCACCTTGACCGTACTGGTAGCTTCGATCCAAGGTGCGAGTCCATCTGTATTGCTTGGAATTGTAGTTTCGTATGCTTCGATCCAACTCTTTCAAGGATGGATATTGGAACCCATTATAGTGGGGCCACAAGTAAAAATCAATTCGTTTACCACCATTATTGCCTTAGTGATTGGAGAACTTGTGTGGGGCATTCCCGGGATCTTTCTGGCAATACCACTAGTGGCCATGTTCAAGATAGTGTGCGATCATAATCAATCGCTCAAACCTTATGGATTTTTTATTGGGGTGGTAGCTTCCAAAAGAAGAGAGCATGAGGTAACCAGAAAGATTAGGAGTTGGTTTAAGTTGAAGAAGCATCGGGAAGATTCTTGACTATTTTCCGAATGAAGCGGCCTCAGGTTCCCGGTTTTCGATGTTTCCTTTCAAAAATTCAGGTCTTTATACCTGACCTTCAAACCATTTAAAAGTATTACTGTTATTTTCGCTAGATTTGCTAAAACAACGCTAGCGGTATGAAAAAAGCTTTTTTATCATTGTTTATTCTTATTTCGGTGAACACTGGGTTGCTATTGGCCCAATCGGAATCAGATGTATTACTCGGAGTCTGGGAATCCGGGAGTGGAAAAGCCCGAGTCAAAATTGACAAAGTTTCAGATAAATTCTTCGGCAAGATTGTGTGGCTGAAAGAGCCCAACAACGAAGAAGGAAAGCCGAAGGTTGATAAAAACAATCCGGAAGAAAAGTTGAGGACAGCTCCGTTGCTGGGCTATCGCATGTTGAAAGACTTTTCCTATAAAGGAGAAAAAACGTGGGAAGATGGAACGATCTATGATCCGGAAAACGGGAGCACCTACAGCTGCACCATTAAGATGACGGATGACAATACGCTAGAAGTGCGTGGTTTCATTGGCGTTTCATTGTTTGGCCGCACAGACGTATGGAAACGAATTCAGTTGAAAAAGAAATAATCGGATGAAACAGTTTGGCTGGTTGTTCTTTCTTTTGTCAACAACTCTTTTGAGCGTAGCGCAAGAAGCCGATACGGTTGAAGACTATAGCATGTATGGAGAAGCGGAACTGGCAGGAGGCGCAAAACGGTTTTGCACATCCAAGGTATTTGATCTCAGCCCAAATAAATTGATCAGTGTCGGCTACGATTTTCAAGGAGGCTATCGCGGAGACTTTGGTAGCCAGGGAGCAATTCCGAGTCAGTCTGCAACTGTGCAAAATAATTATGGATTGCGCTTGGCAGCCAACGTGCCAGTAATTTCCAAGACCAACATTCTCTTAAACGTGGGAGCAACGTATTGGGAAAACTTTTACAGCTTCAGTGAATCAAATTTGTCTCATCCTTTGGCGCAGTCACTCAATAAATATGGCCTTCGAACGATGGGGCTCAATTTCACTTTGTTTAAACCATTCAACGAAAAGAAATTTTTGATTGTCAACGGCTCGGCCGATCTAAATGGCAACTATTCGTTTTCAGATTTTCAATCGTTCAATAGTACCAAGGTATCAGCTGTGGCCGTGTATGGCTGGAAAAAGCATGATCGTTTGATGTATGGATTTGGTGTTGCACGGACATTTCGCGTGGGCGAAACTAACTATTTGCCTGTGTTCTTGTACAACTACACGTTTCCAAGTCGCAAATGGGGAGTGGAAGCGTTGCTGCCTGCCAGGGCTGCGTTGCGAAGAACATTTAGTGCACGCACGCTCGGATTTTTTGGATACGAACTTGAGGGAAATAGCTATTTAGTTCGCAATCTTTCTAATGAATTCCCATCATCTTTCAATAGCGTAGAATTAAGAAGGAGCGAGCTTCGAATACGGTTCACCTTCGAACAGTCGATCAAAGACTTTTTGTGGCTCTCGCTTCAGGCCGGGCTTCGCTACAACTACCGATTTAATGTGGATGAAAAAGAATTTTTTCGAGGCTTCGGTGATCAAGCCTATTTATTTGAGAATAGTTTGGCCAATTCACTTTACGTCAACTTTTCAATTAATTTGGTTAGCCCATAAGTTGGGTTCTGATTTTTTTATCGAAGGTTAATTCTCCTCCACATACTTTTTAAAATTATCGAGAATGGCCTGCCAGCCGGCTCGTTGAAGCTCTTCGGAGTTTTCACTTTCCGCCTCAAATTCTTCAATAACTTTGCACGTGCTTCCATCAACAACGAATTCTACCATCACCTTTCGCTCATCGGATAGCGTGTAGTCAATTCGTTTTTGAATCTCAACCCGGTCATATATGCCCTCGAGATCAAATCCAAAACTACCATCCTTTGCCTCCATACGAAAAGAGAATTTTCCTCCCTTTGTCAGATCATTTGTAGCGCGGGGTGCCCACCAATCTATTGAGGCAAAGTTCCACTGCGTGATATGCATGGGCTTTGTCCAGTATGTCCAAACCTTTTCGATTGGCGCGTTTATTAAGGTGGCCACAGTAATTGCTTTTTTCATTTCTTTTTTTTCAATAATTGTTTTTGTTCATTTTCTTTCAATCGAAATCTAACGATCTTTTTGATCAGCGTAAGCGGCAAAGGTCTATCAATGGGGAAGCGTACCGTTCCTTTCGATCCTTCATAAACCGAGAGCTCTTTTTTGAAGGCACTAATGCCGCTACCGGTTGGGTAAAACCCAATGTGATTTTGATAGGCACCAAAATACACGAGTACACCATGAAACTTGTAGGCAGGCATCATGTAACTAATTTCCTCCTCGGCTCTAGGTGCTGCCTTTTTTATAGTTAACCGAAGCCTTTCCAATTTTTCCCTCACGTTCGCAGGTTGCACTGCAATATACTCGTCCACGGTTGCTATTGTTTTCTTTTTCATCTGCTAATCCCGTTGCTTTCTGATCAGAAAATTCTTTCAGTAAGTCAATTGACATCGCTGGGAAGTAATGCAAGAAAATCAATTTTTTTAAAATGTCTTGCAACTATTTTACCACGTCAATCCCATTTTCTCGTGCTCCTGGTTCATGTGCAATAATCGAGCAAACTTTCTTGGTAATTTTACTGTTGTAAAGATCAAAAGTAAAATACGATGAATACTGTCTTGCACAAGGCGGCCACTCGTGGCCATGCCAACCACGGTTGGTTAGATACCAATCACACGTTTAGTTTCGCTCATTACTATGACCCCACAAGAACGCATTTTGGAAAACTGCGGGTTTTGAATGATGACTTTGTGGATGGCGGAATGGGTTTTGGCACCCACCCACATGATAACATGGAGATTATTTCAATTCCGCTGGCTGGTGATTTGGAACACAAGGACAGCATGGGCAATATCGCAGTGATTAAGCAAAACGATGTGCAAATCATGAGTGCCGGCACCGGGATCTATCACAGTGAGTACAACAAGAACAAAGATTCAAAAGTGAACTTCTTGCAGATTTGGGTTTTCCCAAAACAACGAGACATCACTCCCCGCTACGACCAGATTACATTTAAGCCTGAAGACCGTGTAAACAAATTGCAACAAATCGTCAGCCCTTCTAAAACGGACGAAGGCGTTTGGATCAATCAAGATGCGTGGTTTCACTTAGGCAATTTGAAAAAAGGTTTCGCTACCGAATACGACATCAAACAAAAAGGCAATGGTGTCTATGCCTTTGTTATTGAAGGCGAGGTAACAGTAGGCGGCCAAAAATTAACTAAACGCGATGGCTACGGAGTGTGGGACATCGATAAATTTTCGATCACTGCTGATAGCGATGCGGAAGTGTTGTTGATGGAAGTACCAATGTAGTTAAAGGTCGATAGTCGATGGACCATCGTGACTATCGACTATTGACCATCGACTTTAACTTACAAAACATGATAAACATCCTCGTCATCGGTCGTCACCCGCACATGATGGAAACCGTTTTGCGCTTGATTAATGGTCAGCCTGGGTGGACAGCCGAGGGCGCGTTGACAGCTGAAGACGCGTTGGTTAAGTTCAATGCCGCTGACTTCAATCTGGTGCTCATCGGTGGTGGAGTAGAAGAATCTTCGGAAGAAAGACTAAGAAAGGAATTTGAAAAGAGAAATCCGCAGGTAAACATGATACGACACTATGGAGGAGGTAGTGGATTGTTGTTCAATGAAATTGAAGAAGCAATTGCAAAATAGTTGGTCGATGTCCGTTAGTAGTTGTTCTTAATATAGGTAACCAAAACTATCCAACAACGATCAACGAACAACCAACAACGAATTTAGTATGAAAAAACGATCTGTATCCCGACTACTTTATGCCCATCAGGTGGACATGGGTGGCATGCCTATTCGTCAACCGTTGCCAACACAACAGGTAGAACAGATAGACCCTTTTTTACTGTTGCATCATGCAAACATAAAAGCGCCAACGCATATCGAACCCGATCACGCAGGTATAGGTCCGCATCCGCACAGAGGTTTTTCACCCGTCACTTTTATCTTTCGAGGTGGTGTGCATCATCGCGATAGCAGAGGAAATGACAGTGTTATTTATGCAGGTGGAGCGCAATGGATGAATGCAGGTATGGGTATCATCCATAGCGAGCGGCCGCCTCACGATATTCATGAAATTGGCGGGCGTCAGGAAATAATTCAGTTGTGGATTAATACACCGGCAAAAAATAAATTGGATCAACCGATGTATTTTCCTTTGAGTGCTGAGGATGCACCTAAAATTCAAACGGTTGATCCACGCATAAGTGGAAAAGTGTTTGCCGGAGAATTGCTAGGCGTGAAAGGGCCCATTCCGTCACAAGCAATTGTGAATGTCGCTACTCTAGAAATCAAGCAGGGCGGAAAAATTTCGATTCCCATTCATCAAAATCATAATGCTTTCATGTACCTATTGGACGGCAAACTAACGGTGGAAGGATTCGGGCTCGTTGACGGTTTACACATCGTTCATTTCAAAAATGATGGAGAAGGCGTAGCTTTCGAGGCAGTAGAGGATACTCGAATTTTATTTTTGACTGGACAGCCGTTGAATGAACCTGTTGTATCACATGGACCGTTTGTCATGAATAACCAAACCCAAATCATGGAGGCCATTCGTGATTATCAGATGGGAAAAATGGGAATACTCATTGAAGACTAACTCTATCGCTTATTAAATGATAATCATTACTTATAACCAAACCTCAAAAACAAAAATATGGACACACAACAACCAACCATCGTGCAAGCTCTGAAAGGAGGTGCCATTGCCGGATTGATAGGAGCCGGACTAAATAATATTTGGAGTTTAATTGCCGCTGCTTTGGGCGCCACCATACCGCCTGGTTTTACCATCGCAGTGACGTTATCTTCTTTCGTTCCAGTGCTTATTGGAGCACTTATTTTTTTTTTATTGGTTCGCTATGCCCCAAAGGGATTAACGATTTGGTATGCTCTTTCTATTGCATTCACTTTGCTGAGCTTTTTCCCGGTGTTTAATACACCCCAATTACCCGATGGCACGTTGCTAGACTCCACCTTCCCATTGTTAGCGGGGCCGATGCACGCCATCTCTGGATTTTTAGCAGCTTGGGGAATTCCCAAGTGGACTCGTTGAACTGTTCTTGTAAAATCTTGTTATAAATCGCTGAACCCTTTTTTATTTTATGGAAACCGAATTAGTCATGCAGAAATCTTCAGTTGTTGAACAACCGCTTGTAGATGTTATCTCAAATCGAAAGAGTAGCAGGGCCTACGCAGATACCTCGATAGCACCCGAAAAAATTCAGGCACTCTTCGAGGCTGCTCGTTGGGCTCCCTCCAGTAATAATGAGCAGCCTTGGGCCTATATTTATGCGACCAAAGATCAACCGGAACTTTGGGGTAAATTGTTTGATACGCTGATGGACGGTAATAAGATTTGGGCGGAGCGCGCTCCCCTGCTAATTTTATCCATGATCCGCAAGAATTTTATCAGCAACGGCAAACCAAATCCTTCTGCAAAATATGACCTTGGCTCAGCTAATGGATTCCTATCATTACAGGCTACACATCTCGGACTAAATGTTCACCAAATGGGTGGCTTTGATCGCGAAAAAGCAAAGTTGAATTTGAATATCCCTGACTCCCATGAAGCAGCCGTGATGTTGGCCATCGGGTATTTGGGTGATGCTGCGTTGCTACCTGATTTCTTGCAAGAGCGTGAAGTGGCTCCGCGATCGCGTTACACACAAGAGTCGTTTGTAATGAACAACACTTTCTGATATGGTGTCTGCCATTATCGGAACGGATCATTTCCGCAACGAGATAACGGTGGGTGGAAAAATGGTGATTGCCGATGAACCGGAAGAACTGGACGGTACAAACCAAGGCCCTCAGCCAGAGAATTTTTGTTAACCTCACTTGCCTCGTGCACCGCTATTACGTTGCGCATGTATGCCGATCAAAAAAAATGGCCACTAGAAAAAATCAGGGTGGAAGTGGATTTTGAAAAAGTTGATAATAAAACTATTTTTAAACGAGAGCTTCAATTGATAGGTAACTTAACTGACGAGCAGCGGGCGCGCTTATTACAAATTGCCAACGCATGTCCGGTGCATAAAACTTTAACAAACCCGATTGAAATCCAAACTAGTTTGTCGTAGAGACTCTTCTAAATTCAGACTTCTGTATTCTAAATTCCTTGGATCATGAAAGACATCACCAAAAAATACAATAACGGAGAAGTGACCATCGTATGGAAGCCAGCGATGTGCATTCATTCAGCCATTTGTTTTAACGGACTGGGCGATGTATTCCATCCGCAAGAATTGCCTTGGATTACGCCCGAAAAATCGACTACCGATAAAATCATCAATCAAATAAAAAAATGCCCTTCAGGTGCACTGAGTTATTACCTCAACCGGGATGCAGGCAACGAAGAAGTAAAGGTACAAGCAGAAACCATCGTAGAAACTACACCCAATGGTCCGCTGATGGTTTATGGAAACGTGACCATCAAAGATTCGAAGGGCAATCTCACCAAGAAAAACAACGCCACTGCGTTCTGTCGGTGTGGCGCCTCTTCCAATAAACCTTTCTGCGATGGCAGTCATAAGAAGATTGGATTTGAGGGGTAAGCTGAATTGGCACTAACCAAAAAGTGTTAATCTTGCATAACAATGTTTGCGTATGCAATGGTTGAATAGTACCGGAATAGCCGTTTCTGTTTTCTTTATCTTTTTTATACTGGGTAAAAGGAATCGTAAGCGTGCAGATTATTTATTGATACTGATCAATCTACTCATGATTAGTTTTCTGTCGCTTGACTTGCTCGTGCGCATTCGGCTTACGACCGTTGTTTTCTTTTTTCAAAGCGTCTCTACATACCTACTCTTTCCAGTTTATCTTTTTTTTGCCCTGGATACGATACAAGACAAAATTCAAAACAACAGACGATGGATGGTGCTGTTTATCCCCGCACTAATCAGCACGATTTTTTTAATTAGCGACTTATTTATCTTTCACACGTACGATGCAGCTGCCTTGCAAAAACTGTATGACGAGCCACCCACCAGCTATCACATTTTGTATAAAGGGAATCAGATCCTGTTTATACTAGCACTGATTTGGCTGATCAAAAAGCTGCACCGATATGCGCATCAGATCAAAGATGAATTTTCTTTCATCGACCCCATCCAACTCAATTGGCTTACCCAAACCTCATGGGTCTATCTCGCCATTACCGTTGTGGCCATCCTGATCTTTATTGTTTCTAATTTTCAATGGCTGCCCATTAATATCAACTCAGCTTATACGATTGTCAGTTCGTGCATTGTCCTGGCCGTGTTTTATACCAGTTTCCATGGCATACGCCAATACACCGTTGCTGAATATTATGGCCGGCTTGCTGCCGAACCTTCTACTCAGTCTTCTGAATTGCTACTACCAGATTCATCGACAAAATACAAGACCTCTTCACTAACCTCGGGTGAGCTGGATACCATCTTTCAAAATCTCGTTTTGCTTTTTGATAGCCGAAAGATTTATTTGGAACCAAAACTCCAATTGCAAGAAGTAGCTGATTTACTCGACATAACGACTCACAACCTATCCCAAACTATCAACTCCACTACGGGAAAGCCTTTTTACGATTTTGTGAACGAATATAGGGTCAAGCATTTGCAAAAACTGCTCGTTGACCCCTCCAAGAAAAAATTTACCATTCTGGCGTTGGGCTTGGATAGTGGTTTTAACTCGAAAGCTTCGTTAAACCGCATATTTAAAGAACAAACTGGGCTTTCGCCAAAGGAATATCAAGTGCGAAACCAGTTGAGCTAGGACAGGTGCCAACCAGAGCGCAGCAAATCAGGTCTCATCTTCCAAAAACAAGTCTCATCCGATAGTTTAAGGCGATCCATGCCATCCATTGATGGATGTTTGTGCCGTCAATCAGGGTTAAAGTCGGCTCTGAAAAATGAAAAAAACTATGGAAAGGAAAGAATTCTTGGTTGCCAGCGGTATGCTGGTCGCCACCGCGATGCTCGCTGCCTTTGCACTTGATACCAGTGGTGCTTCCTCTGAAATCCCAGAAGAAGGCTATAAAAATAGAAGACCTCATCCAAATGATTTTAAGGAGCCCATCTTGAAGGCCATTACGCTGGGGCTTAACGCACCGAATCCTCATAACACACAGGCCTGGAAATTCAAAATAGTCAATGACCACGAGGCGCTCCTCTTTGTGGATGAAAAGAAAATCTTGCCCGCTACTGATCCTCCTGCACGCCAGATTCACATTGGCTGTGGAAGTTTCGTAGCCATGTTTAGAATGGGTGCATCCAGTTTGGGCTATACGCCTCAAGTTGAATACTTGCCTCAAGGCGAATACTCATTTAGTGAAATTGGTAATAAGCCGGTTGCCCGACTCACAGTAGTAGCCAACTCAGTAAATGAAGATCCTCTTTTTAAACATATCTATGAACGACAAACGAACCGAGGCCTGTATAGTGGCAATCTGATTACCGAAAAAGAGTTTAATATCATTTTGGAAAGAACGACTTCTCAACATTGTGAGATTAAGCTGTGCAACAATCCGGTCGAACTGCCTTCGCTTCTCGAGCTTTTATACAAAGGCATGGAAGTGGAATGCAATGATTGGAATGCGTACGATGAATCACGCCAATGGTTTCGGGTGAAGGATGATATCGCTGAAAAGAAGGATGGCATCAATCTGCGCACGGGTGGCATGAAAGGACTGAAGCGTTGGATAGCAGAAACAATGTTGAATGGTTATTCTAAAAAAGCGTGGCATAACAAAAGTGGCATTGAAAACTATTTGAAGACATATCACGAAGTGGTCATGACCTCGAAAGGTGTAGTAACCTTTACCACGGGAAATAATCAACTAATTGATTGGTTGAAATGTGGAGAAGACTACGCCCGCTTTCAATTAGCGGCCTACGATCAGGGATTTTTCATTCACCCGCTAAGCCAAGTGTTGCAGGAATTTGCTTCGATGAAAAAACTGCATGATGAATTCAATAGTCGAATGAAGGTCAATGCACCATCGAAAGTACAAATGGCTGTACGGATTGGAAGAGGAAGCCCATTAGAATATTCGTATCGAAAAAACACTAGTGATTTTATAGTCTGAAATAAAAAACCATTCAACTCTTTAAACAATTAACCATGAAAACAAACAAAAAAACAATTACAAGTTTAGTCATCGCATTACTGTTTTTTTCACTCCTCTCGCAAGCGCAGGATGTGTCTGAAAAGAATAAATTCAGTTTAGTATTTGGTTTGAATCAGCCGATTTTACTCCGGGGCTTTAACGTGGAGGGTAACTACTGGATGAAAAAATGGGTGATCGACTATTCGCATGGATTTAATTTACATGCCGATGGAAAATTTGTGGCTGATGAATACGAGCGTCAAAGAGTGAACTTCAAGATTACGCATTCATTGGGGGTTGGAATTGGGTACCGATTTACCAAATCATTCAATCTTCGGTTTGAACCAAAGTTACATATATACGAAACTTACTACGAACAATCTACCGAAAACAGTATTGTCAATTTCAATACCTACACGCTTGGCTTTGGTGCCTACTACCGATGGCTGCCATTTGAAAAAAAGGACGGGTTTGCAAAAGGCATTACCATTGTGCCGAGTATCCGCTATTGGTATAAAGTGGGCAGCTCACTGTCTGACTACCAGCATTCCTACTTCAATACGGTAACCAATCAAAATGAGATTTTGAAAGCCCCAAACA
>JADBYK010000049.1 GCA_020403045.1 Cytophagales bacterium
ATCAACGATTTAGCCCCAAGTAAGAAAACCAAGTTGGTGATTTTCATTGTCAGGGTTTAACCTTGACAAAACATTGGAAACCAATGTTTTCGTCAACCCCCTGGGCAAACTATGCATTCCTAATGCATAGTTTGGGTTCAAGCGTTCTTCCATTTAATCCCGCAGCCAATCGCTTTTACTTTTGTTGTGGTAATAGGTTTTCCGGTCAACAGCGCGTTTACTGCATCTTCAACATAATGTTTAGTTGCTTCCTGTGGTTTACGCGCGTTGTCGTCAATGGCACCAATGTAGGCTACTTTCAATTCTTTGGTAAGCACAAAAGCATGCGGAGTATTGGTTGCTCCAAATGATTTTGCAACAGATTGAGATTCATCGACCAAGTAGGGGAAGTCATAACCTTTCTTTTTTGCCACTTTTACCATTTCGTCAAATGAATCACCTCTTGATTGAGTTGGATCATTTGGGTTGATGGCGATAACCGGGAAGCCAAGAGAAGCGTATTTTTTGTTTAAAGCAATAATTCTTTCATTGTATGCTTTTGAGTAAGGGCACGTGTTGCAGTCAAACACAACGATAAATCCTTTGGCATCTTTAAAATCAGCCAGGGAAACCATTTTACCATCTACGTTTTTCAGCTTAAAATCAGCAGCGGTGTCACCGATTTCATAACCTTCCTTTACAGGTGAGCCTGCCCAAAGCAGCGCAATGAGCATCATTAAAAAAGTTGTTTTCATAATCTGTCTATTGTTTAATTATTGGTTTTTCACTTTAGCTATCAATTTTTCCAATTCGCCCTCTCCTAGTTCGCCCTGAGTAAATTCTCGTTTGCCTGTTTTACTATTTACAACAAGTGTTGCCGGCAAGGCGCCCGACCAGCGTTTGTCAATCTTATCAATCCACGAATTGGGATCACTCTCAGTCAACACTAAAACTCGCGATTTTATTTTCTTTCGAGTTACAAATCTATTGACTTTGTCAGTATTCGGATCCAGGTCGTGATCCATACTCACTAAAACCACCTCTGCATTTTTGTCTTCTGCGTTAAGCTTTTCAAAATAGGGAATCTCTTTGATACAGGGCGCACACCACGTAGCCCAGAAGTTGATCACCAGAACACGGTCGCCAGTGGTTTGAATCATTTTTTGCAGATCGACCAATTTCACCGACTCAACCGACTGGCTAAAAACGGAGCTTGAACAAAGCAGGAAAAAGAGGATCAATGGTCTCATGAAAGTAGTGGACTGGCGCAGCAAATTTAAAGCACAATAGCTGTTTAGTACGTTCTTTTAGCATGTAAGTTTTGTCTAACTTTTCAACATAATCGGTTTATTACAAATAGTTGGTTAAATACAAGAAATTCAATCAAAAAAGAATTCCACAAAAGCGATGTTCTATCCACATTATTCGCATGTTAACACTTAATTAACTGATTATCAAATTATTAAATGCATATTGATTAATCACTTCTTTGTGGACAACTAAGGAGGATGCTTTTAGCTGCCTCACGCTAACAACCTAGTTTTCAGTAGAATAGAAATGGATCGCTAAACACTTTCATGTAACTTTAACAAACGCCATTTTCACCATGTTGACAACTCAATTTACACAGGTAAAGGAAACCTGCCTTTACTTCGCAGATTTAGAACTAGCTCTTCATTTCTACCACGAAAAATTGGGTTTGCCCATCATTTCCTTTGTCGAAAAAAAGCACGTCTTTTTTCGGACGGGTAGTTCGGTACTTCTTTGCTTTAATCCGAACAGTTCCTCTTTGAAGAAGAGTCCGCCAGCGCACTACTCAAGCGGTAAATATCATTTCGCATTAGAGGTAGAAGCCAATAACTATGAAAGAGCCAAAAAAGAAATTGAATCTATGGATATTGCTGTGATTGATGAAGTCACTTGGGACAACGGGCAGAAATCATTTTACTTCAATGATCCCATTGGAAATGTTTTAGAAATTGTGCCTAAAGGGATTTGGGATTAGGCTACCTGACGAACGACATTTATTGACTCCGTCAACGGCATACTCAGCTCTTCTTTGAAAACAGAATTCAGCCATTCGGTATAGTCGCTAAACAAGATGCAATCGTTCAGCAACGTATCGTCTTTCAGAATCTTGATGATTTTTTCTTGGTCGAAAGAAACCCAAAATTGCTGTTTTTGTTTTTCGGGTAATGCCGCAATTCGAATATATGTGATTCCTTTGTATTGCTCACAGGCGACCTTCATAGAGATATTCTTTTGATTTGATCGGCCAATGGCAAACATGGTAACCCAATAAAAATACAAATGATCAATTGACAGAGATGTTTTTTTGATTTCTTTTTAAGACTATTGTTTCCGATGGGACTTGCAACACTACAATTATGTTAAGATTACCACTACCGCTTTTTTGCATCATTGCTTTTTCATGTACAAAGCCGATCGCTGTGCAGGATACCAGCACTCGCCCTTACCAAAAGGAAGAGTTCAAGAAGTATTGGTTCAATGGGCAGGCAGAAATCAATACGTATAGGTTATCTCAGTCGAGATATGGTGAGGATCGCGATGGAAGCGCTGTTCTTATTTTTGTCAGTGAAGACTTTTCTCAAAAAAGGCAAGTGAAACTAGATGATCCGTCAGGTGCCGGAAGCGATAAGGTTTCGGTTTTGAAGATGAACTTCACAAAGAATTTTATAACGGGCGTTTATCCCTATTCTATGATGTTGTCGGTGTTTACACCCATCGAGCGGGAGGTTTTTCCACATACACTAAAAACTACATTTAGTTCGCAGGAGTGGTGTGGGCAGGTTTTTGGTCAGTTGAATTTGAAAAACAAGAAATATCAGATTCAGTCCAATTCCTATTTTGAAAGTGAGGGCGACCAATCGGAAATCCTCAAAGCTACTTGGTTGGAAGACGAACTGTGGAATCTGATCCGACTTGATCCGGAGCGATTGCCACTTGGAGAAGTAACTATTATTCCCGGATTTTTCTTCACTCGCCTGCTGCATACTCCTATGAAAGAACAAAAAGCAATGATTAACTCGGAGAAAAGAAATGATCAAGTTTCGTATTCGATTCAAATGCCACTACTCAACCGGACGTTGGTTATAACCTATCTGGAAAAATTTCCCCATACGATAATGGGTTGGGAAGAATACTTCGTTGAACGCGGGAAGCAGGTGACTACCAAAGCCGCTTTAGAAAAAAGTATCCGGTTAGATTATTGGAGTAAGAATAAAAATGAGTTTATTGGCTTACGTGATTCACTGGGTCTGTCACGCAAAAACTACTAACATGCTTTCCAACCAACGTTCAAAGTTTTCACTACCTGCCAATACCATCTATCTGAATTGCGCCTACATGAGTCCACTTTTGAAGAGTGTGGAAAAGGCAGGTATAGAAGGCATCAAGCGAAAAAGAAATCCATTTTCAATTTCAACCAGTGATTTTTTTGGTGATACGGAAAAAGTGCGGGCTGAATTTGCGAAACTGATCCGTGCGCCTGACAAAAAGCAAATCGTAATAATCCCGTCTGTCTCATACGGCATGGCCAATGTGGTAGCCAATGTGCGCATTAGCAAAGGGGAAAACATGATTGTTGCGGCCGAACAATTTCCGAGCAACTATTATCCTTGGCAAAAATTGGCATCCGAAAAACAAGCTGAATTAAAAGTGATTTCCCCACCATCGGATCTTGCAGGAAGGGGGAAGATTTGGAACGAACGTATTCTTCAGTCTATTAACAACAAAACAAAGTTGGTTGCACTAGGGCATGTGCACTGGGCGGACGGCACACTCTTTCAGCTTGCGGAGATAAGAAAAAGAACAAGAGAAGTGGGCTCTTTATTGGTTATTGATGGCACTCAATCGGTAGGTGCTCTTCCCTTTGATGTTGAACAAATTCAACCCGATGCTCTCATTTGTGGAGGATACAAATGGTTGATGGGGCCATATTCACTGGGGTTGGCCTATTACGGATCTAATTTTGATGGAGGTAAACCAATCGAAGAAAACTGGATCAACCGTAAGCATAGTGAAAATTTTGCTGGCTTGGTGAATTATCAAAACGAATACCAGCCAGGGGCACTTCGTTATGAAGTGGGGGAGCATAGCAATTTCATTTTAGTGCCCATGCTGCTTGCTGCGCTGAAGCAAATTAATGCGTGGAAACCCCAAAACATTCAACAATACTGCTCCAAAATGGCCAGCGGTGCCATTGCGGAACTTCGAGAAAATGGCTTTTGGATTGAGGACGAAAAAAATCGAGCAAATCATCTTTTTGGCGTTCGGCTGCCAGACAGGATTGATCGAGAAAGACTGAAAATCAGATTACAAAAAAATAACATCTCCGTTTCTTTTCGGGGCGATGCCATCCGTGTTTCTCCAAACGTGTATAATAGAGAAAGCGAAATGAGAAAACTTGCTCAGGTGCTTATCGGCTGATCAGCTTCGCGTTTGTGTTTCCAACGGGCATGTGACCATAGCCAATTATCGGGTTGTTCTTTGATAAAAGACTCTGTTACGGCCGCATATTTATCAACCACCATTTGACTTCCTTTTTCATAAGGCGGAACGGTCAAGGGAATGATTTCTGCTTCATAATAACCCCTCTTGATTTTTTTCGATCGAACGAAAAAAGCAGGACATTGTGTAAGCACCGTTAGTTGGCCGAGTCCGAGGAAGAACGCAGTCTCTTGATTCAAAAAAGGAACCCAGTGTTTTTTCTCGTGGCTTGGAAACTGATCGGCCACGATAGCGATGGCTCTGGTAATGTTTTTTCTCTTGATTACTTCCCGAGCGGTTTGCTTTCGCTCAATAGGATATCCACCAAATCGAGTACGGCATTGCATGATCAAGTGGTCAAAGCTTTGACTACTTACCCGTTGGTAAATGAAATCTAATCTTAACGGCAGGTTGACGCTTCCGGAAACCATTAACCATTCCCAATTAAATTGGTGCGAGGCCATTAGAATTACCGACTGATTTCGATTGGCATAAGGCTGTAGGATTTCGGGGTTGGAATAGGACATTCTTCTCGATAACTCGTCCTTGGAAATAGATAATAGTTTCAGTGTTTCAACCGCATAGTCGCAGAGATTTGCATAGAAGTTTCGTTCAATGATTCGCAACTCTTCATGGTCTTTGTTGGGAAAGGAGTTTTTAAGATTATCCCAGACTATAGCCCTTCGATACTTGATGACACGAAAGCTGACAAAGAAAAGAAAATCAGAAAGCAGATAGAGAACTGAGAAGGGAAGTTTCGCTAACACACGAAGCAATAACATGGCTTAAGATTAGTGTATGTTTAGTTACTTTTGCTCTGGAAAAAACGAAATATGAAGGATAAGGTTGTTGTGATTACTGGTGGATCTTCTGGAATAGGCAAGGCATTGGCAGAAGTTTTTGGTAGAAACGGTTCACGAATTTTAATCACAGGAAGAAACAACACAGAATTACAGAATACAGTTTCAATACTTCGGCAGCAAGGCATTCAAGTGCATGGATTTCAAGCGGATGTCAGTGTAGAAGGCGACAACAAAAAAATGGCAGAAGAGGCGTTGAGAGTGTTTGGAAGAATTGATGTTTTAATAAATAATGCGGGCATTACCATGCGGGCGCTTTTCCAAGAACTTGATTTGGCGGTGATCAAAAAAGTAATGGATATTAATTTTTTTGGAGTGCTTTATGCCACACAAG
Source organism: Cytophagales bacterium (assembly GCA_020403045.1). GTDB lineage: Bacteria > Bacteroidota > Bacteroidia > Cytophagales > Cyclobacteriaceae > ELB16-189. The sequence goes on from JADBYK010000049.1 coordinate 5,683, forward strand.
CTTGCTTGCCCGAGATATTGAAGAACAAAGGATCGATCATAGGCATTTCATCCATTGCCGGGTATCGTGGCTTACCAGGCCGAAGCGGATATTCTGCATCGAAGTTTGCGCTAATTGGTTTTTTAGAAACGCTTCGCACAGAATTGTTATATCAAGGAATTCACGTATTGACTGCATGTCCAGGGTTCACAGCATCTAACACACGTAAGCGTGCCTTAAATAGCTCGGGTAAAGAACAAGGCGAATCGCCCAGAGATGAAAGTGATATGATGAGTGCGGAAGAATGTGCCGAACGAATTTACAAAGCAACGGTCAGGCGCCAAAAAATCCTCATCATGACTAATCAAGGAAAACTAACTGTCTTGTTAAATAAATTCGCTCCCGGTTTTATGGACAAAATCGTTTACAAGACAATGGCGAAAGAACCGGACTCGCCTTTTAAATAAAAAGTAATAAACGAATTGTGGCCAAATCCAAAACTTCTTTCTTCTGTCAAAGCTGTGGTTATGAATCCGCCAAGTGGTTGGGTAAGTGCCCCTCATGCAATTCCTGGAATTCTTTTGTAGAAGAGATTGTCAACAAAGAAGAACTCACAAAAAATGAATGGAGACCGGAGCCAGGAAAGACAAGGCAAGAAAAGCCAAAAACACTAAGTGAAATAGAATCCACCAAAGAGATTCGAATTAGCTCATCTGACCTCGAGCTAAATAGGGTATTGGGTGGAGGCATCGTGTATGGTTCCCTGGTTTTAATTGGAGGTGAACCGGGTATTGGAAAATCAACATTGATGCTGCAAGTTGGGCTGGCGCTAAAAAAGCTCCGTGTTCTTTATGTATCGGGGGAGGAAAGTGATCAGCAAATAAAGATGAGAGCTGAGCGATTGAGTGATCTGACGAAAACCGTGAATGAAAATTTCTTTGTCCTGACCGAAACAAATACACGGAACATTTTTCAAGCAATTGAAACCATTCAGCCCCAGTTATTAATCATCGACTCCATTCAAACGTTGCATTCGCATCAGTTGGATTCAGTAGCCGGAAGCGTGGGACAAGTTCGACAGTGTGCTGCTGAGCTGATGAAGTTTGCAAAGGAAACCAACACACCCGTTTTTTTAGTCGGACATATTACCAAAGACGGAATGCTGGCCGGACCAAAAGTGTTAGAGCATATGGTTGACACTGTTTTGCAGTTTGAGGGCGACCGGCATTTGGCCTACCGGATTTTGAGAACAACTAAAAACCGATTCGGCTCTACGTCTGAAATTGGCATTTATGAAATGCTGGGCAATGGCTTGCGCGAAGTCTCCAATCCTTCGGAGATATTGATCTCACAGAAAGATGGGAACCTGACGGGGGCTACAATTGGCGCAACGATCGAGGGCAACAGACCGTTGTTGATTGAAATACAATCGCTTGTGAGTCCTGCATCATACGGAACGCCACAACGTACGCCCACAGGCTTTGATCAGAAGAGATTGAATATGCTATTGGCTGTATTGGAAAAGCGATGCGGCTTTCGCCTTGGTACACAAGACGTTTTCTTAAACATGGCTGGAGGCATAAGTGTCGAGGATCCGGCCATTGACTTAGCCATTTGTATTTCAGTTATTTCATCGATGGAAGAGATTCCCGTTTCAGACAAAATCTGTTTTGCTGCGGAGATTGGGTTGGGTGGAGAACTGAGAGCTGTAAATAGAATAGACCAGCGAATTTCTGAAGCGGAAAAGTTGGGCTTCGAACAAATCTATATTTCAAAATACAGTCAAAAATCCATTGACTTGAAAAAATCAAAGATCGAAGTCAAATCTTTCGGTAAACTAACGGAGGTCTTTAAAGAGCTATTCGGCCGTTAATCTTTTACCACAATGTTCACAACGACTTTCACGAAGCGCACAAAGCAAGATTGATCGTGTTCTTTGTGGTATCTTAGTGTTCTTCGTAGTGAAAAGACTTTTAAGCTTGGGCTACGAACGGGCGTTAATCTTTTA
>JADBYK010000005.1 GCA_020403045.1 Cytophagales bacterium
AATACTGACGGTACCGTCAGTATTGTCAAGGTTAAACCCTGACAATGAAAATCACCAACTTGGTTTTCTTACTTGGGGCTAAATCGTTGATTTTCATTCGTCAATTATGCAATAGAATTTCTATTGCATAATCTGGGTTTAATTTCTATCTCAAGAATAATAATTCACGGTATTTCACCAACGGCCAATCTTCATCATCGATCAACAGCTCGAGTTCGTCTACGGCATCACGAATCTTATCAAAGTATTTCTCTTTAATATCATCACAATATCCGTACGCGCGTTTATGCGTATCTGTAATTTTATTGATCCGCTTCCGCTCATCAATCATTTGGCGAACTCCGTTTTTGATCACCTCAATATGCTCAGATATTTCTTTGATAGTCTGAACAACTGCTTTGTTATCCACGCCAAGCCCTTTCAAACCATTTGCGTTTGTAATTAATTTATTCTGATACGCTATAGCGGTAGGGATAATATGATTCATCGCTAAATCGCCAATCACACGTGCCTCGATCTGCACTTTCTTGATATAACTCTCCAGCTTGATTTCATTGCGGGCTTCCACTTCTTTGTGACTTAGCACATCGTGGGTCTCAAACAGTTCTAACGATTTTTTGGAGAGGTAAGCGTCAATTGCGCGAGGCATGTTCTTAATATTATTCAACCCTCTTTTTGCAGCTTCCTTCACCCACTCATCAGAATATCCATCACCCTCAAAGCGAATCGCCTTTGATTCCTTAATATATTTCCGCAATACATTTACAATCGCGAGTCTCTTTTCTTCACCCTTCTCAATTTCTTTACTTACCGTATCGTAGAACTTCGAAAGCTGATCGGCCACTATCAAGTTAAGTGCAGTCATCGGAGTTCCGCAATTGTCGCTACTGCCCACCGCTCGAAACTCAAACTTGTTTCCGGTAAACGCAAAAGGAGACGTGCGATTTCGATCGGTAGCATCCAAAATAATTTCAGGAATTTGATCAATCCCCAATTTCATATACATGTTGTCGCCTTTCTCAATTTTCACATTCCCTTTCTTCTCTAGCTCATCCAAGACTGCTGTCATTTGTGCACCGATAAAAACGGACATGATAGCTGGTGGAGCCTCATTCGCGCCTAGACGAAAATCGTTGGCCGCGGTAGCAATACTCGCTCTTAACAAATCGGCATGTTCATGCACCGCCTTGATGGTGGTGATAAAAAATGTAAGAAAGAGTAAGTTGTCGCGAGCTGAACTTGATGGAGCATACAAGTTTACGCCAGTGTCGGTAATTAATGACCAATTGTTATGTTTTCCACTCCCGTTCAGTCCGGCAAATGGTTTTTCATGAAAAAGGATTTTTAAATTGTGCTTGTCGCCTACCCGGCTCATCACATCCATCATCAATTGATTATGGTCGTTGGCTACGTTCACTTCTTCAAAAAGAGGAGCTACTTCAAACTGGCTAGGGGCCACTTCATTATGACGCGTGCGTACTGGTATCCCCAATTTCCATGACTCAATTTCAAAATCACGCATAAAATCATAAACACGTGATGGGATGGTTCCAAAATAATGATCCTCCAATTGCTGTCCCCGAGCTGGCGAGTGGCCAAATACCGTGCGGCCGGCCATCACTAAATCAGGACGTGCGCTTGCCAAGGCCTTGTCAACAGCAAAATATTCTTGTTCCGCTCCCAGTGAAGCAACCACATGATTGATGTCTTTATCAAAAAGCTGACACACCTTTGTCGCGGCCAAATCAACGGCCTTCAATGCCTTAAGCAAGGGTGACTTAGTATCGAGTGTTTCTCCGGTATAAGACACAAAAATCGTTGGAATACTCAGCGTCTTTCCATACAAAAACATGGGTGAAGTTGGATCCCAGGCTGTATACCCGCGAGCCTCAAACGTGCTGCGAATGCCACCGCTTGGGAAGGAAGATGCATCCGGCTCCTGCTGCACCAATTCACTTCCTTTAAACTTTTCAATACCTGAAAGCGCATCAAAGAACGAATCATGCTTTTCTGCAGTACCTCCCGTCATCGGTTGAAACCAATGTGTAAAGTGGGTGGCACCTTTCGCAATCGCCCACGATTTTGCTGCGGAGGCAACCGCATCAGCAGTGTCTTCGTCAATTTTCTCATGGTTTTTGATTGCTTGACTTACTTTCTTGAACACGGCCGGAGCCAATGTTCCACGCATCTGCTGCATCCCGAAAACATTCTCCCCAAAAAACTGGGAGATATTGGGCGTAATCGCGTCAACATGAATCTTCGGTCGGTCATTTAGTTTTTTTAGGGCTTCAAATCGTAATTGAGACATAGTGGTTGTTTTTTTATCAATTGGGTCGAAATTTAGACGAAAATTGTGAATTGTAGGATTAAATATTGGGCTATTTTAGAAAAAATAGTTCCCAAAGACGACAAAATGGGTAAAAATGACATTGCCTTGTCTGGATGGCTTTTTCAAAAGGCAAAATGATTTGTCCTGATTTATCACGAAGTCTTCTATATCACTTATTATCACTTATTTTTACAGGCTTACCCAAGTTGAAAGCAAAGAAAAATGTCTAGACTAGAAAAGAATAATGCTTCCTCTGTGTGGAAGTTAGCCGGAATTCTCCTCGTCATCGTGTGCTTAATGTTTTCGTTGCAACATCTTCCACAACTGGATTTCATTGTATGGCTCCAATCCAAGGGAACAAGCACGACCACTTTGTTTTTACAGATTGTCTCCGATTCGATAACATTCTTCAGCCTGGGTGTACCGCTGGCAATTGCTGTTTTCAAAGAGTTTGACAGGACCTCGATTAAAAGGAATTCACGGCTCTCGTTCGTTTATGTGGGTGTCAGCGTAGGTATAGCCGGTTTAATCTCGTACGCCATCAAAAATATTGGATTAATTCCTCGTCCTTACGAAGTGGACGCCCGAATCGTCCAACTCAGTGTTGGAGGAGGATTCTCCTTTCCGAGCGGTCATACCACTGAAGCCTTCGCTTCCGCTGCTGCACTTTCCTTTTTACTCCCCCAACCAAAGTATTTTTTGCCATTCTTTTTTTGGGCAGGTCTTGTTGGCTTATCTCGAATTTATCTTGGCGTACACTACCCGTTTGATGTGCTCGGTGGCATGGCCATTGGTGTTACGACTTCTTTCGCCTTGCGATTCTATTTCAGGAAAAAGACAGAAATATTTAGTTCGCGGTAGGTTGTCGAGTTTTCACTTCTTCAAACTGTTTGTCGTAATCTTCGCGAATGGTTCCCATCCATCGATCCCACCACAGAAAATAGAGCCCATAGTTACCAGTAAAAAACTGATGATGCTGATTATGGTTGACAGACGTGTTGATCCACCTACCAACTCTACTCCGTGAAAATCGTTTAGGATAAAGTTCATAGCCTAAATGTCCATACACGTTATAGATCATCATGATCAACAAAAAGAGACTAATGGATAGTGGATGAACAGGAATTATAAATGCGAGAACAACCACAATTCCTGCCTCTACCATTGCCTCAAGTGGATGAAAAGCGTATGCCGCCCAAGGTGAAGGATTTGTAGACAGATGGTGAACTTTATGAACCCTTTTATAAAGTGCAGATGAGTGCATGGCCCGATGTGTCCAATAAAAGTATGTGTCGTGGATCAATAGCATTAAAACAACACTCGTATAAAAGTAGGCGACACCGAATTCATCGATGGAAGTGTACAACTTTGTGAAACTCCGTATTGGCGTAAAAAACAATGTGTAGCCTACGGCTGCAAAAACCACCACCGTCACAAGCGAAAAGCCTATTTCTCTAAGGTAATCACTTCTCTTGGGGAACCGTATTTGAATCTTTTTAAATGACCATTTTGATTTCCAGAAAAAGTAGAAAGCCGCAAATGCAGCGGCCGCCACAACCAGATAACGCAATAAAACAAGCAAGAAAATGAACCAAAAGCCATTTGCTGAAATCTCCTTCAAGTCGATCATACACCTTTGATTAAAAATCAAAGAAACAGTTTAACGCAGATTATGCAATGCTGACGGTACTGTCAGCATTGCATAATTGACGAATGAAAATCAACGATTTAGCCCCAAGTAAAAAAACCAAGTTGGTGATTTTCATTGTCAGGTCAGACGATAAATGTCTGACTCTGACCGAAAGCGTCACGAGGTTTAACCTTGACATCCGCCTCAGGCGGATCGTCAACCCCTTGGGCAAACTATGCATTCCTAATGCATAGTTTGGGTTTAAACTAAAAGCAATCAAATAACGTCTAATCAAAAAAATTACGAATATGACAAACTACCCTTGGAAAGCAAAATCAGCAGAATATGCTATCAAAATTGATTCATTTTATGCTAAGAATATTTCCCTTGCTTGGATCAATTGGGAATTGAACCAATTGGAGGAACGAACACAAATTCAAAGACGAAGAAGTAAGAAGTGAAATGCTTTCTCTCTATTTAATTTAATTTGATTTTTTTACAGAGCCTCCGCTACTAGAGCCCGTATTTGTTCGGCTGGGTGTTCCTCTGTATTTTATGCTGCCCCCGCTGCTGGCGTGTCCGTCAATCTCTTTCAACACATTCACCTTAACACTGGCTCCGCTACTTGCGTTGGCATCCACAATTTCGCTACTCAACTCGTAGGCATCTACGTCTCCTGCGCTACTGGCTTCTACTTCTAATCGCTTCGATTTTCCTTCTAACTGAACGTTGGCGGCACTAGAAGCGTCAACTTTTGTGATGTCGGCATCAAGCCCTATCTCGACAGATGCCGCACTGGAAGCGCTGATCGACATAGAAGGTGTTATTATCTGCCCCTCCGAAAAAACATTGGAAGCTGAGCTGGCCGCAATTTTTTCCATTTTTAAATAAGTAACATAGACTTTAACGCTTATCTTTTTGTAACTGCCATCCCGCATGCGGATTCTCAACACTGAACCTGAAACATCGGTAAGCACATCTGACATACTTCCATTGGAAACCTCCACCTTAACCTCCTCTTTATTCCCTTTTTTTAAATAGACATCGATCGCTTGGGACGACTTGATGCCCTGGAAAGAGCCCACCTGCCTTGTTTCGATTTGTTGGGAAAACGTTGCGTTTACAAACAATACGTTCAAAACGACTACAAATAACTTCTTCATAAGATGTATTTTTTGGGTCAATAGAAAATCTCGCAGACTAACTTTGGTTTATTGGTATCAATCTCGACTGAACCAAAGACCAGTTGAAGGCTAAAGGGTTGCATCTACCGTTGCAAGCTTATCAAAAAAGTCAAATGAGTGTAATAATTAACCAAATTTTGCCTAAATTTCGAGTGATGTTATTCATAACTTTGTTCAAATATTAAATCATTATGATTAAAGACCAATTAAATATTCTGATAAATTTAGCAGCAAGTGATAGCACGGTGGCAGAAAAAGAAGCCAAAGTAATCTATACATTGGCCAAGGCGAATGGGATCGCAAAGGAAGTAGTGGATGAAATGTTAAAGACTCCACAACCCATTTTGTCTTTCGACACATTTACCGAAGATGAGAAATTTGAAAACCTCTACCATTTAATTCAACTCATGAAAAGTGATGGGCAGGTATTCAAAAGTGAAATTCACTTCTGCGAAGACATTGCAGAGAAATTAGGCTACAAGAAATCCGTAGTAGCAGAACTTTCGTCACGTATTTACAGCGACCCCTCTATTACGGCTGACCGAAAAATGCTTATGGATCGCGCACACAAGTTCCTGAAATAGGGCTCTCCCAAAAAAAAATACTAAAGAGTCGGCATCAATTGTCGACTCTTTTTTTGTGCTCAAATAGTACCTTTCCCCCAAAGATGGTCATCTCTACCTCAGTGGATAGCAAAAGATTTTCGTCCACTTTCAATATATCTTGAGAAAGCACGGTAAAGTCCGCGAGTTTACCAACCTCAATGGAGCCCTTCACATCTTCTTCAAAAGCACCATAGGCTGCATCCAACGTATAGGATCTAAGCGCTTGCTCCCGAGTCATTTTCTCAGCTGGCTCATATCCTCCTTCGGGTTGGCCCTGGAGAGTTTTTCTTGTTACTGAAGCATAGAAACTAGCAATAGGATTGATCGGCTCCACAGGAACATCTGTTCCATTGACGAGCTTTGCGCCTGATTTTAACAACGTCTGCCACATATAAGCGCCTTCTTTAATTCTCTTTGCGCCCAATCGATCGATTGCCCAAGGTCTGTCAGAAGAAAGATGAATGGCTTGTATAGCGGGTATTACTCCAAGTTTTGCAAAACGAGGCAGGTCTGCTGGCGAAATGTGCTGTGCATGCTCGATGCGAAACCGCGCGTCCCGCGCCTTTTCCGGGTTTTCTTGAAAGGCTGCATCATATCTATCAAGAATCTCTCTATTCGCACGATCACCTATTGCGTGAGAACAAACCTGAAACCCTCCCTTCAAACCTTCCTTTGAAATTTTAAGCACTGTGTCCATGGAAAGGGTGGCCATTCCACTAAAATCAGGTCGGTCTGAATAAGGTTCTAGTAACCAAGCTCCCCTTGACCCTAATGCGCCATCACAATTTAACTTGATTGAACGGATCGTCAATAAATTCTCTTTGTCAATTTCTGGACCGCGCCTAAGGTATTCGTAAACAAGTGTCGGATCAAAACCAGTGAGCATCACGTAAAGCCGGGTATTCAATTTGCCTTCCTTCTTGAACTTGTGAAAGAGATCAATGCTTTTTCGAGAAGCTCCCGCATCGTGAAAACTGGTAATACCGTTTCGCAGGCATGCTTGCATGGCCAATTCCATCGCACGCACATCCCTTTCCTCCGTCTCCTCAGGAATTTGTTTCGTAATGAGAGATTGCGCTCTTTCGTTAAAAATCCCGGTGGGATTACCAAGTTCATCGCGAATAATCTCGCCCCCTTCGTTTATTTCCTTGCTCAATTTTTCTACCGATAGCTGATTGACACCCGCCAACTGCATCGCCTTGGCATTGGCAAAACCGGCATGGCCACTGGCATGTTTCAAGAATACCGGATTGTCGGGCGAGGCAGCGCTGAGCAATTCATGAGTCTGGAAGCCTTTGATCATCTTTTCCGGCTTCTTAGTCCATTTGTCTTGATGCCACCCTCTACCAATAATCCATTGACCGGGCTCTGCTTTCGCTACGGCCAACTTCACCTTCTCAACCATTTCTTCATAACTTTTTACGTTCATCAAATCAAGATCCAATTCATTGTAGCCAAGGCCCATAAAATGCCCATGCCCTTCAATTAATCCGGGGGTCATTGTTCGGCCTTTTAAATCAATAGAGTTGGTCTTTTCTCCGTCAAACTCGGTGACCCCATCTGCATCCCCGGCATAAATTATTTTCCCTCCGGCAACGGCAACCGCTTCAACTTCGGGTTGTTGGGCATTCATGGTATAAATCGTTCCGCCCCGAATGATCAGATCTGCAGCGGTTTTCTTTCCGCCACAGCCAGCGATTACCAATGCGATTAAGGAAAAAGTGGTTATTCTTTTCATAAGCTGTTTTTTACAATCAGGGTTAAATGTAACAAGTTCAACCGGTTTTCGCGGTTCACATTCCATGAATGTTTTGTTGATTATATTCGTAACTTATTTTGCAATACCTGATGAAAAAAATCGTGTTCGCCCTTTGCCTTTTCGGGGTAATGGCTACCAAAGCCAGCGGGCAAGACGTGGGTCTCTCGTTTTCCTATTTCATCCCTCGCAATGGTGATTTTTCTACTCCAATAAGCCCATTTTCAATCCGAGGGCTAGGGGTCAACCTCAACCGGTTTATTGCATTGCAAACAGGAGCTTCTTTGTATCGAATGGCAGGTCTTGGTATCATCGACACTCCACTTGAATCCAATCACTCTTTGCTGGGGCCCAACTTTACTATACTTGTCCCCGCAGAATTGGTCATCCAATTGGCTGGCCAACAAGTGCAACTAGACCTCAAAGCTGGAGGATTCTTTTTTTGCGGATTTGATCAACAGCTTAATTACGGGAACATCGACCGCGCAATCAAAAGCTTGAAGGGCTGGGACCTCGCAAATGCGAATTTGAGCTACGAAAATAACCCTGGATTTGGATACCATTTCGGAACTGAATTGACGATCCCATTTTCCAGCCAATTGAAAATATCTTTAGAAGTCAACTATCTGGTAGGCAGCGCACCTCTTCCTCTTAAAGGAATTTACTCGGGTGGATTTTTTAACAGCCCAAATGAAACAATTCCTGTTGACTTTAAAGATGCAAAAGTAGATTTTACAGGACTAGAGTTTTCCATTGGACTCATTTTCTCCGGTGGCAATGGTGCAGGGGGAAAGGGGGCCCGGGGAAGAGGCCGAAAGAGATAGTTATTACTGGTCGTTTTTAAGAAAGCGCTGGTGAACTCACATCGATCACGTTATCCTTTGTGATCGCAAAAACTCTTTCGCCTTTTTGAGGATTTATCTTTGCCATGCCGGTGAACGATCCAAAAGCAGGCAGAATGGCCTGATTATTTCGGAAATAGAAACAAGGCAGCATCAACGATTGTCCCGCGCCCCCCTTCAGCCGTACGCCTGGATGTATGTGGCCGGCAATATTATACATGCCGGTAGGCACATCTTTCAATGGCTCGTGTGTCAAAATGAATGAGCCTATGGCTACTTCATGTGAAACTTTCAATAAGTTTTTGCCATACTTTTCGAGGGAGAGAATGTCATGGTTTCCAATCACCAGTTCAAAAGAACATGCAGAAAAGTGATGAGTAATCTGGGCGACCGTTTCCCATTCTTGATTGTAGGCACTATGGAACAAGTCACCTAAAAAAATCACCCTGTCTGGCTTGAGAAAATTGATAGCATCAATCAAAAGACTCGCATTTTTCATGTTAGCCCGCATAGGAACAGCTATTCCGGACTTCCGGAAGTGGTTTATTTTCCCAAAATGAAGATCTGCGATCAAGAGTATTTTTTTATCCGGCAGAAATAGGATCTTCTCCGGGTACATTGCCATTGCCACTTCCAATATCTCAATTCTCATAATTGGTATTTTCTATTGAAATAACCCTTTTTTACCCAAAAAAGTCATCGCCCGAAAATGGATAAGAATTCATTTGTCGATCCAAGTCAACTTAAAAAGGTTAACATTTACATAATATTGATCCTATCAATTTTGATTGCAGAATCAAATTCTTAAAGGCATCTTGACGCCCAATTGCAAATCTATAGCTATTCCCCATGTTTGAATTAGAAACTTCTTACGCCATTCTTCTCGTATTTTGTCTACTAGCGGTTTGTGCGTTTGAGTTTGTCAATGGGTTTCACGATACCGCCAATGCCGTGGCGACCGTTATTTACACCAATACGCTGAAGCCGTGGGTCGCTGTGATCTGGTCTGGCAGTTGGAATTTTTTAGGCGTCTTTTTGGGGGGTATATCTGTGGCAATGGGGGTGGTGAATCTCCTGCCTGTCGAAACGCTCGTTGATCAAAATATTGCTCACAGCATTGCCATGGTGCTTGCATTGCTGGTTACAGCCATTTTCTGGAATTTGCTTACCTGGTATTTGGGGATACCTTGCTCAAGTTCCCATACCCTAATTGGGTCTATTTTCGGGGTAGGTCTTGCTTTTTCTTTCCTAACTGAAGCAACTGGTGAGGCACTAAATTGGGCGAAAGTAGAGGAAACAGGGCTTGCTCTTTTAATCTCGCCTTTGTTTGGATTCTCAGTCACAATCATTCTGATGTTTGTTCTGCGCTCGGTCACTAAAAAAACAGAAGCGGGCGAGGCGCTTTTCAAAGAACCAAAAAAGAACCAGCCACCACCATGGTGGATACGAAGTATACTTTTCATCACATGTACGTTGGTTAGTTTTTTTCATGGATCCAATGATGGGCAAAAAGGGGTAGGTCTTTTTATGCTTGTATTGATTGGGATTGTGCCTGGTTATTTTGCACTGAATGGTTCACAAAACGTAACCACTCTGCCTACTACTCTAACGAGAATGGAGCAAGTGCTTGTGACCGTAGATTCGAGCGTTCTTTCACAACCAGATCGAAAGGCATTGGGTATCATGATGTACAATATTGATGACTTGCAAACACACTTTGCAAAAATCAAAACCGCTGAATCCATCCAGAAAGCCAAAAAGTTTGAGGTGAGGAAGGATATAATGGTGCTAGATCGAAGTCTTCGAGCCCTTGTAAAAAAGGAAGAAGTACGCTTAAGCAAAGTTGATAAAGAAATTTTGTTAGCAGGCCTGGTCGACCTTAGAAAAGTAACAGACTATTCTCCGACTTGGGTGATCCTTTGCATCTCCTGTTCACTCGGACTGGGTACGATGATCGGCTGGAAACGAATAGTTAAGACCATTGGGGAAAAGATTGGTAAAGAGCACTTAAGTTATGCGCAAGGAGCCAGTGCTGAATTCGTGGCAGCCAGCACCATTGGCATTTCAAGTGCCCTTGGAATGCCTGTTAGCACTACACACGTGTTGTCATCAGGTATTGCGGGGAGCATGGTGGCTAGCAAGGGAATTAAAAACCTTCAAGCTGACACGGTAAGAAATATACTGATCGCTTGGCTCTTGACGGTGCCAGTAGTGGTGATCATGTCAGGGGGATTATTTCTACTTTTCCGCACGATCTTTTGATGCTGAAAAATCCTTAGCCTAAGCCTTAACCTCAGTCTACGCGGAAGCCTTTGATTCTAAGAATTCATCCCACTCATTGTGACTGAACCCAGAAACATCGCGTAAGAACAGCGCATAGCTTGGTTTGTAGGGCTTGCGCTTTAGAATCATCCCTGCGGCCTCTGGCGTATTGTCGCCCTTTCTGGCATTGCACTTTTTACAGGCCGTTACCAAATTCGTCCAACTATGCTGCCCTCCTTTCGAACTTGGAATAACATGATCTAGCGTAAGGTCTCGTCTGGTGCCACAATATTGGCATTCATTATTATCTCTTTTAAAAATGTTCTGACGGGTTAAATTCACTCCTTTATAGGGCGCATTGACATATCTATTTAACCGAATAACGGAGGGCATTTGAAAACTCCGCGTGACCGTATTCAACCGATACCCATTGGCTGGCCTAACGAGTTCGCTTTTGTTTAGGTATACCAAAATAAAAGCCCGCTCTACTGAGCAAACCATCAGCGGACTGAAGTCTTGATTTAGAACCAATACTCTGCTGTTCATCTGCAATAAGTTTCTTTATGCCCTGACACAAACGGATGGTCACATCCGCCACTTGTTTCACGCCAGTAAGATAAAACGATTTACAGTTGAAAACAACGCCAGCGATTAATCGTTCAGTATCCGAATGATCGACTTAAGTTCGTGTGTGAAAATTTTAGTCTCGGTATCCAACACACCATCTTCCAACAAATGGTCTATTTTAACCCGACCATCTGCGTGTAGAACTTTATTCTCCTCTAGCAATAAGCCGGTTTTTACTTTTCCTTCTTTGCGCGACACAAAGAATGCGATGTCCCCCGGCCTCACACGATCAATGTTCTTCACCGTTTTTTGGTGTTTAACAAGTTTTTCAGGAGAACGCGATATGGAATACCCACTTACTCGATAGACCATTTGAACCAGTCCAACTCCGTCAACGCCAAAAGGAGATTTGCCACCCTCCTGTTCAGGCACATTCAAATATTTCAAGGAAATTGCCTTCAAAAATTCGAAATCACGTTTTTGTCCCAAGCTTTTAGCTTCTCCATTAAACGCAAATTGTTCATCCATTTTAAACAACTCTGATTGTGAAATGGGAACGATACTACCTAATAAAATGGTAATGGGCGATTTCTTATACAAGATCGTTGAGCAAATATCGGTTGTAATTTTAAAATCGGTTGTATTGATTTGTTCAAAATATTCTTGCGAGATCGCATGATGCTGTTTCCGTTCAATCCAACCTTCGGTGCCATCAAAACAAATAGTAATTCGAAGCCACAATCCATCGCCAGCCTCCTCAGCTACTAAGTAATGGTCACCAAACAACAGCTGCGTTACTTGTAGCGACTGGTGACTTTGTTCTTTTCGAACGGCTACCACTGACAACCGGCAAACTCCATAACTGACCTCCATGCTATCTAATTTTCAATTTACTAAGTTCACGTTTGACATCACGTTCCTTTATACTCTCTCTTTTATCATGCGTTTTTTTACCCCTTGCTAACGCAATTTCCAGCTTGGCAAAACCACGCTCGTTAATAAACAAACGAATGGGCACAAGTGTCAATCCCTTCTCTTCCACTTTGCCTTTCAGCCTACCTATCTCTGATTTTTTCAATAATAACTTCCTTTCCCTTGCGGCTTCATGATTGTAGTGTGTACCTTGGGCATAGGGTGTAATATTGATTCCCTTGGCAAAAACCTGGCCATTGTTAAAAAAACAAAAGCCATCCTGTAAGTTAACTTTGCCCTCTCGGATTGACTTTATCTCAGTACCCATCAATGCAATTCCGGCAACGAATTTTTCTATCAGTTCATATTGAAAAGAAGCTTGCCTATTCTTGATATTGATATCATTGGTAAATCGTGACTTCATGAAATCGGCTTTGTGAACAATTGTTTTAATCTGTCCTTTTTCAACATCTTTTGACCGGTAGTGCCTACTGCAATTAGTCGCCCGTTCACGCTCGATTCAATCATGCAGGTGAGTTCATTTTTCTCTATCTTGACAATGGTTGCAGTAAAGGTAATCTCTTCCCCAACAAAAGCAGGGCTTTTATGGTCGATACTCAGAAAAGTGCCAACGCCTTCTTCATCATCGTCCTTCATTTCAATGAAGAAAAGCCTTGAGGCCCATTCAAAATCCCTAGCAAGTGAAAAAGTAGAACATACTGCATGTAGCAACTCTCCATGAAAAGCGGCTAAATCATTTTCCGTCACTTTCTTTTTATACACTTTTTGGTCGCCTGATTTGAAATTTGACTTCATCTATTTTCTATGGCCATGTTAGCTATCGGTGAAACATCCATTTCTGAAAAAATGCCCTTTACAAATTTAAAATGTGCAGCCATGGCAATCATGGCCGCATTGTCTGTGCAATATTGAAACTCTGGAATATAAATCGTCCAACCGAATTTTTGGGCGCTAGCTTTAAGTTCATTTCTGAGCCCTGAATTAGCTGCAACACCTCCGGCAATGGCTATCTGCTTGATACCCGTTTGCCTTGAGGCCGCTATCACTTTTTGAATCAGCATTTTTACCAACTGAAACTGAAGGCTGGCACAAATGTCATTCAGGTTTTTTTCTACAAAATCGGGATCTTCTCTCTTTTTATCTCGCAAAAAATACAAAAAAGAAGTCTTAATGCCGCTGAATGAAAAGCTCAAACCAGGCATGTTGGTATCAGCGAATGCAAAGGCTTTAGGGTTACCCAACTGCGCGTATTTGTCAATCAGTGGGCCACCAGGATAAGGAAGTCCCATCATTTTGGCGGCCTTATCAAAAGCCTCCCCCACTGCATCATCCTGTGTTTCACCCAAAACCTGCATGCAGAGGTAATCCTCCACAAGCACAATCTGCGTATGACCACCACTAACTGTCAGGCAAAGAAAGGGAAAAATGGGTGCGGGTGGGTCAATAAAATGTGCCAGCACATGCGCTTCCATGTGGTTTACATCAATCAGCGGAATGTCTAGCGCCAATGCCATGCCCTTCGCAAATGACACTCCAACTAACAAAGATCCCAAAAGGCCAGGACCCCTCGTAAAAGCGATCGCATGCAAGTCTGATTTTTGGATACCGGATGTGATGATTGCTTCGTTTACTACGTACAAGATATTCTGTTGGTGCGCGCGTGAGGCAAGCTCGGGCACTACGCCCCCGTATTTCTGGTGGACGTTTTGTGAGGCAATTATATTATTAACTACCTTGCCTTGTTGAATAACGGACGCGGAAGTCTCATCACAGGAAGACTCAATTGCCAGGATAGTTGGATACATGTAATTAGAAAATGAGGTTGCAAGTTATTAAAATCCGCGTGTATCGGTGGCTTCGAAGGGGACTTCTATACACCCTATACTTTGTACTTACCTTAGCTGTTACGACCTTTTTTCTACTGCAGTTACCAGCCGTTCAAGAGGGGCTTATCAATCGTTATACCCGAAAATTTTCAAATGTACTCGGTTTCAAGATCACCGTAGGGAAATTTTATCTGCGCTGGTATGATCAGTTGGAAATTGAGCGCCTTGAAATCAAAGACAGTGAAGAAAACACCATGATTGCTGTTGAAAAGATCAACATTAATTTTCGGTTCACCAGTATTTTGGAACAGAACAACATCAATATCGATGCGGCCGAACTAAAAGGTGCAAATGTCTACTTGAAAACGATACAAGAAAGCGACACTTCAAGAAACTTGAATATCAATATTTTTATTGATCGCTTGAATGGGCCGCCATCTACAACAACGAGTCAGCCCCCAAAAATAAACATCGGAGAGATAAATCTCTCAAATACCGATTTTGCCTATAATGAGACGGAGAGCGATTCTATAAAAAATGGCTTCGACTATTATCACTTTAAATTGGGTTTGGAGGCTGATCTGCAAGCCTTCAAAGTGATTGGTGACACGATACAATTTGATGTAAACTCACTTCAAGCAAAAGACAATAAAACCGGACTTCAAGTCAACAATCTGAAAACGTTCTTTTTGATCTCACAAACGTCCATGGAGTTTTTGAACCTTCAAATGGACGTGGGGAAAAGCTTCATTTCTGATACTGTTATATTCAAGTTCAAATCACAGGCTGATCTTTCGGATTTTAATCGAAAAGTTGGAATCAACGCAAGGCTAAAGAAGACAGTTCTTCATCCGGAAGATCTGGCGCTTTTTAGCGGAGGCAAATCTCCATTACCAATACCCCTGGAATTAGAGGGAAATATTTCGGGTAGAATCGCGCGTTTCAATTACCAAAACATGCTCGCCAAACTTGGTTCTACATCAATCGCGGGTAAACTGCAAATGGACGGACTTCCATCTATTGCTGAAACATTTATAGAGTTAGATGTCAAACAAGGCGCGGTGAACATTAATGATTTATCTTTTCTGTTTCCGGAAAATATTTTCAAAGCTATAAAGCCCTTGAATCGGTTTGCTTTAAAAGGGAAATTCACAGGTTTTTTGACCGACTTTGTAGCAAACGGAGATTTCAATGGCACCCTTGGCAAAATTAGGTCGGACATTAACTTGAAAATCAATAAAGAATTTGTTGAAAAGTCTTCCTACACTGGCAATCTATCATTGCAAGAATTTCGGCTAGGGCAATATTTTAAAGACACCACGACTTTCCAGAATGTAAACCTAACTGGCCAGATTCGAGGGACAGGTCTGACCGAACAATCTGCTGATTTTTTTCTCAATGGTAAAATCCGTTCAATTGGTATACTTGGATATAACTATGCGAATATTTCAACCAAGGCACGATTCGCCAGCCAATTGTTTAGCGGACAAATGACAATTGATGACCCCAATTTACAATTTAATGCAAACGGTTCGATCGATCTGCGAAAAGGTGTTAATAGAGTAAAGATTCAAGCAAGCTTGGATACAGCTCAGTTCGATAAATTAGGACTCATAAAAGACCCTTTGGTGATAAGTACCTATCTGGACATTGATACTCAGGGACTGCAGATCGACAGCATTTTTGGAGAAGCCTATTTCAATAATTCGATCATTTCTTACAAAGATCAAAGCCTGGAGCTGGATTCGATCCACTTAACCTCACTGCATGATAAAGACGGTAGAATTTTAAACCTCCGCAGTTCACTGTTAGATGCCACGCTGCGTGGTCAATATTACTACTCAACACTATTCAAAGATCTAACCAGATTGTACAATGAGTTTAAACTAAATGTAAAGAATGACAAGGCGGCCATTGCCTCTTACTATTCACAAAAACCAAAAAGCATTCAAGGGTATCAAGCAAATTTTGAACTCAAATTAAACGACATCAACCCCTTGGTAACATTAGCAGGAATTAATGCGTCTATATCCAAGAACACAAAGATTGTCGGGCAGTTTAATAATGGATTGACATCCTTTCTGAGCGCCTACTCTACCATAGATACAATCAGCATTGGCAGTAGATTTTTTTTTAAGAACGAGATCGAATTTTCCGGATCTAAAATTCGGGATAGCGTAAGCGTACTCGCGGTGCTTTCTGTTACCTCTCAAAAGCAGCAACTGGCCAATACATTCTCCACCAAAGATCTGTTTTCGGAAATCGTTTGGAACAACGATCATATCAATTTTAGCCTCGATGCAAACCAGGTAGGCACTACGAACTTACTCAGACTCAAATCTGAAATAGACTTTTTAAAAGATAGTGTCAAAATAAAGATATTGCCTACTCGCGTTCGTGCATTGGACAAAGAGTGGAAAGTCAACCAAAAAAATTACCTTTTAAACAACGGAAAAGAATGGTCCATTCACGACCTCGAATTGAAAAATGAGAACGAATCGATCTTGTTGAATGGCTTTCTCTCAGAAGAAAATGATCGCCAGCTAACGCTAAAGGTGAGCAATTTAAATTTAAATATTCTTGACGCCATCAGTTCCGAAAAATTCAGCGGAATTGTAAATGGTGAAATCAAAATCCGCGATGTCTATAAGAGCCCTTTCCTTCAAAACGATGTTTCTATCAATGCGTTGGCTGTAAGCAACTTTTTGATTGGCGACCTTATTGGAAAAAACGCATGGAATCGCGAAAAGCAACAATTTGACATCGACTTTACTATCGATCGGTTCAATAAAAGAACGGTTTTGTTAAAAGGTTTTTATAATCCAAAGAAGGAAAGTCCGCTATTTGTAAAGGCTAGTTTGGCAAAAACCAACTTAAAGATCGTTGAGCCCTTTCTTCGGGGGATTTTTTCACAAATTGATGGTACTCTTTCAGGTGAATACGAAATTACCGGTGACTTTGCTAAGCCACTAATAAATGGTGACGGGGTTATAGAAGAAGGCCAAATTATGATTGACTACCTGAGAACACTTTATACATTTTCGGGGAACCTCGGAATGAACCCTACCCAAATAATTTTCGATGACATTGAATTGAAGGATAGCTTCAAAAACAGTTCAAAATTGAGCGGCTTTCTAACTCATAAAAACTATTCAAAG
This sequence comes from Cytophagales bacterium, assembly GCA_020403045.1. Taxonomy (GTDB): domain Bacteria; phylum Bacteroidota; class Bacteroidia; order Cytophagales; family Cyclobacteriaceae; genus ELB16-189. The sequence continues at coordinate 17,093 of JADBYK010000005.1, forward strand.
TTCAGAATAAACCTGAATGCGGAATTTTCAAACTTTCAACTGCTCAACACTTCCGCAAAGGACAACAGCCTTTTTTATGGGCAAGCCTATGCCACCGGTGATCTCAATATTCTGGGGCCACTTGAGAACATGAAGATATCTGCAACGGCCCGATCGGATAAGAAAACACGAATTTTGATTCCAATGAATAACACACAATCGGCCGAAAAAAAGGAGTTTATTTCATTCGTTAACCTCAGCGAGGAAAACAAAGAGAAAAATGAAGCAGCGAAAAAGGCCAAATCACAACCCACCGGAATAACCATGGACTTGAATCTGGACATCACCCCGGATGCCTACACTGAAATTATCTTCAATGCAAAATCGGGTGATATTATCAGGGGTTATGGTCGTGGCGACATCCGTTTGCAGCTGGATACAAAGGGAGAATTCACCATGTTTGGCCTATACGAATTTGAAAGAGGTTACTACAACTTCACCCTTTACGATGTTATCAATAAAGAATTTACCATAAACAAAGGAAGTCGTATAAGCTGGACGGGCGACCCCTACACCGGTCAATTAGCGCTCAATGCGAGTTATAAACAGCTTGCCGCGTTGGGCTCGGTTCTAACTCCCCCCTTAACGCCAGACCAGGCTAATTCAGCCCAAATGAGAAGGAAGTATCCCGTAGAAGTATCACTAAAATTAGATGGTGCCATGATGAGCCCACAAATCAATTTTGATATCATCGCTAATGATCTTCCTAATTCTGTGCCTGTAGACCAGGGTCAGCCCATTCCGTTAAAAATGTATTTTCAGCAATTCAAAGCCAAGCTAGACGAACAGGAATTGCAGAAGCAGGTTTTTAGTTTGATTATTTTAAGACGCTTTTCGCCACTTGACGCCTTCACTGCAAGCGGTGCCGATCTAACTCGAAGTGTCAGTGAGTTACTTTCTAACCAACTGAGTTACTGGCTTACCCAAGTAGATGAAAATCTGGAAATTGATTTTGATTTGCCCAGTTTCGACCAAGAGGCTTTTAACACCTTTCAACTTCGATTGTCCTATTCTTTTTTTGGCGGGCGTTTGCGTGTTACACGCGATGGGACTTTTGGGAATCAATACGCCAGATCTGAGGTGTCTAATTTATTAGGGGATTGGACGGTAGATTATTTATTGACGCCAGATGGAAAATTCAAAGTAAAAATGTTCAATCGAACAAATATTAATCAGCTAACAAGTTCACTAGGAAGCCAATCAACAATTAGTGCGGGTGTCAGTTTGGCTCATACGCAAAACTTCAATAATTGGCTTGATCTCATCACCCGCACTCGGGATCGCAAAAGGCGGGAGACAAAGGCTGGGGAACAAAAAGATGCTGTACCAGAGAAAGATGACGGAAACTAGTTGAACCTGGTTTCATTAGAAAATATTGATCGGGTTTACTAACTTACCCTGCAAACACCCAAACCATGGACTTAACAGCAATAATGAAGAACTACGCTGAGCAAATTGGCGGACAATTCACTCAATATGACAGCCTCCAATCTATCATCATCATGCCTGTGTCGGGTGGGCGCTTTCAAACCGTGTTAGGCACGATTAAAAAAAATGAACTGTATAATAGGAAGTTGATTTCACTAAATTCCAAAGTCTGCTCTACTTCATTAGCCATCGACTATAAGATGTTGCTAGAACAGACAGCCTTTTTTAACTACTGCCGATTTGTTATCAATCAAAACTATCTACAGGTAGAGGCAGTGGCCTCGCTGGATAATTTGACAGAAGAAACCATTAAAGAGATGCTGCAAGAGGTAGCAAACCTGGGCGACCAATATGAAATGAAGCTGACAGGATCGGATATTCACTAGCAACGGCATTATCAAAAGCTACCTCAAAGGCAAATGCCTCATTTTTACATAAAGTGTAAAAACCTCTTACCTTTGTCATAATGCAAGCCGTCTTATCGTGCTGACGTTTACAGTCAGCGAGGAAAGTCCGGGCAACATAGAGCGCTGTACTTCCTAACGGGAAGGTCCCGTCCCGATAACAATCGGGACGGGGACAGAAAGTGCCACAGAAAATAAGTAGCCCTGATGCTTGCCGTCAGGGTGATAGTGAAAAGGTGGGGTAAGAGCTCACCGGTCTCGAAAGTGATTTCGAACGCATGGTAAACCTTACAGGTTGAAAGGCCAAATAAGCCCCGATCAACGGAGCGGCTCGTTCTTATCTGTGAAAGCAGGTATCGGGGTGGGTAGGCTGATAGATCCTGATGGCAACGTCAGGGCTAGATAAATGATAAGACCCCGACTTGTCGGGGACAGGACCCGGCTTACAGGCTTGCATTATTTTTATTTTAGATTCTAAGAAGTAAGATTTTAGATTTTGCTTATCGATGACTTAAAATCTCACGTTTATCTCACATTTTAAATCTTCAAATCTTAAATCCACTTATGCCCAAAGTACTATTAATTGAAGACGAAGCCAGCATCCGCTCGGTGCTCAAAGATATCCTCAAGGATCAAAAAGAACTGGGCTTAGTTGTTGATGAGGCCAAAGATGGTGCGGAAGGTTTGTCGAAATTGGAAAGTGAAAATTATGACTTAACTATTTGCGACATCAAGATGCCAAAAATGGATGGCATGGAAGTGTTGCAAAAGGCAAAAGAAAAAGGAATTACCACCACGTTTGTGATGATCTCCGCTCACGGAAGCACTGAACTTGCTGTGGATGCTACCAAAATGGGTGCGTATGATTTTCTGCAAAAGCCACCTGACCTAAATCGTTTGCTTCTGACAGTACGCAATGCACTCGACAAGAATAAACTGGTGAAAGAGGCAAAGTCATTGAAGAGAAAAGTCTCACACAAGTACGAAATGATTGGCCGCTCTGAAGCACTACAAGAGGTGATGACGCTGATTGAAAAAGTCGCGCCCACGGATGCCAGAGTGTTGATCACCGGACCCAACGGATCGGGAAAAGAATTAGTAGCCCGACAAATTCATGAAAAAAGTAACCGATCGAAATTTGAGTTTGTAGAAGTAAATTGTGCCGCTATTCCTTCCGAGTTAATTGAAAGCGAGTTATTCGGACATGAAAAAGGCTCTTTCACTTCGGCCATCAAGCAGCGAATTGGAAAATTTGAGCAGGCAGAGAGCGGCACTTTATTTTTGGATGAAATCGGAGATATGACACTTTCCGCTCAGGCAAAAGTATTACGTGCTCTTCAGGAAAATAAAATTACACGAGTAGGTGGTGAGAAGGATACGATTGTAAACGTGCGCGTACTGGCTGCTACCAACAAAGACTTGAAAAAGGAAATTGCCGAGGGCAGATTCAGAGAGGATCTCTATCATCGTTTATCGGTGATTTTGATTAAGGTACCTTCGTTGGCCGAAAGAAAAGAAGACATACCCTTTTTGGTGGAAAAATTTCTAAACGATATCGCAACAGAAACAGGTGCCAAGAAAAAAGAAATAAACGCAGACGCTGTAAATGAGCTTGAAAAGCACCCTTGGACAGGTAATATACGCGAACTTAGAAATGTGACAGAGAGACTAGTAATTATGGGTGAGCCAACAATCAGCCTGGAGGACGTAAGAAAGTACCTTTAACAATTAGATTCTGTTTTGTGGGACTGTTTTCTTCAACTCTTTCTTGCTGTAAGTAGGGCAAGTGTATTGGCTGCACGCAGATAGAAAAGATACAAGTAACACAAAAGCTAAGATTTTTTTCATGGTTTTGGCTTTGGATATTGCAAAAATAGGATTCTTTTTATTCGAAACAAATTTAAACGATGTAAAAAGGCGGTTTAACGAGTGTAACGTTCACCCAACCAAAAGATTACATCCCCTCACATCGCTATTGTCTATTCTTCCAAGTACCTCAAAGTAACCGTTTTGGTTTATTTTACCTAAATCTTGAGTTTCAATAAAAGCGCAGGAATGGGCGTTGGCTAAATCAATAATATTTATTCCCCCTGCTTTGCCCGGAACAACTGTGGAGAAGGGGTCATTGATCTCGCGGATATCAATTTTCATCCAGGGCGGGGTTGCATAGACCCCGTTCCCCATCGAGTAAGCTTGAGACATTAACTCAGTCATTCCATATTCAGAGCCAATTTGCGCCACATTGAAGCGTTGGCACAAAAAGCTATGCAGTTCCTCTCGAATCCATTCTTTGCGCCTGCCTTTCATACCTCCTGTCTCAATCAAGGTGCAATGGCTCAAGTCGACCTCAAATTTTTCAGCCAAATCCAGCAACGCAAAAGAAACGCCCCACAAAATGACTTTTTTTCTACTCTTCCGTAGTGCCTCTAACTTTGTCAATAACTCTTCTTGATTGTGCAGGTAAAAGCCAGAATGCTCCGATTGAGTTTGGTCAATAAAGTGCCTGATCATCGCAATCAACGAAGAACCTTCGCGCTCTAAATAAGAGGGGAGTAACGCTAAAATAGCACAGTCCTTCAACGGGCCGAAATGGCGCTCAAAGGTCAACTCAGCGTGGGAAAGGTAGAATGGCAAGCTCCAAACAAGATGCCGACTTGTAGTTGCTCCCGTTGTGCCGCTGCTTGAAAATTCTACCTCCGGTTTCCACTCTCCGGCAACCACTTGTTGCGTTTTAAAAAATTCAATAGGCAAAAACGGTATTTGCTGAATTGACGTTATCTTTGTGTAATCCAGCTGTAAATTTTTCAGATAGGCATTGTACACCCTATTGTTCTCGACCTGGAATTGAAATAGGGACAGCGCAATATCTCCAAAGTTGTGTTCGTTAATGGTTGAAAGTGAAGACGTAAACTGTTGGATGGAAGGCAAAGGAAAAACTTTAGACAAATTTAGAAAATGAGATCAATAAGTAACTTCGCTTTTGCAGTATTGTCCGTTTCTATTATGGGTGGATGCTTCAATGCTCCTACTTATCCAATAGGTCCGCAAATTGAAATTCTAAATGATGAGATATGCTTTTTAAAATCCACTAAAGTAGACGTGCAAGATGAGCTGGTTGTTAGTCTAAAGTTTAAAGACGGAGACGGAGATCTCGGGCTCGCTCAGCGGGACACGGTTGGCAAATATGTATTTAGAAATTTTTTTACATTTCAAAATAAGTTAGTCACATACAAAACGAAAAAACTTAACCCAACGCTTCAGGGAACTAATGGACAACCTCTACCTGATTATGTTTCGCCCTTTAACTGTAAAAATTGGACAGTTGAACGAGTAGGGGGAGTCCGAGATACATTTTATGTTGAGTATAACGAATATTATTTTAATATTTTCGTTGATATAGAAACTCAAAATCAAGATGGTTCTTTTACAAAGTTTGATCCAGCAGCTTATTTTCAACCACCAAGCTGCGACACAAAAGGGTTTAACGGGCGGTTTCCGGTGTTATCAAAAGATCCAAGTAAGAGCAATCCCCTGGACGGAAAGATGACTTATTCTATGAGGTCTTTTGGGTTAGACTTTCTATTTAGCACAAAAACCTTGAGACTTAAAATCAGTATAGTGGATAAAGCCTTAAATAAAAGTAATGTAGTTGAGTCAAAGACATTCACTCTTCAATCAGTTAAAAAGTGTAGTCAGTAGTATAGAATTTGTTGTAGGATTACTCCTTATCTAATAAAACCTAGTAAACAGAAGGAAATCTATCAGGAAACGCCTCGCTTACTAATTCATACACCTTGTCAAAAATCTCTTCGGGATTGGGTTTTGAAAAATAATCGCCATCAGAGCCATAAGCAGGCCGGTGTTCTTTGGCAGCGATAGTCAATGGAGCAGAATCCAAATAGCGGTAGGCCTTTTGAACTTCTAACACCTGATGCATCATGAACGCGGTGGCACCGCCAGGCACATCTTCATCGGCAAACACCACGCGGTTGGTTTTTTTCACTGATTCTAAAATAGTATGATTGACATCAAACGGCAACAACGTCTGCACATCTATCACTTCACACGAAATACCTTTCTCTTCCAATTCGGCTACGCCCTCTAAAACGATTCGACACATCGATCCGTAGGTAACAATGGTTACATCGGTACCCTCTTTCAATACTTCAGGCACCCCCAACGGTACGGTAAACTCACCAATATTATCAGGCAATTTCTCCTTTAATCGATAGCCATTTAGACATTCGATAATCAGTGCCGGATCATCGGATTTTAAAAGCGTGTTATAAAAGCCAGCGGCCTGCACCATGTTGCGAGGTACCAGCACATACATGCCACGAAGACTATTCAGAATCATGCCCATGGGCGATCCTGCATGCCACACGCCTTCCAATCGATGACCACGTGTGCGCACAATGAGTGGCGCCTTTTGCCCGCCTTTCGTGCGATATTGTAAGTTGGCCAAATCATCACTTAGTATTTGAATGGCATATAACAAGTAATCTAAGTATTGAACTTCGGCAATAGGACGTAAACCGCGCAAAGCGAGACCTATCCCCTGCCCCACTATTGTACATTCCCTAATGCCGGTGTCGGTCACGCGCAACTCTCCAAACTTTTCTTGCAATCCTGCAAAGCCTTGATTCACATCGCCAATTTTTCCGACATCTTCACCAAAGGCTAATACTCTGGGATCTCGCTCCAGGGCTGCAGCAAAACATGCACGTAGCACCTCTCTTCCATCGACTAAAGAAGATTTTTCTGAGTAGACAGGCGCTATTCCTTTGACACCTAACGAAGACCATTCGGACGCGCTATGCAAATAAGAATTATACCGATCTTCATTTTCAATCGCCACTTTTTCAAGCCATTCTACCAGTTGCGGTTTTACAGTGCACTGCTTTCCAATCAAAAAGCGCATGGCCGCTTTTGCCGCTTTCACGGCATCATAACGAACAGGATTGATGGTCTTTGTAAGTATAGATAAGAAATCAGTTAGATGAGGATGTTCGGTTGACGCTTGCTCCAACAATCGTACGAGTGTTTCCTGATCTTCCAGTATCCCTTGATTAAAAGCCTTCCACGATTCGTCTTTTATTTTTTTGGCATTTGCTTTTGCCCTTTTTTCAATCTCATCCAGTTCGGGGGAGGTACTAATGCCTTGTTCAATAATCCATTCGCGCATTTTAGCAATGCAATCGTACTGTGTCTCCCAATTTAACCTTTCCTTTGTTTTATATCTTTCGTGTGATCCTGAAGTGGAGTGCCCTTGCGGTTGCGTCATCTCCACCACATGCACAATGACAGGCACATGTTCTTCGCGGCAGACTTTTTCTGCTTTCGCATACACTTTGCAAAGTTCCTCATAGTCCCATCCTTTGGCCGTAAAAAGTTCGTACCCTTTGTCTTTCTTGTCGCGCTGAAAGCCAGCTAAAATCTTAGAGATACTGCCCTTGGTGGTTTGATATTCTTTAGGAACAGAAATTCCGTATTCATCATCCCAAATAGAAACCAACATAGGAACTTGCAAAACGCCCGCTGCATTGATGGCTTCAAAAAACATCCCTTCAGACGTAGATGCGTTGCCAATCGTGCCAAATGCAATTTCGTTTCCGTTGGTGCTGAGATTTGAAAATGACGAAAGAGAAGGATTATTTCGAAATAACTTGGAAGCATACGCCAGACCTACCAGCCTTGGCATTTGTGCGGCCGTAGGAGAAATATCTGCACTGCTATTTTTTAGCTGAGCAATGTTTTTCAACTCACCTCGATCATCCAACATACGGGTGGCGAAATGTCCGTTCATCAATCTCCCGGCAGAGGCGGGGTCTGCATGAACATCGGTGTGTGCGTATAACTGAGCGAAATAGTGGTGAAGTGTCATCTCACCAATTGCCAGCATAAATGTTTGGTCGCGATAATAACCTGCACGATGATCTCCATTGCGAAACACTTTAGCCATCGCAATTTGAGCCACCTCTTTTCCATCGCCAAAGATTCCAAACTTGGCCTTACCCATGAAGACTTCCTTCCGCCCCAACAAACTGGCCTCACGGCTTTCGCACACGAGTTGGTAGTCGGCCAGCACTTCAGCTGCCTTTGTAGCTGATACCATAGGAAAATCAGTTTTTGCGTAGCTCAAACGTGTGCAATTTATTTTTCAAAAGTAGAGAAAAACCAACGAGGGTTCAAAGAAGCAAAAATTGACCAAATAAAATAATGACAATCAATCTATACTCGAAAGAATTTCACCCAGTCACCTTCATTCACCTTAGGATAATTTGCTTTTTCCTTGAACAGATAAATCGTCACTGACTGCTCTTCTATTACAATTGTTTCTTTGTGGTAACCATAACCATGTTCGAGTTGATCGATCTGCATTCGTACTTCTGCATTCTCAATTTCAAAAACCTCCACCAGTATTTTATCAACTGACTCATCCGTTCTGATCGCAAATGGAAAATCACCAAACGAATACATCTCATACCCTTTTATCCAGGCGCTAAATCTATACTTCAAAAAGGAAGCATATGCCATGTGATTTGATAAGCCAAATCGAAACGATCCATAGAATGCAAACAGGTTTTTCATTCACTTTTAGTGTTATAGTAGCCCACAAAAATTCAGGGCTGGAATTTATAATTAGGCGATCTCGAAAGTTCTGCAATTCCTTCAATGTTGCAAACTGAATGGGAAGCTATTGATGCTCCCAATTATAGCACGTATATTTGCGCACTCGTTTGAAAATCAGGAAATAGACACTTTAATCCCATTAATATGATCATCGGAGTTCCCAAAGAAATCAAAAACAACGAAAATCGCGTAGCGCTAACGCCTGCAGGTGCAGCCGAGCTTTCCAAGCGTGGCCACACCGTAAATATGCAAACCAAGGCGGGAGAAGGCAGCGGCTTTAGTGATGAAGAGTACAAAAATGCGGGGGCAAAAATACTTTCTACTGCACAAGAAGTTTTTGCCGTTGCAGAGATGATCATGAAAGTAAAAGAACCGATTGAGCAAGAATACAGCTTGATTAGAAAGGATCAACTGGTGTTTACCTATTTCCACTTTGCGTCTTATGAGCCGTTGCTCCACGCGATGGTGAAAACAGAATCTGTTTGCCTCGCTTACGAAACCGTTGAGCGCCTTGACGGAAGTTTGCCTTTGCTGATTCCGATGAGTGAAGTGGCAGGCAGAATGTCTATTCAAGAAGGTGCGAAATACTTAGAGAAGCCTCTTAAAGGAAGAGGAATCTTATTAGGTGGTGTACCCGGAGTGATGCCAGCTAAAGTATTGATCTTAGGAGGTGGCGTAGTGGGAACGAACGCAGCAAAGATGGCCGCAGGGATGGGTGCAGATGTTATTATCACCGATGTGAACATTAATCGCTTGCGTTATTTAGATGACGTGATGCCAAAAAATGTGCATACGATGGTATCCAACGAATATGTACTACGTGAATTGGTGAAGACACACGATCTGATTATCGGTGGTGTGCTCGTACCGGGCGCTAAAGCTCCGAAGCTAATTACCCGCGACATGCTAAAGACGATGCGACCCGGAACTGTGCTGGTAGACGTAGCGGTCGATCAAGGGGGCTGCATAGAAACGTGCAGACCTACTACTCACGAAGATCCTACTTACATTATTGATGATGTAGTTCATTATTGCGTGGCCAACATGCCTGGTGCAGTGCCATATACTTCAACGCTGGCATTGACCAACGCAACACTGCCTTATGCCATAAAATTAGCAACACAAGGATGGAAAAAAGCGTGTGCAGAGAATCTTGATTTGAAAAAAGGGTTGAACGTAATCAATGGCAAGGTGGTGTACAAAGCGGTAGCAGATGCTTTCAACACTCCTTATTCGGACGTGAAGGAGTTTTTGGCATAAAAAAGATACTGGGCACGCTTCGCGTAAATTTTCTTTGCGCCCTTTGCGGTTAAAAATTTAGATGCAGAGGACGCTGAGATTCGCAGAGGAAAATCAAATTCTATTGTTAATTATGAGAACCCACTTTCTCTTTTTATTCATTTGCATTAGTTGTTCTTCTCATGCGCAAAAGAAAGATATCAAAACAAAAATTTATCCTGACGAAAAGTTAGTCACTGAAAAGTACTTGACCAATGGAGCTCACAAATACAACTATTTCTCACGCGAGTGGCAAATATATTTGGATTCCGCGATTCAAATGAACCCGACCGTTGCCTATTACTATCAGCAAAAAGCGATGCCACTTTTTAAACAGAGAAAGTATGAGACAGGAATGCCCTTTTTGAATAAAGCGGTACAACTTGATTCGCTTCAGTACATCGACTACCAAGCCTTCATGAAATGTATCTTCTCTAAAGATTATTCTGGTGCGATCAAAGACTTCAGCCTCTCCAAAAAAATAAAAGGTGAGTTCGCCCATGTGATGGATCATTCGTATGATTTTTATACCGGGCTTTGTTATTTACAGCTTAACGATTTCAAAAAGGCTGTTGACCACATAACGCGAAGCATTGAGTACACTAAAAAGACGAGTGGGAATAGCTGGGTGCATTACCTTGATTTGTTCTATTTGGGAATTGCCTATATGGAACTACAAAATTACCAAGAGGCGATAAAATTCTTTGATCAATCGCTGGCTGTTTATACCAATTTCTCTGATGCAGAGTATTACAAAGCCCTTTCAGTAGCTAAACTGGCCAAGTTTGATGAGGCAACTGAGTTATTGAAACAAAGTGCTGCCCATTTTAAACAAGGTTACACGATCAACGAGGATAATGTGTACTATGAAAAATATCCCTATCAGGTATACCCCTACTTTTTTCCAAAAGCAAACTAAAAAGTTACCCGAATTCCGGAAACACTTCTAAAAACGAAGCCTTTTCTCCTTCTTTAGCTGCTTCGCAGCAGAAGTGCATTCTGCCATTGGAGACGGCAATGTATTTCGCGTTCACCGTCATGTTATAAACCGCTACTTGATTGAATGCATTTTGGCTCAACCGGATATCAGCTGATTTACATTCGACCAACATCCACGGTTTTCCATCTCTGTCAAAAATCAGAATATCTGATCGCTTTTGAAGTTTGTTGTAAGTGAGACTGCTCTCAATTCGAAAAAGTGATTTGGGGTATTTTAATTCATGGATCAAAAAGTGAATAAAATGTTGGCGCACCCACTCTTCGGGTGTTAAAACCACATACTTTTTCCGAATCATGTCAAAAATCCATACTTTGCCTTCCTCTTTTTTGAGCTTCGCATCGATTTCCGGAAGGTTTAATTTTTGCATGACGAAAAAGAAAGCAACGCTACAATTTTAACTAGTCAAAGATGAAAAACAAAAAGGATATTGTTGACAACTGGCTCCCACGGTACACCGGCCTCACACTGGAAGATTTCGGCCATTACATCTTACTTACCAACTTTGACAACTACGTAAAAAAATTTGCCGAATGGCACAACGTGGAAGTGCATGGGGCCGACCGAGCGATGCGTAGCGCAACCGCAGAAGGTATTACCATCATCAATTTTGGAATGGGTAGCCCCAATGCGGCTACGATCATGGATTGTCTTACCGCCATTATGCCTAAGGCCGTTTTATTCTTGGGGAAGTGTGGTGGCTTGAAAGCGAAGAACGAGATTGGAGACCTAATTTTGCCGATCGCTGCGATACGCGGAGAAGGAACTTCTAATGATTATTTCCCACCAGAGGTTCCATCACTGCCAGCGTTCGCCTTGCAAAAAGCAATATCAACAACTATACGAGATTACAACCAAGATTATTGGAGCGGAACCGTATACACCACCAATCGAAGAGTGTGGGAATGGGATGAAGATTTCAAAAACTATCTGATCAAAGTTCGGGCGATGGCCATTGACATGGAAACAGCCACGATATTTTCAACCGCCTTTTATAATGAAATTCCCGCAGGCGCTTTGTTACTTGTTTCTGATTCGCCCATGACACCCGATGGAGTAAAAACGGAAGCCAGTGATAAAGTGGTCACAACAAGCTATGTTGATCTTCATTTAAAAATTGGAATTGATTCACTCAAGCAAATGATCAACAAGGGGTTGACGGTGAAGCACCTTCAATACTGATCGATTAATTGTCAGAAGATCGCAGACGCAAGGTGTAGCCCAATAGCAACCCATAGGAAAAAAAGTCGACTGTAGTCTGCGACTTTTGCCCCAGCAAAAAGGTGCTCTCAGTGGGTTGTTCAAAATTGGCAAATTGCCTTATGCTTCCTTGGTCGGCCCAACTAATGTTGATGCCAATACTCAAATCTCTGCGCTCTTGTTTAAAGGTACCGCCAAGTACAACGTGATAAATATTCCAGGAAGAAATATCCAGATTCAATGAGTTGGTATTTGCGTTAGTTCTGTTTCGCGTGGTGACACGTTCATCATAAATCCTATCATAAAAAGAGTTGTTGGTTCTAAAGCCTGCACTCAAATTAAATTTTTCTGTAAACGTATGTTCGACACCAATCGCGTAGTTGGTAACAGATTTATTAGAGGCGTTTACCTCCAAAAACTTCTTACCATCTAAAACTAAATTTGTTGGCCTTTTAAAAAGTTTGTCCGCTGGTGACATGATGTTGTACAAACCAATGGAACCAAACCATTCGGCAGAAGCCGCCACAAGCGTATTAAGTCCTTTATAAACAATGCCGGCAGAAATGGAAAGTGGACTCTGGTAGGTTGTCTCCAGTTGCGTTTGTCGATCATTGGCTGCGAAATTAGTCCGTGCGAGTATCGGGGATTTCGTGGGATTAGTTTCCAGGTTGATCTGCAAGTTATTGGCTACGATATCTCGAGCAATCGTGCCACTTCCTGCCAGGTTAATACTGGGCAAAACGGCCGCTAGCCCTGCTGACCATTTGCCAGAAGCAAAAGCAAAACCGATTTTAGGAGCATACCGAAAATTGGCGTACTCAATACTTTGAGCCTCACTGGTGCTAACCAAACTTGCCCCTGCATTATTCAGTATCATTCTGCTCAATTCATTTTTTGCATACGTGTGAGATCGATAAATAAATTGATTTGTGATTCCAACCGAAAAGTGATCATTGATTTTAAAAGCGGCTGCAAAAGCTCCCTGATTCTCTGATAGACGGGTATTGACAGTGAATTGCCCTACATACTCTTCAGCACCGGGGCTTTCGGTGTCGGCCACAATATTTTTAAAAGCATTTTCCCGAATATTTGCTTTAAAAGTAAACTCCGTGGGTACTATTATCGCGTAACCAAAAGTCCACCTAGATGGTCTCCGTTTCTTGATAAGCCCAGAAAGAGTAATGGGAACGGCAGAAAATTGGCTGCTTGTTACATTTTGACCTTGTCCTGCTCCATCTTTTGCCGTAATGCTCACCACTTGGTAAACGTTCGCGTTCAACGATATAGATGTTTTTTTAACGAGACTAAGCAACGCAGGATTGTAAATCACTGAACTATTGTCTTCCAACCCACCTACGGCCGGTCCACCCAGTAATACTGCTCGCGTTCCATACCGATATGTCCAATAATGGGTGTCTTGCGAAAAAGATTGTACAAAAATGAACAGTATTGCGAGCGTTGATATAAATCTCATGGGCTTCTAAAATAAAATTAATCCATCAATATACCCCAAATTCAAGGTTTTTTGAAATATTTTGAGGTTTTAATGGCGGTACTTGGCCATACCTAGTACTTGTGGCGTATAAGTTGCCTGGTAGATGAAAAAAGTGTTGTATGAATTTAGAGAATACACAAATACAAATGCGCAAAGGGATACTAGAGTTCTGTATCCTCCACATCATTTCGCGTGGAGAAGTATACGCTTCCAACATGCTGGATGAGCTCACTTCCGCAAAAATGATCGTGGTAGAGGGTACACTTTATCCGCTCTTGACACGATTGAAAAATGCCGGCCTGCTGGAATACAAATGGATTGAATCAAAAGAAGGTCCCCCTCGAAAGTATTACAAGTTGACACCCAATGGAACTACCTTTTTAGACGGGCTTACCGCTACTTGGGATGATCTGGTACGTTCCACAGAAGCTGTGCGAAATCGACAAGAAGCACTGGGGAAATTATGATAGGAAAAAGAAGTAAAATGCAATCCAAATACACTCGGACACTCGATCATCAAATCAATTAGTATGAAAAAAAACATTAGCATCAACATCAGCGGCATCATCTTTCACATTGAAGAAGATGGGTATGAATCGCTTCGCAAATACCTCGATTCGATCAATCGCTATTTTGGTTCGTTTGAAGACAGCAGTGAAATTTTGGCAGATATCGAAAGCCGCATTGCTGAAATTTTTCTTTCGCGCCTTAATGAAGGAAAACAGGTTATTACGCTGGAAGATGTAAACAGCCTGATTGCAACGATGGGTAATGTAAACGATTTTAAAGCAGCTGAAGAACAGGAGATCGGAAACGATTCACCCAGAGCCGAGCATAGCCACCAGGAATCCAACGCACGCGCGTCCGCATCAGACACCGCTCACAAAAAACTATTTCGCGATGAGAAAAGAAAAATATTGGGTGGGGTGTGTGCAGGACTCGGTCACTACTTCAGTATTGATCCGGTATGGCCGCGCGTGCTGTTTGCCTTGCTAGTGCTAGGGAGCTATGGTGGTTTGCTTTTAGCGTATATTATTTTATGGATAGTCATCCCCAATTCAAACCAACTACCCGATGATGCAAGCATTAAAAAGATGTATCGCGATCCGGAGAAAAAAGTATTGGGAGGAGTGGCAAGCGGGGTCGCAGCATTTTTTGGCGTTGACATAACAGTTATTCGTGTTTTGTTTATTGTGTTTGCCTTTTTGGGAGGGTTAGGCCTACTTCTTTACATTATACTTTGGATTGCCCTGCCACAGGCAAATAGCATTACAGAAAAAATGGAAATGCAAGGCGAACCGGTAACATTATCCAACATTGAATCAACGGTCAAAAAAAGTTTAAACGAAAAAGAGGAGGAAGAAAGCACCTTAGCAAAGATTGTTCTTTTTCCTTTCCGGTTGATAGCAACTTTCATCACTGTGTTAGGCAAGATTTTGGGACCGCTTGTAAAAGTACTGGTAGAATTTATTCGTGTCGTCTTCGGACTAGCGATCTTTTTCATAGGGTTAGCGCTGCTGATCAGCATTGTGATCGCGGGCGGAATGTTGTTGGGCTTTTTCACTACCTCCATCCTGCCCGACTATTGGGGCGGAGGTGAAATACAAGGCTTAAGCTTGCCTGCCGAAGCCATAAGAAACACATTTCCGGTTTGGAGCATGGTGGCTGCTTTTACAATCATCTTAATCCCCAGCTTAGCAATATTGCTTTCAGGGAGTTCCATTATTGCCAAACGTTCTCTTGTGAATCAGCCCGTGAGTTGGGTAATGCTTGGCCTTTTTGTTACAAGTATTCTCGTACTGAGCTTCACTGTGCCAAAAATGGTCTATTCATTTAAAGAGGAAGGCGAATTTAAAATTGAAAAAACATTTGCGCTTACTGGAAAAACACCCATTTTAAAACTTAACGAAGTCGGAATGGACAACTACAATGTCACCGAGTTAAATTTGAAGGGCTATGAAGGTTCCGAATTAAAGTTAGTGCAGCGATTTAAATCACAAGGTTTCTCACGGAAAAATGGTTCGGAGAATGCACAAATGGTCACTTACGCGGTGTTAGAAAAAGATAGCTCGTTAGTGTTCGACTCAAATATTTCTTTCAAAAAGGATGCGAAGTTTCGTGCACAGCGATTGGAGATGGATCTATTTATCCCCTATGGCCAAACATTTTTGATTGAAGAGGAGCTTTGGCGAATTATTGAAAATGACTACCGCGACTACGATGGCTACCGAGATTCAAACATGAATAAGATTTGGAAAATGACTGACCACGGCTTTGAATGCACCAACTGTAGTGAACCAACCGAGACCAAACAACTTCAACTCAACGATCAGTACGGATTTAAAGATTTTAGCGAAATCGAGATGACCGGGATTTTTGATCTTGTCATTGCCCGAGGGGATGCCTACTCCGTGCAACTGGATGGATCGCAAAAGGAGAAACGAAAGTACGAGGTTGACGCCAATGGCGAAACGTTGGAAATTCGCTTTCGCTCACGTAGCAATACTTTTTGGGAGAAGGATTTTGATCAGGAAGATCGAGTTAAAATCAATATTACGTTACCCCATTTAACCAAACTCAAAATCAAAGGAGCAGGTCAATTCAGAATTCGCGGATTTGATGAAGAAGAAATGGATATCACATTGCTTGGCGCGATGACAGGTGACGCAGATCTCCGGGCGCGTAATCTTACATTGGACTTAGCCGGGCCTATGGTGCTTCAACTAGATGGAGAAGGACATTTTTTAAATGCCGAAGTCAAAAAACTCTCTCAACTAAAGGCCGGACAGTATCAGGTGGAAGATGCGGTAATCGAAGCGAAAGGAATGGGGCGTGCGCGGGTCAATGCCTCACAGTCGGTTGATATTGATACCGATGCCGTCAGCTCCGTCAAA
This sequence comes from Cytophagales bacterium, assembly GCA_020403045.1. Classification (GTDB taxonomy): domain Bacteria; phylum Bacteroidota; class Bacteroidia; order Cytophagales; family Cyclobacteriaceae; genus ELB16-189. The sequence goes on from JADBYK010000005.1 coordinate 33,461, forward strand.
TATGTTGGCGAACCAAGGGTAACCAGAAGAGATTAGTAAATCAAAGTGATAAGCTGAATTGGCCATAAGCTTGATTTAGAGTAACCAACTACTCTAAATCAAGCTTTTTCTTTACATTTCAGAAACCAATCTGAATGGATGTAAAGATCAAATTTTTGGGTGCAGCCCGCAGCGTGACCGGTTCAAAGTATTTCCTTGAAATCGGTCGCCAAAAAATATTAGTCGACTGTGGGATGTTTCAAGGGACGAAAGAATTGAGACTTCGCAACTGGGATCCATTGCCGATCGATCCGGCTGACATTGAGATAGTGGTGATTACACATGCTCATATAGACCATATTGGCTACCTCCCAAGGCTGGTAAAAGACGGATTCGCAGGAAAAATAATTTGCACGCCAGCCACCGAAGATTTGATGAAAATCATGTTGTTGGACGCAGCCAAATTACAGGAGGAAGAAGCGCTCTTCGCGTTGAAAAAAGGCTATTCAAAACATGAAAAACCACAACCCCTTTTTTCGACTGAGGATGCAAAATTGGTACTGAAGCTTGTAGAAAGCCACTCGCTGGAACAAGTAGTCTTGCTTGGCAAGTCTGTTTCCATCCAGTTTTTTAACTCCGGGCACATTCTTGGATCAGCGTTTGTAGTCATGACATTGAAAGGTGATCGAGAAACCAAAAAAATACTGTTTTCAGGAGATCTGGGGCGATACGATGATCCGGTGATGTTCGCACCAGACCCCGCGATTGAGTCCGATGTAATCATCATCGAATCCACTTATGGAAATCGCATTAATCCTCAAGTAGATGTAGAGGAGCAGCTCACCACGATCGTTCACGAAGCCTGCGATGCCAATGGTGCACTGGTTGTACCCGCATTTGCATTGGGGCGCACGCAAAGTCTAATTTACTATTTCCACCTATTGATAGAAAAAGGAAACATCCCTTCTCTACCCATTTATATCGATAGCCCGATGGCGATCAACGTAACTGATTTGTACGAGCACCACGCAGACTTGCATAAAATTAAAATCACAAAGCAAGGATCACAACTATTGAGCATTTTTGACTCACCACAAATTCATTTTTGCCACACACGAGAAAGCTCACAAGCACTGAATGATATCAAGAAACCAATGATCATCATTTCTGCCAGTGGCATGGCTACCGGAGGTCGCATTTTACATCACCTCACCCATCGGCTGCCAAGACAATCTGATACCGTGTTAATAGCTGGCTACCAGGCGGAAGGCTCACGTGGTCGTAGACTTTTGGAAGGCGAAAAAACGCTGCGCATTTTTGGAGAAGATATTCCCGTTAACTGCAGAGTACGTGAGTTGCACGGGCTATCGGCACATGCAGACCAACCTGAATTAATCAGGTGGCTAGGTACTGTTAAAAAAAGCCCCAAGTTTACATTTGTGACACATGGCGAGTTAGAAAGTGCTACAGTATTTTCTTCTCTTATTGAGACCCAGCTTAAATGGAAAACAGTGATACCTGATTACCTTCAATCAACGACACTCTTTGAAGGCATATAGGAATAAGAACAAAAACTATGACAAACAGATTGTATTCGCTTGATGTTTTTCGGGGGATCACCGTTGCTGCGATGATTCTGGTCAACAACCCTGGTAGTTGGGATAGTGTTTACCCCCCTCTGCTTCATGCCAAATGGCATGGCTGCACGCCTACAGATTTAATATTTCCATTCTTTCTTTTCATTGTTGGTGTCTCTATTCACTTTGCCTATCAGCCCAAGTTGAACGAAGGACTTACAAAAAAGAATGTATCCAAAATTCTTCGTAGAACGTTGATCATTTTCTTGCTGGGAATGCTGTTGGCACTGGTGCCAAAATTCAATTTCTCATCGGTAAGGATTCCGGGCGTGTTGCAGCGCATCAGTTTGGTTTTTTTGTTTTGCTCACTAATCTATTTCAAAACGAATTGGCTTTCGCAGATTCGCCTGGCCTTGATTTTATTGGTAGGTTATTTTGTGTTGATGACCATGGTGCCGGTGCCGGGCGTTGGTGAGGCTAACCTCGAACCTGAAACGAACCTTGGAGCGTGGCTGGATCGTCTGTTACTAAACGGCCATTTGTGGGCGCAAAGCAAGACGTGGGATCCCGAAGGAGTATTGAGTACCATCCCTGCCATAGCAACTGGCATACTGGGAATGTTGACGGGTCAACTGTTTTCAAAAATTTCCGCCCCCGCAGAAAAAGTTACCTGGTTATTTTTTATCGGGGCGATGTTGATTGTAACCGGTTTGGCTTGGGGCCTAGTCTTTCCGATCAACAAAGCGTTGTGGACAAGTAGTTATGTACTTTATACAGGTGGCATAGCCATGCAATTCTTAGCTGCTTGTTATTGGCTGATCGATGTGAAGGGGGTTAAAAAATGGTCTACACCTTTTATCTACTACGGCATGAACGCGATTTTCGTTTTTGTGGCCTCGGGTTTACTTGCTAAACTCTTGACGCGGGTAAAAATTGGAGAAGGAGAAAGTGAAATTTCAATATGGACGTTCGTGTATCAAAACTTCTTTGCAAGCTGGCTGAGTCCTAAGAACGCATCATTGGGTTTTGCTGTTAGCTTAATCCTTTTCTTTTTAATGATACTTTGGCAGATGTACAAAAGGAAGATTTTTGTGAAAGTCTGACGCTAACTCAACACTGAAAAAAGCGCTCATTCGAGCGATTAAGGCAGAATTCTCCTGCGTCTACTTTGGTCAATTGTTTTTTTATTTATAAATCCATGCAACCCCTTTGCGCGTATAAGCATCTTATTACTGAATTTGCCTAAATGACTTTACAGATTTACCGGGCGAAATCAAAAATATTTTTGATAGTTGTTGCGGGTTACCTCACCCGCAACATGGTATTCTTAAACCTGTAAGCTCTCTTTGGATATCGTTCACACGCTGCCCATGCAACCAGCATCAGAGAAAAACGCAGCAACCAACAGTCAGCAGCTAATGACCACTTTCGTCCATAACGGTTTCATCCACACCTTTTGGGCTGGTCAGGTACTGAGGGTCGAGGAGTGTGGCCGCGCAGGCTGCGGCATGTGGCATCTCGTAGCGGAAAAAGAATTTCATGGTGTGTACAATGCCTTCGTAATACTCGGCTGATAGCTCACCCCCGTTCCCCTGCTGAAGTTTCTCCACTGCGGCTACGGCCTGCTTTAACCACTGCCAGCCAATCACCAGGTAGCTCATCATCTCCATAAACACGGTGGCATCGGCCGCGTAGCGATCAACATCCCCTTCCAATGCATACCTGCGAAGGTGCTGCAGCACCTGTTGCACGCGGGTGAGTTCCTCCGTCAGTTGCCGCGCCTGCAATTGCAACGCAGCATGAACCGATGCGCTTCGAATGGTATCGGTAATGCGATCGGCCAATAGGTGCAAAGCCTTGCCTTTCTCCATCGTCACTTTGCGTCCGAGCAAGTCGAGCGATTGAATGCCGGTGGTGCCCTCGTACAGTGTTGAAATTTTCAGATCGCGGTAATACTGTTGTGCAGGAAAATCCATGGTGAACCCATAACCACCAAACACCTGAATCGCCAGCGAAGCCGCGCGGTTGGCGCCTTCTGATCCATATGCCTTTATAATTGGCGTGAGAATCTCAAGCAGCAGCCAGGCATTTTGTTTTTCTTCACCCTCCGCTGCGTGTGCCAGGTCGAATTGCCGGTTGCATTCCATCGCCAACGACAATCCGCCTTCTATGATGGCGCGTTGCGTCAGCAGCATCCGCTTCACATCGGGATGGTTGATGATGAGAGTCGGGGGTTTCAACGGATCTTTCTCACTGAGCAGGCGGCCCTGTGGGCGCTCTTTTGCATACTGGAGTGACGCCTGGTAGGCAGCCATCGCTACCGATAATGCACCCATGCCCACACTGATGCGCGCTTCGTTCATCATCTGAAACATGTACGAAAGCCCCTTGTGCGGCTCGCCCACAAGCCAGCCGCGGCAGTGGCCTTTGTCCCCAAAAACCAGGTGCGTGGTTACATACGCCCGCTGGCCCATTTTTTGAAAATCGCCTGCGCAAAACACATCATTATCCATCAACTCGCCCTTTTCGTTGGGCCAATACTTGGGAATGATGAATAATGAAATGCCCTTTGTGCCGGCCGGAGCACCTTCGATTCGCGCCAGTGTCAGATGCACAAAATTATCGCAGCCCTGGTGTTGGCCACCGCTGATAAAAATCTTTTGCCCTTTGATGTGGTAATAATCGTTGCCGAGGGGACTTGCCGAAGTGGTGATGTCGGATAACGAACTGCCCGCCTGCGGTTCGGTGAGTGCCATGGTACCTTGCCACTCGCCATTGTACATGCGGGGCACAAACATCTGCTGCTGCTCGCGCGTACCGAAACTATTAATCAGGGCAGCCGAGCCGGCCGTGAGTTCGAGATAGCCCACCGCTCCGTTGTTGGCGGAATTAAAAATGGAGTGCGCGGCATTGAATACCATCATCGGCAATTGCAGGCCTCCGTGCTCCTCATTGGCCGCTCCGCCAATCCAGCCCTGTTCGGCTCCATTGCGGATAATGGTGCGCAGCTGCGGATGGGTGGTCACCCCGCCTTTGCCATCATAGACGGCATGTTGTGCATCCATCACGCGGAAATAAGGTGCCATATCTCGGTCGGCTAATTGACGGGCCGATTCGATCATCATCCGGCACTGCTCATCATTTAAATGTTGAAAGTGTGGATAAGAAAACAAATCACTCAGGCGGTGCACGTCCTGCAACAGAAACCGAACGTGATCAAAGCTGGTGTAGGTGCTCATATCAAAAAAATTTGTTTGCCCGAAAATAGCGAAAGCAAACGGAAACCGCAGACGGGCGATCATAAAATTTTCTTCAATGCATGTGCGCTTACCGGCAAAAGATTTGGAGGTCTGGCAACCTTAATCCCCTCTGCCCACGTTGATATTCTTCACCCACGTGCGTGATAATAACAGCAAATGGAAGAGGCGCGCTGTTTACCTGTGATCCTCGTTTTCACCCATTTCTTTTCCCTTGTCTTCATTGTTGCTGGCGTTTGGCGGTAACGTTATCAACCTCAGCAACCGCCAGCGCGATGCCCTTGGCTTCTTCGGGGCCTGCAGCGTCTCCATCAAGACAAAAAAGGTTGACTAGTACGTGCTTTCCCCCGAAAAAAACAGAAAATCTGTGTAGAGGTTTCCGGAAATGCCCTGCGGTGAGTGAGCGCCCAGGTTTCCGTGCGGCCCGGTAGTACCGCGATCGGATGCTACAGGGAATGACGGAAAGAAAAAGATAAGTTTGTTTTCCGCAGCGTGTCACTTCGCACGCTGCGGTAAACTCAAAAACAGTTGTATTGGTTCATGCGGAACGCCTGCTTTGCCAAGTTGGTTTCATGATATGATTGGCTTTGTTGGATTTCGCGCACACGGTTGCCAGGCAAACATGGTGAATGGGAAAGAATAATTCATGACCAACACGCATAACAGCCAACAACGCGCTGATAGGTTTTGCTCTCCCCGCACCTGATGCTGGATATGATTTTTGAATGCTCCTACGGTCTTCTCTTCACCTTTGTTACGCTTTTAGTTTTCCAGGTTTGTCCTTCGTCATCCGAACGTTCTTCAATGATTTGGAATATACCGTTTGCAGGTTTTGTCCATCGGTTACGATGTAGTGATTTGCCTCTGGCTTCCAGGTTCACCATCAGCATATCATCTCCATCCTTGACCCACTTAAAAATACTTCCGCCTGAAAAAGTCTCGATCCAAGCTTGCTGATCTTTATCAAAGTAACCCAGGGTGCTGTATGAAAACGGACGAGCCAGCAATTGAAATTCTTTATGTAAACTACATCCGTACGGATCAATGTAAATGTTCAACCGTCCGTACACATTTTCCCCTTTATCGGTTACTAAATATTCGTCCCACCTTCCTAAAAAAGGATTTAATACATCGTACTGAGCGCCTCGACACTGCGTATTTTGCTTCTTTTCAAAAACAAGTTGTTGCGAATCGACAATACTGCCTAAATCCGAAAAAGTTTTTCCGGCAACAGGTGTTGTTTTGTGATTTTGTTTGATTTTCAACCAGCCCGCCTCAATGTCTGCATACGTCCCACGGGTAAAATACTCAACCGCCACTATGTAATCCCACTTCGTATCGAGTGCTGTATCGTTATTGCGAATCAGCCGATAATCGTTGAACAATCCCTGTTGCACGGCAATGCTATCCATGGCAAACCAATTCTTTTCAAGAAATTCTTTCAGGTTTTCTCTTTGCCCTTCCTTTGCTTTGATATAGGTGTATGTCCAGGTGTATGGTGTTTCCGATTGTTGGCCAAAGGCAGGGGTTGAAAACAAACCGACTATAGCGATTAGGATTACAGCAGAAGATTTCATAGCAGCTTTTTTTGAACCAAAATTAGGCGTGTCATCATTCATAAAAATCGTACTAGTACAAGTAGTGTGCTTAAGATACGCTCGGGATATAGCTCTTCGCGGATTACATCACTTCATTAAAACCAAATTAAAACAAATGTGATGGACCATCCAGACAAACAATATGAATTTGTAAGGATGGTAGGGCAAGTTTGATTTCCAGTCGAAAGTTAGCAACGCCAAGATCAATATTTCAATCAGGGCGGTTTTTACATTTTCTCGTTCTAACGCACTCCAGGTTGGAAAAAGTAAAGGAACGATCCGTCCAAGCGTTGGCCCTAAAAGTACTAAGGCGGCTCCCGCCATATACCGCATATGCAGGGTTGGGCGATGCTTTAAAATGATGGCCAGTACGTAGCAGCCTGCCATAATGGTTGTTTCTCCAATTGGGATTACCGCGAAGCCGGCATGTTCGGATCTTAACAGGTTGCCAATCAATATGGCTGATGTAAGTACAAACAACGGAAACACAAAGTAAGAGGCTTTCCCTGCTTTTTTGTGGAGCAAGACTTTACCCTGCATGATGAAAAGGGGTTGTACGACCAACATAACTGCCCAAATGACCGCCAGCAGTGTGTGCACGTGCACGATGACCGGGATATCCTTTGGGAAGCCGGGAAAGAAACCAAAATACGATTTGTAGAAAGCAAGAAATATAAGCGGCAGAACAGTTGCTAAGCCAAATGCCAGGTATTGATACTGCTTTTCCACAAAACCTGAAGCCATGAATCATTTCGTTTTCAACAGACTGTCGAAAGAAAGCTTTCCAGCCCCCCCGATAAAAAAGAAAATGGAAACAGCTAAGAGTTGTAAGGCCTGAAATGAACTTTCATATGGATCGCCACGATGGGCCAAGAATGTTGCCACAGCAAATGTGATGCCCAGCGGTACTGCCGCCCACCTCACTTTTAACCCCACAATCAATAATATGCCACCACCAAATTCAGTAAGTACATACAACCAAGACATGAATACCGGAAAGGGGATGCCAAGAGAAGACAAATACGAAGCACTTTCACCGGCACTCATCGTGATAACCGGTTGCCAGGAGTAGTACAATAAATGATAGCCAAAAGCAAGGCGGATGAATACCGGTGCATATTCTTTGAAGGGGTCTATTGCTTTTTCCAAGTCAAATTGCATAGCATATCGGATTGATGAACCAACTGCCGGCAAATGACAGGATGAGCAGCCGGAAATAAATCGTACTAGAGCAAGAAATCGCCTTTCATTCTTCTCCTTCTAAGCCTGCTCAGGTAGGTAGGGGTAATGCCCAGGTAGGAAGCAATATGTTTTTGTGCAACCCGTTGTTCTATTTCCGGATATTTGGCAATAAACTGGCTATACCTCTCAGCAGCGGGTGAAGACAAATGATTGCTCACCCGGTCTTGAGTAACCAACAGCCTGTTTTGAAGCAAGATCCTGAAATACCTCTCAAATTTCGGAATCTGTGAGTAGAGTACTTCGATCTTATCTCGATGGATTTTAAGCAGACTTGAGTCCTCTTGTGCCTGAATCGCAAATTCAGATGGGGTGCTTTTCAAAAAACTTTTGAGATTTCCCGTCCACCAACCTTCAACCGCAAACATAGTTGTGTGCTCAACCAGATTGCGATCAAAATAAAATGAACGCAGGCAACCACGTAAAATAAAATATTCAAACTTACATACCTGGCCTTCTCGCAACAGCAAGTCATTATTTTTTATGAAGTCTGTTTCGGTCAGGGTTTTGAAGATCTCTTTTTCTTTATTGGATAGCTTAACTACCCTCTCAATGCTGGAAAAAGCTCCTGATAAATTCATTTCATTTACTATCGCGCTCGGGCCTCTGGTTAAAGTGCAAAAATACAATTTAGGGCATCTCTAAAAACCACCAATAAAACTAAATGTCATTCCGGCCCTTGTGCCGGAATCCCATTTCAACCACACCGAAGCGGATACCGGAACCAGTCCGGTATGACAGGTCGGGGTTTTTAGAGGTGCCCTTTAGTTATTTTTCAGTTTCAGGTACCACATTGTCTTCCATCAAAGAACGGTGTATATAAAGTGAACGTAAAACCTTGTTGGCTTTTTAAAGATAATTTATGAAACGGCTTGCAGATTATGTTTTGGCGTGAGACAGCACACGGAGATGAAGGACATCACCCTGTCAATACGCATCAGCCGATTAGACGGTACTACACGCGATGACTAAATACACGCTCGCGGTAATTTTACTGTGCGTGTAACATCAACTCGCCCGGCAGTGCCTCCCATAAATCTGTGCGCCTCACTTTCTCCGGGCGTATGTGCGCGAATTCTGCAGCTAACACCTCCTGTGCCGGATACTTGGCTTTTGTTCATTACGATCATAAGGCTCCCATGTTTCAAGATGCCGAAAGTCGGGCGACCAACCGTATGAACAAAACCTACTCCTCAAACCTGCGGATCAGCGCCACCATCCGCTGATCGGATAACATGCCTTTCATATCGTCATCGCGGTAGATGAAACCAGCATCTATCCCTTTCACCAACGAGGTTTCCAGAAGCTCGAAAAATCGTGTGGTGTCATGCTTGTGACGCAGGTAGTGAAGCGACTGGTTATAATACGCTGTGCTTAAATCCGGATCGATCTCAATGGCCTTGTCTAAATAGTAGATGGCAGAATCACCGTAGCCCAGCGACCCCATCGTGCTGGCCATGCCCGACATGATCACCGCCCTGCGCTTCTTCGAATCGGTTGGCTTTAACTTCGCAAATGCCAGTCTTCTTTTCGCCAGCGACTCCTCGAACTTTTTCTGACCGCGAAGAACATTCGCCCAGACATTGTATAACCGATGCTCTTCGGTGGAGTATTTCAGGCCTTCTTCCACCTTCACTAATGCTTCATCCAATTTCTTTTGATGCACTAACCCTTGCGCCCAGGCCGCGTACACGGATGCCTCCTTTTCGCGATTTCCTTTGTATCGCTCCAGCCGGAACTTGCTGAGCCTTATCACCTTTTCACCATTCTGCAAAGCATTGCCATAGTAGGCATTAAGCACGTCATCGTTCGTGTATTTCAAAATAGTTTCAGCTGCATCCGTCACAAGTGTTTTGAGCGGCACACCCCAGTTTCCTGAACTATCCAGGGGCGCTTCAAACCGCTCCGGCTTTTCCCCAATCACTTCCAGCTCCAGCACCATCGTGTTGCCTTCGATGGTGATTTCTCCCGTAATCTTATTTTTCCGGTAGATTCCAACAGCATTGCCGATCAGTTCAATGATGCCCCGAATCGGTACGCCCACACCGATCAAATCCACCGACACATCCGACTTGGCAGAAGCACTCGCGTAACTAATGGCTGATTCAACCGTACTGGCGCGCTGGATGATTTCATTTAATTTCCGGCTAATGCGTGTGGCGATCGTATTACCTGAAAATCCTGCCTGTTGAAATGCCTCTGGCACTTCAATGTTCTGGATGTAGTAACTGGAGTCGCTCAACTCGCGGGCCACAAATACGGCAGCTACAATCAGTACCGAAATGACAAATAATTTCGCCATGATCGAAAAAATGGCCGTCACTCTCTCTTCGAGCCTGAGAATACTAAACGACCTGCCCGGTGCAGGGATTTGTTTCGAGGGAACGTCTTGTTCCGGATTTGGTTGCGTGTCTTTCATCTAACTAAAAAATCTATTCAGTCGCCAATGGCGTCATTTTATTTAGGATATCTCAAGTCCAACAAAACCTAGTTTAACGCGTTGGGCACTTCCAGCAGGTTCTTTCTCGGATCCAGCACCCGCAGCACATCATCAATGCCGGGCTGGTTAAATCCTTTGTATCCATCGTTGCGCTCCAGGTTTTCAAAATGTGAACCAATCGCGCCATTCACCCGGAAATCCTCTGCCTGCTGTTGGGTGATCAATCCTTTCGCCTCCAGCGCATCCACTGTTTTCGGATTCACCGGCCACCACTCGCCCACCGTAAGTTCCTGATAGAGGTGTTTGAAATTCGAAAATGGCACCATCATGTCGATGCCCAGCGACTGGAATTGCTGGCGCAGTACACGTTGGTCAAACATGCACTCCAGGTGATTCAGGCCCGCCTGCAACATCGACTCGCCATGCAGGGCCGTCCACAAACCCGCGCGCCTCAGGTACGGCAGTGGCTCCAGAGGATTGTGCGCAAAATCTCCGGCCAATTCCTCCGGGGCCAGATCAATGTCCGTAAAAATGATGCTACCCAAAACCGGCTGCTCCAGAATCTGCGAACCCCAGCCGGCATCTGCCCCAGCATAAAACCGCTCGCGACATTCAAACCCCAGCGTTTCCAGCACGCGGATGTTGCGGTAAAACAACTCCCTCGAACTGTCGTACGTATGATGATCCTGATTCGCCCACCCCAATCCAAATTTATCCTGACGCATCTTCTGCACGCGGCCCGCATAATTGCGGCTCATCCAATACTCGCGCTCGGCCCGTAAGAACAAATCACAGGCTACGTCTCGTCCAATATCGCCCACGGCAGACTGCACAAGGGCATCCGTATGGTCAAAGCCTTCCTCGTCATGATCAAACTGGCGCCTCCGCGACCGAAATATCTGCTGATGAATGCGCGAAGCCTGAATATACGAGTCGGATGGATCATCGACTTCAAAAGCCTGCGTGCCGTTGCGCTGCACCGCCCAAAATTCCACGTCCTCGTTTTTCCACACACACACCTGCCGGTGCGGAGCAAACGGCTTACCGTAGATCGGGTGGGTAATGCCCAACGCGCGCACGAAGTCGGCCATGAATTCAACTTTAAAATACACCTTCACCGTGGCACCGCCTTGCGTGATGGTGGGAAAAAAGCCGCTTGTGTTGCGCAACAATCCATGCGCATCCAACTGCCACCCATAGTTGTGGAGCTCCCGTGCAGACGTCTGACTGGCAGGGATGACCAGGTGGTCGAGTAAATCGCGCAGGCGAACACCGCATTGTTCTAAAATAGTTTGCTGAAAGGCGGCCGCCTCCGGGCACGATTCAAGCGCCTGGCGAAAATACCGCTTCACAATCGCCTCTGCCTGCGGTTGTACGCTCCAGGTGGGGAATATCACTTTTTCCATATTGACATGATGTTTATTGTATCCGATTTAATTTTTCGCGCACCAGATTGCGGGCAGCCACATGCGTGTTGATCCGCTGCTCGTCCGCTAAGGTGAAAATAGTGGTGAGCGTTTGTTCCACGCGGCTCACCTGTTCAAAGGCTACTTGCTTCGACCACCCCATCGCCTCCATGCCCGTGATGGCAAGCGCCCCTCCGATGTTGCAGGCAAAATCAGGGGCATACAAAATATTTTGCCGCGCCAGAAAATCGGCATCTGCTTCCGTGCCGAGCTGGTTGTTGGCTGCCCCCACCACGGCTTTGCACCGCAGCTGTGGAATGGTGTCGGCATTCAGGATGCCGCCCAGCGCGCAGGGCGAAAAAATATCACACGGAGTTTGGTACACCCGTGCGGGCGTTACAAACGCATACTCCGGATAGTCGTTGGCCACGCGCTCATCAACATCCGAAATCAGAATTTCCGCCCCTTCGCTCTTCAGGTACCCCAGCAGGGGGCGTCCCACGCTGCCGATCCCCTGCACCAGAATTTTTTTCCCTCCCAATGTACGGGTGCCAAACAGATGCGCGCCCACGGCCTTCATGCCGCAGTATGTTCCGTATCCGGTAGCCTCGCCCGATCCGCCTGCACCCCCGTTGGCAGGGGTGCGACTGAACACATACGGATCTCCGGTGGTGGCGATCACATCCATGTCTTCCGGTGTAGTGCCCACATCGGGGCCCGTGTAGTAATAGCCGTTCAGTTGCCTGATCCACGATCCGTAGCGCATCAGCAGCCCATGCCGCTCTTCGGGCAACAGATCACGCGAAAGCGCTATCACAGCCTTGCCCCCACCGCGCGGAAAATCTGCGAGCGCAAACTTGTACGTCATGCCGCTGGATAATTTCTGCGCATCCTGAATGGCGTCTTCAACCGTGTTGTATTTCATCAGGCGCGTGCCGCCCGTAGCCGGCCCGAATTTCGAAGAGTGAATTCCGATGATGATCACAGCCCCGGTCTGTGCATCGTGCCTGATCAGCACCGCCTCTCCATCCCACGCTGTTAGGATTTCTTTCACTCACGCAATGTACAATTTAGTTGCTATTTTTTTCCATCCATTTTCCCTGCCCGGTCGGCTGTTATCGCCCACCGGCAATCACAGCGATAAAACAACGCGACACATGTCGGTTGTAAGATTTTCTTATTGGCAGGGTGAGGCAGAGAGCACAGGCGGAACACGCTGGGGGCTTGCGAAATTTTTTTTGGGGCGGCTTTCGGGCTATCCGCTTTACTCCTCGCCACCTGCGCGCAGGGCCCTGGCAGCTGCGGGGTGCCGCTCCTATCCCGGCCGCGCGGTGTACAGGTATGCTGCGCGTCTCCGTTTTATCCTGAAGTCTTTATGGCAACAAGCAGGCGAAAAGAAAAAGCACAAGCTATAACCCGCACACATGGCCAAAACCACAAACAAAAAATAGGATGAAAAAAATGCAAAGAGCTTTTGGCAACATCCACTCATTTTCATTTGTCCCAATCCCCATTTTGATTTCTTCACCAACGGGCAGAATGAAAGTAGCTAATAGACACGCTTGTGTTTTTGGTTTTGCAAAAGGCTTGCGCCCACAGCCAACGCGTGTGTGTAGCACGTGCCGCGGTGATCGCGGGCGCAGGCAGCCTGGGCCGCAAACTGATTTTTGCAAACCGGCAGGATTGTTTTATTCTGAGTTCTCACGCTGGCGAGGCGCGCAAGCATGAACGGGCCGGCAGTGCTCAACGGGTAATGTGGTTGTTTGAGAGGGCGAGCGAGGGGAGTAGGGAAGCCGCAGAATTACGAGGCGAGACTCCTGCGGAGAATAAGAATTCTATTGCATAACCCGTAAAACAGGTAGTATTGTATTCATTTGCATAAAATGAACTGCAACCATTTCGGAAACTGCTTGTATTGAAACTATTTCTTTTCACCGCAGGAGTCTCCCGCCTCGGGGACTCTGTCGGAAGCAGGAGATAAGTGAAAGAAAAAGTAAGGCAGGGCAAGTGAAGGAGAGAATGTAGTATAAAGGAAGTAAGCGCAGAGTCCCCGAAACGGGATCTCTGCGAGGAATAATCTTTGACCTGGGCTCGGTAGCAGGCATGTGGTTGCATCTGGCCTTTTCAATCATCCGTTTTCAAAGGCCTTTGCCAAAAGCAGAAGGTTGCAAATGAGTTGGATTTGTTGAATGACTGGAACTTATAGGCCAAACCCCAATAAGCCTATCCGGGCATTTGCTCGCCCAACCGGTGCAAAAGGCCTAACAACTTTTGCCGTTGTGCCTCATTGCACAAAAGAAACAACTGATGCAGGTGGTGGAGCATGGCACGGTCAATTTTATTTTGAATGGCGTTGATGGCAGCCTGCTTTTCAAGCAGCACTGACTCCGTTACGCTGGCCGATGAAATCTCATTAAAGAATTCCTGTTTGGCCAACTTCAATTCGTTCAGCATCGGGCCCATCACATTTTTGTTCGAATCCAGAAGGTATTTATACCGACTTATTTGGTCACTGTCCAGCTTCAATTCATAAATTAAAAATTCCGGCCCCATTGGTGAGACTTGCCTATTGCGAACAAAGCCCAGCACAATAAAAATTACCAACAGCAGGTTGAGAAAAATGAGCCCGGTAATAACGGTGCGATTTGAAACAGCGGCCATACGTGTTAAAAGTTTATCTGGTTTACCGACAAATAATTAGAAAGGTTGTAGTAAGGTTCACTTACAAAATTCTGCCTGTAAGAGAGGTACCAAACGGTAACATTTACGGTAACAAGTGCAATGCCCGCTGCCATGCGCATCCAGTTTAACTCAACAGCCGTTTGCCTCGGAACTTTTAACCGCGGACGGATATGCGTAAGAAAGTACGTATCGGGCAATTGCCCCACGGGCATTCTTCGGGCCACTTCAATAAGTTCATGTATACTTTCAATCTTTTTCATAAATGAAGATATTTATTTTTGCTTAAATCATCTAAATCATCTGTATGTCTGTATAAATTTTTCCAGGTTTCTTCTGGCTCTGAACAAAAGCGACTCTACTGATGAAACAGTGGTATCCATGGCCTTGGCCACTTCTTCATAGCTTAACTCCGAAAGATAAAACAGCGAAAAAGCAACCTTTTGCTTTTCAGGCAGACGATTGATTAAGGTGTTGGCCTGCTCTCTTTTTTCTTGCTCCTCCATCCCCACCTGGGGCGTATGATAATCAGGTGGCACGGGTTCCATTTCGTTGTATTCTTTCGCCCAGAAAAAACGGCTGCTTTTACTATTTTTCTTGCGGGCACGCTCCAGGGCTTTGTTTACCGCCACCCGGTAAAGCCATGTGTACGCCTTCGACTTTCCATCAAAGTGGGCACTACCTTTCCAGATGGCAATAAATACATCTTGCACCGCTTCCTCTGCCTCTTCCCTGTTGCGCACCACATCCATGGCTACCTTAAAGATGCGGTTGCCAAAGCGGTGATAGAGTTTCTCCAGCACAACTTCGTGTTTGCGCTCGCAGGCCAACCGCAACAACCCCTCGTCTGAAATGTCCCCCGATGGAATCACATTCATTTGCAAAGAATCAAAATACGCATTTTTTGGACGAGTGTTTACTATTAGTTGTTTTACAAACCACTTGCCTTGCGCCCTGCACCTTATATTGTTATTCATACCGCAACGACTCGATTGGATTAAGCCCGGCAGCTTTGGTAGCCGGATACCACCCAAAGAATATGCCCGTGCCCGCAGTGATAGAAAACGTAATCAAAATGGAGGACAGGCTGATGATAATCGACCAACCCAAAGTGTACTCAATTAAGTACCCTGCACCAACCCCGATGCTAACGCCAAACATACCTGCACTAAGCGTGATAACCACTGCCTCAACAAGCAGTTGCCTACGCACATCTGTGGTGGTGGCACCAATGGCCAAGCGAAGCCCAATTTCGCGGGTGCGCTCCCGCACCGAAACCAGCATAATATTCATAATGCCAATCCCCCCAATCAGCATTGCTATGCCGGCCATAGTGCCCAAAAGGTAGCTTAAGGTACTGGTGATGGTTTTGGCTGTCGATGTGATTTCTGATTGAGTGTTGATGGTGAAATCTGATGCTTCGCTATTTGCCATTCCATGCTTACTGCGCAAAACGGTTTCTATTTCTGCACGCGCCACGCTGATCGCCTCTTCGCTTTGGGCAGAGCAGAAGATCTGCTGCAGGTATTCTGATCCGGTGATTCGGCTTTGCATACAACTATAGGGAATCAGTATGATATCATCCTGATCGTGGCCAAAACCGGTCTGCCCTTTTTCGCCCAGTGTCCCTATAACCCTCAACGGCACTTTATCTGTACGGATAATTTTACCTAATGGATCAGAATTTTTGAACAAGGCCGCTTGTACTGTTTTTCCAATCAGGCATACTTTAGCAGAAGCGGCAATATGTTGCACTGTGAAATTGACTCCCTTCGTAAGGGTGATGTTGCGAATTGTCAGATAATCTTCAGAGACACCGAAGAGGCTCGTGTTCCAGTTCTCCTTTCCGTACTTTACCTGCGCGGGCACCGAAGTAAGGGGAGAACTTTTGGCAAGGTGCAGCGCATATTGTTGTAAGGCGCGCACATCCTTCATCTTTAAAGTAAGCCCCGTACCCGCCCCCTGGTTAAGGCCACCCTCACTCACAGCTGAGGGCGATACGATAATGATATTGGAACCAAGTTCTGAGATTTTACTTTTAATGTCGTTGCTGGTGCCGGCTCCAATGGCCTGCATCAGTATAATAGCTGAGGTACCAATGACAATTCCAAGCATGGTAAGGAATGTGCGGAACTTGTTTTTGGCAAGTGCTGCAAAAGCCGTACGGATCAATAAGGTTAGTTTCATAGATCAAACACTGGAATGTAGTGATGGCGACTGATCGCTTACCATCAGTGATGCTGCCTGTGGCAGATGCCGGGTTTCTGAAACAATGGCCCCGTCTTTAAAAACAACCGTGCGCTGTGCAAAAGCGGCAATGTCAGGTTCATGGGTAACCATGATTATAGTGGTGCCGTCAGCATGGAGGGCTTGAAACAAGGCGAGCACCTCGTAGCTGTTGTGTGTATCTAAGTTGCCCGTAGGTTCATCGGCAAACAGAACGGTAGGCTTGTTAACCAAGGCACGCGCAATAGCTACCCGCTGCTGCTGCCCCCCGGACAACTCATTAGATTTATTGTTCAGCTTTTCGGTGAGCCCTACTTTTTCAACAGCCTCCAGCACCAGAGCTTTGCGCTGCCGTGAGTGGTACGAACGGTGGTATAATAGAGGAAGTTCTACATTATCGAACACTGTGGTGCGTGGCAGCAGGTTAAACGATTGAAATATAAACCCAAACTTGTCCCTGCGCAATTGGGCCAGTTGATTATTGGAGAAATGTACAAGGTCTATTCCCTCAAAAAAGTACGCCCCTGATGTGGGCCTGTCCAGGCAGCCCAGAATGTTCACAAAGGTGGACTTGCCGCTGCCACTGGCACCCATAATGGCGGTGAAATCACCGGCATGAGTAAAGAAATTAACATGCTTTAGTGCCTCGAACCGAACAGTTCCATTCTCAAACACTTTGCCCATATCTTTTACAGAAATCAACATACCTATGGGCGGCTACCCGGATCGGGCAAAAGGCTTCGTTTATTTTTCTTCCGTATTTCCTCCACCGTTCGCTCGCCAATGACTACTGTATCGCCCGCTTTCACTTCCCCTTTAATAGCGGCAAAAGTCCCATTATCGAAGTACTTTTCTATGGGCATTCTGGCCGGACGGCCGTGTTTCATTATCCAAATAGCTTCGCCTTCACTATCCTCTTCCTTTTTGTATCCCAATGCCGCAAGGGGCACCGACAACGCCTGCTCCTGCTGCTGCACCACCACAGAAATATCGCTGTTCATGCCGGGCAATAACTTCATTTGTTCGTTGGGTGCATCAATAATGATGGTATAGCTTACCACATTTAGTTTAGAAGTGGGGTTTAGTCTGATTTCTTTTACAGTGCCTAGAAATTTTTCGTGCGGATATGCATCTACAGAAAAAGAAACAAGCTGGCCTACTTTCACATAACTGATATCGGCTTCATCTATGCTGGCATGAAGCTCCATGTCCCGTAGCGTTTGAATGATGGTAAATAACACAGGGGCGGCAAAATTTGCTGCCACGGTTTGCCCAACTGACACATTGCGGGCCAACACCAACCCGCTTATGGGTGAAGTAATGATGGCATAGCCTAAACTTTTTTCTGCTTTCATAAATTGAACATGTGCTAAGTCCATGGCAGCCTTGGCCGACAGATAGTTGAATTTGGCTACTTCGAAGTCGCTTTCGCTGATGGTGCGGCCATTAAACAAGGTGCGGTTGCGCAGGTAATTTAGCTCCATTTGGTCGAACTGCGCTTTGGCTTTGTCGTAGTTGGCTTTCATCTCCGCCACTTGCAAGGAGAGCAGCACCGTATCGAGCAAGGCTATTACCTGGCCTTTTTTCACCTCGTCATTAAAATCCGCGTAAAGTTTAGAGATGATGCCGGATACCTGCGTGCCTACATCTACGGTTTCCACCGCCTCTAAAGTGCCGGTGCTAATGATCTCCTGCTTCAGGTTACGCACCAATACAACCTCTGTAACATATAGGTCTTTTCCATCATTCTTCGCACGCGTGAATAATGGCAGGGCGAGGAAAAATGTAGCCGCTAATACAAAAATTATCGCCACAATAAGGCCAGCCCTTCTTTTAAGCAAACTCATAACACCTATTAGTAGATTATGACCACTAAAAACTTGCGGGGCTACGGAAAATAGAGTACTCTTTATTTAGCAGTCTTTATCTGGGGATAAGAGCCAGGAAAGGCATTTTTGAAAAAATCTTTCAGAGGCCGCAAGTATTCTTGCGTGGGTACCGACTAATGCACAAAACTTAGTTCGTGAAATCAAAATTGATTGTATTCCTTCTGCTTGCCAGTCCCCTTGTAGGCATGGCACATCAGCCTGCCTTTCAAATGGTCTCCCTAAAAAAAACAGGCACCGCGTGGCAGCTTGTTTACAGCGAAACCATGGCCCAATTGGAAGCAGCCCGTTTTGAACCTAACGATTTTATACCCTACCTCAGCATATTGGCAGATGGCAAACCACTAGCCTTGTCGGTCAACAGTCAAGGGTTTTATCAGGACGGTATACAATTACACCTTGCCTCGCTCAACAATGTTAAATCTATCACCATCAGGTTCGACCCGCGGGCAGGCAATGGGCAATCAACACGGATTTTTCGATTGGAAGGGACAAACAGACAAATGGCCGGAGCGAACAGAGATGATGTGTATGCTTCGTTTCTAAAGAAAAACGATCAAACCATACGGCTCGTGTTTCTCCAAGGCCATTGGCAAATCGAAAATGAGAAAACCGATGCCGCCAGTAGCCATTGGCTTACAGTCCTTTATGCCTTCGTTTCAATAGTCTCTCTGGCCGTTTTTCTGAAAGTGGCCTGGAAGCACAGAGTTTTACCGCACAAAGCCATAGGGAATAATCCACCAGGTATTTTATCGTCATCAATTAATTACTAAACTATTACGTATCAAAAATTTTTACCATGAAACTTTCCATTTGCATTTTTACCGGTATTGCTTCGCTTTTGCTCGCTGCATGCAGCTCAGACGAAACCAAAACAAATAAGATAACCATCAACGGCCTGGCGAACGAAGTGAAGATCACCGAAAAAGATGGTTTCAGGATCATCGAATCGAACGGAATACCCGACCACGAAGTGGGTGTATTCCCCAATGCATATAACCCAATCACAATCATAGAGGTTGACCACACGTATAAGATGCTGTTAAACCCCGTGGCGCTCGCCACACCTGTCACAACCCTCTTTTATGAATTTGGGGTGGCCATTAACGGGGTGCCAATGGATCCCAACGGGCCATACTATATTCATGGTGATGAACGTAGGGCTATCCGGTTTCCGTTTGAAGGTTTAGCCAGCGGCTGGCAATACGAGGGGCTTTCTAAAAATGTGAAGTTGGGGATGGACCAAAACAATGCACACGTGCAGCCCCCTGGCGTGTATCACTACCACGGGGTGCTAACGCTGCTGGTTAAAAAACGTACAGAGGAAACCAAAGCTGGAGAAATGGTATTGCTGGGCTATGCAGCCGATGGCTTTCCGATCTACAGCAACTTCGGCCATACCGATGCCAACAATGTTTCTTCTGAACTGGTGGAACTGAAAAGCAGTTACAAACTAAAGAGTGGTGTTCGCCCTACCAACGCAAGCGATAAACCCACAGGCCCATCAGGGGATTATGACGGCACCTTTGTGCAGGATTATGTGTATGAAAAGGGAGTTGGCGATTTGGACGAGTGTAACGGTAGGTTTGGCAAAACCAAAGAGTACCCTAATGGCACCTACTATTATGTAATTACCAGTGGCTGGCCCTATATACCTCGGTTTTTCAGGGGCACACCAAACGAAAGTTTTAAAATAGGCTGATAAAGTGTGAATGTTAGCTCACACGAACGGTTTTGTGCTTGTAGCCCTTCTTAATTCTTCGCAGAGTCTCCGTTTTCGACTCTGCGCAAAAACAAGCTGTG
The DNA here is from genome assembly GCA_020403045.1 of Cytophagales bacterium. Taxonomy (GTDB): domain Bacteria; phylum Bacteroidota; class Bacteroidia; order Cytophagales; family Cyclobacteriaceae; genus ELB16-189. Next base: position 53,551 of record JADBYK010000005.1, read on the forward strand.
ATGCAAAGCAAAAAAGATAAACGATGAGCGTAAGAAGAGAGATACCAGCGTACGATGGGCTGTATTTGATCACACTCACCTGCTGCCATTGGCTAAAGTTGTTTGAAATCACCAACGGATATAATATCGTGTACAACTGGTTTGACCACCTGAACAGTAAAGGTCACTTTATCAATGGGTACGTGATCATGCCCAACCACGTGCATGCACTCATTGCTTTTCGCAACACCCAAGGCCAATCCATCAATTCTATAATCGGTACAGGAAAACGTTTTATGGCTTATGAACTAGTGAACCGTTTGGAAGAACAGGGCAATCAAGAATTGCTCAACCAATTGGCCTCGCTCGTAAATACCACCGATAGGCGCAGGGGCAAACTACATGAAGTATTTGAGCCGTCATTTGATTGGAAAGAATGTATGGACGATTAATTCACGGAACAAAAGCTAAATTACATCCACAATAATCCATGTCGAGGAGAATGGAACTTGGCTAAGTACCCAGAGGACTATATGCATAGCTCGGCCAGGTACTACGCCACGGGCGAGCAGGGAATTTATGAGGTAATGAGCTATGCTTTGCTGGCGGATATTGATTTGACAAAAGCAGTATGAATAATTTAGGGCGGGAAAGTTTTGAGTGGAGAGTGCGCGGAGTCCCGAAAACGGAGACTCTGCTAGGAATAAAATGATGGGTAAATCTCCTTTCGATTTAGAAAATCAAAATGAAAACATCGATAGCCGTATTGTTGCGGCCATGGAGCGAGTTTCACAAGCATTTAGGGTTTTGCTGTGGAACCAAAGCAAGGAGACATCGTTGAGTCCTATCCAAATACAGATACTCATTTTTCTGATGTTTCACAGCGAAGAGAAGCGAAAGGTGAGCTATTTAGCAGAAGAGTTTAATATGACCAAGGCTACCATTAGCGATTCGATAAAGGTTCTTGCGCAAAAAAGGATGATCAGCAAGAAATCCGAGATGCACGACACCAGAAGCTATGTAATCTACCTGACGAGTAAGGGACTGGAAGTAGCAAAAAAGATAGCCACTTTTGCTGGCCGCATGCAGACACCGATCAACCGGTTAGATTTGGCGGATAAAGAAAACTTACTGATAAGCCTGATGGATATCATTCATTACCTCAACAAAACTGGTGTGATCACCATTCAGCGCATGTGCAAAACCTGTGTCTATTTTTCACCGGGTAGCGATACCACTCACCACTTTTGTCGCTTGCTTAACCAAAAGCTTTTCGACAAAGATTTACGAATTGACTGCCCCGAGCATGTTCTCGGTACAAACTGACATATCGGCAATTCAATCTTACTTGACTCGCATTCCCAATTACAGAAAGCAGAGCGATAGTTGACGATCGGTACATACCCAAATAGGAAAGGTAGAATAGAAGCGTGTAAGGTTGTTTAACAACAAGTCGCGATTTTGTTGTACGACAGGAAAAATCAATACGCAGGCCGGATAAATAGCAAATGCATATTGTTGGGTAGTCGATTCTCCACTGTTCGATATAGTCCACCGGGCTGTGTAGCTGTTGAAAGAAAATCGATGCAATACTCTTCAAGCACATTTTTTGATAACCCCCACGGCTGTAAAAGCTTATATCCATAAGTGTTGGAAGAATACGGCCTGACAACGCTGCAATTTCAAGCCGTACAGTTGGACTCACAGTCCGCTGAAATTGTTGCATTCTAACATCACGTAAACTGTAGTAAACAACCCTGGAAAGAAACAACCGACTTGAAATCGTGCCGGACTTTCAGCGGTAAAATAGTGGATACTGCTAACCACGACTGACAAACGAAAAATACCATTTCACACGATTTTCACCCAAGGTCATCAATCAAATTTATACATATTGGAGCTATTTCAGACGTTTGAACCGATCATTTAAACATTTTAATATGAAGATAAAATCATTTGCCTCCGCCCTGATCGGTTTGATACTGTGTTCTGCCTGTGGGATAAAAAAGTACACATCAACGATGACCTCCTTAACAACGACAGAGGTGAAAAATGTCGTCTACTCAGAAAAGGAGATTGAGCAGGATATCGACTATTTCATCAAATCAGTTGAGGAGGTATCACCATTCCCTTACATGAAGACTGATTCCGGCTCAATCCAGTCGCTTGCCTTGGCAAAAAAGAAGAAAGGCGATCGAACAGGAAAGGAACTTTACCTTGATTTTATGGAACTCGCTGCGGCCTACAACGTAGGCCACATCTACACTTTTCCTCCTGAACAGATGCTTGATGAGGCCATTCGAAATGGCGATCGCTTCTTTCCGGTTTTCCTGAAATTGAATCATGGAAAATGGGAGATACTCGGTATCATGAGTAATGCCCTGCCGGATGATTTTGTTGGAAACGAGGTAAAAAAAATAAATGGTATCCCCGTGGACGATATCATCAAAAAATTTTTACCACTATTTGATGACGAAAGAGAACAAACCATTGGAGCTTCTATGCCGTTTTTGGTGTGGGCAGCAGACATAAAGGGGCCATTCTCCGTTGAGATAGTAAATAAAAATACCGGTGTCGCATCAGTCGTGGCAGTAGAAGGATCCAATGATTTAGCAAAATACAGAAACAAAAGACAAGATGATGGCCAGCAGAAACTGGACGATTTCATCACATTTGAAATTCGGGACAATGATACCGGATACATCAATGCTAAATCTTTCTACTTCGCGCAAAGCAAAACGGTATCAAAAGCTTTTACCAAAAAACTCGACTCATATTTTAACGAGTTGCAAGAAAAAGGTATATCCAACCTGATTATTGACCTCCGGGAAAACGGTGGAGGTTCCGGATTCCCGGCTGAGTCAATTCTCCAGAGGATCGCTAATAAACCCTATCAACAATCGGGAGGATCTACCATGCGGGTAAGCGCCCAGTTTAGAGATTTTATTGCTGACTTGCCTCGGATTCTTAGAATGTTTGTGAAAAGAGGACAAATGAAAGACTATGACAAACATCCAGTTGGTACAAATATCGAAAGTGAAACTAAACCCACTATGCCTAAGAAAGCAAAAAACAAATTCAGTGGTCAGGTATATGTGTTGATTGGTCCGGGCACACACTCAGCCGCTATGATGATGGCCAATGCGGTAGAGGATTTTGATTTGGGAATCTTAGTCGGTGAACCCACAGTCAGTATTCCCCGCGAATTAAGCAACGGATTACCCATGAAAACACCCAATGCGAGGATATCATTCATTGTGCCGGCAACCTTGTTTACGCGTGCTAATGGCGATGCCACCAACTACCAACCTGTAAAACCTGATGTTGTAGTTGAAACCACTGCGGAAGACATAAAAAATGGTCAGGATCCTGTGATGCAGTATGTTGTCGGAAAAATCACCAACGAAAAACGGAAACGTAAATAAAAATGTATTTCTTTTATGGCATTAAATATTTAGCCGGTTTGAATGTCATTTTTTAAAAAAATTTGGCGTATTGCTCCCCACGTGCTCATGTGGGGAGCTCTATCGCTTGTTATTGTATTACAAAACGACCTGAATGATTGGGGGTTTGAAGATTATTACATGTTTGGCGGCTTTGTTGGAGCTATCGCTGCCGCGTCTTACATCAATCTCTATCTTCTCATACCGCACTATTTGTTCAGGAAGAGATATATGCAATTTGTACTGCTCTTTTTTGCGGTTGTTGGTGTAACAGCCGGGATCATCACTCTTTGGGTATCGAAATTCGATCATATTAATTCAGTGTCGCGTTTTGTAGTATTGATTATCAATGTGATATTTTTTCTTTTGATTACAAGTGGTGGTAGATTATTATTCGAGTATTTGGAAAAGATCGTGAAGTTGAAGGAAATTGAAAACAAGCAATTGAAGGATGAACTATCGCTACTTAAATCACAAGTACATCCTCATTTCTTGTTTAATACGCTCAATAATTTATACGGCCTCATTACAAATAATGAAACACAAAAAGCATCTGAGACTACATTGAAACTCGCTGATTTGATGCGTTACTTGTTGGAAAGCAGTAAAGCAGAAAGGGTGAGTTTAAAAAAAGAAATTCAGTTCCTAGAAGATTACCTTGGTTTGGAGAAAATTCGTTTGAGTAGCAATGCGGATGTTAAATTTGAAACCGTAGGCGCGAATCGGGATGTTTTCGTACATCCATTGTTGTTTGTTCCTTTGGTGGAAAATGCGTTTAAGCACGGATTACTGACAGGTGCAGATGAGTGCTTTGCACATTTTTCACTAGCTGTCCAGGGCAACGACCTCTTTTTTGAAGCGAGAAACTCCGTTTGCGAAAGTTTGGATACTCATTCCCGAAGCGGAACCGGTTTGGAAAATCTCCGTAAAAGACTACAACTTATTTACCCCGATACGCATCAATTGCAAACCGAACAAACGAACACGTATTTCAAAGCAACTTTACACCTACAAGTATGAAGTTTCATTGCTTAATCGTAGATGATGAGCCCATAGCTCAACAGATTCTTGAAAGGTACGTCTCGCAAATTTACGCGCTTGATTTGGTGGGCACTTGTAATAACGCTTTTGAGGCGTTAGATATTCTCTGCCAAAAGAAAGTTGACATTCTTTTTCTTGATATTAAAATGCCTTTCCTTTCCGGATTAGAAATGCTGAAGACCCTGCCAACTCCACCCAAAATAATTTTAACAACAGCGTTTTCAGAGTTCGGTGTGGAGAGCTACGAGTATGGGATCACGGATTATTTGCTGAAACCCATAAGTTTTGAACGTTTTTTGAAATCTGTAAATAGAATTCTTATGCAGAACCAGAAGGATTTCAAACAGGGTCAGCCTGCTGAAAAGCAGGTTGCTGACCCAACGTTTATTTTTTTTAAAGCCGATAAAAAAATCCACAAGTACTATCTGTCAGATATTCTTTACATCGAGGGAAGCGGAAACTACATCAAAATCCATTCACTGAAAGAGAGCCCTCTGATGGTGTTGGATAAGTTGACGGAGCTACAAGATAAGCTACCTGCGAGGCTATTCATCAGAGTGCACAAATCATTCATCGTAAACATTGGCCATATCAAAAAAATTGAGGGGAACATGGTGATGATCCAACAACACGCAATTCCGATTTCAGCCACGTTTAAACAGAAACTTGAATCGCTCATCAATGACCACAAGTGAAATTACCTGTGAGCAATTCACCTTTTTTTTGAAGGCATGTAAAATAGCGATAGTACATTCCTATTGTCTTTGCCATTTGCGATTGGGCTACCCGAGGAGGGTTACTTCATTGAAACTAAATCTTAATCGAAATATAACAGTCTATTTGCATGAAAGCCGCATTTATTGAAAACTCGCGCCAGGGGCGCAACAAATGGTATCTAAGTATCGTTCTGCTGATCACTTGCTATCTTTTCATAGGTTTGCTCAACCTCCCACTAAATAAATATGTTATCCCTTTTTTGAGGCAATTATTAGGCAGCGCTAATGTTGCTGAAGAACACCTTTACTCGCTCGTAACAGGTATATATTTTTGGTTACTCATACTTTTAATTTTTTTTGTTTTCCCGAAGATACATCAACGTTCTTTTTTTAGTCTCATCAATGCAAAGCACTCCAAATTCAGATGGCGCCCCTTCGTACAAGGATTTTTTGTCTGGGGTTTCCTTGCACTAGGAGTCAATTTGCTCGGCTACAAAGATGTAATCGGATATAAAAACCTACAGGATTTTACAACAGTTCTTGCAGTAAATATCATTTTCTTTTCTGCGCAAACGTTTTTAGAGGAATTGATTTTTAGGGGATACCTGATTCAAATAATAGGACGGATAGTGCATAGTAGTATGTTTGTAAATTTTATTGTGTCAATTTTTTTTGGCGTTTTACACATAGCCTTTGGATTACAGTCGCTTCTTTCATCTTTTCTGTTTTCGCTGGTAGTCAATGCACTTGTTCTAAAAGAAGAAGGGCTGGAGCGTGCATATGGAATCCATTTTGTGAATAATCTGCTACTGGCTACATTCTTCGCAAATATTTCGGAGCATATTGGTCAGAACTTTTCTACGCACATTAACTGGACCGAACTGCTTATTGAAGTAGGTAGTTTGTGCGTGTTGTTGTTTGCCAGTATCTACCTGATCAGTAATAAGTCAATTTCATGGTTTCGAATTCGTGCAAGGTAAACTTCAACGAGTTTTCCTTTTGCATCCATACGCGGGGTTGAGGTTAGCCAATTCGCTCTATCTGTGCGCCCAGCTTTTTCAAGCGCCATTCAATGTTTTGGTAGCCGCGGTCTATCTGTTCAACATTGGAGATTTTACTTTCGCCCGTGGCAGACAAAGCAGCAATGAGGAGTGCCACACCGGCCCGTATATCGGGTGATGACATTTTGATCCCACGGAGCGGCTGCTTTCGGTCTAAACCCATGATGCTGGCCCGATGCGGGTCACACAAAATAGTTTGGGCACCCATGTCAATGAGTTTATCTACAAAGAACAGGCGGCTCTCAAACATTTTTTGGTGTACCAGCACGTTGCCTTTGGCCTGCGTGGCCACCACCAGCACAATGCTGAGTAGGTCGGGTGTAAATCCGGGCCATGGTGCATCTGCAACGGTAAGGATAGAGCCATCGATGAATGTTTCAATCTCGTAGCGTTCTTGTGCCGGGATGTGAATATCATCGCCCCTAAACTCAATTTTAATGCCGAGCCTTTCATTCTTCGCAGAGTCTCCGTTTTCGGGACTCCGCGCAAATATGAACTGTGATGCAAAGCAAAAAAGATAAACGATGAGCGTAAGAAGAGAGATACCAGCGTACGATGGGCTGTATTTTATCACATTCACCTGCTGCCATTGGCTAAAGTTGTTTGAAATCACCAACGGATATGACATCGTGTACAACTGGTTTGACCACCTGAACAGTAAAGGTCACTTTATCAATGGGTACGTGATCATGCCCAACCACGTGCATGCACTCATTGCTTTTCGCAACACCCAAGGCCAGTCCATCAATGCTATGATCGGTACAGGAAAACGTTTTATGGCTTATGAAATAGTGAACCGTTTGGAAGAACAGGGCAATCAAGAATTGCTCAACCAATTGGCCTCGCTTGTAAATACCACCGATAGGCGCAGGGGCAAACTACATGAAGTATTTGAGCCGTCATTTGATTGGAAAGAATGTATGGACGATAAATTCACGGAACAAAAGCTAAATTACATCCACGATAATCCATGTCGAGGGGAATGGAACTTGGCTAAGAACCCTGAGGAGTATATGCATAGCTCGGCCAGGTACTACGCCACGGGCGAGCCGGGCATCTACCAGGTAATGAGCTATGCTTTGCTGGCGGATATTGATTTGACAAAAGCACTATGAGCAGTTTAGTGCAGAAAGTTTTTGAGTTGAGAGTGCGCAGAGTCCATAAAACGGAGACTCCGCTAGGAAAAGGCGAAAGAAAAATATTTGGTGTGTGTAGGGGGTTAGCCAACTACTTTGATACCGATCCTACGTTTGTGACGATACTTTTTGTGGCTGCTTTTTTTGGTTTTGGAATGGGACTACTTGCCTATGTTGTAATGGCATTGATTATGCCCGACAAATAGCTTATTTCGACAAGGTACGGGAGGCACAGCTATACTTTAGGAAAGATTGTTGGTCGGAGGCCATCCGTAACTAGGGATCAGAAAACAAGCTCGAATGGAAAAAACAATGCGGAACTTTTGTAAAAACCCACATACTCAAAAGAGCCAAGAAATCACTTCACCTTCGATACGTAGCTATCGAAACCGCCTGCGGAACTTACTGAACGGCCTGCTTGCCAGAAAACACCCGTGAAGGTTCCGACCGTCACAACTTCCTCATTTCCCCGTTGGAGGGTGATCGCATAGTTAACATCATCCTGGGTACTGCCTGCAGCCCTTGCCCATTGAACTTCTCCGGTGGTGTTTACTTTACTCACGAACACGTCTCGTTGTCCTGCAGCTGTAAGGGTTGCGCTTCCCAGTTGCATCGTGGCAGAAAAACCTCCACTGATGAAAATAGCGCCCGCATCGTTGACCTCCAGTTCGCAGCCTTCTTCTTCGCCCGGCCCGCCAAAACTTTTTGCCCACAGCACAGTACCCTGTGGGTTCAGCTTTAGCAGAAAAATATCTTTACTTCCGGAAAGGCTGGTGAGGGTAATCGCATCGAAACGCACGGTTCCGGTGAAAACGCC
>JADBYK010000050.1 GCA_020403045.1 Cytophagales bacterium
AGCATTGCATAATTGACGAATGAAAATCAACGATTTAGCCCCAAGTAAGAAAACCAAGTTGGTGATTTTCATTGTCAGGTCAGACGATAAATGTCTGACTCTGACCGCAAGCGTCACGAGGTTTAACCTTGACATCCGCCTTAGGCGGATCGTCAACCCCCTGGGCAAACTATGCATTCCTAATGCATAGTTTGGGATAAAGGGGGTGTAATCAATCATCCAGGAAGCAATACCGGCCAACAAGGCACCCATTAGGTTCATGAAGACATAAGACACACTATCTTGTGCTATTTTCTTTCAGAGATTTAGAAGAAAGGCAACTAATAGAATACTTACGCCAATCGAACCAATCCAATCGGCAACGGTCATTCTACCCGGATGTTTGTGTTTTCTATTTTGCTCAATTCTTTCAATTCATTTTTCTTGTAAAGTCCTTCGAGATCTTCCAGTAGAATTTTTCCATTTGGGGCATAGTTGATATAATCTGAAAATAAGATACCATTTACTTTTCTGGAATTATACGCCTTTCGCAAGCGATAGCCAATGCCGTACTCTTCTGCATAGGAATAGGCCAGAAAGCCAATCGTATAATCAGAGGTATTGATCCAGTAGACAAATCGATCGTCATGATCTTCGCCACCGCCTTCTTTGTTAAAGGTGATTTCAATTTTATAATAGGTTTTATCATCAATGGTTGTTTCGCCTAAGAATTTTTTATTGACAGGCGCATCATTCAATCCATAAGGTAACAGTGCAAAATAAAGGACTGAGTTTACAGAAGAGGTGTACTTCACCGCCATTGAATCGGGTACAGTAGTCAGTGTGTCGTTGATGAATCTTTTAAACCCGTCATTCGATACAATATCGTGGATAGTTTGCGTGGAATCTTTCTCATTTTTAAAAATGCGTTCATACGAAAATTTTCCGCCATCTCGTTTACCCACATAGTGCCGACCTCTGAAATCAAATTCGATGGTGGAGTGTAAATACTTTTCACCCCCTGCTGCGGCTATCACGTTATCAACAATGCGTTGGGGATTATTCTCAGAACAACCAATAAGCGAAAGAAAAGCTACAACAGTGAACAAATAAATGAATTTCATGATGAAAAAAATAAGCCTTACAAAAATGGCGCATTTTACCACAAACACAAATTCACTTCCTTGTTTTTTGGAGCCGAATTTTTCGAACTGAGGAGCTGTTTTTGATTTTTCTAGGTAGGTCATCAACTCACTTAGCGTAAGCAGCCCATCCGTTGAGCCTTGCGAATCAAGTGCTGCAATGAGTTGGTTTGCAAATGGAGAATGGCTACCAGCCACGCCATCAGAGACATATTCTTTGCCTCCGCTAGTAATATATTTTCTTGTTTTGAATTGCAACTTTCGCACAATTACGACCGATTGAGAAGCTTCCCAATAGCCGTATCAACTAAATTACGTCTCTATGTTCGCCAAAAATTCCTCTCAAATATCTCTGCATTTGAGTCAGGCGTAAGTCTAACGAGTAGATTTTCGTTAATTGGATCATAATTGAATCTCTTTAATGTGGTTTAGAAAATGTTAACGTTCTATACTTTTCTTCCCTACAAAATTGGCACTACAATCACCACACTTTCCATCTCTGCCGCCTCACCAGTACGTTCCTTTTAACATTTTGCCAGAATCGTGGAGTGTTAAACTACCAATTGAAATGCTGTAAAAAATGTATATTTTGTAGAAATTTTTTATTTAAAAAAGGAAAATGGAAAAATCAATTTGGAAAGATGCGGTGGCACTAATCACTGGAGGCGGTTCTGGTATAGGCAAGGCGCTTGCTCTAGCCATTACCAAAAGAGGAACCAAAGTAATTGTTACTGATATTAATCTCAGTAATGCACAACTTGTGGCTGAGGAATGTGGTGATAGTGCGACTTCATTTAGATTAGATGTAACGGATGCGAGTGCTGTCGAAAAAATAATCAAAGCGAGCTTTGAAAAATACGGCCATCTCGACTTCATATTCAACAATGCAGGGATTGCAATCGCTGGAGAAGTTCAGGAGCTTTCAGCATCGCATTGGGATCGAATAATAGACGTCAACATCAAAGGCGTGATCAATGGAGCTTTAGCAGCATATCCACTGATGATCAAACAAGGTGCTGGCTACATCATCAATACAGCTTCACTTGCTGGCTTAGGTCCAGCCCCATTTCTTACGCCTTATGGTATGACCAAACATGCTGTGGTAGGCTTTTCTACTAGCTTGAGATTAGAAGCCGCAAATTATGGTGTAAAAGTAAATGTCCTTTGTCCGGCTGCCATAGAAACACCGCTGCTGGATTCTGACAATCCCAGAGATTTGCCCTCCGTTCCATGGGTACCAGATATGAGGAGATTTCTTACGTCACTAGGTGGGCCACCTTATCCTGTTGATAAATTTGCAGAGGAGGCCTTAGATGGGGTACAGCAAAACAAAGGAGTAATCGTGATACCGGGGCAAGCGCGATTGACCTGGAGAATCGGACGATTTATCCCTTCTCTTGTAGAAAAACTGGGGTTAAAAGCCGTTCAAGTTGAAAGAAGTTTTCGAAAGTAATCGCTTTGTTTATATTTCGAGTATCCTTTTTTTTAGGAGTTGATTATCGGCATTATAAAACTTTAACCCAGATTATGCAATGCTGACGGTACTGTCAGCATTGCATAATTGACGAATGAAAATCAACGATTTAGCCCCAAGTAAGAAAACCAAGTTGGTGATTTTCATTGTCAGGTCAGACGATAAATGTCTGACTCTGAC
>JADBYK010000051.1 GCA_020403045.1 Cytophagales bacterium
GGTCAGAGTCAGACATTTATCGTCTGACCTGACAATGAAAATCACCAACTTGGTTTTCTTACTTGGGGCTAAATCGTTGATTTTCATTCGTCAATTATGCAATGCTGACAGTACCGTCAGCATTGCATAATCTGGGTTTATTATTCTGGAAGCAGTTTGGGTGTTGGTTTCGATGGTGAGCTTAGTCTCCATCCTAAGAAAGCCTCCGATCAAGTAGCTATTTCCTCCATAGAAGAAAGCCCACATAGCCTGTCGTTAACACAGAAACACCCGCTACAAAATGAAAGTGATTGGATGTTAATTCAAGGGCAGTGACGACTGCTTTATCTACGTTGTTTAATCCAATGAGTAAAACGCTTCCCAGTATCAACAATAAAATAATATTATACCAACTGGCATGTCCAGCATTTTGTGGCATTAATTTTCTGTCATTAACAATTAAGATTAAGAATCCGGTGATCAAGGGAAGGATCAATCCATTCAACGCTTGAACAGTAAGAATCACCGGAATGGGTTTTACTCCGCTAATGCCAAAAATAAATCCAATCAGTAACACTGCTCCCCAAACCAGACGCACTGTATTTTTCTTTTCGGCACCAAACACAGATGTTGCGATGACGGAAGCTGCATAGGGCGAAGTGATCGCTGAAGAAAATCCCGCTGCGAATAGCCCAATGCCTAATGCATAGACACCAATCATTCCAATCTTCTGTTGAAACTCACTCGCCAATTCTGAAAAAGATGAAAAGTTTCCAACCAAGCTTCCTGCCATCAAAATCCAGACTGTTATCAATCCGCCAATCAAAACAGAAATGGTCAATCCAATTCGCATCAATGGAATGGTTTGACCTTTACTAATACCCGAGCCAAGAAATAAATTATAAGGAACAATGGTAGTACCAACTAATCCAAGGGTAAGCAATGCCGATCCTTCGGGAATGGATGGGACAATACTGAAAAAAATAAATTCGGAAAAAGTAAAATTTCCATTTAACGCAAGCAGTAGAAATGCAACACCCATCATGCTCACTAAAACGGTCATGATCGTAGAAATCCATTTTCCCTGACCGCTCCAAAGCACCCAAGCTGCCACCAATGCCAATAGAATGGTATAAACTTTTCCGTTGCCTTCGAATAGCAAAAGCAATCCTGCTGTTCCCCCTAAAATATTTCCAGCTTCATAGGCGGCACAACCCAGCACCACAGAACCGCCCACTAGCCACTTGATCCAAAATCCCTTTTGTTCTCCAAATTTTTTCTCAATAGCGCTTCCTAATGACAAACCCGTTGCGATGGTAATTCGTGCCGATACTTCTTGCAAAACTATGCATGCGAAGGTGGCAAATACCACGGCCCATAAAAGTTGCAATTGAAATTGTGATCCTGCCGAAACGGCTGTAGTAACTGTACCCGGCCCAATGAACGCTGCCGAAATAACTGACCAAAGAATAACGCTGGAAATTTTAGAGCGGGTCATCGGTGCAGCAATGCTATAAAAAAATAGTTCCTCAATATGAAAATCGAAGCATCAATCATCCTCCTCGATTTCACTCACTTTAAAAAAAGCTGCATGCCTTGGGGCAGGGCATTTCGTTGCTGGTCCTTTAATCGCATACCAAAGCACCTCATTGAAGGCATCATCCGGAATGCTGTCTTCTTTTCTAAAATCAAAAGATTCGCTCTTTCGTTGCCATTCATTCATTGCGGTATTGCGCTCAGACAGATCAATTTCGGGAGCAACAGACTTAAAAGTTGAACTATTGGGTGTGTCGGAAAAACTCCTCCACAACGTTTCGGCTGCTGCATCATATTGACTCATGGATGGTAGTCCTAAAATTTGCTCAATCGTTCGAAGCACTGACGCTGTTGAATACATCGTGTGATCTACAAACTGACGCTTGACAAATCCGCCAGCCACATACAATGTACTTCGATGTGCATCCACATGATCAGGGCCATTTTGCGCATCATCCTCTACGATAAATACTGCACTCTCATTCCAGATTTTACTTTTGCTCAAGTGCTCTACAAATAGGCCTACCGCATAATCGTTATCGGCTACATGCGCTTTAGGTGTAGGTTTGCCGAGTCGGAGACCTTCGGTATGATCGTTGATGATTCGAAGTGTGTTGAGTTGTGGCACTTGATTGATCGCCAAAAGAGAATCAAAATCCTTCTTCCATTGATAGTAACGAACTGTGTCCCTGACTGATTCATCCCAACCGGTATACTTCGCACAAACATGTCCAATCAACGAAGGAATGTTGGCCTTTCCTCCATCTGCAAACTCGCCATACGTGCGATAACTGACGCCTTGCCGCTTGCACATATCCCACAAGTAACCATTCTTGTTATTAGCTATTGCCCGATTGCCTTCCGCATCATAAGACCCGCCTCTACCTCCATAACTTGCTACCCAGGTTTTTTCCAGGTAGTCTGTGGCATACGCCCCAAGACTCCAATTGTGTCCGTCCGCACTCACTTCCCCATTGACATAAAAATTATCAAACAAAACAAATTGCTTTGCTAATGCATGTTGATTGGGTGTGACTTTTTTGCCAAACAAAACTAAAGAAGAGTCTCCATTTCCCTCGGGCACATCACCGAGCACCTGATCATAGGTTCGGTTTTCTTTAATCACATAAAATACATACTTAATCGGTGACTTATCCCCGCGTTTCATAGGTATGGGATTCCCTACCATTCCTTTTGATTCGGTCTCGGATTCTTTGTTATAAGGTGTGTTGGCGTAAACAGCTTGAGAATAAACAGCCAAACTCTTTTCATCCGGAATAGGAATCATGCTTAACGTACCCTTGAACAATCCTCCGATGTATTGTACTTCCACAGGTTTTTGAGTATCTCCTTTTTGGTAAGCAACCTCTTGCTTTTTCTTCACCGGGCTGGGTCCATTGGGATTGGCGAAGGAAGATGCACCTTTTCCATTGGCAACTAAAATCTGATTGCCAATCGTTCGGACGCAAGTCGGATACCAACCAACCGGAATAAATCCTCTGCTCTGCGAGTTGCCCGGTTTTGAAAAATCAAAAACCACCAAACAGTTGTTGTCAGCGTTGGCGATATAAAGAATCTTCTCATCTTCGCTTAATGCAACACTATTGGTGGTGGAGCCGCTAGGTGCGTTGGGATAAAGTGCTGCATTTAAGACTTCTACAACTTTATTCTTTTTTATGTCAATGACAGAAACAGAATTGTCGTTGGCATTGGCCACCAATAGATAGGTTCCCTTCTTAGTCAGGACCATATCATTGGGATTATCTCCAACGGGTATCTCTGTAGTGATGGTAAGTTGTTGTGTATTAATAACAATAACCTTATCGCAACCCCAGCATGAAATGTATAGCAATTTTTTGTCAGGTGATAAGATACTGGTATACGCTTCTCCATTTAGTGCAATACGTTTGATCGTACCCTTGGTCTTCGTATCGACTACGTACAATGAATTATTTTCCTTGGTCACCACATACAGCCGATTTGCTTTATCATCTAATGCCAGGCCCGCAACCGATATTTTTTCAGGCCAGGGTTTACCAATGACGATGGTATCTTTAATCAAAAGTTTTTGCGCCTTGATCTCATAACGAACAATCCAATTGTCATTTCCCCCTGATGCATATAATGTTTTTGAATCATCACTATAAACAAGACCAAGCCAAGCCTTCCCAATTTCTTTGGTGTCGAGTACTTGACGTGCTTTTGCATCAATTAGCTGAATGGATTGCGTACTCTGGCCATTGTTCGTTACGGCAACGTATTTTTTATTAGGCACCACTGCGATATGGAGTGGTAAATCGCCCAGCGGCAAACTTGCTCCGGCAGGGCTTAAGCTCCAGCCATTCGGGAGCGTGATTCTTTTGGATTGCAGTTCAGATGCTGTTTGAGCAAAAAGTAAAGCAGGGCTGAGACAGAAAAGCAAAATTAGTTTTCTCGTAGAAAAGATTGACCAGATAAAGTTACCCTTTCTTTTCATTCTTTGAATTACCTCAAGGTTATGATTTACCAAACTGCATTGGCTTCTACAAATGGATCGGCCTATTAGCGGTGGCCGCTAAACAAGCTTCTTTCACAGCCTCCATGTAGGTAGGATGTGCATGGCTCATCCGTGAAACGTCTTCGGCAGATGCTCTATACTCCATAGCGACTACACCAGCCGCAATCATATCGGCTGCTCTGGCTCCAATGATGTGTATCCCTAAAATCTCGTCCGTTGTTTTATCAGCTAACACTTTCACCAGTCCATCTAAATCCATAGAAGCTCTGGCGCGACCCAGCGCCTTATACGGGAAGCTTCCCGTTTTATATGCCCGACCTTGTTCTTTCAATTGCTCTTCAGTATAGCCCACACTGGCAACCTCTGGCCATGTATAAACAACTCCCGGAATCAACAAATAATTAATATGTGGTTTTTGCCCGGCAATTTGTTCGGCAACCATTACGCCCTCCTCCTCTGCTTTATGAGCCAGCATCGCACCACGCACTACATCGCCAATGGCATAAATATTATCCACTTTTGTTTTGAGGTGATCATCAACCGCCACTTTACCTTTGTCTAATTCAATTCCAACTTTATCAAGACCTAGCCCATCTGTGTACGGTCTCCTTCCTACACACACTAAACAATAATCTCCTTTTAGTTCGATGGCAGCACCGCCAGCCTTGGGCTCAGCTTTCAATACTACTTCCCTGCCTTTATTTTCTACGGCTGTCACTTTATGACCGAGATAAAATTCGATGCCCATTTTCTTGGTCGCTTTCTGTAGCTCTTTGCCCATCGTGCTATCCATGGTCGGAACCAAACTATCTAGGTACTCGACCACAGATACCTTTGATCCTATGCGAGCATACACAGAACCAAGCTCCATCCCAATCACTCCTCCACCAATAATAATCAAGTGCTTTGGAATTTCTTGAAGTTCTAATGCTTCTGTACTAGAGATAATTCTTTTCTTATCAAATGGAGCAAATGGAAGTGCCGTTGGTTTTGAACCGGTTGCAATTATTATTTTCTCTGCGGTAAGGATTGCTTCTTTCCCATCTGCTGAAGTTACTTTAATCGTATTCTTATCTACGAAAGATCCAACACCCGTATGTACTTCAATTTTATTTTTTTTCATTAAAAATGCAATGCCCTCCACATTCGCCTTCACTACACCCGCTTTGCGCATGATCATCTGTTTGATATTTACTTTCGGCTCAGATATATCAATACCGTGCTCTTTAAAAGTATGAGCTGCGTTGTGAAAATGCTCAGATGAATCAAGCAATGCCTTGGAAGGAATACATCCGACATTCAAACATGTTCCTCCAAGAGTATTGTATTTTTCGATGATCGCTGTTTTCATTCCAAGTTGAGCACAACGGATAGCAGCAACGTATCCACCTGGGCCTGAACCAATAATAATGACGTTGTATTGCATAAATTACTTTTTTAATAATTCCTTTAATTTGACAATTGCCTTATGATCCGAAATATCTGAGATGAATTCAATAAATTTAGATCTCTTTTTTGAATTCTTTTGAAGCATCAGAATTTCATGAAGTTTACTTGCATCCATTGAAAGTCCGTATTTGGCATTACTTAAATCAATCCCTCTTTCATGGGCTAATTTTATTGCCCATGCCTCCAAATTTGGGCGCATAACAACAAGTATGTTATTTGCTTTTGAATCTTTAGAAGATATCAGATAGCTATCCTTGTGAATTGGAGGTAATGTCATCAAGTATTTCAAATAGTCGTCCTGAGCCGCTCCTGGGTCTTCATCAACCACTCCAATTGAGTCGGCTACTTTACGTAATTTTCTACTAACATTGCTTCTACCAAACGAATGCCCTCCGCTTAGCTGCTTTGAACTAAATCCAAAGAACCTTAATAGCGCTTCATCCGCATAACATTCAAAAAATGTCATGCCTGTAATAACTTATCAAAATTCAGAAACACATCACTACCCAAGTTTAATATCTCTTCTACCCCCTTCTCAGAAAGAACTGATACAATAGTTTCATATCGTTCATTCATTTGAACAATGTTCACGCTTATGTCTTCGATAGATGTTTTCTCAATCAAAGACATGAGAAAATAAGGATTATGAGTCGTCAGGAAATATTGCTTACCTTTATCCAATGCTATCCGCTCAGCAAGGTATTTAGTATAATACGGAAAAACATTAGATTCAGGCTCTTCTAAAACGAGAGTTGTCCCTCCTTTATTTGATTCTATAGCAGATAAGTAGAAGACGATTCTCTGCAAAGTGTCTGAAATAACCTGATACGGATACGTTGTAAGGATATTATCAACTTCTTTGGATATTTCAATCTCTGAAGTGGCCTGTCTCAAGGTTAGTTTGAATCCTCTTTCCTGAATAAAGTCGCTTACGATTGTGCGCAAAGTCTTGTTAGATTGAAGAAGCGAAAAAAGATTATTGCCGTCAGGTGGAAATAAAAAATCAAAGCGTTTATTCGAAAACGTGTTTGTGGATTTGAAAAAATACGGATGAATAAGAAAGTCAAAATCAGACTCACTCTGAAGCAGTTTTCCAATAGTGGTCAATCTGATTTGTGAATTATTAGAGTAATTAAAGACTATTTGACTTCCCGTGATATCATAGATAATTTCGCAAGTATTAGAGTCAGCGAGTAATTTAATTGGGCTTGATGGATCATTGTCAAAAAATAGATTGCTCATGTCACCAAGTCTTACCAGTTGATTAATCTCAGGATTAATTGGCAAAGCAAATATGGAAAGTGCCTCAAGTAAATTGGACTTACCGGAGTTTGGCTCGCCTATAAAAAGATTCACCCTCTTACAATCTAAATGTAAGCCTTTAATGGATTTGAAATTTTGAATAGAAAGTTTCTTTATCATAAGTGATAACTTAAACACCCAGTATTAATCTTCCTGGATCTTCCACCATTTCTTTTACTCTCACCAAGAAACTCACCGACTCACGACCATCTACAATGCGGTGATCGTAAGAAAGCGCTAAATACATGATGGGCCTGATTACGACTTCTCCTTTAAGAGCTATTGGTCTTTCTACAATGTTGTGCATGCCCAATATCGCTGATTGGGGCGCATTAATGATAGGCGTTGAAAGCATTGAACCAAAAACTCCTCCATTGGTAATGGTGAAGGTGCCGCCCGTCATTTCTTCAATCGAAAGTTTTCCGTCTCTACCTCTGGCAGCCAATCTTGCAATTTCAGCTTCTACCTGATTCATGCTCAATGATTCTGCATTTCGAATGACTGGAACGACTAATCCACGGGGAGTTGATACCGCTACGGAGATATCGCAATAATCATGATAGACAATTTCGTCTTTATCAATGGACGCATTCACGGCAGGGAATTCCTTCAATGCTGCACAAACCGCTTTTGTGAAAAATGACATGAAGCCAAGACCCACGCCATATTTTTCCTTGAATTGTTCCTTGTACTTGGAACGTAGATCCATCACGGGTTTCATATCTACTTCATTAAAAGTAGTGAGCATGGCGGTTTCATTCTTAACAGCTACCAATCGCTTGGCGATGGTTTTGCGTAACGATGTCATTTTCTCTCTGCGCTCGCCTCGGGTTCCTCCTGACGCAATTACCGGAGGAGCCATTGCAGCAGATGGCTTGATGTCTTTGGCGGGTGCGGCTGCTTGAGCCTTCACCGCATCATCTTTGGTTATCCTGCCCCCTACTCCACTTCCGGCAACCTGGCTGGAAACAATGCCTTTTTCATCAAGAATTTTTGCAGCTGCAGGAGAGGGTGTACCAGCTGCATATGAGACGGCTGAACTCATTGCCAACTGGGATGCGGGAGCGGCAGACGAACTTGACGCAACTGTGGGAGCACCTCCTTCTGTCACTTCAATTTTGCAAATCAAGCCTCCGATCGGAAGCGTTGTTTTCTCCTTTGCAACAATGCGTAAAATACCATTGGCCTCTGCGGGCAGTTCAAATGTTGCTTTGTCTGATTCGACCTCGGCAATCACTTCATCTAACTTCACAAAGTCACCTTCTTTTTTTAACCAAGTTGAAATAGTCACTTCTGTAATAGATTCGCCAACAGCTGGCACTTTCATTTCCTTAATTGCTCCGGTAGCTTTCATATGTTGGGTTAAAGAATTTTCTGTTTTGGTTTCTTTAGTTGCTGGCGCAGACACCGCAGTTGCTCCACCATCTGCTATCTCACAAATAACTGTTCCAATCGGCACGACTTCTCCTTTTGCCTTTGAAATCTTCAGTACACCTGCTTGAGGAGCTGTTAACTCAAACGTGGCTTTATCAGATTCTAATTCTGCAATCACCTCATCCATCTTCACTACATCGCCATCCTTCTTCAACCAGTTGGCGATCGTTACTTCGGTGATTGATTCGCCAACGGTGGGTACTTTTACTTGCTGAGCCATATAAAACTCTTGTTTAAAAATTAATGAATCTAAACTTCTAGCGCTGAAGAAATAATTTTCTCTTGTTCTGCCTTATGCACTTTAGAGTAACCAGTAGCAGGAGAAGCGCTTGCTTTGCGGGAAATGAGTTCTAGTCCATTCATAAAGCGCAAGATAAATGACCAGTATCCCATGTTTGATGGCTCTTCTTGCGCCCACACTAGCTTGGCACCTTTGTATTTTTTCAATACGGCATTTATTTGCTTTTCTGGGAAGGGGTGAAGCTGTTCCACTCGGACTAACGCAACGTCCTTATTTTTCTTCTTTGCCTGCGCTTCTAACAAATCGTAATACACTTTCCCAGTACAAAGAACTACTTTCTTAACATCCTTTGCTACCACATTCACATCATCAATAACTTCCTGGAAAGAGCCTTTGGTGAAATCTTTCATAGGCGAAATCACAGCAGGATGTCTGAGCAAAGACTTTGGCGAAAATACAATACAAGGTTTTCTGAACTCCCATGTTACCTGCCTTCTTAGCAAGTGGAAAATATTAGCGGGAGTAGTAGGATTAGCGATAATCATATTGTACTCTGCCGATAATTGTAAGAACCGTTCTGGCCGTGCATTGGAGTGTTCTGGCCCTTGTCCTTCATAGCCATGAGGCAACAACATAACTAACCCATTCATCCGTTGCCACTTTGACTCTGCACTCGATATAAACTGATCAATCATTACCTGTGCTCCATTCGCAAAATCCCCAAACTGTGCTTCCCAAATAACCAACGCATGTGGCGAAGCCATCGCGTAGCCATACTCAAAACCTAAAACACCAAACTCTGAAAGTAACGAATTATAAATTTTAAACTTTTGCTGACCTGCATCAATATGATCTAAGCCACAATAAGATTGGTTGGTATTTGCATCCGCAAAATAAGCATGACGATGACTGAACGTTCCTCGTTTTACATCTTGCCCACTCATTCTAACCAACGTGCCTTCCGACAGCAGCGATCCATAGGCTAGCAACTCTGCTTCTGCCCAGCCCAACGCTCTCGTCTCAAAAAAAGCACTAGTTCGGTCTTTCAATAATTTTTCAATTTGCTTGATTGGCTTAAACCCTTCCGGAATCGTAGTGAGTGCTTTGGCCACTTTATCGATCAGTGCTTGCTTTATACTTGTGTCGGGAGATTGGTCAAAATCTTCAGGCGTTGATTTCCGTAACTTCTCCCATTCATTCTCCACCTGCTGAGGCTTATACGGTAGTGGTTTTTGTTTTACTTCATTCAATCGATCCTGCAACTGGCTCCGGAAACTCTTATCCATTTCATCCGCCAGCGAAGCGTCAACATCTCCACGCTCTATCAATCTTTTAACATAGACTTCCCTTGGATTAGGATGCTTCGCAATCAAATTGTAAAGTTTGGGCTGAGTAAACTTTGGCTCATCGCTTTCATTATGGCCATGCCTGCGATAACAAAGCATATCTATAAAAATATCCTTGCCGAATTTTTGGCGGTATTCAACAGCTAGATTGGAGCAGAAGGTCACTGCCTCTGCATCGTCTCCGTTAACGTGTAGGATAGGTGCGTCAACAATTTTGGAAATATCCGTACAATATATACTGGTGCGAGCATCATCATAGTCTGTGGTGAAGCCCACTTGATTATTAATCACGAAATGGATTGTGCCACCGGTTGTATATCCTGGTAATCCTGACATTTGAATTACTTCGTAAACGATGCCTTGACCTGCGACTGCTGCATCACCATGAATCAGAATCGCCATGCCCTTACTCAAATCACCCTGATACTCATCATCGATTTGCCCGCGAGTGTAGCCGACCACTAGTGGATTAACAGCCTCCAGATGGGACGGGTTAGGTGTCAATTTTAAATAGATCGGATTTCCGGACGGGGTATCAATAATACTGCTGTAGCCGAGATGGTACTTAACATCGCCATCTCCCATCGTTAGGTCAGGGTTGATGTTACCCTCAAACTCGGTAAAAATCTGCTCATAAATTTTTCCAAGAATATTGGTCAACACATTAAGCCGGCCTCTGTGTGCCATCCCAATAACCACCTCCTTCACACCCAACTCAGCTGCTTTATTAATGATGGTCTGCAACGATGGGATTGTGTTCTCCCCTCCTTCTAACGAAAAACGCTTCTGACCTAAGAATTTGGTGTGCAAGAAATTTTCAAAAACAACGGCCTCGTTCAACTTGCCGAGGATGCGCTTTTTTTCTTCTTGATTAGGATTATAACTAAAATATTCCTTCTCAATTTTATCAAAAAACCAACTTCTCACCTCATCATTGCGAATGAAGTTATATTCAAAACCAATTGTGCCTAAGTACAACACCTTCAACCGCTCAATGATCTTGCGCAAAGAAGATTTTGGCATTCTGATTTCTGAAGCGACCTCGAATTCAGTGTCCAAGTCAGCGTCCGTCAACCCGAACTTGGTATGATCTAACTGAACACCATGATCTCTTCTCGTACGTACCGGATTGGTATTAGACTTCAAATGCCCAAAAGAGCGATAAGCAAAAATGAGTGTGCGAACATAAGTCTCTTTAATATTGGGCGCTTCTGCTGCTGATGTTTGTCCATTTTCACCATAGCGTTGTGAGGAAAAATCATATCCCTCAAAGAACTTCTGCCAGGTAGAGTCAACAGAAGCCGGGTCTTGGTTGTAGTTTTGATAGAGCTGATCGATATAGCTCGTATCAGCATTCGATATGTAGCTGTACTTGTCCATGATATATTTAAAAAGCTACCAAATGTATAATCTGACGACAACAATTAAAAACCTAATAATCGCTTAAACAAATATTAAGTATAAATTGAGACTCCCAAGGGGTCTAATGCCTGATTTTCAATGTCATGACTCCCAACTGTTGAATGAATTGATGATTTTTCGACTTTCTTGCACCCCTCTTTGGCATATATTCAAAATCCGATTACCTTTGCGATCCTTTTAAAAACGGACGTGTTCCAACATTAAAAACGTAAGAGAAAATGGTAAAATTGAGATTGGCTCGCAGAGGCCGCAAAAAGTTGTCGATGTTTGATATTGTTGTTTCTGATGCGAGAGCTCCCAGAGATGGAAAATTCATCGAAAAAATTGGTACCTACAACCCTGCTACGAACCCTGCCTCGATTCTAATTAAAGAAGATCGAGCTTTCCATTGGTTAATGGTGGGCGCTGAGCCTTCAGATACGGTGCGGGCAATGCTTTCATACAAAGGCATCATGTACAAGAGACATTTGCAAATTGGTGTAGATAAGGGCGCCCTAACACAAGAAGCTGCTGATGCGAAATTGGCAGACTGGTTAAAAGCAAAAGAAGCTAGCATTCAATCAAAGATCTCTGGATTATCAAAATCTAAGGAAGACCAGGCGAAGGCAAGAAAAGCAGCAGAATCTAAAGTAAGAGAGGCACGCGCTGAGGCTATTCGTAAGAAAGCGGAGGTCGTAGTTGCCGAGCCAGTAGACGAAGTGGCCGAAGGCGAAACTCCTGCCGCAGAAGCTCAAGCATAATATTTTAAATACAACACAAAAAAATGCCATCGCCTAATCGGGATGGCATTTTTATTTTGACAAAATAATGGAAAAAGGGGAATGTTATAAAATCGGTTATGTTGCCAAGGCACATGGGCTAAAAGGCGAAGTAACAGTTATTGTTACCGAGCCAATGGATTTAGATTCCGTGGAGTCTGTTTTCATAGAACAGAAAAATACGCTTGTACCTTACTTTATAAAAGAGCTTTCTGACCGTGGTGACAAAGCCTTTGTGCGATTTGACGAGATCAACTCAATAGAACAAGCCAATGCGATAAAAGGCTGTAGCCTTTACTTGCCAAAGGAAATGCGCCCTAAGCTGAAGCGTGGAGAATTCTATGATGACGAAGTTATTGGTTTTACAGTGATTGATGAAGCTTTAGGCGAATTGGGCAGCGTTACGGAAATCTCAAACTCCGGACCCAACCGGCTACTGTCAGTGGCCGTGAAGAACAAAGAAGTGCTCATTCCTTTGAATAGCCCATTCATTGTTAGCACCAACAAAACCAAGAAACTGATTAAAGTTGCTTTGCCCGATGGCTTTTTAGATATTTAGAATTATGCGTTTGGATATCATTACTTGTTTGCCTCGGCTGTTGGATAGTCCCTTCTCAGATTCCATTTTAAAAAGAGCACAAGAAAAAGGACTCGTTACTGTAAAAGTCCATGATCTGAGAGAATATTCCACCCATAAACACCGCACGACAGATGACTATGCTTTCGGTGGTGGAGCTGGAATGGTGATGATGATTGAGCCGATTGACCGATGTATTGCTTACTTAAAGGCTGAACGAACCTACAATGAGATTATCTACATGAGCCCGGATGGCGAGCTACTAACACAGTCTATCGCCAATCAATTGAGTCTTAAAGAAAACCTGATTTTGTTGTGTGGTCACTATAAAGGAATTGATGAACGAGTAAGGGAGCATCTTATTACTCGTGAGATCAGCATAGGAAATTATGTGCTTTCTGGGGGAGAATTGGCCGCAGCCGTAGTGGCCGACTCGGTAATTCGCTTACTTCCGGGCGTGCTCAATGATGAAACATCCGCGCTAAGCGACTCATTTCAAGATGGCCTTATTGCGCCTCCTGTTTACACTCGTCCGGCAGAGTACAACGGCTGGAAGGTGCCAGATGTATTGCTTTCCGGGCATCAGGCCAAAATTGAAGACTGGAAGCAGGAAAAAGCCCTGGAAAGGACTAAGTCCAGAAGGCCTGATTTAAACATGGGTTTAACTTCTTAAAAAGGAATTTTCTATGTCCGGGCTTCGAAATTCAACTTCTTCGCCTATATTTGCAGTCCATTTTAAAAACCGAGTAGTATGGCCGATTTAATGAAAATTGTAGAGCAAGAGCTAGCCTCTAAAAGAGCAGGTATACCAAGCTTTAAGTCAGGCGATACCATTAGCGTGCATGTAAAGATCAGCGAGGGAAATAAAGAAAGGATTCAGCAATTTCAGGGAGTTGTTCTTTACAGGAGAGGAACATCAACCAATGGAGAGAGCTTTTCAGTAAGAAAAGTCTCCAATGGTGTAGGTGTTGAGCGTGTATTCCCCCTTTTGAGCCCAAGCATCGAGAAAATTGAATTCGTGAAAGCCGGCAAGGTTCGCAGAGCAAAATTGTTCTACTTAAAAGGCCGTCAGGGTAAGTCTGCTAGAATCAAAGAAAAATTAGCAGCCGTTAAAGCAGCCTAATCCAAAAAATAAAAATCAAAAAACCCATTTCAACCCATTGAAATGGGTTTTTTGCATTTAGAGATTACCTTGGATGAATTGGCACGGAAAACTATATTTGTCCCTCACTAAAAAAAATAACAATGGCAAGACCCTCCACCACCGAATTGCTTGGTAAAGATGCCGAGTCTCTTTTGACTCACAAGAGCAAGACCATTTCAAAAGATCATCTTCACTTGCCGGGCCCTGATTTCGTAGATCGTATTTTTTCCGTCTCCAATAGAAACACGCCAACGCTTATCAGCCTTCAGAGTCTTTTTAATAAAGGCCGTCTAGGAGGCACAGGTTTTTTATCGATACTCCCTATCGATCAAGGTATTGAACATAGTGCCGGTGCTTCATTTGCCAAAAACCCGATCTATTTCGACCCTGAAAATATTATCAAATTGGCGATCGAGGGCGAATGCAATGCAGTTGCTACTACTTTTGGTGGACTCGCCATGATGTCGAGAAAATATGCACACAAGATTCCCTTTATTGTAAAAATAAATCACAACGAGTTATTGACGTACCCAAACCAGGCAGATCAGGTGATGTATGGTTCAGTGGATGATGCCTGGAACTTAGGCGCGATTGCAGTTGGCGCTACGATTTATTTTGGATCGGAAAATGCCACTCGTCAGATACAGGAAGTATCCGCTGCGTTTGAGCGCGCTCATGAATTGGGTATGGCCACCATACTCTGGTGCTACACGCGCAATGACGCATTCAAAAAAGACGGTGTTGACTATCATACTTCCGCTGATTTAACCGGTCAAGCAAACCATTTAGGCGTTACTATCCAAGCCGACATTATCAAACAAAAATTAGCTACAAACAATGGTGGTTATAAAGCATTGAATACAGGTGGCAGTTCTTATGGAAAATTGGATGAGCGTATTTACACAGAACTTACATCTGACCATCCCATCGACTTGTGCCGCTACCAAGTGGTAAATTGTTATATGGGACGTGCCGGCCTAATCAACTCCGGTGGCGATTCAAAAGGATCTAGCGACATGGCAGATGCAGTTCGCACGGCCGTAATCAATAAAAGAGCTGGTGGTATGGGATTAATCTCGGGAAGAAAGGCATTCCAGCGACCCCTGAAAGAGGGCGTAGAAATCCTTCAGGCCATTCAAGATGTTTACTTGGATAAGACGATTGATGTTGCTTAGTTGTTGATCTGAAAATTTGAAGATTAGATAATTTGAAAATTGATTCTAGATTTTCAAATCGTCACATCTTCAAATTGAAAAATTTTCAAATTGAATTTTATGCCTTGGTTCAAACGTACCGATAAAGGAATTCTCACCCCAACAGAATCAAAACGGGAAGTGCCCGATGGGCTTTGGTTCAAATCACCCGGTGGAAAAATAATCCATACACGTGAGCTTAAGAACAACGCATACGTAGTTCCGGAAGAGGATCTTCACGTAAAAATCGGGTCAGAAGAATATTTTGAAATCTTGTTCGATAACAACGAGTTTACCGAGTTAGATGCCAGTATGGAATCAGGCGATCCGCTTAAATTCGTAGACACTAAACCCTATCCCAAGAGAATAAAAGAGTCGCAATCTAAAACTCAATTGAAAGATGCGGTTCGAACAGCTTACGGAAAAATCAATGGGCTAGATCTTTGTGTGGCTTGTATGGATTTCACATTCATTGGTGGCTCAATGGGTTCTGTGGTGGGTGAAAAAATTTCACGAGCGATTGACCATTCGCTTAAAACACGAACGCCTTTTTTGATGATTTCACGGTCAGGTGGTGCAAGAATGATGGAGGCAGGGCTTTCACTGATGCAGATGGCTAAGACATCGGCTAAATTGGCTTTGATGGACGAAGCTAAAATACCTTATATCTCGTTGCTAACAGATCCAACCACAGGCGGAGTAACTGCCTCTTATGCGATGTTGGGCGATTTTAATATTGCAGAACCTGGTGCTCTTATTGGTTTTGCAGGACCTCGTGTAATCCGTGAAACGATCGGCAAAGACCTTCCCAAAGGCTTTCAAAGTGCAGAGTTTGTCTTAGAACACGGCTTCTTGGATTTCATCATCGATAGAAGAAGTCTGAAACAGCGACTCAGCACTTTGCTTAAGATGCTTCAGTAATTCTTTTCTATACCGTTGAAGAAGATTGCTCGGATTGAGTTGCAGTATCTTCCCTGCCTCGAATACTTTTGTGCGCTGCTTTCTTTTGATGTGGTTGAATTAGAATTTCACGAACACTACCTCAAACAGACTTTTCGCAATAGGTGCTATATCAACACTTCGCAAGGTGTTCAGATGCTGATTGTGCCCCTAAAGGAAAAACACGGCAAAATTTCCGTTCAAGAAATACGGATAGACTATCAACAAAAATGGCAAAACAATCATTGGCGAAGTATCGAATCAGCCTATCGAAATGCGCCCTACTTTGAACATTATGCGGACGAGCTAAAAAAGATAATTTATCTGGGTCACGAACATTTACTTAACCTTAACAAAGACTTGCTGTCATTCTGTCTGCGAGTCACTCACCTAAAAGTAGAAGTTTCAACTACTCAGCAGTATGAAAAAGTGCCTTCCTACGCTGTTTCGGACCTTCGCGGAACAATAAGCCCAAAACAAGTGGCCTTCGAACGGACATTCTATCACCCAATATCCTATCAACAAGTCTTTGGCAACACTTTTGTTTCCAACCTCAGCATCCTTGACTTGTTGTTTTGCGAAGGGCCAAAGTCAATTGACCTTTTACGTGCTTCATTGCGCTCATTGAACAAATAAATTCAAGTCAGCGTTACTAGTTCGGTTTCAAAAAGTCATTTCATGGGATGAATGGAGTGGGTTTGGAATTATAGTCTTTAAAACTTTACATTTACACATATCAATACACTATGTCAAATATGGAAGCCAAATTTTCCAACCGTGTCAAAGAAGTAATCTCACTGAGTCGGGAAGAAGCATTGCGTTTAGGCCACGACTACATCGGCACAGAACACCTTATCTTGGGAATGATTCGCGAAGGCGAAGGTGTTGCGGTAGGCGTGTTAAAAAAATTAGGTGTGCCTCTTGATCAACTCCGCGGAGAGATCGAAAAAATTTCCAAAGGTACGGCTACTCATGAAATCAAAAACTTGGCAAATATTCCATTAACGCGTGCTTCTGAAAAGACGCTAAAGATCACTTATCTGGAGGCCAAAGTATTTAAAGCTCAGTTGATCGGTACAGAACACTTACTCCTTTCTATTCTTCGCGATCCGGATAATCTTGCCACACAAATCCTAAACAAGTTTGATGTTGCTTATGATGTAGTCAAAGAAATGCTGGAGTATCAGCACGAGCAACCTACTGCTTCCTCGGATACAGACGACCCAGATGATGATTCATCCAAAATGTTTGGCAGCGGGGCGGGAGCAGGTGCAGGCAAAGAGAAAAAGGGAATGGAAAAGTCGCGTACACCAGTGCTTGATAACTTCGGTCGTGACCTAACTAAACTAGCGGAAGACAACAAACTTGACCCTATCGTTGGCAGAGAAAAAGAAATAGAACGGGTAGCTCAAATTCTGAGTCGTAGAAAAAAGAATAACCCCATATTGATAGGAGAGCCGGGCGTGGGCAAGACGGCCATTGCGGAAGGATTGGCACTCCGGATCATCCAGAAAAAAGTTTCGCGTGTATTGTTTGGTAAACGTGTTGTTACCTTGGATTTAGCATCGCTTGTAGCAGGAACAAAATACCGCGGGCAGTTTGAAGAGCGGATGAAAGCCGTCATGAACGAATTAGAAAAATCGGCTGACGTTATTTTGTTCATCGATGAGCTACACACAATTGTAGGGGCTGGTGGAGCCTCTGGCTCGTTAGATGCCTCCAATATGTTCAAACCTGCTCTCGCACGAGGAGAAATACAATGTATTGGCGCGACAACCCTGGATGAATACCGTCAGTATATTGAGAAAGACGGTGCACTTGCGAGGAGATTTCAAATGGTGATGGTAGACTCCACATCAGTAGATGAAACCATTCAGATCCTGGAGAATATCAAAGAAAAATACGAAGACCACCACCACGTAACGTATACGAAAGAAGCCTTAGAATCATGTGTAAAATTATCAGACCGTTATATCAGTGATCGATTCCTGCCCGACAAAGCAATCGATGTGATGGATGAAGCAGGAGCGAGGGTGCACATCAACAACATTCATGTGCCTGACGACATTGTGAAATTTGAGGCAGCTATTGAAGATGTAAAAAAAGAAAAGAATCGCGTTGTTAAGAGTCAGAAGTATGAGGAGGCCGCTCAACTTCGCGATAAAGAGAAGAAGCTAATCGAGCAGCTCGATTTAGCCAAAGCCAGATGGGAAGAGAAAACCCGGACAGAAAAATACACGGTTACCGAAGACAATGTAGCCGATGTCGTTGGTATGATGACGGGTATACCAGCAAACCGCATTGCACAGAAAGAGAGCAACAAACTTTTGGGCATGGCCGAACAGCTGAGTAGCAAGGTGATCGGGCAAGAAGAAGCAATAAAGAAACTGACGCGCGCGATTCAACGAACAAGAGTTGGTCTGAAGGATCCAAAAAAACCAATTGGCTCTTTTATTTTTCTTGGACCTACAGGTGTTGGTAAAACAGAGTTGGTGAAGGTTTTGGGAACTTACCTCTTCGATAAGGAAGATGCACTTGTTCGCATCGACATGAGTGAATATATGGAAAAATTTTCGGTGTCCCGCTTAGTGGGCGCCCCTCCCGGTTATGTTGGATACGAAGAAGGTGGTCAGTTAACCGAAAAAGTCCGCAGAAAGCCATATAGTGTAGTGTTGTTGGACGAAATCGAAAAAGCTCACCCGGATGTCTTTAACATTTTGTTGCAGGTTTTAGACGATGGAATACTTACTGACGGCCTTGGACGCAGAGTTGATTTCCGCAATACCATCATCATTATGACCTCTAACATCGGAGTGCGTGATCTCAAAGATTTTGGCTCTGGTATCGGCTTCACCACCAAAGCCAGCCGCGAAAATGACGAGGAAGTAATGAAGTCAACCATTCAAAATGCGTTGAAGCGCGCGTTTTCTCCTGAATTTTTGAACCGCCTTGATGATGTTATTGTGTTCAATTCCCTTCAACGAGAGCATATACACAAGATCATTGATATCACTCTCGGAAAATTATTTGCCAGAATATTAACTCTCGGCTACACTGTTGAGTTAAGCGAAAAAGCAAAAGACTTCTTAGCAGAAAAAGGTTACGATCAACAATTTGGTGCACGACCATTAAATCGTGCCATCCAAAAATATTTGGAAGATCCCGTTGCAGAGGAAATCCTGAAAGGGGAAGTGACAGAGGGGGCTATCATTATGGCCGATTATGAAGGCACGGGTGATGTCCTGACTATCAAAACAAAAAAGGGAAAAGCTTCCACGAAAGAAAAAAAGAGCGAATAGATGTAGCCACAAAAAAAGGGGAATTTAATTTCCCTTTTTTATTCCCTTTTCTATTACTCCCAAGGGTAAAACACGTAATAAGGAGTGCTTTTAAAGCACATTGTTTAGTTGTTCTTTTATTTTCTCCAGTTCTTCTTTCATCATCACCACCTGCTGCTGCATCTCTGCATCATTGGCTTTACTTCCGATTGTGTTGATCTCCCTTCCAATTTCTTGGGCGATAAAGCCCAATTTCTTACCGCTCGCTTGCTTGTCGCTGAGCCCCTTGATAAAATAATCTAAATGCGTTTTTAGACGAACGCGCTCTTCGTGAATATCGAGCTTTTCAATGTAAAAAATAATCTCTTGTTCGAGGCGATTCGCATCGAATCCTTCACCTCCAAAAAGCTCCTTCACGTTGCCCTTGATTCGACTCCTGATTTTTTCTATCCGCTTGGGATCAATCTCTTCTACAGCAAACAAACCCTTCCTAATCGTGTCTATATAGTCGATCAATTTCTTCTCCAGAGATTTGCCTTCGGCAAGTCGAAATGATTCACATTTTTCAATGGCCTCCCCTATCAAACTGCGTACATTTTCCCACTCAGCCGGATCCAACTCTTCTTTGCCATTGGCGATAACTACATCTGGTGAAGAAAGGGCCATCTGAAAAATTGAGTCCGTTGTTGCTAATACTCTATCCGCCAAACGCTTAAGTTCCTCATAGTAAGCAATAAATAATTCTTCGTTATAGCGCTGCACGACTTCTGGCCGAGCGGTTTGTTGATAATCTATTGACACGGAAATTTTCCCGCGTTCCAACTTATCTGCTACCCAAGTGCGAAGTTCCAATTCCTTCTCTGAAAACTTACGAGGCAGCCGCAAACTCAAATCCAGAAACTTGGAATTTAGGGACTTTATTTCGACAGCAATTGCCAAGGAACCTGAATTGGAAGTGCTTTGGCCAAAGCCAGTCATTGATCTAATCATTTGGGCTACTTTTTAAAAATCAAAACCGATCGCCACGAATGGACGTGGGCTTTTTACAACAAAATTCTCGACCGGCCAAGCCAGGTCGAATTTAAGATAATAGCCAAAAATCACCGATCTGAATCCAAATCCATAGCTATAAAGCCATGGATTTAAGTACTCTCGAATTTCAACTTGAAATGGGTTCCCGGTCGTAAATTTTTCTGGCACATTTCTAACGCGACCTACGCTTGAATTATCGAGCGGAATCGGACCTGTCCAACTACTTCCTATGTCATAGAAGCCTGTCAACTGCAAGTTTCTAAAGAAATTGGAAGTGATGGGGCCGCTAGACAGAGCACGAACAAGCGGCACACGCAATTCCGCATTGAGAACAGCAGCGCTATTTCCGTAAAGTGTACCATAATCAAAACCCCGGAGGTTGACAAACTCTGTAAAAAGTAAATTTTCATTGTAAGATCCGAAGGGATGAACAAGTGGATTGAGAGCACCGCCTCTGTTGAACGCATGCCCCGTAGTGGGACCAAGCCAATTATTAAACCAATTGTCGGTACCGCCCAATAAATAACTCTTTGGGGCAGCTCCAAAAAAACTTCCGGCAAAGCCGCGTACGGCAAAAACAATCTCCTTGTAAATCTTTTGATACCTCCTGATGTCCAGCGAGACCTGACTGAAACTTCTACGCGAGTTACCCGCTGCTTCATAGATGACAGCACTCAGTTTCCCCCGTGTACCTTCAATAATGTTCAATCCCGTAGTGATTGAGTTATCGTATACAATCTCTGCTTTGGCTCCTAAGTAGGTTTGTGATCGTGAGGGTAGAAAAGTAGGTACCCCGGCAGTAGGAATGGTTCGTCCTAGATCGACATACTGAGTATAACCTGCAAATGGCTTAATGGTAACTCTTGTTCGTACAGACAGCGGATAGGAAGCACCTACCTCTAGTTTTTGAAACGAATATTTTTGTCTCTCGTCTTCAGCTGATTCCCTCAGCAACGGCTGCCAGAAAATTACCTTCCGATCAAAACGAATGCTGTAATCAATTCGGTTCGGCAAATACTGAAACTCCCCAAACATATCTCCACTTTTAAAATCAAAAGCTGTTTGAAGACCACCGAAAATTCGATAATTCTCCAACATATCATTCATCTGCACTTCTAGCTTCAACCCCGGGCCGCGAAGTTGATCGATCACAAAACTGGTGACAATATTTTCATAGCTGAATTTTGGAAAATACGGAAACGGCCCCTTGACCCGGTTTACTTCTCTGGCTTTCATATAGCGTGTCAGGAACGTCTCGCTCGGCTGTTTATTCTTAATGGCCTCCTCTTCAAACACATAGTCGTCAGTGTTTAAGGGTTTTTCTGTCGGCTTCAACAATTCTTTTTTTGGAACGCTATCGACCTTTGCAATGACTGGTGCTAACTCATCAAATGTATAATCATCAGTATTAATGTTGGCATTTTTTTGGATGGCTTTTACGGTGTCCTTTTTTACCGGCTGCTCCATAGCCGGTTGCAGAGGCTCTGATTTTACAGTATCTATTTTTTCCTTAAGACGAGCATTGATCAAATCTTTAATGGAGGTTGCTTTTGGCTGCTCCTTCTTTTTTCGCTCCGTTAAAACCCTTGCCTGAGCCACTTCCTTTCTGCGGGTAGCGGGAGTAAAAACCTGTCGATCAAAATTCCGGTTGTGTTCAATAAAAATATCTTCTCTCAAAGATTGAGTTAGCACCACGGCTAGCATCTTATTGCCGTAGTTGATGTCAAAATCTTTTACACTGGAGTTGTAGTTAGTTAGCTGCGAATAAATACCTGTGGCCATATTATACCTAAACAAGTTGGTAATGCCCCGCTGATCGCTGAGGTAGAAAAAATTATTTTCATCTACGGGCCGAACATGGAAATCTTTGCTCAATGTATTGGTAACGCGCTTCAACGAGTTTACTGTGGTGTCAATGTTGTACAAAAAGAGATTGTAGTTAGGCGAAAGTTTTTGCAGCCCTTTGACAGAAACATTCAACGAATCTGACGGTCTGTTAGAACTAAAAACAACCGTATTGGTATTGGGTATAAAAGCCGGATCCAGATCGTCAAACTTATCGTTGGTAAGTCTTTTTGTGCGATCTCTACGACTGCTTAGCAAAAATAAATCATTTTGACCTTCGAAGTCCGCACTCACTACTACGAGTCGTCCGTTATTCGAAAAGTTGAAGCTTCGGATATTTGAAAACTTATCCAGTTCTCGAGGCAGCTTCGTTTTGCTATTGAGATCATAGAGCCAAAAAATATACTGGCCTTTTTTAACGCCTATTACACCCAGCGTATTGGCATCAGCCCAGCTAAGTAAGGGCACTCGATAGTCAACGGTTTGCTTAATGGCTCGCTTCCCGCCCGTTAAAATAACTTTTTCCTTGCCGCTTTCTAGTGACTTTACTTTTACTGTAAAACTTCCTCTGTCGTTTTCAGCATATGCAATCTTTTTCCCATCAGGGCTGATCTTCACGGTGGTGTAAGTCAAAGTTCTACGATGGTTCTCTGTAAACCGAGTGGAGTCTTGTAAAGGCACATAGCTTTGGCTTACTTTTTTCTCCATACCACTATAGAAAGCCCGCCAATCCACCAACAATTGTTTAAAAGGTATGCCAAGTGTGATTAAAATGCTGCGTTCTTCGTTACGAATGATTCGTGTATAATTAAGAATGTTGTTGATGCTGCTCTTCCCATATTTTTCAACAATAAAGTTCCAAATCGACTGGCCTACCAACGCAGCCTCCTTTCCAGAAAAACGCAAAGCTTTATTTACTCTATTACTTTGTA
Source organism: Cytophagales bacterium (assembly GCA_020403045.1). Lineage (GTDB taxonomy): Bacteria > Bacteroidota > Bacteroidia > Cytophagales > Cyclobacteriaceae > ELB16-189. Next base: position 22,905 of record JADBYK010000051.1, read on the forward strand.
CCAGCTGCCTGACAAAATCGTCCATCTCCTCGTCCCACCCATGAGCCACATAATAAGAGCTTCCTTCAATAAACCATTCAGGCAAATTCAGCAACACCGAATTCTGAAACATGTCTTTCAAGCTGCCACCAAACATCATCTCATTCACCATCAAATCAGACATTTTGAAAATCAATTCTTCCTTGAATTCGTCCAGATTTCCCGGATGGGCTATTTCTACATAGGGCTTTATGAACTCTGTCTCGCCACCCGCACTGTACCTTGTGTGGTTCAGGCCAATATTGCTTTGCTGCAAATCAGTCACAGAGTTGTACAAAAACACCTTTGTCTTTTGAGATGGATAAAAACCAATCAAGTCAGTAATTCGATCAAACTCCGACTCCAGGTATTGAAGGGCTTCTTCCGCAACCTTCCTGCGTTCCCCATAGAAATGGACATCAAAATTCTCAGAACTCAGGTATTTCCAGTCAAATTTCTTGAATTGAATTCGATTTTGACCAAAGGTTTCTATGGTTTGCTGAGCATGAACTGCACCCGTTGCTAACATCCAGACTAAAAATACCCCCCCAATCCTTCTCATACTTGCTGTGTTCGACTTAAGGTTTCGAATATAACGCATTAAATCTTGTAATATTTACTTCCTTCATTATTTCCGCTTTGCCTTCCAACCAATGGGCTATATGGGCAGAAAAATAGGGAGCTAAACTTACACCTTTTGTCCCCAGTCCGTTAAAAATAACTAAATTTTTGTAGAGTGGATGAGATCCAATAATCGGTCGCCTGTCAATAGTGGTTGGCCGGATGCCCCACTCCTGTGCTACCACAGAAAAGGGACTTTTTAACAGTCCGGTTAACTTCTCAACTAACTCAACCCGGGCTTTGTCAGTCACGTCAGGGCTCAGGTTTTTTAGCTCATACGTTGCACCAGCTTTGTAGGTAGAGTTTCCATTGGATGGGACGATATATACGCCCTTATTAAAAATCACAGCGGGCTCAAAATCCAAATTTAAAGTTACCGTTTCTCCTTTCAGAGGCCGAATGTTAAGCCAATCAAAAAAAGGATTTGCTTCAATTCCCTGGCAAAAGATAATCTTACGAGCGGTCACCCCCCGGTACGAAACCGACTCGCGTGATAGCTCTACGTCTTCTACCGCAAAATAAGAATCGCTCCAGGAATTATGAGAAATCAGAAATTTTCTGGTTGATGCTAAAAAAGATACTGTATCCAAATACCCACAAGTGTTCAATAAAATCCCACCAAAGGGATCGTTTACTTCGTTTCCAAAACCCGACTCAGTATATATCTTTTCCACAAAAGTGCTCACCCCATTTTCAGCTGATTTGACCATCCAATTATTCTGCTCCTCAGCAGAATGAAACGGTCGATAAAGTAGTGAAGGAAAGAAAAATCGCTGCCCAAATTGTTTCTCGCAGTCGGTATAGAAAGCATGTAACGAAGCAAAAACCTCTTCCGCCAACCACGTCTTCACAATGCCCATTCCGGTTATGGGATTGAACAACCCGGCTGCCACACGTGAGCAATTGTTCTTTATCGGCTCATCAAAAACCGATACTCTTCTACCTCTTTCCAAAAGCCGTATAGCTAAAGCAGAACCGGCAAGGCCCTGGCCAACAATAATATAGTCTACTTGAGGTTCGATAAAAATAATAGAGAACAAAAGTACTGCTTGGCGAGCTATTCAAGTGTCGGCCAAGCAAGTTTTCGTAATTTTGCAGGATGACTATCCAAACGTTTGTTTTCAATCCATTTTCGGAAAACACCTACGTAGCATTTGACGAAACCAAGGAGGCGGTGATCATCGATCCGGGGTGTTACGAACCAATGGAGAAAGCTGAACTTGATCAATTTATAACTTCGAAAGGTTTGACTGTCAAGTTTATTCTCAACACCCATTGTCATATTGATCACGTATTGGGCAATTTTCATTGTAAAACGAAATACAAAGTTCCTTTAGCCATCAACAAGCAAGATGAAAAGGTGCTGCTGGCCGTGCAATCATACGCCTCCAACTATGGCTTTGCGGGCTACCAGCCCACACTCCCCGATCGGTTCTTAGAAGAAAACGAGTCTTTTACTTTTGGGAATACAAACTGGAAAATTCTATTTATTCCTGGCCATTCTCCGGGGCACATTGCGTTTTATGACGAGCAAAAGAAAACTATTTTTAGTGGCGATGTACTATTTAAAAGAAGCATTGGGCGAACAGATTTGCCTGGTGGCAATTTTGACGTGTTGCTAAAAAGCATACAACAGAAACTCTTTCTATTACCTGATGACGTGGTAGTGTATTCAGGACATGGCCCTACAACAACAATAGGTGAAGAAAAAAAACTAAACTACCCTCGCCTAGAAGGCGAGGGGTTGATGAGATAACTTCGGCTTGAAGCCGACTAAAGACCATCGGAAACAGTGAAGTCCTCATCTTTCTTTTCTTTATCTTGATTCTCTATGTAGTCCATGATTACCTCATCAGTTATGTTCCCTGATGTCGCCACAAAATATCCCCTGCCCCACAAGTGCCTACCCCAAAATTCCCTTGACAGCGATTTGTTCTCCTGTAGTAGCTTATAGGAACTCTTGCCCTTCAAGTACTGAACCAGTTTACTTATAGCCAAATGGGGAGGAACTGATACAAACAAGTGAACATGGTCTTTCGATACATGACCTTTGATTATCTCAACTTCGTTTTCCTTACAAATGCCGCGTATCAAGTCCCGAACCCGTTCGCCAACCGCACCAACCATTACTTTCTTCCTGTATTTTGTAATCCACACAATATGGTACTTACAATCATAGGTGCTGTGTGATGTTTTTCGATAGTTTTGCATCACACAAATTTATTAAACTAAAGTCTTCGCCTAAAGGCGAGGGATTTTCCCCCTGATACATACATTAAACCCTTTCTGCGCCCTGACCCATTGAGTATGAACATAAAAAAATACATCCCTAATTTTCTGACCTGTTGTAACCTGATTTGTGGTTGCTTAGGGATCGTCTACTGCCTCGAGGAAAGAAGCATTCCAGCGGCTTATTTTGTATGGGTCGCGGCTCTGTTTGATTTTTTGGATGGCTTCGCTGCACGATTGTTGAAAGTCCACTCTGTCATTGGTAAAGAATTGGATTCTTTAGCTGATGTAGTAAGCTTTGGAGTATTGCCATCACTCGTGATGTATAAGTTAATAGCCTCGTCATCATCTATTCCCTGGTTACCCTATACAGCGTTTATAATTGCAGCCTTTTCGGCATTACGGCTAGCCATTTTCAATGTAGACGAAACGCAGCGAGATAGTTTCAAAGGGTTGAATACCCCTGCAAATACTCTTTTTATCACTTCCCTACCGCTACTTTCCGGAAGCGTAGCTGCCTGGCTTCATCAAGGTTGGCTCTTAGTTTTAATTACCATTGTATTCTCCCTTTTAATGGTTTCGCCTATCCAATTTTTTGCTTTTAAATTCAAAAACTTTAGCTGGGCAGACAACCGGTCACGTTTTAGCTTTATTGGCCTTTCGGCAGTATTATTGATCATTTTTCAGGTGGCAGCCATCCCTCTCATTATACTACTTTACATCCTTACATCGTTGATAGGTGGTGGCTTGAAAATGGAAAAAAAATAAACTTGACAGTCCAGAGCAAAATAGCATTATCATTCTTCATTTGCTGTTCTTTGGCCTTGCCAACGTGCGGGCAAGTCACGTCAGTACTTTCTACTGGCGATTGGCATAAATTTTCTGTGGAAAATGATGGCGTTTACAAAATTGACTACGAACTTCTAAGAAAGACCGGTATTAATCCCGATCAAATTGATCCTCGAAATATTCAGATCTTTTCAGGTGGCAATGGAATGCTTCCACAACCAAACAACAAATCAAGAATTATCGATCTGGTACAGTTATCCCTATTTGTTTCGGGCGAGGCGGATGGAAAGTTCGATCGCGGAGATTTTATTTTGTTTTTCGGCCAGGGGCCGGATAAATATGGGTACAATCAACAAAAACAAATCTTTGAGTACGAGAATCATCTTTATGCAGATAAGAACTTTTATTTTCTATCTGTAGGCGCAACTCCAGGAAAGAGAATCACAAATCAGGCAACAATCGATGGGTCGTTTCCCATCGTGCGAGAATTCGATGACTTCGCTTATTACGAGACTGAAAAATACAATCTACTAAAATCAGGGCGGCAATGGTTTGGCGAACAATTTGATAATTCCCCGGAAGCTGTCATTCGGTTTGATATCGCTGGCATCATTGACAACTCACCGATAAAAATAGCAAGCCATGTGATGGCTCAATCGATCAGCGATTGCACGTTCAAAGTTTTTTTTAACAACACTCCTATTCTAGATCAGCCTGTACCAGCCATACCCAACACCCAGTATGGCATCAAAGGCAGAGTTACAAAAGATACGATCAGTACTAATTCATCCTCTGTCAGGGCGGCTGCACAAAATACACAAGAGGTGAAATATCAGTTTACCAGAGGTAGCACGGCTGGGCTATCGGTAGGATACCTGGACTTCTTTCTTTTCACCATGAGAAGAAAACTGGCTTTATATGGAGATCAGACCATTTTTACTTCTTCGAAAAGTTTGGACAACACCGTTTCAACTTTTGAAGTAACGTCCGTAAACTCAAAAACAGTCGTATGGGATATTACGGATCCCTTCAATACTGTTTTACAGTCATTAACACTTAGCGGCACCTCACTTTTGACTACAGCACCCACGTCTTCGTTAAAAAAATTTATTGCCTTTGATTCAGATAAAACAAAATCACCAACCTTTGAAATCACGATCAAAAACCAAAATCTTCATGCAGTCGATAACAAGAGCCTTATCATTGTCACTCATCCCGCTTTTAGGTCGGAAGCAGAGCGATTAGCAAATCACCGACAAAGCAAGAACGGTTTGTCAACACTGGTTGTTACTACAGATCAAGTCTATCACGAATATTCTGGAGGCAAACAAGACGTAACCGCCATACGTGATTTCGTTAGGGATGTTTACCGGAAGGCAGGTTCATCGCTGAAGAATGTACTTCTATTCGGGCGTGGTTCTTACGATTATAAATCTCGGGTAGCCAGCAACACCAATTTTGTTCCCATCTATGAGTCACTCAATTCGCTAAGCCCACTTGAAACGTATTCTTCAGACGACTATTTTGGAATGTTGGAAGATAACGAGGGTGCCTGGCTGGAAAGCCCTGCACAAAATTCAACGATGGATGTGGGGATAGGCAGACTACCAGTAAAAAAAATAGAAGAGGCCAAGGCAGTTGTAGATAAACTGATCGAGTATGAAACAAATCCAAAAGCAAAAGGCGTTTGGCGTAAGGAAATACTTTTTGTGGCCGATGATGCAGACTTTAATATTCACCAAAGCCAGGCAGATCAAATGGCAAATTCGATCGATGTTTCAAATCCAGAGTTAAACATCAAAAAATTATATCTGGATTCCTTCGACCAAATTCAACGAAACACCGGCCCGGCTAGCCCGGCAGCCACACGAGCGCTTGATCTGGACATTCGCAAAGGAAAATCAATCGTGAATTACACAGGGCATGGCTCTGAAAAGGTTTGGATGCAAGAGCAAGTATTGACTGAAACCATTGTTTTGAATTGGAAAAATAGTCCCGAGTACCCACTCTTTGTAACCGCCACTTGCGAATTTGGCAGGAATGATGATCCGTTCATTATATCAAGCGGGGAACGCATTTTATTACAACCTAAAGGCGGAGGCATCGGGCTTGTTACCACCGCTCGTCCCGTCAACTCAAGTACTAATTTTACCCTCAATCGCGCATTTTATACAGCGCTGTTTCTAAAGGAAAACAACAAGTACCGTGATCTTGGCTCAATATTTCGCGACACAAAAAACACAAGTATTTCGGGCGTATCCAATCGGAATTTTTCTTTGCTGGGAGATCCTTCAATGACCATTGGCTTTAGCAACAAAGAAGTCGTGATCGATGAAATAAAAACAACTTCTGGGTCTTCAACATTAAAAGGGCTCTCCCAAGTAAAAGCAAAAGGACAACTTAAAGAAGGCGGAACGAAACTAACGAATTTCAATGGCGAAGTATTTGTCAAACTCTACGATAAGCCTACTGTTGAAATCACCAAAGGCTCCGAAGGAACTTCGCCTTTCACCTATTCACAATGGGAGAATGTACTCTTTAGCGGAAGAGTCTCGGCAACCAATGGTGAGTTTGAGGTTAATTTTGTGATGCCTCGAAATGTGGATGCAGTTCCTTCGGCTGGCAAGTTAAGTCTGTATGCGGCCTCTTCAAATCAAGATGCGTTTGGCATTTTTTCGAACATTCTGATTGGAGGCATAGAACCATCACCAGCAACTGACACCACACCCCCAGAGATCACACTTTTTTTGGGTGACACAACGTATGTTATTGGCGGAGTGGTTGGGCCAAACACAAATCTGGTGGCTCGCCTATTCGATGAAAGTGGGTTAACAACTACCTCGTTGATTCCAACAAACAACATGGTGGCCGTTTTGGACAATCAGTATCGCTTTGTGGTTAACGACTACTACATTTCAGAGAAAGATAACTACAAAAAAGGCTTGCTTATTTACCCGCTAGATACATTAAAAAAGGGACGACATTCACTTTCGCTAACCGTTTCGGATACGCACAATAATACGAGTACGAAAACAATCGAGTTCGTAGTGAGTGCTGGAAACCAAATACAAATTTCTGAATTCTATAATTTCCCCAACCCGGTTACAGAATCCACGCGTTTCAGATTCACACATAGCCGCCCGGGCGAAGATTTAGTTGCCACTATCGTTGTCTATAACTCGCAAGGGCAGATTGTTCATAGTCAGGAGCATGAGGTAAAAGAAAGCCAATATCAGGTAACCTTGGACGAATGGACTGGGGAGAACCCCGATGGCAGAAAATTAAGCAATGGTTTATACATTGCACGCCTATTTGTTCGTTCCGTAACGGACGGCTCAAATAATGAGTTGGCCTCGAGATTAATAATAATGAATTAGTTAACTTTACCGCCTAACTGTTGATGATGAATAAGTTAAAGAAAGGTTGGATCTTCATTTTCTTTTTTGGTGCCTACATAGCTGCCCAAAGTCAACCCCAGGGCACTTTAATTGGGCAAGACCCCAACAATAAGAATATCACCACGGCAGTTCCTTTTCTAATCATAACGCCTGACAGCAGAGCGGCCGGAATGGGTGATGTGGGGGTTGCTACTTCGCCCGATGCTGCTTCGGCTTATTGGAATGCGGGAAAGCTTGCTTTTATAGATAAAGGCTATGGTGGCTCATTGTCTTATACTCCATGGCTAGGCAAGATCATCAATGACATGAGAATCGTACATTTAGCTGGCTTCTACAAAATCAACCGCGAGGAGGCGGTAGCTGCCTCTATGAAATATTTCGATCTAGGAGAAATTGAGTTCAGAGACAATGGAAATGTTTCACAAGGACGCTTTAATGCCAGAGAGGTAGCCTTCGATGGCACATACTCACGGCTATTGACGGATAATTTTAGTGCAGGTGTTACATTGCGATATATTTATTCGAATTTAACCGGTGCTTTACCAACAACTGACGCAACGGCAGCGCATTCAGTAGCCGTTGACATTGGCGTGTTTTATACCAAACCTTTAAAATCAAAAAATGCCACGCTTTCTTGGGGAGCTTCTATCTCTAATATTGGCGCTAAGGTATCTTACACAAATTCAGCGAATCCTGATTTCATACCGACTAATTTGAGATTGGGTGGTGCATATAAGACAGATTTGGATCCATTGAATAGCTTGACATTTGCACTCGACTTCAACAAGTTGATGGTCCCTACAACAGTGCCGGGTAGCAGAAATAAACCCCTTCTAAACGGAATTTTCGGATCGTTTTCAGATGCCCCTGGGGGTTGGCAAGAAGAATTTAGTGAGGTAACGATCTCGGGAGGTTTAGAGTATTGGTATAATCAAACATTTTCAGGCCGCCTTGGATATTTTTATGAAGATCAAACGAAAGGAAATAGAAAATACTTAACCGCTGGAGTTGGACTTCGGTATAATGATTTCGGGGTAGACGTTGCTTACCTGGTGCCCACTAACCAACGAGAAAGTCCTTTGGCGGAAACGATTCGATTTACCATTCAATACCTCATTGCTAAGAAAGCAAAATCAGAAGAATCTGTAACTGATTAATTGAATGCTTGATAGAAAGTCCGCGCCTAACTTTAGTACTGAGTTTCAATTCAATTTACCAAGCCCAGAAATCATTGCCCTTAAAGACAATTTGTCTCTAGTGTGGCTTAAAGACATTCAGCAAGATGTCATTAAGATTGATTTCGTATTCGAAGCTGGTAAATGGCATGAACCAAAAAAGGGAGTGTCCTATTTTACAGGACACATGCTAGAAAAAGGAACATCGAACTTTACCTCTGAAAAAATTGCAAGCGTTTTAGATCAACAGGGCGCCCAACTAGAAATTTCGTCCGGAGCAGACTTTACTTCCGTAAGTCTATATTCTCTAAAAAAAAATTTTGAGGCTGTTTTGCCCCTAGTGATTGAAATTCTTACTGAACCCACTTTTCCCGAACAAGAACTGGATCTATTGTCCAATATTTTTTTGGATACCCTGAAAGTCAATAATGAAAAGAACAGTTTTGTGGCGGCTAAGGTCTTCAATAGAAATTTGTTTGGGGCTAACCATCCTTATGGGAGATCTGCAGATGAAGGAGACATTAATGCGATCAGCACCTCCGACTTAAAATCTTTTTTCCTTAACGCATTTTCACCAATTGAAATCTACTTAACGGGAAATTTAACCAAGCACCAATTTTCATTACTTACAAATGAAATCAATAGGCTAAGGAACCAATCAAAAAAAATACCCAGTTTTATTGATTCCGTAGGTGGGCTAGCTGTTGAAAAGATTGTCTGGGATAAAAGTCTTCAATCTGCAATCAAAATCGGTAAGAAGACAATCAATAGAAGTCATGCCGATTATCCTGGCTTGTTGTTGGCAAATCATATACTAGGTGGCTATTTTGGCTCAAGGCTGATGAAGAATATCAGGGAAGAAAAGGGCTTAACCTATGGAATTCATTCGTCTTTGAGTTCTTACTTGAACAGTGGCGTTTTCAGTATTTCAACAGAAACGACTAAAGATAAGGCGGAACAGGCCCTCACTGAAATCGAGAAAGAAGTAAAAACAATGCTATCCATTCCGATAGAAAAGACAGAACTGAGCACTGCAAAAAATCATTTTTTAGGAAATCTCCAACTGGAGATATCAAATCCATTTGCAGTTACCGAAAAATTAAAAAATATTCGTTTGAATAAGTTGCCTGCTTCCTATTATCAGGACCTCTATAAGGCAGTAGTTGTTGCGAGTGATAGGGATCTATTGAGGATAACAAACGAATATCTCTCTCCAGCAAGCTTTCACTTAGCCGTAGTTGGATAAACCCAGATTATGCAATGCTGACGGTACTGTCAGCATTGCATAATCTGGGTTCAATCCATCCCATTGTGCATCTTGATTAAATTTTTCGTAGTCGATCTGAACGGTGATTTGCCCTTCTAATTTGAGATACTTATTGTAACCACGATTATTGATATGCTTTTTAGAAAGCTTACCCAACCGGATAGCTTTCTCTAACCGGTGCAAACCTTTTACCCGGTTGCTTCTGTCTTTAGTTGCACGTATTGATGAATGACTAACGATGAGTTTTAATCCATCCGGTCTGATCAGTGTATGAATTTGGTCTTTTAACTTTAAGGCCATGATTTGGCTTTTTAGTACCTTCGATTCATTCTTTATCCGACCACCCAAAATGAATTGGTATTTCAATCCGATCAACTCATCCATATTTTCCATTGACAGCAACCCGGCATCGGCTACAATAACCGCCTGAGCAAAGGCGTACTTTGCCGTAAAGGCGTCTACTACAGGGATCATCGTTTTGCCTTCAAACTTATTGCCTTCAAACATTTCAAAAGACAAGGGATACCCCTGCGGGCTCACCAGCAACCCCAGTAAAATCTGAGGATGTTGTGCCTTGCCATCTTTTGAAAAACCTGTCTTACGTAAATCGTCTTCATCTTCTGCTTCAAAATACAACGTAGTGACATCATAAAATAAAAGCTGGATGGAGTTCTTGAATAAGGTTAAGGTATGACGGTAGCTAACATCTTGTAAAATGGATTTGTGATTGCTCAGTTTATCCAAGTATCGGTACACAGCATCCATATCGAAAAAAAGACTATGGTGCTCTTGTAAGTAATTGATGGTTTTAAGCTTGCTTCCAGGATGGCTTATTCTGCTCAACACAAGGTGTCTGAATAAATCATCCTTCACCACATCAAAACCAATCTCCTTGAATAGCTTGCCTAAGATTAACTCGTATCCGACAACTTCTATTTTCCGCAGGCTACGAGTGAAGGTGTCAATAAATTTTTTATCCTGTTCATAGAGCAGCTCCAAACCTTGTTGAAGAACAAGCCGCTGTATTTCAAAACGCGCTTCCCGCTCAATGTCCTTTATCTCCTCTGCTGTTGAGCCGCTGCCGATGGACTTAACGTGAATTTGGCGTTGCCCTTCCTTTCGGAATAGATGAACACTTATGCTCCCTGAGCGATTGACTTTTCTACGGATAAACACTCTCCCAAGATACCCCGAGCCACCTAATTTGAATAAAAAATCCACCTAATTTTATCCCGTTCCAAGTTTTTGACCGAACTGTCAAAAAAGTGCGGAAAACAGGAAAAAACCAAGTTGGTGATTTTCATTGTCAGGGTTTAACCTTGACAATACTGACGGTACGGTCAGTATTCGTCAACCCCCTGGGCAAACTATGCATTCCTAATGCATAGTGTGGGATAAACACACCACGCACGATGCGCAAAAGTTCATAAAAAATCCCCTATAGGTTGTTGCTATAGGGGTTTGATATAATAAAAAAGGCAACGACC
>JADBYK010000052.1 GCA_020403045.1 Cytophagales bacterium
ACATATATGCGACCGTCAATTAAGCTTCTAATTGCGTACACGAAATACATAATCGTCACAAACACTAGGAAACTTCCCTGCCGGCAGGCAGGTATTCTATCCATTGAACTACGGGGCCAAGAACGAAGGTAGCAAAGGTATAAAAAAATACTTTTTGACTCTGATCATTCTGATTAACCTTCCTTGGGAAATTCAAACAAACTCCACTCATGTAAATTGTCACGTCAAATCAGGCATTAGCCATGTAACTTGCAGCCAAATTTGCTCCTTCTGAAACAATAACAATGCTTTTTGAGTTAAGCGGTTTGTTTCAAGCAAGTTGTCAACGATTCAATTAAAACAGAAAATGAAAATTAGGATTTCTCTCGGGTTGTTACTTTTTATCTGCCATTTTTTGATGGCACAGTCTCCGGAAACACCCAAAGGCAACGGGAAGGTTACGGGCATCGTGCGCGACTCCACCAACACCCAACCAGTCGAGTTTGCCAATGTTGCCTTAATTGACCCCAAGACCAACAAGCCAATAAATGGTTCGGTGGCAGATGAAAAAGGCAAATTTTCTATTGTAAAAATCCCAAACGGAAGTTATTTCATTGACATTTCATTTATCGGCTACCGAACAAAAAGATTACCTATCAAGATTGCGGAGAAAAAAGGAGACATCGAATTGGGCTTTGTAACACTTAGCCCCAGCGATAAAGTGCTCAATGAAGTGGTTGTTCAAGGCCAAAAAAACCTGATCGAGGAAAAAGTGGATCGCACGATTTACAATGCCGAAAACGATGCCACAACCCGCGGAGGCGATGCCACAGACGTGCTCAAGCGAGTACCTATGCTCTCTGTAGACCTAGACGGAAACGTGTCGATGAGAGGCAGTCAGAACATTTTGGTATTGATTAACAACAAGCCTTCTACCATTACGGCAAGCAGCGTAGCCGATGCTTTGAAGCAGATACCTGCCGACCAAATAAAAACAGTAGAAGTAATTACATCGCCTTCTTCAAAATATGATGCCGAAGGAACCTCCGGTATCATCAACATCATCACCAAGAAAAATACGCTACAAGGCCTCACCTTAAACGTAGATGCAAGTGCAGGATTGCGAGGGTCTAACTTGGGGTTGAACGGAAACTACCGCACCGGAAAGATGGGCTTTTCGCTGGGTGGATTCGGGAGATCCAACTATAATCAACCCGGAAGTTTTACAAATGATCAATCAATATTTGAATTTGACACTATTATGCAAGCTCGAGGACGACTGCTTTCTACAAACATCCAATCGGCAAATACGAGAGTTGCAAATATTTTTGGTCAATACACATTGGGTTGGGATTATGATATCGACAAAAAGAATTCACTCGCGGCTTCGTTGCGTTATGGGTTGCGTAACAACCATAACTGGCAAGATGGTTTACGTACAGTGAGAACCTTCAATGCGATCAGTGAAGAAACAGTGAGTGATGTAAATGTAAAAGACAATTCAGGAACCTCGGATGTGAGCGTAACCTATACGCGCACCTTTGATAAGCCTCAAAGAGAGTTTAGCATTCTTGGCCTATACAGCACTAACAACCGAACGAATGACTTTGTCAATGAACAAACACAACCAATAACACCAACAACTATTACCTTCAGGCGAAACGACAATAAAAGTAAAAATGAAGAAATGACTTTTCAACTTGACTATCAGACACCAGTTGGCAAAAGCTCCATTTTAGAACTTGGGGGTAAGCAGATCATCCGAAAAGTAAATAGCGATTTTGTTTCCTATTTTGCGCTGTCCGATGGCGTCTATCAACCTGCAAGTCAAAATGATTTATTAACGAACGCTTTATTCTACAATCAAAACGTAACTGGCGGCTATACTTCATTTACTACTCAACTAGCAAAAACAGTTAGTTTAAAAGGTGGTGGTCGCTACGAATATACAACCATAGATGCATCGACTAGAGACAACAAAGCGTTGAACATCCCCGACTATGGTATTTTTGTGCCTAGTCTTAATGTTTCAAAAAGGTTAAAAAACGGGAGTGCTTTCAAGTTGGGTTACAACAGAAGAATTCAACGGCCATCGATTCAATTTTTAAACCCAAATATTCAGCAGAGCAATCCGCTGAATATCACGTTCGGAAATCCCAATTTGCAACCTGAGTTCACGAACAACTATGAATTATCGTACAATACATTCGTAAAAGGAAGCTCCATCAGCATTTCGAGTTTCATGAGAAATACGTTTGGCTCTATACAACCTGTGCGCGATACTATTCCGGGTTCGCCTGGTGGCGTTCAAACTTCTTATCAAAATATCGGAAATGAAGATGCCTATGGCGCCAGCATTTTTGCAAACGTGAGTGCAGGCAAGCTGTCCCTTAATGGAGGAGTGGATACCTACTATGCCGTATTGAGCAACAACGTAACAGATCGAAGATACAATGCAAGCAACTCCGGCTGGGTGTATAATGCACGATTGTTTGGAAGCTACAACTTAGCCAAAGGTTGGGGACTTCAGTTTTTTACTTTCTATCGTGGACGTCAGGTACAATTGCAGGGAGTGCAAGGAGGGTTTGGTGTGTACAGCCTCAGCTTGCGGAAAGATCTGCCGAATAAAAAAGGCAGTATTGGTTTTGGTGCCGAAAACTTTTTCTTCCCTTCCATTACCATTCGTAACGAACAAAATTCTCCGGTACTAAGTCAGAATATTGTGAACGAAATAACTAATCTCAATTTCAAAGTAACATTCAGTTATCGCATTGGTAAGATGAGCATGGAGGCACCGCGCAGGCGGAAAAAATCCATTAACAATGACGACTTGAAAGACGAAGGTGGTGGTGGAGATGGTGGCCAAGGCGGTGGCGCACCGGCTGGAGCAGGTGTCGGTGGCGGACGTCCGCAAGGTGGTCCTCCTGTAACGATTCCTTCGACTGCAAAACCTACACAAACTGCAGCTGCTAAAGCTGATACAATAGTATATGAAGCAGCAGGTACCTGGAACTACACCATCGAGTCGCCTCAAGGCGGAGTTGGTACTTTGAAAATTAAAAAAGAAGGTAACGTTTATTCAGGTACGATCGCTAGCAACCGATCGCCACGCGAAAATCCTTTGAAAGATGTCGTATTTAAAAACAACGAATTAAGTTTTAGTTACGAATTAAATTTTGGAGGAAACACGGCCGTTATTGCTGTTAAAGGAATGATTACGAAAGATCAATTTGCGGGCACGATGTCCGTAGGGCAATTTGGATCATTCCCGATGAACGGGACGAGAAAGATGGAGTAATAACGTTTGTAATCGGACTTACGAAAAACAAACAATGTTGTCAGTTTGAGGCGCTCGAAAACGGATGTACTGAATCAAAATAGCCTTCGAGAACCTCAGGCTGACACTTCTGTCAAGTGTTTTGAGTAAGTCCAATTGCTAAGCAGTAAAACAAAGCCTCGGGGGTCACCTTCGAGGCCTTTTTTGTTAAATCCAAGCTTCATTTTTGGTTTTTGTGATCACTAATCCTTTCGCGACATTTGGGTAAACCCAATTACCCATGAAACAGTTGCGTGTTCTCTTGCTCGTTTTTCTACCAACAATTCTTCTGATCGGCTGCAAAAAAAAGGCTGACCTGCCAAGTACCGCGCAAATCAACCCCGCTTTTGGCGAATACATATCTACCTACACAGCTGGTGTAGTCAGTTCTTCTTCGCCCATCCGAATAATCCTTACCAAAGAAGCTGTCGATTCAACTTCTATCGGGCAAGAAACTTCGGTGAAGCTTTTTGAATTTAGCCCAACACTGAAAGGAAAGACGACATGGCTTGATCGCAGAACACTGGAATTCAAACCTGAAACCAGAATGACGTCCGGGCAAGTATATACGGTAGCGTTTAAGCTGTCAAAACTTTTTGAAGTATCCAAGGATTTAGCCTCGTTTGACTACTCTTTTCAAATCATGCCCCAGCACTTTGAGTTGAACATTGACAATGTAAAACCATATGTCAAAACAGAACTTAAGAGACAAAAGATCGAGGGCACTTTACTAACAGCTGATTATGCAGAGAACGAAGCAGTAGAGAAGATAGTGTCGGCACAACAAGAGGGGAAAAATCTAAAGATCAATTGGCAACACGGTGGCGAAGGAAAACAACACACTTTTATTATTGAAGAGGTAGCCCGCAAAGAAGAAGCAAGCTCAGTGTTGCTGTCAGCAAACGGAAAGACGATTGGCGTGGACCGCATGGAAGAAGAAAAAGTAGAAGTGCCCTCGCTAAGCGATTTCAAATTGACGACCACGAAAGTGATTCAAAATCCCAATCAATACGTGGTGCTCCAATTCTCTGATCCCATCAAAGAAAAACAACAGCTACTTGGCTTAATCACCATCGGTGAAGATCGTAATCTCACCCTCGACTTTGATATTCACGACAACGAAATTTGGGTCTACCCTCCCATTCGCCAGGCAGGAACGAAAACGATCTACCTCGAAGCTGGCATTCGAAATATCAATGATTATAAAATGAAACAAGCTGCCACGACAGAAGTGCTGTTTGAACAATTAAAACCAGAAGTGCGATTCCTGGGCAAGGGCTCTATCCTACCTAGTACGGACGGCTTGATTCTTCCTTTTGAAGCAGTCAATTTAAAAGCAGTGGACGTCAGCATCAACAAAATATACGAAAGCAACATTCTTCAGTTTCTACAAAACAATCGGATCAATGGGTCGAGTGAGTTGCACCGCGTGGGTAAAAATGTATTAAAGAAAACGATTCAGCTAGACAATACAGGCATCACTGATTTAGGAAAATGGAATCGCTTTACATTGGATTTGGCAAAACTACTCAACACCGAACCCGGAGCGATTTATCAAATTTCCCTCAAGTTCAAGAAAAAATATTCGGCCTATCTCTGCGAAGGTGAAACGGAAACAGAAGTGGAGATAGAAGATGGTGAGCAAACGGAATATTCCGGCTATCGGGAATATTACTACGAAAATGATTACGACTACTACGATGGCGACTACGACTGGAACGAACGCGACAATCCTTGCAATGGCTCGTACTACTCGTCTTCTCGCAAGGTTCAAAAAAATGTACTTGCCTCAGATCTGGGCCTGATTGCAAAGCGTGGAGATGATGGCACTACTTCTGTTTTTGTAACGGATTTAAAAACCACTGCCCCGCTTTCAGGAATAGCCGTAGAAGTTTACGATTTTCAACAACAACTTCTCTCCACACTCACTACAGATAGTGAAGGCAAAGCGGTTTACAATTCGAAAGAATCTCCTTTTGCATTAATTGCTAAAAATGGAGCACAGCGTGGGTACATGCGTTTGGTCGATGGCGAATCTTTGTCATTGAGTGGCTTTGATGTATCGGGCGATGCGCTCAGCAAAGGGCTGAAAGGATTTTTATATGGCGAGCGTGGTGTATGGCGCCCGGGCGATTCACTCTATCTCAGCTTTATTTTAGAAGATAAAAACAAAGTACTTCCGCCTACACATCCGGTCGTCTTCGAATTGCAAAATCCACAAGGCGTAGTTACCAGTCGCCTGGTACGATCAACTTCTGAAAATGGATTCTACCGTTTTGCCACGATGACGTCCCCCGATGCACCAACGGGTAATTGGATGGCGCGTATCAAAGTAGGCGGCACCGAATTTAGTCAAAACATAAAAATTGAGACGGTAAAACCCAATCGTTTAAAAATAAATTTAGATCTGGGCAGCGAGCGACTTACTTCCAGGCAAGTGCAAGGAGATTTAAATGTAAAGTGGCTGCATGGCGCGCCCGGAAAAAATCTAAAGGCCGAGTTTGATGTCACCGTACTTAAAAGCAATACGTCTTTTGTAAAATACGATGACTTCGTTTTTGAAGAGCCTTCTTCCAATTTCAACTCTGAAACACAAACTTTCTTTGAAGGATTCACCAATGCTGACGGCAACGCCTCGATGAGTGCTTCTCTTCCTGATGGCAATTATCCCGGGTTCATGACAGCTGTTTTTAGAGGAAAAGTTTTTGAAGAGAGTGGCAATTTCAGCGTTGATCGATTTGCGCTTCCCTTCTATCCGTTTGAATCCTACGCGGGACTTCGCGTGCCGAAAGGAGAAGAATATAGCGGCATGTTGTATACGAACACACCACAAAAAATAGATCTGGTGTTCTTGGACATCGATGGTAAACCAGTTGACAGAAACGAGGTGTCTGTAACCCTGTATCGCCTGGAAAGATACTGGTGGTGGGATAATACCTACGACAACATTGCCAACTACGTAGAAGGCAACAACTCAAGCTTGATAGCAAATGAGAATATCAATACCGTTGGCGGAAAAGCAAGTTGGTCATTTAACATTGCCAATGCCGACTGGGGCACATACTATATCAAAGTGTGCGATCCCATCTCAGGTCATTGCACAGGCAAAATTATTTATGTCGACCAGCCGGGCTACTTTGGTCGCAATAGCCGCGATGAAACAAAAACCGCAGCTACTCGCCTAACCTTTGCTTCCGACAAAACAAAATACAACGTAGGTGAAAAAATAAATTTGTCCATTCCCGGTAGCGGAGAAGGTCGCGCACTGGTCTCTATCGAGAATGGAAGTAAAATTCTTTCTACCCGTTGGATCGAAACAAAGAAAGGTGAAAACAAACTATCCATTGATGCCACCGCAGACATGACACCCAATATTTTTGTGAACGTCACGCTACTGCAACCACATGCGCAAACCATTAACGATTTACCGATTCGCTTGTATGGCATCATCCCCATCGGAATCGAAAACCCAAAAACACATTTGGAGCCCGTCATTGAAATGGCCAACGAAATTGAGCCGGGGCAAGAAGTGAAAATCAAAATTTCGGAAAAATCAAAACGCAAGATGACCTTTACCCTTGCGATGGTGGATGAAGGATTGTTAGACATCACGCGATACAAAACACCAGAGCCGTGGAATAAATTTTATGCGCGCGAAGCATTGGGTGTAAAAACATGGGACTTATTCGATGACGTGATGGGCGCCTTTGGCTCACGCATTGAACGAATACTGGCTGTGGGTGGCGATGCCGAGTTACGTGCCAAGGAAGATGATCCGCGTGCCAATCGTTTCAAGGCAGTGGTAAAATATTTTGGTCCGATTACTATTGATGGAGGAAGTCACGAATTAAAATTCACTATGCCGCAATATATCGGCTCGGTAAAAGTGATGGTAGTAGCTGGCTTCGAAGGTGCTTATGGAAACACCGAGAAAGCAGTGCCCGTTCGCAAGCCACTCATGGTGTTGGCTACTTTGCCACGTGTGCTTGGGCCTGACGAAAAAGTAAAACTGCCCATTACCCTTTTCACGCAAAACAAAAAAATAAAGAATGTGAGAGTAGAAGTGAAAGTAGCGGGCGCAGTTTCGTTGGCTGGTGAATCTACGCGATCTGTTGTTATTCCTCCCTCAGGTGATCTTACGATTGATTTCGATCTAAATGTAAAATCTGAAACCGGTATTGGAAAAGTAACGGTGATTGCCACTTCCGGCAACATCAAATCTACAGATGAAATTGAAATAGAAGTTCGAAATCCAAACACACCCATCACCCAAGTGAGCGAGATGTACGTAGAGGCCGGCAAATCGTGGAACAGCGCCATCATTCCTGTTGGTGTTGCCGGTTCTAATTCCAGCACGCTGGAAGTGTCAGCCATCCCTCCTATCAACCTGGGCTATCGCTTGCGCTACTTGATCGAATATCCGCACGGATGTATCGAACAAACAACTTCATCAGTTTTCCCTCAGTTGTATTTAGATGTGGTAAAAGAATTAACCGATTCAGAAAAATCCAGAACCAAAAATAACATCACCCGCGGCATCGAGCGATTGAAACTATTCATTGCGCGCGATGGTGGCTTCGGCTATTGGCCGGGATATCAAGATTCTGATCAGTGGGGAACAACGTATGCGGGTCACTTCCTGTTGTCGGCCATCGACAAAGGATATTTTGTGCCCGATGATATGATAAAGCGTTGGAAAAAATACCAGAAGAACAAAGCAGCAGAATGGCGAAGCAATCTGCACGCTGGTTATTACAACACCGATTTGATTCAAGCCTATCGCCTCTACACGTTGGCATTGGCCGGTGTGCCGGAATTAGGCGCGATGAATCGCCTGCGCGAATTAAAAGAAACAACTTTGCAAACCAAATGGATGCTGGCAGCTGCCTACGCAAAGGCTGGCCAGCCCGAAGCAGCTCAAGCGTTGGTAGCCAACCTTACTATGCAAATAAAACCGTATCAAGAGATGTCAGACTCATATGGAAACGATCTCCGCGATAAAGCAATCATTCTGGAAACACTGGTGCGACTCAACGAAAAAGGAAAAGCGTTTGAGTTAGTGCGCGAAATTTCGAAATCATTGAGCAACCAAAATTACTGGATGAGTACACAGACAGTAGCTTACTGCCTAAAATCGATTGGTCAGTTTGTTGCTTCAGAAAAACGAGGCGGCCTCGCCTTTACCTATACCTACAACGGCAAATCGATTAATGCCTCTTCGCAGTTGCCGCTGGCACAAATACCATTAGAAATAAAAGGGGTGCAAAAAAATTCGATTAGTCTAACTAATTCAAGTAATGCGGGTTTGTTCATTCGAATAATCAACACCGGCACGCCCTCTCGTGGCAATGAAGAAGCACAGCAATCTAATCTCGTTGTGAATACTTCGTTCACCGACTCGAAAAGAAATGCAATTGACGTAACCAAGTTGGAGCAGGGCACCGAGTTTTATGCAACTGTCACGGTAAAAAATCCGGGCTTGCGTGGCTCGTATGAGAACATGGCACTCTCACAAGTGTTTCCATCTGGTTGGGAGCTCAACAACCTGCGCCTGACCGATGACGAAGGCACAGAGAAAACAGATCGTGGCGAATACCAGGACATCCGCGATGATCGGGTCTACACCTATTTCAGTTTAGGTGGCGGCAGGCAGCGCACCTTCCGCGTATCACTCACCGCGAGTTTCAGTGGCACGTTTTACTTACCCGGTGTAAACTGCGAGGCCATGTACGATCACAGTGTGAGTGCCAAAGAAAAAGGGCAAGTGGTGGAGGTGTTGAAGAGGGTGGTGCAGTAGATTTTATTTTGGCGGGAGGCGGGTGTTTGACAGAAAAATGTTGGTCGGAGACCAACAATAACTAATGGTGGCGGCAGGCAGCGCACCTTCCGCGTATCACTCACCGCTAGTTTCAGTGGCACGTTTTATTTACCGGGTGTAAACTGCGAGGCCATGTACGATCACAGTGTAAGTGCCAAAGAAAAAGGACAAGTGGTGGAAGTGGTGAAGAGGGTGGTGCAGTAGAACATTTTATCTTGGCGGACCGGGTGCTTGTTCGACAGAAAGATTGTTGGTCGGAGACCAACAATAACTAATGGTTTGGGTGGCGGCAGGCAGCGCACCTTCCGCGTATCACTCACCGCTAGTTTCAGTGGCACGTTTTATTTACCGGGTGTAAGCTGCGAGGCCATGTACGATCACAGTGTGAGTGCTAAAGAAAAAGGCCAAGTGGTGGAGGTGGTGAAGAGGGTGGTGCAGTAGATTTTATTTTGGCGGGAGGCGGGTCCTAGAAAGAACGATGGTTGGTCTCCAACCAACAATAGAAATCTAAGTTAGCGACCTGAAATAAAAAAGACTGGGGATCAAATTTATTGCTGAAATTTAACAACTGAAAAATCTATAAAACTTATAACTATAGAGAAAAAAGGCTCATTAAAGCCTCTTTTTAAGCTCTTTATAAACATTAAGTACCAGAATCATAAGCGGCCCATTGGGCTCCAATAACAGCCACCGCCTTCTCCAGGGTGGCTCCTTCTTGCAAACAAGCGTCTCTAAGATCAATCAAAGCTTGATCCGTAGAAACATTATTCTTGTAAAGAGTCGTATTTGGCAGTCGATACTGATTTTGTCCCAAAGTAATAAGAGCATAGTACCCTCGTTTGGACATATTCGCCTTTACCTCATTGTGGCGATTTCTTAAATCATAACTTAACAAAACATGCCCTAAAAGGCTACTCATAGTCCGAAAAGTTGTAAAGATTAAACTTGATTAACCGCAATTTTGCAAATTCTTAGATTAAGAAACAATTTTATAGGATCTTTATTCTCAATTCAAGTACTATAATCCAATAGAAACCAATACAACTTCTTATGTTATCCAACTGGACCATTAAAAATTTTAAATCAGCAGAAGATAGAACAAAACTAGAATTTGCTCCTTTAACCATTTTTGCAGGAGCTAATAGTTCGGGGAAAAGTACGATCATTCAAAGCATATTATTGGTTACCCAAACAATTCAAAATTCTGTTGGATCTAAATCCGTGATATTAAATGGACACATAATAAAGCTTGGATCATTCAATGACATCCTATCAAACAACAGTAGCGAAAATTCAATAACTATTGAATTTACCATCGTTCCAGAGCAGGGGACTTCAATTTTTACTAAAATCAACTCTTTTATATTAAGCCCTGACGAACAAATAAAAAAAATCCAATGCGCTTTCTCATTCTCTGCCGAGGGTGATCAAAAGCAAAAAGATATTCTACAACTACAACCCCTGCTAACTGAAGTTAGTTTAAAAGCAACCTACCCTGATTCAGGTGAAGGTGAGGGACAAAAAGATTATGAAACAGAGACGCACATAATCAGGGCAAAAAAAAGTGTTAAATCAAGAATTTCAGAGTACGGATTAGAAGAAAGTAAGTTAACACCAATCGAATTGAATTCTTTGGAATACGAGGTTCTAAAGCCAAAAAAGTCGTATCAGTACAACGCTGTACTTTACCGGCCAAGGCGCGAAGGTGATTTTATCGGCTCAACTCTATACCATTTTCTACCGGCTAACCTTTCCTTACTATTTGATAAGAAGGAGGAGCAAAGAAAAATGACACTTGAATTATTGATCAATCCAAGACATTTAGAGCATTACACTTCATCAGAAACCTTTAAAGGATTTAATGATATTGAAGTTAAGAATTTTGTGGTAAAGGCAATAGATGAGGCAGTCAATGAAATACCAAGTACACCTAAACATGATAAGCCATACGACAATTTCATAAAGGCCAAAAACAAACTAGCTGAGGAATTTAATTTTAATAATTTAAGAGAATGCTACAAGTCTCCAGTTTATAATCGCATACTATCGCAAAAGTTTGAAGACAAAAAAGAGGAATTGAAAAAAATAATCTATCGAGATGTTTCAAAAGAGTCAGCACTTGATATCCAAACTTACTATGATGACAACCAATTTATTGAGTCTTTTTTCAAAGGAAATGTTGAATATCTAGGACCTCTCAGAGATGAACCTAAACCAGTTTATCCGCTACAAGGCTCTGCTGATCCGAAGGATATTGGATTTAAAGGCGAGAATACCGCTGCAGTTCTAGACATTCACAAAAACTTAGATATTGAGTATATAAAACCAGAAAATTTTGAGTCTCAGGAAATAAAAACAACAACAACTAAGGCCACGCTACTTGAGGCCGTTTTGGATTGGCTAAGTTACATGGGGATAGCTAGTGCTGTGCAAACTGCTGATCAAGGAAAACTAGGCCATGACATGAAAATTACTGTTGAAGGCTCAAGTGCTCTACATGACCTTACTCATGTCGGAGTTGGGGTTAGCCAAGTTTTGCCCATTCTCGTGTTATCACTATTAGCTGAAAGAGATTCAACGCTTATTTTCGAACAGCCTGAATTACATCTTAACCCAAGAGTTCAAACAAGGCTAGGTGATTTCTTTGCATCAATGGTATTTTTGAAAAAACAATGTATCGTTGAAACCCATAGTGAATATTTAATAAATAGATTAAGGTATCTAGTAGCGATTTCTGAAGGAGATGAATTGTCCTCCAAAATCAACATATATTTTGTCGAAAAGGAAAACAATAAATCTATCTATAACAAAGTAAAAATAAATCAATACGGGACTATTAGTGAATGGCCCAAAGGATTTTTTGATGAAAATGAAAAAAACGCTGCCTTAGTCTTACAAGCGGGCATGAATAAGAAGGCAAAAAGTCACTCAAGGTCTAAAAATGGCTAGCTTATTTATTGACCCATTTATTCTTGCTTGCCCAAGAGAAAACTGTAGCGAACAGGATTTCAACGATTTTGTCAATCGGCTGATTGATTGGCAAGAGCTTAAAGATTGTGACTGGACAGATATCTATATTTCCAAACGATCAACCGAAATCCTGTTCCAAGAAAATAGATATCCATTGTGGGGTCATCTTCAGAAAATCATAGACTTGTTTGGTATTGATTACATACAGCCCAAAGATGTTGTTAACCTGGTTGATGCCTTTCTCGATAAATTTCAAAAAATTGAGGAAACTCTAAAAATCAATGATGCCTTATTTGATCCGTATGAAACCGAGCCCAAAATAGTGCGTGACAGTATTCGTTTTCAAGAAATCCTTTGTGAAACATTGGCTTTTATGTCGTTAAAATGTCACTTATATGAAGAGGAGTCAAAAAATCAAATTTTAATTTCAAATACCGAAGTTAAAATGATAGGAATTAAAACTACTATTGTACTGCTAGACATTGCAGAAAAAAACCGATTGCAGGTTGGTCATTTCATCGATAGCAAATTTACTTGTTGTAGCTCCCTAGAAGAACTAACTCTTTGTATTAATACAGCCCTACTTTGGAAAAAGTGCGCAACCGTTAACGCTTTCAATAAAGTAGTTAGCGTACACACTTTAATGCGTGCAAGTCTAACTGGAATAAAAAGAAATAGTCAGGATCTCAATTTTAAATTTTTAAAGAATTTCTTAACGACCGTAGGAACATTGCATTTTGACAAAGAAGAAGGAAAGATTACTAGATTGTTAAATGCAATATCTGATGTCCTTTTGGATGTCAATCTACCTTCTACACATGCTTTGCGATTGAACAAAGGAGGAAATAGTGTGCAGATAGAAATTGGTGGATTTAAAGCCTTCCGCAAAGACATTGATTATGAATATCACCTACACTATTGGAAGAATGGTGGGAAGATTAGTTTCTCTAAAGTAGTTGTCCACAATGACTTTAGCATTGATAATCCTTAGTCATTATTGATCGGAGACCAACAAAGAACTATGTCACCTAAATCTCTTCCATGAAAAAATTCCTCAAAATCCTCCTCTTCATTTTGATATTTGCCATAGCAGGCTTTTTTCTTTTTGTTCCGCGTTACCTGGATCAAACGAGCAATAAAGTCACGCGGTCTGCTGCACCCATAAAAAACGATTGGTACGATTCCATTCCCTTTATTGCCGATTTACATTGTGATGAATTGTTGTGGGATAGAAACTTGTTAAAAAAAATTAACTACGGCCATGTAGATGTGCCACGCATGCAACATGCGAATATGGCCTTTCAGGTTTTTACGATCGTCAGCAAAGTGCCAGCCGGCATCAACATCGAACAAAATGATGAGAAAAGCGATCAGATTGCCCTCTTAAGTTTTGCACAGCTGCGCCCCGTTTCCAATTGGTTTAGCATAAAAGAAAGAGCACTCAATCAGTGCAGAACCCTTCATGAATTTGCAAATGCATCGGATGGCCGACTTCGCGTGATTACTTCTAAAACAGATCTTCAAAAATTCATTTTTGATCGAGCAAAAAATAAATCACTCACTTCCGGCATGTTGGGTTTAGAAGGCGCCCAACCATTGGAAGGTGACTTGGCCAACCTTGATGAATTCTACAAAGTAGGCGTGCGCTACATTGGCCTCGCTCATTTTTACGACAATGAATGGGCAGGCTCTGCGCATGGCATGCAAAAAGGCGGGCTGACTGAAATTGGAAAAAAGCTGATTAAGAAAATGGATAGTCTTCATATTCTGATTGACCTGGCACACTCTTCTCAGCAAACAATCAATGATGTTTTCGCATTGCACGATGGGCCTGTGTTGGTTTCTCATACGGGAATAAAAGGCGTGTGCAACAACCAGCGAAACTTGACAGACGAACATTTGATGGAAATCGGCAAGCGAAATGGCTTGGTGGGAATTGGTTTGTGGGAAACTGCCGTCTGCGGAAAAGATGCTGCTGCAACCGCCAAAAGTATTCGCTATGTAGCAGATAAAATTGGCGTAGATAAAGTGGCGCTGGGTTCCGATTGGGATGGAGCTATTGAAGCACACTTTGATGTAACCGGATTACCACTACTAGCTGGAGCATTGGAGAAGGAAAATTTCACCAAATCAGAGATAGAAAAAATATTGGGCGGCAATGTGCGGAATTTCTTTTTACGCAATCTGCCTGAATAATTGTTGCCTATGAATGATCACCTCTTCTTTTACCTAGGGCTCACATTTATACTCATGCACGAGATGGATGCCATCCGTTGTAAGGAGTGGAGAATTTTTCCGGGACTATCACTATTAAATGATGTTTGGGGATACCGAATTTTTATGCTGGCTCACATTCCTCTTTTCTTTTTCCTATTCACTGGGCTCTATCTACCCGAAAACAGTCGACTCATTTTTGGGCTTGATGTTTTCTTTGTCATTCATGTAGTTTTACACGCACTCTTTCTCCTGCACAAGAAAAACGAATTCAAAGATTGGATTTCGTGGACGATTATTTTAGGGGCTGGTGTGTTTGGACTTGCCGATTTACTACTTTAGCAGACCAAATATACAGCATGTCTCGTCTCCTTTCATCGATAGTTATAATTGGAATTCTTAGTTCATGTTCTACTAAAATCCATATACTAGAAAGCAGATTTTCTGCTTCCCCAATCCCGCCTCCACCCGATTACAATTTGACTGCTCATTGGGCCGCGTTGCCCACTAAAAAAGATGCTGCCGATAGTGTTCCCAGAAGGTCAAATCTGAAAGACCTTCAAGCCACTGCACAAGCCGATGTATTTTTTATCTACCCCACTATTTTCATTAAGGAGCCACAGAATAAATACCTCTGGAACGCGGATGTGAACGATGCCGAACTTAATCAACTTATTCAAACGAGTACGATTCTCAATCAAGCTACCATTTTCAATGGGCCGTGCAGAGTCTATGCGCCTTATTATAGACAAGCGCATTTATATGCGTTCTATACCTCTGAAAAAGCTGATGCCATAGGTGCGCTCAATCTCGCCTATGAAGATGTTAAAGCAGCATTCGAATATTATCTTAATAATTTAAACCAGGGTCGACCGATAATCATCGCATCACATAGTCAAGGGAGTTACCATGGTATGCGCCTTTTACAAGACTACTTTGATGGCAAGGAATTGCAAAAACAATTAGTAGCGGCTTACCTGATTGGTCGCGCCATCAAACCTGATACCTTTAAGAATATCCGACCTACAGAAAAACCAGACGAGGTGGGCGTGTGGGCATCCTGGAATACGTTTGGGCGAAACTATTTTCCCGATAATTACAACTCGTATTTCAAAGGCTCTCTTTCCACGAACCCGTTGCTTTGGAACAGCAGTGACGCACTGGCCACCAAAGAACTCAATACAGGAGGTGTTGCTTTTAAGTTTACCTTCGCACCACAGCTGGCTGATGCACAGAATCACGAAGGAATTTTGTGGATCAATCGGCCAAATATCAACGGAAGTTGGCTAGTCAAAAACAAAAACTGGCATCGTGCCGATATGAATTTTTTCTACATGAATATACGTGAGAATGCTTCACTACGAATTGAAAAGTTTTTGCAGCAAAAAGTAACCGCCCCAACAAATCCTTAACTTTAAGGGTGAGATTTAACCGGAAAAAAAATAAATGGCCATTCGCCATTAGTGTTTGTGTGGTTCTTACACTCTTCTACTTCAGTTTGCCCAAGGTACTTTTTACTGATTCCTATTCTACCGTATTGGTAGATCAAAATAATAACCTTCTATGTGCCAGCATCGCTTCGGATGGCCAATGGCGGTTTCCGAAAAGAGACACTGTTTCGGATAAGTTCAAAATGGCAATCGTTGCCTATGAAGACAAGCGTTTCTATCACCATTTTGGTATTGATCCTATTTCCATAGGTAGGGCCATTCAACAAAACATCCGCTCAAAAAAAATTAGTAGTGGAGCCAGTACCATCACTATGCAAGTGATTCGATTGATGCGAAAAAATCGTGCCCGAACTTTTTTTGAAAAAATGATAGAGTTCATCCTCGCCACTCGCCTAGAGCTTCGGCATTCGAAGAATGAAATACTATCACTGTATTCTGCCCATGCTCCCTTTGGTGGAAACGTGGTGGGGCTAGAGGCGGCTTGCTGGCGTTACTTTGGTCGTCCGGCAGATGAACTCAGCTGGGCAGAGGCAGCGATGCTCGCGGTGCTACCCAACAATCCTTCGCTTATTCATTTGGGGAAAAACAGAATTCTATTAAAAGCAAAAAGAGATCGGCTGCTAACAAAACTTCATCGAGAGGGAAAGTTTGATCAACTGGAGTTGGATCTGGCAAAAGCAGAACCCATCCCCGATAATCCGTTGTCATTACCTCGATTAACTCCGCATTTATTAGACAGAGCCATTAAAGAAGGCAAGAGTCAACAAAAAATAATCACCACCATCGATCACGTCTTGCAACAACAAGCGCAGCGTGTGTTACGTGATCACATGGAACACCTTCGCGCCAACCAAATCTTCAATGCAGCAGCTCTGGTGGTAGATGTAAAAACGGGAAACACACTTGTTTATGTTGGAAATGTGGAGGCGGGAAGTCAGCACGAGGAACACGTAGATGTGATCAATTCTCCTCGTAGTACTGGAAGCATATTAAAACCTTTCCTATATGCTGCCATGTTAGACGAAGGCAAGATGCTTCCTAAAACGCTCCAAGCGGATATCCCTATCACGATCAATGGCTTTTCCCCAAAAAACTTTTCTAACCAATTTGATGGCGTTGTCCCAGCCGACCAAGCGCTGATCCGTTCGCTCAACATTCCGGCAGTGGATGAGCTGCGTGAGTTTCGCTACGAAAAATTTTATGAACTTCTCAAAAATACCGGATTCACCACCCTGAGTAAACCATCCGATCATTACGGACTTTCACTCATTCTTGGTGGTGCGGAAGGAACATTGTGGGACATCACCGGGATTTATGCCTCGATGGCTCGAACTCTGAATAATTACTTTGAACGCCCGGGAAAAAATAGATACAACAAGAGTGATTTTCACTCACTCCAGTACTCAGTTTCTAGTTCCACGTTCCTAGTTTCCGGTTACCAGTCACCAGCAACTGGGAACCTGCAACCGGGAACAACTATATCAGAATCCTCTTGGCTGAGTGCGTCCTCCATTTATCTCACCTTCGATGCACTAAAAGAATTGTACCGGCCAGGTGAGGAAACTGGTTGGAGGTACTTTAATAGCGCCAAAAAAATTGCCTGGAAAACCGGAACCAGTCATGGCTTGCGTGATGGCTGGGCAGTGGGCGTAAATCCCAACTATGCAGTGGGGGTATGGGTGGGGAATGCAGATGGCGAAGGCAGGCCGGGTTTGACAGGAACAGAAACAGCAGCACCTATACTTTTCGATCTATTTGCCTTGTTGCCAGGGAAAACGTGGTTCGCTACTCCGGAATCAGAAATGCAACGAATCTCAGTGTGTTCGAAGAGCGGCTACCGACCTTCTGAATTTTGCGAAAAAGTAGACACGTTGTGGGTAGACAAATCCGGGTTGGTTACATCGGCATGCCCTTTCCACAAAAAAATACAAATTAGCCAGGACAGAAAATGGAGAGTTCATTCCGGTTGTGAAGAATTGAATAAAATGACTTCTGCGAATTGGTTCGTTCTGCCGCCAGTTCAAGCATACTATTACCAACGCGGAAATGAATATCTGCCACTGCCACCCTTTAAAAAGGGGTGCGATTCAAACACGATTTCAAACACATTCGACCTGATTTACCCTAAACAAAACACCAAAATTTTCATTCCACGGCAATTAGTTGGAAATAATGGGCAAGTTATTTTTGAAGCCGTCCATTCCGATCCGAATGCAGTTATTTATTGGCATATGGACGGCATTTTCTTCGGAAAAACCACAAAAACACACAATTTGGGCCTAAATCCAGAGCACGGATCTCATGAGCTTACACTTATTGACAGCCGAGGAGAGTCGATAACGCGTTCTTTTGAAGTGCTCTAAAATCAATAATTTTTATATCATAACTCTTTGTTATATAAGGTTTTGATTACATTGGCTTAAATTAATAAATTAGTATGGATGACATTTGTGCCATGAATAAACAACACCCTACGAAAAAGAGGTTGACTTTAATCCTTTTGATTTTGACAGTTGTGCTCAATTTTAAGATCTCTGCCAGCATGGGGCAGTTTAGCAGGAAAGCATCAAACTACGTAGTGATTGGTGCTTTTTCGATACCCAAAAACGCAATTGAATTTACAAATAATGTAAAACAAAGTAACCCAACTGCTGAATTTTCGATAAATCCACTCCGGAAACTGTTTTATGTTTACGTGCTTACTACCACTGATATTGAAACAGCATTTAACGAGGCAAAAAAATTGCGTCAAGGGGGCTTTTCCGATGCATGGGTATTCAGTGGTGTTTTGGGTGACGACCAAGAGGATACAAGCAAAGGCACCGACACTAATCCGATTACAAGAAAATCTATCGAGAAGGTAGAAGTATCAGACAAGAATGCCGCTGAGCCAACAAACGCTTCGTCATCTGAAAATGACACGGCCGCGTTACCGACAGAATCCAATCTCGTAACAACCAAAACCGAAATTACCAGCCCATCGGCACCTACCGTGTCTTCTACCCCACCACCAGTTCCTGTGTCCGTGATTGAAGAAGTAGAAGCAGGCAGCAAAAAATTTCTATTCAAGGTCTTTACAAATAACCAAAAGGAAATCCAAGGAGATATAGATGTAATGGATCTGGATAAAACAAAGCCAAGAAAAGTGGCGTCCTATCGCGCTAATGAGACCGTTAATGTAAAGCCCGCTAACAAATCAGGAAACGTCTCTTTCGTATGCGAGGTTTTTGGCTATCGCAAGATTCAAACTGTTGCTAATTTCAATCAACCTGAAGCTACCGAAGGGATTACGGTTGAGGAAGATAAAACCGTGGTGCCTTTTGAGTTAGTACGGCTGAAGAAAGGTGATTTTGCGGTGATGTATAACGTTTACTTTTTCAATGACGCTGGCATTATGCGGCCCGAATCAAAATATGAAGTAAACAGCTTACTCGATATGCTGAAAGAAAATCCTAAGTACAAAATCAAGATTCACGGGCACACGAATGGAAATTCTCACGGCAAAGTCATTTCCATGGGAGACTCTAAAAACTTCTTTGCGATAACAGCCGATATAAAAGAAGGGTTTGGCTCTGCTAAAAAACTCTCCGAAGAAAGAGCGTTGGTCATTCAAAACTATCTCATCAGCCAAGGTGTAGATCCAAGCCGCATGCAGGTGAAGGCATGGGGAGGTAAAAAGCCAGTTTATGACGAGGATCATGCGCTGGCGTCAGCTAATGTACGCGTGGAAATCGAAATCTTGGAAGACTAAATTTTTATGGCGAAATTCCCGAATCGGAAATTTTAAGAGTGACATTTCGGGGAAAGAGTTTCCCGAAAACCTAAAGGTAAACGCTGGCCAAATTAAGTCTGAAATTCTTCAGAAGATCAGAGAAGCAAACCCAGGCTTTGATGAAACTTGTTGTCTTTCAGTATCCGAGCTGAACGAATACCGGAATCGTTATATTCAACCCAGATTATGCAATGCTGACGGTACTGTCAGCATTGCATAATTGACGAATGAAAATCAACGATTTAGCCCCAAGTAAGAAAACCAAGTTGGTGATTTTCATTGTCAGGTCAGACGATAAATGTCTGACTCTGAC
>JADBYK010000053.1 GCA_020403045.1 Cytophagales bacterium
GGTGATTTTCATTGTCAGGTCAGACGATAAATGTCTGACTCTGACCGCAAGCGTCACGAGGTTTAACCTTGACATCCGCCTCAGGCGGATCGTCAACCCCCTGGGCAAACTATGCATTCCTAATGCATAGTTTGGGTTCAACAGTTACGTTTCCTTATTCCTTCCCAAGTCCTGGCAACTACCGCATTTGGATTCAGATGAAACGCAACGGTAAAATTTTCAATAGTGCCTTTGATACTGTGGTAGAGTAGCCAACCGATTCAATTATTTTGCGGACGGAGTGAAATCAGTTTCCGGTTCCCTGTTACAAGTTACTTGCAAATGGGAACTGGAAACCAGAAACAAACTATTTTCCATTCGAGTAATCCACTACCAAATTGCAAAGTGTATTCACACCAAGTGTGAGACCGCTGTCGTCAATAATAAATTGAGGAGTGTGATGAGGGCCTGCTTTTTTAGGGTCGGTTCCTTTTGGCATTCCGCCTAAAAACAAAAATAAGCCGGGTACTTTTTCGGCAAAGTAAGAGAAGTCTTCGCTTCCGGTTTGAGCCGGAACAAGTTTTACATTTTCCTTGCCTGCAGATTTTTGCACGGATGGGAGCATCCGGTTGGTCAACGCTACATCATTGACAGTTACCGGGTAGCGAATACTGTACGGAAGTTCCACAACGGCAGTCGCTCCTGCTGCTTGCGCAGTATGCGTGGCAATTTCATTGATGCGCTGGATTACCATTTTTTCATCTTCTGCACTGAGTGTTCGAACCGTTCCCAACATTTCCACTTTTTCGGAAATGATATTGCTGCGATTTCCACCGTGAATAGCGCCAATTGTTACCACTGCGGGATTCTCTGTAACATTTACATTTCTACTCACAATAGTTTGAAGGCTTGTGATGATTTGCGCAGACACAAGAACAGGGTCTACGGATGCCCACGGCTGTGCCCCATGCGAGGGCTTGCCGTTTACTGTAATTTTCAGATCGTTCACCGAAGCCATAGTACCGCCCGGGCGGTAGTTAATGGTGCCAACTTCATCTTCCGAACTGATGTGAAGCCCGAAGATAACATCTACTTTAGGGTTCTCCATCACACCTTCTTTTACCATTAGTGCAGCTCCGCCTTCTTCTCCTTTGGGCGCGCCTTCTTCAGCGGGTTGAAAGATGAATTTGACCGAGCCCTTAAGATCTTTTTTCATGGAAGCAAGTATTTCTGCCGCGCCCATCAACATGGCCACGTGTGTATCATGTCCGCAGGCATGCATCACGCCTACTTGCTGACCGTTGTATTCGGTAGTCACTTTAGAAGCAAAGGGTAAATCATTTTTTTCATAAACAGGCAGGGCATCCATATCAGCACGAAGCGCAACCACAGGGCCTGGTAATCCTCCCTTTAACAAGCCCACCACACCTGTTTTTCCAACACCTGTTTTTACTTCAATACCTAGCGATTGCAAGTGCTTTGCAATCAACTCTGCCGTCCGGAATTCTCGATTGCCCAATTCAGGATGCTCATGGATATCTCTGCGCCATGCAATTACTTTCTTTTCAATTTCTGTTGCTTTTGCCTTAATAGTTTGGCGGGCTTTATCAGATTGTCCATACGTGGAAATGGAACACAAGAATAGAAGTAAGAGTAACGTGATTTTCATTTTTTAATATTGTAAGGTGAGTTGAATGTTTGATTGGCAATATAGAAGGATTTTGATTCGCAATTGACCAACAAGAGGAGGAGTGGTATAAAAACAGGGAACAGAATGATTTTAGATTATACCATTTTATCGATCAACCACCCTGTCAAACTCAAGCGCTCCCTTGTAGCCGGCAAGACTTCATGCTCCAAGAGATCACTTCGAAAACATACTAATCTTCCTGCTACGGGAAGAATATCTTTGGATTCATGGCCAATGAACATTCGCAATTGACCCCCATCGGCCTGTTTCCAATCTTTATTTAAGTAGCAGATTACTGACAACTTACGATGATCATCTTTTTTGAACTGGTCGAGGTGACGTTTGTAAAAACTGCCAATGGGATAGATCGTTTGATGCACCTCGCAGTCCTTTAAACTTAGAAAGAGACTTTGGTTGACAAAGGCTATCACCTGCTTAAGTCTATCAAGGTAAGTTAGTAATGGAGGCTCGGCATTGTTCGGATCGATCCACTGAATATAGTCACCCCGAATTGCTTCGTTGATTTGTTTATCCTGATTTTTGCCAATACCGGCCTTTTTAAATTGCAACAACCCGTTCTTGAAACCCTGCAGCGCAAGAACCGAGTCAATTTCTTCGTTTGATAGAAAATCATCAATCACGGCAAAGCCATTTTCAGCAATTTGGTCAGCGAGTTTATTTAATTGGGAAGTTAGTTCATTATTCACCATGTAAATTTAACAGCATGCTTTAACTTTGGGCGATATGCGAATAAACAATAGTACATTTTTCGGATGTTTTTTCTTGGCTTTTTTGGGTTGGTCCTGTGTGCCGAAAGAGCAAGTGGTCTTTAGGTCAGTTAATAACCTAACGCTCGATGTCGGCCTTGGCGGAAATCCGGTATTAAAAGGGGACGCGATTTTCTTCAACCCAAATAAGGTAAAGGCTACGCTTAAGGAAATTAAAGTCGAGGTGTTGGTTGACGGGAAAAAGGCAGCCTTGGTAGATCAACAAATGGAATTGCTCGTTCCGGGAAATTCCGATTTTACAGTGCCCATTGAAGCAAAACTTGACATCAAAGAATTCGGATTAATCGATGCAGTCATCGGTTTTTTTGGCGGCAAATCCTACCAGATTCAAATGATTGGCTATTTACGTGTTAAGGCACGTGGGGTAACCATAAAAGTACCAGTCAAATACAATCAAGAAGTGAGGTTGAACAAATAGTAGATACTATAGTCACTGGAAATGATAAATTCTGGCCTAGTTGTAATCATTGGATTTTTGATAATGGCAATTTGTTGGCTTCTTTTTGCTGCATTTAAGCTGAGGCAAAAAAACGAAATTATTTTAAGGCAAAACAAGGAGATAGAAGCCCAATTCAGTCTTTTGGAGCAGCGGAAAAATGAGTTGGACGAACTCTTCCATCAAAATAAACAAATCATTAGCGTTGTTTCTCACGACCTGAAAGGTCCATTCAATCGAATATTTGCGTTGGTGCATCTGATGAGTCTTTCGTCAGAGAACTTTTCGCCTGATCAAAAAGAATACCTCAACAGAATCCATCATGTAGTTGCAGATGGGTTGGGAATGATTCGAAATCTTCTTGATAACAGGAGGCTGGAGGAAAAAGGAATAGACTTTTTCAACGAGAAACTGAACCTGGTTACGTTACTTGGTGCTCTTGTAAAAAACTACCAGATGCTTGCTGAAAAAAAAGGAATCCGGTTTCACTTTAATGCTCCTGCTACTGCTATTCTTTTCGCTGATAAATTGTATCTCACGCGTGTGTTTGAAAATCTACTTTCCAACGCACTTAAATTTACCGAACCTGGGCGACAGGTTTTCGTAGATATAATAGACCAAGGTGAAAGCATACATGCGGCCATTCGCGATGAAGGGCCAGGAATCAGTGCAGAGGATCAATTGAAATTGTACAATAAGCTCCAGCGGCTTACGGCTCGACCGACTGGCGGAGAAAGTTCTACCGGACTTGGTTTATGGATCGTGAAAACAATTCTAGACAAGATGGAAGGAACCATCGAGTGCAAAAGCAGTCACCTGGGAACCACTTTTATTGTGAAACTAAAAAAGAAATTAGTTAGTTAAAAAGGTAATCGTCATCCTTTCCTTCAAGAATAGATACCAATGATTCAATGACATTTTCGTCTTTAATCACATAGTCCCTCACCCCTTTCTGAATAAAGCTGAGAACCATATTTCCGTCATCTATCGCACTTAACATGATCACTTTGTGGGCATCATTAATCTTGTCTTTGATGCTCTCGTAGAGTTCAATCCCAGTCATTCCGGGAAGCTTATAGTCGATCACAATGGCATCGGGGAAACTATTTTTTATCGATTTCAGCGCATCTTCGGCCGACAAAAAATGGCTGATTTTATAGGCTTGATTTTGGGCAAGCGATTTTATGATGAATTCAGCGTAAATAGAGTCGTCTTCTACTAAATAAATATTCATACGCACCGTTTGGACACTGCAATATAGTAAGCTTCTTCTTTTTTAATAAGGGAATTATCAATCGGCCATAAAAAATAAAGCACGAGGAGCCCTAACCTGACTTCTTTTTTGCCGGTTTCAGATCATTGTTGCTTTTCTTTTGTCCAATTCTTATTGGCATTCTTAGGGTACACGACTTGATTTTCGTACCATTTGGTGCGCACAGCCAAACCGTAATTTATAGAGAGTTTGCCGTGAACTATGGTTCAGGCGTCCAGCTGGGTATCAGCTTTATAACAGCTTGCCATGCCAAAAGTGCAAAAGAGGCCAAATTGGGCAATATATTGGCTTGTATTTGCCTCGACTGTTGATAATTTTTCTGCCGATACAAAACCCCCAATTGCACCCATATATAAGTATGCATAATAGGCACTTCCTTTTTTGGCCTTTCAACCTTGAAATAGCAAACTGGATCAAACCCTCTCAGTGCCTTTTTTTTAGAAAACACAGGCGGCTTCTCAGACCTCAAAAAAACATCCCAGAAAAGCTCTAATACTGCCGAAAAAAGTCATAGCATGCATTGCGGAAGATAAAAATATTTGGCCTTTCGACAATTCATTTTGCCACCTGTCAAAAAACAGACGATGTCCGTTGTACACCAAAAAACTAAAAAAAGCACAATAGGTCTGGTGAACTCATTGGGCTAACTTACCGTTTTAAACCGCTGGGATTGATTCCAATCAAACCCAAAACGTGTTAATGAGGTATTCTTTTTTAAGTCTCTTCTTTTTTGTGGTACTCAACTCACTCTTGCTTGCTCAGGAGCAAGACACGTTATTGGCAAAAAAGACAGATGTTGACGCCATTGATGTACTGAGCGGTATATTAAACACAAAGTGGGCATCTAAACATGGCTCATTGGATAAGAAATCGGGGCGTATTTATTTTTCAGGTGCACCATCTGTTGGCTATTCGCTTACGAGCGGAGCCTCAGCCATCTTTGTCGGAGATTTCGCTTTTTTTGCGAGCGAGTTAAGGGATCAAAAAATTTCGATTATTTATCTGGATGTTCTATACACGCAAAAAGAACAATTTGTATTTCGCATTCAGAATAACTTGTGGACCAAAAACAATCGATTCAATATCGTATCGGATTGGCGTTACTATTGGTACCCACAGAAGACCTACGGCTTAGGGAGCTCAACTGATTTGACGGGTTCGGTTGATCAAACGTATTCCTACATACGGCTGCATCAAACGGTGTTAAAAAATTTTCGTCCCAACTGGTATGCCGGTGCTGGAATTGCTTGGGATTATCATTATGATATTGTGCAAACAATCGAACCGACAAGAGTCAACCAAAATGTTCTTGACGAGATTAATGGGTACGGGGTAACCAAACAATCTAACTCAACCGGTCTGCTTTTCAATCTCCTTTTTGACAATCGGGTTAATTCAATTAATCCTCAGGGAGGTAAATTTATGAACGTGGTATACCGCACAAATTTTACTTTTTTAGGAAGCGATGTACCCTGGCAAATGGCTTTGGCGGATCTGCGCAAGTACGTGCCCTTTCCGAAAAGGAGTGAAAACATTCTGGCTTTTTGGAGTTACAACTGGTTTACGTTCGGAGGAAATGCCCCCTATCTGAATTTGCCTGCAACTGGTTGGGACGTTAGCAGCAACCTTGGAAGAGGCTACATTCAAGGACGCTTCAGAAGCAAAAGTCTAATTTACCTAGAGTCTGAATACCGGTTTAAAATATTGCGTAACGGTTTGCTTGGAGGTGTGATTTTTGGCAACGCGCAGGCAGTTAGTAATTGGCCTGCCAACAACTTTGACTCTATTGCTTTGGGCGCGGGAGCCGGCCTAAGAATCAAATTCAATAAATATTCTAGAGCCAATGTGTGTATCGACTATGGCTTTGGGCAAGGCGGATCGCAGGGAGTTTTTGTAAATCTCGGAGAAGTCTTCTGACCTACTGAAGCTCTCGAAGATATAGCTGTATCGTATTTTCAAGCCCGAAATAAAGCGCATCGCAGACCAATGCATGACCAATTGACACCTCATCTAAATAGGGTATAGATTGTTTTAAATACGAAAGATTCTTTAGGTCTAAATCGTGCCCAGCATTTATTCCCAATCCTAGCTCGTGGGCGAGGTTTGCAGCAATGATATATGGCTTCACCACTTTCTCTCGGTTGATATGATAGCCAGCGGCATAGGGTTCTGTATAAAGTTCAATCCGGTCTGCACCTATTTTTTTAACTCCTTCGATCATTCTGGTATTGGCATCAACAAAAACAGAAACACGCACACCACTTTTTTGAATTTCTTCAACCACTTCTTTTAGAAATGCTTGCTGCGAAAGCGTGTCCCAGCCGGCATTAGATGTGATGGCGTCAGGTTGATCAGGTACCAATGTGGCTTGAGTCGGTTTAGCTGTTCGAATGAGTTCCAAGTATCGTTCGTCTGGATATCCTTCGATATTGAATTCGGTTTTGACTACATTCATTAGGTCAAGCACGTCTCGAAATCGAATATGTCGTTCATCGGGTCGTGGATGAACCGTGATTCCCTGCGCGCCAAAGCGTTCACAGTCCTTCGCCACTTGCACTACGTTTGGATTATTTCCGCCTCTTGCATTCCGTAGAGTCGCAATTTTATTAATGTTTACAGATAACCTTGTCATATCACTTCAAAGGTATTATATCTTTCAACGCCTGCGGGGAAATGACTTCTTTTTTCTTCGGCAATTCTTGATGTAACTTTGCCACCAAAACCAATTGGTATGAGTTTAAAAACACAAATAGACAACGACATCAAAGCGGCCATGTTGGCAAAAAATAAAGACGAGCTTACGGCCCTTCGTAGCATTAAGTCAATGATTCTGCTTGCCGAAACGGAAAAGGGAGGAAGTGGTGATATCGCCAGTGATGTAGAAGGTAAGCTCCTCATGAAGGCTGCAAAGCAAAGGAAGGAATCGGCTGAAATATTTCAGAAAGAAGGCAGAGAAGACTTAGCCCAGAAAGAGTTACTCGAACTGAGTGTTATCAGCCGATATTTACCCAAACAACTATCTGAAACTGAGGTAGCGGAAGAGCTCAAAAAAATCATGGAGCAGGTGGGAGCTAAAAGCCCGCAGGATATGGGTAAAGTAATGGGCATCGCCACCAAGCAATTGGCTGGAAAAGCGGACGGCAAATTGATATCTGAGATTGTCAAAAAATTGCTTGTCTCTTGACCAAAATTGATATCGCGCTCGGGCTTGTGCTGGCCTTAGGCGCTTTTCTTGGCTACAGAAGAGGATTTTTGATGGAGCTGTTTTTTTTGGTTGCCATTGTTTTGGGTATTTTCCTGGGGTTTAAACTCATGAGCGTTGGCATTGAATTTCTTCAGCACGAATTCAATGCCGACAAGAAATTTCTCCCCTATATTGCTTTTTCGGTTGTTTTCATCTTGGTATTAGTGCTGACTTTGTTCTTAGGCAGACGAATAAAGAACTCGCTCGATAACACTTTTTTGGGCAAAGTGGATGCTGTTGCCGGGGCATTACTAGGGTTGCTCAAATACATTTTTTGTTTAAGCGTAATTTTTTGGCTCGGTGATTCACTACATATTAGTATACCAGCGGACTGGACCAAAGGATCTTTTCTTTACCCTGCCACCAAAAATGCGGCTCAGCAGATGTCTTCGTATTTGAGCCAATTCATCCCTTTTTTCAAAGAAATTTTCAGGCAATTCTAAGGTTCGGGTTTTTTTTAGTTACTTTTCATCAAATAGACTGGTATGCCGCTACAGGTAAAAGAGGAAAATGATTTTAAATATGTAGACGAGGGCACAGGGGAGGTGCTGATGCTATTGCATGGACTTTTTGGTGCGCTAAGTAATTGGGAGGCTGTAGTCAATCATTATTCAAAGCATTTTCGGGTGATTATTCCAATGCTTCCAATCTACGAAATGCCGATAAAGGAAGCGGGGCTAGAAGGTCTTCGTGAATTTACGGAGCGTTTTGTAGCGATGAAGAAGTTGGAAAAGATGATGATCATGGGCAATTCGCTCGGGGGGCATGTCGGGATACTCTACACGCTGAAGAACCCGGAGAAAGTCACCAAATTAGTGTTGACCGGCAGCTCTGGCCTTTTTGAAAATACGATGGGGGGTTCCTACCCCCGTAGAGGAAGTTACGAATACATCCGCGAGCGCGTGGCGTATACTTTTTATGATCCAAACGTTGCTTCAAAAGAGCTAGTAGACGAAGTGTTTGAGACAACCAAGAGTATTCCGAAATGTATGCGCATCGTTGCCATCGCCAAATCGGCTCAACGGAATAATTTGGCGCTGGAATTACCGAAAATAAAAATTTCCACTCTCTTGGTTTGGGGGCTGAACGACACTATCACCCCACCAATGGTTGGCTATGAATTTAATCGTTTGATTCCTCATTCTGAGTTGAAATTTATAGATAAATGTTGCCACGCTCCGATGATGGAGCACCCCGAAAAATTTAATCAGATGGTGGAGGACTTTTTAGTGAGAAAAAACTAGAATTTACAAAAGCGTCAAATGATAGCGGAGGAGTTAATCAACCAAATGATCCCACCACTCAAGGTGACAGACGATGCACACAAAGCAATTGTTTGGATGGAAGAATTTCGATGTAACCACCTTCCCGTAGTAAGAGACGGTGAATTCATGGGTTTTATCTCCGAAGAAATCATTTTAGAGGCGAATGATATCGAAAAAAATCTGCTCGACTTTGATTTAGCCGCCAAGGATTGTGCAGTGCCGCTGGACGCCCATTTTTATGATATCCTCAAAGTGGCAGGTGATAATAAGCTACAGATAGTAGCCGTGCTAGACGAAGAACGTCAATATATGGGCGTCATCACCGTACAAGATATGATGATTTCTTTTGCGCAGACAGCATCGGTTCAAATGCCTGGGGGCATTTTGGTTTTGTCGATGGACTTGATTGATTATTCGTTGGCAGAAATAAGCCGGTATGTAGAGGAAAACAACGCCAAGGTTATCAGCAGCACCATGACAGAGGATCCAATGGACAAAGGGAAGATCAAGCTGACACTAAAAATCAATCAAACAGATATGAAGAGAATTGTGGCAACGCTGGAGCGCTTCAATTACAAAGTGATTGGACGTTATCAGCAAAATGCAGAAGCAAGCGGAGAAAAAGACAAAATTGATTTACTACTTCGCTACCTAGACATATAAATTAACAGCGAATGACTCGCATCGGCATACATGGGAAGGACCTCCAAAATAAGTCATCTCGATTTCTCGAAAAGGTGCTGGACTATCTTAAGAAAAAGAACGTGGAAATTTGGGTCTCCGCCAAGTTTTTGAAACAGTTTAAATCATCGCGCATTCACGACTATCAACTAAAATCTTTCGATCAGGGAGATCATCTGAACCAACTTGATTTTTTTTTATCCCTTGGAGGGGATGGCACCTTGCTAGAATCAGTTACCTATGTAGGGAAATCTGAAACCCCCATTCTTGGGATCAATACTGGTCGCCTTGGGTTTCTGGCAACAATCAGCCGTGATGATGTTGAAAAATCTTTTGATGAACTACTTAACAGCAATTTCTCTATCGAC
The DNA here is from genome assembly GCA_020403045.1 of Cytophagales bacterium. Lineage (GTDB taxonomy): Bacteria > Bacteroidota > Bacteroidia > Cytophagales > Cyclobacteriaceae > ELB16-189. Next base: position 9,725 of record JADBYK010000053.1, read on the forward strand.
AGCCGGTCGGTGCTACGATTAGTTTCAACACCCAAGTTGTTTGGTAATCTCAATTTCGCGTTAAATGATTTTACGATTATGAAGAAAGACACTTCGTCTATGATTACTGTGCACGTTCACGTAGATGGGGAGTTGCTAAACTCATACTGGTCTGATGGCATTATTGTGTCCACGCCCACTGGCTCAACCGGTTATTCATTGAGTTGCGGAGGCCCACTTGTTCATCCTAAATCTGAGAGTTTTGTTATAACGGCCGTTAGTCCTCATAATTTAGGGACCAGGCCAATAGTATTAGCAGATGATGCTGAACTTTCCTTTCATATTGAAGGAAGGAGTAAAAAGTACTTGGTTTCGCTGGATTCGCGATTTGAAACTGTAGATGAGTCTGTTAAATTGAGGATAAAAAAGGAAAAGTTCAGAGTTAAATTAATACGGTTAAGCAGCCAAAACTATTTCAATACATTGAGGCAAAAGCTGAACTGGGGGATTGATGTTCGCAATTAGGCTAAAGCCGAGATTACCTTTTCTGATTAACTGAGATAAAACGGCTTGCTGATTAACTTAATTTTTTAACTTTGCAATTGGCCTAATTGCCCTCGTTATGAGAAAGTTATGTTTTGCGCTATTGAGTGTTTTGTTTTTGGTCGGTCTCTCCTTCGATTCATTTGCACAGTTCAATAGGAAATTAATTAAAAAAAATAACAAGGCAGTTTCAAAATATCGGGGCAAGAAACGTGGTTTTGGTCGCAAGAATGTTTATACAGGCGTAGGCTTTTCTATAAACGCACTCAACTATTTTGGAGATTTGGCGCCCACACCTAGCACATTTAGTACCGACATTTCGTTTACCGCCCCGAGTTTTGGTCTCTCACTATTTCACCGCTTCGGTCCTCGCTATACGTTGCAAGTTCAATATCTCTACGCCTCTCTCAAGGGTTCTGATCAGGAATCAGCCAGTAAGGACAACGAGAACAAATTTAGATATCAACGAAATATGTCATTTAGAAATAGGATTCATGAGCTATCTGCTGTTGCCTATTTCGATTTGTTTGAGAACCAAGCAACTTACATTAGTCGAGTTGGCTGGACACCCTACGCTTACATAGGGCTTGCAGCCTTTTATCAAAACCCACAAGCACAAGCGCCAACAAATGATTTGAGAGGAAGTGCATTGGCCGAGGCGGGTCAATGGGTGGATCTGCAACCACTGAAGACAGAAGGCAACTCTTACAGTTTGATTCAATTTGCAGTTCCATTTGGTGCAGGAGCTCGATTTAGAATCAATGAAGTATTTGACCTCTGGGCGGATATTGGCTTTCGCTACACATTTACTGATTATTTAGATGACGTAAGTGGCAATTATGTTGATTTGAATACGTTAAGTACGTTAGGACAGGCCATGGCGTACAGAACCAATGAATTAGCTGGATACCCAACCTCTGGAGGTGTTCCTTCCGATTTAGCAGGTGTTAACGTTCAGCCTGGTTATGGTAAGGCGGGAGACAAACGAGGAAGCCCCAATCAAAACGATATTTATATGGTGACTTCAATTCGACTTACGTATATTTTAGGAGCAACTTTTCATAAAGCTAAGTTCAGATAATGCTTCGTGGTTGTGTCACGAGCATTATATTTTTCAGTGCCAGTTTCTTTGCCACTTGCGTGATCGGTCAGATATCGCAGCGCACTGAGATTGGTGGAGGCCTAGGCATTTTTAATTACACGGGCGATCTTGTCAGCACCTTTGATCTTGCGACTTCGAGGCCAGCCGCCACACTTTTTTATCGATCAAATATTAGCCGAGTCATTAGTTTTCGGACTTCAATAACTGGTGGGCAGTTGGCGGCTAGCGACAAGAACAATCCCACCGATCCATTTGCGGTAAAACGCGCGGCTTCGTTTGATTTATTTTTATTAGAGCTCTCAGGTGGGTTCGAGTATCACTTTTTAGATTGGCGGGATGAAAAACGGAAGCTGAGGTTCACACCTTATTTGTTTGCCGGGGTCGGCCTATTTGGTATTTCAGGAACACCCAATAAGAATGCCGAGTACAGCAATATTCAACTTTCTATTCCTTTTGGAGGAGGAATGAAGTACGTGTTGAACCCCCGCTATTATGTTTCATTTGAATTTGGCGTTCGAAAGACCTTCTTTGACTATTTAGACAACATTTCGGGAGGGAATCCTTCGTTCAAGACATTTCAATACGGCAATCCAAACGACAACGACAACTACTTTTTTACCGGAATCACGTTAACCTATACATTTTACGACATTCCTTGTGCCACAAACCCTTACCGTTAAACTTTTTTCACTCCACATACATCTTCATCGAGGGTGTGGTTGGATGGTTTAAAGTTTGAAAAAAAGGCTACTTTTGCACCCCTGTGGCTTCATTTAAAGAACATATTGACACCCATAATTTGCCTGAGCATGTGGCTGTTATAATGGACGGAAATGGACGGTGGGCGAAAAACAAGGGCGCAGCCAGGATTTTCGGGCATCGCAATGCAATTGAGGCAGTAAGGCAGGTGATTGAAGGAGCCGGGGAAATAGGGATAAAGTATTTGACTTTGTACGCCTTTAGCACTGAAAACTGGGGTCGCCCTAAAGAGGAAGTAGACGCGTTAATGGAGCTTCTGGTCAATACGCTGCAAAAGGAAATTGAACGATTACATAAGAATAAAGTTCGACTAAAAACAATTGGAGATATCGGGCAGTTGCCAAAAGATTGTCGAGAAAATTTGAGGGAGGCAACCGAATCAACAAAGAATAACACCGGACTGACTCTGCTGATTGCATTGAATTATAGTGGTAGACAGGAGATACTAAAAGCAGTGAGTGAGGTGGCCATGAAGGTAAAAGGAGGAACTTTGGAAGTTGAGGAAATTGATGAACAACTTTTTGCTTCTTTTCTTGATACCAAGAATATTCCAGACCCTGCACTGCTCATAAGAACGAGTGGCGAAATGAGAATTAGTAATTTTTTACTCTGGCAAATAGCCTACACTGAATTGTATATTACTCAAAAGTTGTGGCCTGATTTTAGAAAAGAAGATCTCTATGAGGCAATATGTGAATACCAAAAGAGAGAAAGAAGATTTGGAAAAGTGCTGACCCCTATTGCCTGATTGAATGAACCGTTTTATTTTGATTTTTTTGTTCCTGCTGGTTGCCTCGTCTTCATTGGCGCAATTCAGAAGAAGCCGTGCGACTGCTACAGTTGAACAAGAGCCACTAAAGGAAGGTGAGCTGAACTATCGTACCCCACAAGAGTACACCATTGCGGGGATAGAGATCACGGGCCTCAATGTGCTGGATAAAAACGCGATGGTTTCACTGACCGGTTTGAAAGTAGGGGACAAGATCAAAATTCCCGGAGACGGAATTTCGAGTGCCATCCGGAAACTTTGGAAACATGGACTGGTGGGTGATGCTACGATCTCTGTCGATCGGATTGAGGGGAAAAATGTTTTTTTGTCGATAAAATTGGCTGAGCGGCCCCGATTAACCGATTTTTACTTTGAAGGCATCAGCAAGGGAAAGCAAAGTAGTTTGAAGGATGATTTGACGTTGATCAGAGGAAAAATCGTCAACGATGCTACCATCCGTAATGCTGAGATGGCAGTGAAAAAGCATTTTGTAAAGAAAGGCTTTTTGAATACCGTGGTTAAGATCACTCAGGAACGCGACACACTCAATAGAGGAGGAGTTCGATTGCGAATCAATGTCAATGTTAAATCAAAAGTCCGTATCCACGAAGTGTCATTTGAAGGCAACGATCAGGTTTCTTCTTCGATCTTAAAGAGGAAACTCAAGAAAACAAAGGAGCATGCGCGCATCTCTCTACACAGAGTAATTATCAATGAAGCAATCAATATCAACACACAAAAAGCAAAAGAATTTTTGACAGACTCAGCGCAAAAAACGAGTTGGAGACAAGTGTTGGAGTTTATTAACAAAAATGTTAAACTCAATTTTTTCAATAGCTCTAAATTCATACGTGCGGAGTATGAGGAGGATAAAAAGAAATTGTTGGCTTATTATAATACGCAAGGGTTTCGCGATGCAGAAATAGTGTCGGACACGATTACCAACTACAGCGATTCGAAAATTGATGTGCGCTTCAAAGTGAGTGAGGGAAGAAAGTACTATTTCCGAAACATTATTTGGACCGGCAATTATTTGTATACAGCTAACACTCTGAATAAAGTATTGGACATAAAGAAGGGGGATATCTATAATGAGGAAATGATTGCTAAAAAAACCTCTTTCAATCCCAAAGGAGCGGACATTAGCGGGCTCTATATGGATGACGGCTATTTGTTTTTTCGAGTAACACCTATAGAAGTTGCAGTAGAGGGTGATTCGATTGATGTAGAGATGCGAATTTTTGAGGGTGATCAGGCAACAATTGATGAGGTTACCATTGCAGGTAATGATCGCACAAGCGACCACGTTATCAGGCGAGAACTCACCACAATACCCGGTCAAAAATTTCGAAGAGCCGATATTATCAGAACGCAACAGCAACTTTCTCAGATGGGGTTCTTCAACCCACAAAAAATTGAGCAGGATATCCGACCCAATCCCGCAAATGGAACAGTAAACATTGGATGGAAACTCGAAGAGCAATCAAATGACCAAGTTCAGTTGTCTGGTGGATGGGGTGGTTTCTTTGGATTTGTTGGAACAGTGGGGCTTACCTTCAATAACTTCTCGTTACGCAATGTTCCGCATTTGAAAAAGTGGAGGCCATTGCCGGTTGGTGATGGCCAAAAACTATCGTTGAGTGTACAGGCCAATGGCCGCTCTTTCCAAAGTTATAATGTTTCCTTCACCGAACCTTGGCTAGGTGGAAGGAGGCCAAATGCTTTAAGCGTAAGTTACAATTACTCGGTTTCTCGTTTACCTGTAAGGAGTACCGGTGGGTTTCAGACCGACTTCAGTGACAATGCATCCCTACGGCAAACAGGTTTTACGATTGGTTTTGGAAGACGACTCGAGTGGCCTGACAACTATTTTTCGCTGACACACGCTCTGTCGTTCCTTGAGTATAACTACAGCAATTACTTTGGGTCATCTTCTTTGCCCGCAGTGGGCACAACCCGCAACATTAAGCTTAACACTACCCTTGCCCGAAATAGTATTGACAACCCGATGTTTCCTACAGCTGGGTCTTCCATTTCACTCAGTTTAGATTTAACGCCACCCTATTCTCTTTTCCGAGATGCTGATTACTATAAAGATCTTAATCAGCGTTTTAGTTTTGTCGAGTTGCATAAGTGGATGTTTGATGCACGTTTTTATGTCAAGATTGTAGGCAGCAGCAAACCAACCGGAAGAAGCTTAGTGTTGGAAACAAAAGCGCATGTCGGATATATTGGCACTTATAACGACAAGGTTCAACCCGGCCCTTTTGAACGCTTCTTAGTAGGCGGAGCAGGTTTAGCGGGTGGATTTAATTCCTTTGTGCTCGGTCAAGATATCATTGGGTTACGTGGTTATCCGGATAACCAGGTAACACCTCCGCTTTACGCCAGAAGGGGATCGCAAGCCGCCAACGGAATTGAGGGGGGAATCGTCTATAACAAATTTGGAATGGAATTGCGCTATCCGGTAGTAACAAGCCAATCAGCTACGGTTTATGCCTTTATATTCGCGGAGGCGGGAAACAATTGGGACAATTATCAGAAGGTCAATCCGTTTAACCTGTATAAATCGGCCGGTTTTGGTGCGAGAATATTTATGCCGGCCTTTGGACTAATTGGACTAAACTGGGCGAATGGTTTTGACAGACTGGAGTTTGCAACCAACAAGAGCGGCTCTCAGTTTCACTTCACCATTGGCCAGCAAATCAGGTAAAAAATGCGGATTTTACTGGTAATTCTTTGCTTTTTCATTTTCGGCCTGACTTTTGCAAAAGCTCAGAAGTTCGGCTATTTTGATTCGGAGTTTGTACTGAGCAAAATGCCGGAATATGCTAAAGCTCAGGGTGAAATAGAACAACTATCAGCGGCCTGGCAGCGAGAAATTGAAGAGATGCAAACAAAGGTGGATGGTTTGTACCGCTCGTTTCAGGCGGAACAGGTGCTTTTGACAGAGGAAATGAAGCAAGAACGGCTTGCCGACATCAAAAAGAAGGAAACAGAATTAAAAGACTATCAAAAAAAGGTTTTTGGATTTGGAGGGCTGTTTTTTTTGAAAAAACAAGAATTGATTAAACCTTTGCAGGACAAACTGTTTGACGCGGTAGGTAAAGTGGCAAAGACAAACAGATTGGCTATTGTTTTTGATAAGTCGGCAGAGTTAGTAATGATCTACACCGATCCAAGGCATGATTATACAGATTTTGTTTTAGAAGAATTAGGACTAGGAGATCCAAATGATAAAGTAAAATAAACCAGTAACTAAATTTAAAAATGAGAACACTTTTTTTGATCCTTTTTTGCGGAATCCTGTTGTCCGCGCAAGCTCAGACACAAAAAATTGGGTATGCCGATTGGGAATATATATTCAGTCAGTTGCCAGAGTTCAAGCAAATCGATAGTGAGCTAAAAACCCATAGCGAGCAATTGCAAAATCAAATGAGAGCGAAGCAACAGGATTTTGAGGCGAAGTACAAAGCCTATCAAGGCATGCCAGCCACTACCCCCGATGCTATCAAGGCAGATAAAGAGCGCGAACTTCAAACCCTACAAGAGGGCTTCCAAAAATTTCAGCAGGACGCACAATCTTCATTACAAAAGAAACAAGCTGATTTGATGGAACCTGTTTATAAAAAAGTAGGTAAAACAATTGAAGAAGTAGCAAAAGAAAACGCGTATACGTTCATCATCAATCCGCAAATTGTTGGTGGTGGCGATATACTTCTTTATAGCGATGAGAATTACAATATATCAGATCTAGTGTTGAAAAAATTAGGGGTGACACCAAAGCCTCAGGCAGCAGCTGCAACACCTGCTCCGGTGAAAAAGAATTAGTCATACCATTATTGGATATAAAGCCCCGACAGCTGTTGGGGCTTTTTTATTTCCCCCAACCTCCGCCTCCAGGGGTTTTGATAGTGATTTTGTCTCCGGCTATCACGGTGAGGTGAGCCATACCTTTTAGTTGGGTGATTTTTCCTTCATTTGATGTGTGACTTTGTTCACCTTTTTTCCCGGCAGCTGCGCCTTTTATTCCAAAAGGTTTTTCAATTCTATGCTGTGAGAGGATATTAACTTCCATTTTTTCATTGAATTGAATTTCTCTGACTGCGCCATCTCCACCCCTCCATTTTCCTTTACCTCCCGAGTTTTTCCTGATTTCAAATCTGTTAAGACGAACGGGATAGCGCAATTCTAAAATCTCAGGATCGGTAATTCTAGTATTCGTCATGTGTGAGTGAACTGCATCTGCACCATCAAAGCCATTTCCAGCGCCTGTTCCTCCACAAATTGTTTCGTAAAAGCCCAGGTTATCGTTTCCGAAAAGGAAATTGTTCATCGTCCCTTGGCTGCAGGCCGATAACTGAAATGCTTTAATGAGTGTATCAGTTAATCGCTGGCTCACTTCTGTATTGCCACCTACCACTGCCGGTAAATTGGCATCTGTTTCAGGCAAGAAATCACCAAAAGGATTCAATAAACCTTTGGGTAAAATGAGGTTCACATTTTGCATAAGGCCTTCATTCATCGCGATGGGTTTATCAACCCAAAGCCGGAGGACATACAACACTACACTTTGAACGATTGCTTCTGTTGCGTTTAAGTTTCCAGAATGGATCTTTGCTGATCCTGAGAAATCAAAGATCAACTTAGTATTGCGACAATTGATTTTTACTTTTAATCGGGAGCCGTCATCTAAATATTCGGTGGCTCGAAATGATTGTTTCTTACTCGCTCTTATTTTTTGTTTGAGTAGTTCAGTTGCATAATTTTTTAACTCTGTCATTTGGGCGGTGACTGTATTGGCACCAAAACGAACACAAAGTTCTTTGAGATTCTTTTCGCCCAAATTAACGGAAGCCAATGCCCCATTTAGATCAGCAATGTTTTCGTGGATAGATCGCGTGGGATACTTCGAAGTTAAAAATATTGTTTCAATCTCCTTCCATCTCGGCTCGCCAGATTTGATCAGAAACGTGGGTGGTATGATAACGCCTTCTTCTTCCAGGCAAGTCGCATCAACTGGCATCGAGCCGGGTTTCATGCCTCCGATTTCTGCATGATGCGCTCGATTGGCAACAAATCCAATCAACTTTTTATTGTAAAAAACCGGCTTGATTAGCGTAACATCAGGAAGGTGTGACCCACCAAAAGCAGGATGGTTAGTAATCACTACATCGCCCTCTTTCATTCTTACCTGCTTCATTACCTCACGAACACACACGCCCATGCTTCCCAGGTGGACCGGTATGTGTGGAGCATTGACAATGAGATACCCTTTTGCGTCTAGCACAGCACATGAAAAATCTAGACGCTCTTTCACATTCACCGAAAACGAAGTTCGCTGGAGCATTGCACCCATTTCCTGAGCAATGGATGTGAATCGATTGCTAAACAGCTCGAGAGAGGCCACATTACTAAAATTTTTATTGCGAGATCTTTCGTCTGATTTTTTGACAAGCAGGGCGTTGTTGTTTTCATCGAGTTGAAAATTCCAATTCGCATCAACCAAAGTAGTTGAGTTTTTGCTGGCAACGATGGCCGGGCCGGTAATGGTAGCTCCAGCTGTTAAACTCTCCCATTCAAAAATTGATATTGAAGCGAGTTTGCCATTAGCCAAATATGTAGAATTGACTTTTGCCCTTGGTTTGTACTTTTTACATCTACCAGCGATTTTACTTTCCAAAGCAGTCTTGATAGATAGGATGACTCGAATAGATTCTACTTCTATCTCCCGGTTTTTGATCCAGTGACCGTATATGGAAGCATACTTTTTTCTAAATAGACCAAAAATATTTTCAATGAATTCGAACTCAACTTCTAACGTAGTTTCTTGGCCTTTGAAGCGGAGGAAAATTAATTTTTTCTCATAGGTAATCTCATTCTCCGGAAAATCCTCTTGCAACAATTTCTGTTTTCCAATCTTGAATAGTTGGTCAATTGTTTTCTCTAGCGTGGGTAGCTCGTTATCTAAAGAATTTAAGATTAACTTTTCTTCAAACCTTTCAATTTTAGCGTGGCCGATTCCGTAAGCACTAAGCAGCCCGGCATCATATGGAATCAGAATTTTCTTCATCTCAAGCATCTCCGCTAAAGCACACGCATGTTGGCCACCCGCTCCGCCAAAACTCAGCAACGTATAGTCTGAGGGATTATGACCCTGTTGGATGGAAACCTGTTTAATCGTGTCCACCATTTTTTCATTGGCGATTTGTATGAATGATTCCAGCAAAACATGACGTTCAATTTTTTTCGTGGTTGATTGTTGAATTTTTAAAAGAATTTTAGTCAAAGCCGTTTCTGCGTATTTTTCATATATCGGAATCGAGAAAAAATCTCCTTTCAATCTGCCCAATAAGAGATTAACATCTGTAATTGTTAAAGGCCCACCGGCCCCATAGCAAGCTGGACCTGGTGATGCACCAGCACTGTGTGGACCCACTGTCAATCGATGACCATCAAATTCACAGATCGATCCACCTCCGGCTGCTATTGTTTCAATAGAGACCGAGGGGGAAAGGATTTTTGTCTGCCCCACCTTCGATTCAAAACGGTAGTCAAATCTCTGATTATAAAGAGAGACGTCAGTACTCGTTCCGCCCATATCAAATGTAATGAGCTTTGTAATAGATGACCGCTGAGCAGCAGTGGCCGCTCCCACTACGCCACCGGCAGGCCCGCTAAGTAAACTATCTTTCGGCTGAAAATGTGAGGTCTTGTTCAAACCACCCGCGCTGTTCATCACTTTCAAATCAACGCTACCTATCCCCCTGTGAATGTTCCCCAAGTACTCATTGATTATAGGTGCCAGATATGCATTGGCAACTGTTGTTTCTGCTCGTGGCAGAATCTTAATTTGATTGGCCAAAACATGGGAAATAGAAACATAGTTGAATCCGGCTTCTGCCAAAGCCCGGGCAAGAGAAAGTTCGTGAGCTGGGTTTTTGTAACTGTTCAGAAACGCGATAGCAATGGAATCTATTTTTAACCTCTTTAGCTTGCTGACGAGTAAATCTATCTCCTCTTTTGAGATAGGTGTAAGAATGGTGCCATCACTAGAAATTCTCTCGATGACTTCTATCACGTGTGAGTAGAGCGGCTTCTCTTTTTCGATTTTTAAAGCGAAAAGATCAGGTCTTTGTTGCGTTCCGATCAAAAGCAAATCCTTGAATCCTTTCGTTGTGATAAATGCTGTTCTTGCTCCTTTTCTTTCTAATAAGGCATTTGTTCCCCGGGTAGACCCCAATTTCATTTCGATGATTGGAAAATCTTCTGCCAGTGAGGTTTGCGTGAGTAAGCGGGCCGCAAAAACCGGGACTTCTTCTTGTGAAGAAATTTCGATGGCACAAGCACCCACGTTCTTAAGTGCTTTGTAAGTGTATACGATTGAACGTTCCAGATCAATGGATTGAATTTTTGTTTTTACTCCTCGGCCGAGCAAGTGGATATCAAAATCCTTGAAAATATCTTTGTCAAGAGGCCACTGTATTTGCAATTGAAATGCGCATGGTGAAAGCTGACGGGTTATGGCTCCACGTATCACGCCAGAACTTAATACCTTTAGCCGTTTGTATTTTTGATTGGGATCGATAGCAATGCAGTCGGTGAACGTACCGCCTGTATCCATCCATATTTTCCATCGATCCATTTACTTGATTGTGCGAATGAGTTCTCGCTTGGCGATTCGTAAGCCCAGTGCTTTGGTAAACGCGACCGAACCATCGACTTGCTCCTGCATAAGTGGTTTGGTATAAAGAATAGAATCCTTACCCATTTTTTGAACGTTATCACTCAACGTCACTCCATTGCCACCGGAGATGTAAGCCTCAATAATTTGCTTCTCTACCACACGCAAGGTAGAGTCGTTCGTTTGCAGGGAGATGATTTCGATGTGAAATACACTTTCCAATGAATCAATGAGTTTTTGATTGCTCAATGTTTTATCTCTCCGTTCGATTATCTCTGTGATTTTCCTGCCGTAAGAAAAGGCAGCCTCCGTTATATCTGCTTCCGATATCTTTTTAATCTTGCTTTCTTCTCTCTCCTCACGGATCTTTCTTTTTTGCTCATCGCTTAGTTTTCCATTGCAGGAAACCAAGATTAGAAGACCTAAAAATATGACAAATTTCATGGCGCGAAGATAAAGGAATTGCGACCAAGATGGAAGCACCGAAAGGCATCGCGTTTTTATTAACCCAAAAAAGTCATTAGACTTTTTTGCACTTTGTGCTGACGATTGAAAATGAAAGAAATAGTCTTTTTAGGATCACAAATTTTTCCTTCATTTTCAATGTCAGGGTAAATCCTGACAATATTGACGGTATCTTCAGTATTCGTCACTTTCGGGCAAAATTGTCATTCCTAATGACAATTTTGGGATTAACTTTGCCGTCATTTTAGAAGGATATGATCGAAAAGCTGATAGATATTAAGCACCGTTTTGAAGAGGTAGGGTTATTGCTGGTGCAGCCGGACACGCTCAGTGACCAGAAAAAATTTGGGCAGTTGAGTAAAGAATACCGCGACTTGCAAAAAGTAGTTGAAAAGTACGATGCCTATCAACATGCGTTGGATGGAATGCAACATGCCAAAGAGTTGCTACAAAAAGAGAAAGATCCGGAAATGCGAGAGTTGGCAAAATTGGAATTGGAGGAACTGGAGCCCAAACGAGATGCATTAGAGGCAGAAATAAAGGAGATGTTGATGCCCAAAGACCCTAACGATTACAAGAATTGTATTCTGGAAATCAGAGCCGGAACTGGGGGCGATGAAGCGGCTATTTTTGCTGGTGACTTGTGGCGCATGTACCAGCGCTATTGCGATCGGGTAGGTCTAAAGATGTCAGCGCTTGACGTAACGGAGGGAACGGCTGGCGGGTATAAGGAAGTCATTAGCAGTATAGAGGGCGAAGGCGCTTACGGGATATTTAAGTACGAATCAGGCGTACATCGCGTTCAACGGGTGCCGGATACGGAAACACAGGGGCGTGTACATACTTCAGCGGCTTCGGTAGTTGTATTGCCCGAAGCAGAAGATGTGGATGTTGAGATTAATCCAGCGGACATTGAAGTAATCACTTCACGATCTGGTGGAGCTGGTGGACAGAATGTAAATAAAGTGGAGACCAAGGTGCAGATGACACACAAACCAACGGGTATTGTGATTACCTGCCAGGTAGAGCGCTCACAGCATGGCAACCGTGCCCGCGCGATGGTCATGCTTCGCGCAAAATTGTATGAGTTAGAACTGGAAAAAAAGAATGCTGCCATTGGGGCTTCTCGTAAAAGCCAGGTTCGCAGTGGCGATCGTTCTGAAAAAATCCGAACGTATAATTATCCGCAGAGCCGCGTGACTGATCACCGAATTGGCTACACGCAACACAATTTACCTGCGGTGATGAATGGAGAGGTAGATGAGTTTATCAATCAGCTAAAAATAGCTGAGACGGCTGAGAAGATGGCGAATAGCACGAATTGATTTGATGATTTTACTAATCGTTAATTCGTTGATGACGGCCATTCAACGAATTAACGAATCAGCAAATCAATTCTCTCCTTCAGAATCCTTTATTTGTTCGTCTAGTATTTTATCAATGATGGCCATTTGGCGTTCATCAATTTTTTGATTGACGCGCGCTTGCTTCTTCATAAAGCGAAACATGGCGTTCTTCTTAATTTCATAGGCAACAAAGACGGTGTATTTTTTCTCTTTTTCGTTGTAATACTTTTTCTCGCCCACCTTGCGAAGATCAGCCAGATCGGTATTCATCACCTCGCGTGCCAGGCTTTGAAATTTCTCAGCTACATCCGCACCCTTTTCGTTTTCAGTTTGCCCTTGATAGTTATCTGCTACCTGCTTCATGGTAGTGTTTACCTGCCCAGCTAAATAAGTTTTTGCTTCAATATCGGCCTTTCCGCGGGCAATGTTGTCTGATGAGCTCTCTCCTTTGCCCGAAGCCCGAAAGAAACGATTATTGGATTCATAGGCAGAGCCAGAAAAAGGCTCACTTACTTTTTTCCCGAAAGGGCTACTAGCACACGAAGACAATACCAGAGCTGCAAAGAAATAGACAAAATGGATTTTCATACATTATTGGGTTAACCAGTCAGGGGAAGTTAGTAAAAATTATGCCAGAAATTTTAGTTTGGGTAAATAATCAATTGCCATCGAAAGGCCCATTTCCATTTTAGTTGGTAGTTTTTGATGCCAGCCCGACTCAATATCAATTGCAGGTCATGTTTTTTAAAACCTCGCAGCACCGACAAAGGAGCATCGTATTTTACCATGGCTGACTTCGAAAAAAGTTGGGTAAGCAATCGAATGGAATAATATGCCAATTGGTGGCGATGAAGATCATTGATCACAATTCCGTGGGTGGCTTGATTTTTTAACCCTGAAAAAATTCTAATCAATTCGTCTTCAGTAAAATGATGGAGGAACAAGGTTGCCAACACAATGTCAAAATTCCTTTTTCTGAATTCTTCAGAGAAAATATTTGTGGCTTCGATTCGAATGTTCTCAAATTCAGCCGTGTGCTTTTGTGCAAATGAAGTGATGTTAGGATTTGCATCCATTCCAATGAGATCAACTTTTCTTCCCTCCTTGTTTGCCCGCTTCGTAACGAGCCTTAGCATTTCACCGCTCCCGCAGCCCAAATCGGCAATTGTTATTCTATGATTTTTAGGTATTGTTTTCCAAAGCGAACGTAGCCCATTTAGCGTAACGGCATTTCCGCCTAGCCAGTGATTGATAAAATCTAGCTCGCGCAGGGTTTGGTCAACCACTTCGCCTCGGCAGGCAAGGTCGTCCATTATTTCGATACCTGTTGAGCGATGCGTAAAATCAATAGCCATTAATGATTCTGGATTTCTAAGACCATACTTTCTAGCGTAAGTCCGGGACCAAACGCAAAACTCAGTACTTTTTTTCCTTCATCTTCACCCGTAAGGTGTTTGCAAAGCTCACTCAATACAAACACAACGGTTGGTGAAGACATGTTGCCGAAATTTTTTAAGACTTCATAGGCGTAATGATTTTGGGCTTTCGTCAGCCCGAGTTCCCCCTCAATGGTCTCTAGAATTTTTTTTCCGCCAGGGTGAATGGCGAAATAAGAAATATCCGAAAGGCTTTTTGATATCTTTTCAAGCAATGATGTGGTCAATTTTTTTATCCCGCTTTTTATTACGTCTGGCACGTAAGTGGATAGACGCATTTCAAAGCCCCAATCTCCTACTGTCCAAGCCATGTCGTGTTCACCTTCGGTGGCAATCTCACAGTAGAAACTAATTGGCTTTAAGTTAAGGCCGCTTCTTGGTTGGTTCTCTATTAACAAAGCCGCAGAGCCATCAGCAAACAATGAATTGGCCAGAAGGTTATCTTCGGTATTTTCCCGTTGGAAATGGATGGTACAAAGTTCTGTACATACCACTAGCACTTTTGTTTCTGAATGCTGGTCGCACAGTGAATGAGCCAATTTGATTGCGTTGAAAGCAGCATAACAACCCATGAAGTTGATACAGGTGCGTTCAATGGTTGATTTTAACCCGAGGGCTTTTATCAAGTCAATATCTAAACCCGGTGCATACATGCCGGTACAGCTTACTACAATCAAATGGGTGATTTCTGATTTTTTCTGGTCTGCAATTCTGGCGAAACATTTTTCTGCTGCAGCAACGCTCAAGTGAACGGCATGCTTTCGAAATAATACCAACCGTTGTTTGGTGGAGGGGAAAGGCTCATCTCCGTTAGGGTAGAACTCAAAACTATGATCTTTGCTGTAGTCTGTCAAAACGGAGTGACGAGATTCAATACCACTCATTCGGTGGAGGGCGCGTAACTTCCGCTCGTCATCTGCATTCAACGACATGGCCTTTACCATGAAGTCGGCAATTTTGTGTTGCGCTATTTTATTTTCCGGGTTGGCAGTGCCAATGGATGTGATGTAACTCATTATTCAATACTAACAAAAATGTTGCCCAAAATGATTCTCTTCCGTTGAAATAGTTATCTTCAAGCATGAAATACCTTCGCTCCATTTTACTCCACTTGCGCATCCCCTTTTCTTTTTTCTTATTGCCTGTCTACCTTTTTGCACTCGCCATTTCTCCTAATGTAGGGGAAAGCCGATTGATTTGGTCTTTCATCATTATTCATTTCCTACTGTATCCCGCCAGCAACGGGTATAATAGTTACTTCGACAAAGATGAGAAAAGTATTGGGGGACTCAAGAATCCGCCTCCTGTCAATAAAGGATTATATCTGACTTCTCTCTTTTTTGATGGAATCGCGATAGTTCTTGGCTTAATAAAAGTCAATATGCTTTTTGCTATCATGCTTTTGATTTACGGCTTGGTGTCAAAAGCTTATAGTCATCCAATGGTGCGCATCAAAAAATACCCGATTGGCGGATGGCTGATCATTGGTCTCTTTCAAGGAATATTTACGTTTCTTATGTGCTATGTTGGAATCAATGGTTTTGAAATGGGAAACCTCGTGCAGGCAAAAGTACTTGTGCCCGGCCTTCTTACCAGTGTGATGCTTTGGGGTAATTACCCGATGACGCAAGTCTATCAGCATGAAGAAGACGCCAAGCATGGAGACACAACGATTAGTATGATGCTGGGTATTCGAGGGACATTTATTTTTGTACAAGTTTTGTTTGCGGTGGCAGCGGTTTGCTTTGTCCTATATTTCAATCATTTCTACACAATAGAAATGGGATATTCATTTTTGTTGGCGTTGGGACCAGTAGTCCTTTTTTTTATGGTTTGGTTCTATAAAGTTTGGAAGGATGCCTCGCAGGCGAATTTCACTTACACGATGTGGCTCAATTTTATTTCCTCCCTTTGCTTGAATGGTTTTTTCATTTACTTCTGGCTAGCAACCAGTCATATTGGACAGTATTTCTAGAGCGTGCGAAATTTTCTTTACTATACTGCTACTATTATTCTAATAAATGGCGCGCAATTTCTTGCCATTCTTCCGACAGCGATATAGTGGGAAATTTTCTACCCGCTTGTTGATACCAATAGTGGGCATTTGATTGATCACCTTCTTTCCGGTGAAGATAGGCGTGTATCCAAGCTGCATCTTGGGTGTTTATTTCTTGAGTGATCAAGTGAGCATTTACCCAATCCTCGTTTGCATCGTGCCATAAGGCTTGAAGGAGTGGCGTTAACCCGTTTGGATTTCCTATCGACTTAAATTCATCTAGTGTCATTTTTCTAAGTGGGTTTCTTTACCAGTGAAATATGTGTCGGATGGCTAAGCTTGAAATCTTTGGAGGTGTTGTTGATTTTGTAGGAGCTGTTTTTATACCCTTTTTTATACTCTTTGATCCTAGCGTCAAATTGTAAAACATCACCGCTTGTCAGGTTTAGTTTTTCGAAGCTCTTGGTCAGGCTAAACCAAAGATGGTCACACATCACTTGGTTCGTTTCTGCGTCTATGATTTGTTCAACTAAAACCGTTTCTTCCGAGTAACCTTTATAATTAACTTTTTTGCCGTAGCGGGCAAATACACCTTGGAATTTTTTTCTTATACCCACTTCTTCTGCCAGCTTTTTTCTCATGCTTCGAAGATAATAATCTGATGTCATTTTTGAATTTAAAATTGACGCTGAAAGCATCCCAATAAAGCACGTACTGAGTTGTCTGCAATTCCTATTGACTGTGTTTTATATTTGTAGCGAACATGGAAGAAGCTGTTGCTAAAGAAATTCGAAAAATCATTCATATTGATATGGATGCATTTTATGCTTCCGTGGAACAACGAGACAACCCCAGTTTATGGGGCAAACCCATTGCTGTGGGTGGCTCTCCGCAAGGCAGAGGCGGAGTAATTGCTACCGCTAGTTACGAGGCGAGGAAATTTGGAATTCGCTCAGCCATGTCATCGAAACGGGCGGCACAACTTTGTAAGGAACTGATTTTTGTCCGTCCGAGATTTGACGCCTACAAAGAAGTGTCGCGACAGATACGTGAGATTTTTCATCGATATACAGATTTGATTGAACCTCTTTCGCTCGATGAGGCATTCTTGGATGTAACGCACGATAAACAAGGCATAGGTTCCGCCATTGAAATCGCTAAGCTGATTCGCAGGGCCATTAAAACCGAATTACACCTCACAGCTTCTGCCGGTGTTTCTGTGAACAAGTTTGCTGCCAAGGTGGCTTCAGATATGAACAAGCCGGATGGCCTTACTTTTATTGGGCCATCCGGCCTTACCAATTTTATGGAAAAATTGCCGGTAGAGAAATTTTTTGGCGTGGGCAAAGTAACCGCTGAGAAAATGAAAAGACTTGGCTTGCACAGTGGCGGTGATCTAAAAAAACTAACAGAGAGAGAATTGATCAAACACTTCGGAAAGCCGGGACGGTTTTTCTATAAAATTGTTCGCGGCATAGATGATCGACTAGTCAAACCAGATCGAGAAACAAAATCTGTTGGGGCTGAGGATACCTTTCCCTTTGATTTGACCACGCAGGAAGAGATGAATTTGGAATTGGAGAAAATAGCACTTGGTGTACACAACCGACTTAATCGATACCAACTAAAGGGAAAGACAATTACCTTAAAAATAAAATTCCACGATTTTAAACAGATCACAAGAAGTAAGTCTTTCGGGCGCGGCATTGGTGATTTAGAGTCGATCGAATCGACAGCCAAACAATTATTATTCGATACGGATTTGTTCAACAAGAAAGTCCGACTATTAGGCATTCAGGTTTCTAATTTTACGGATTTTGTACCTAGGCCAGATAGATCAGAAGAGTTTCAACTAAAACTCTTCTGATCTATTTTGCAATCGCAACGATGCCCAGAATAAAAACCAGACCAGATTAATTCACAATAGTATTTTTCTTAATCATCACCACTTCAATTCCTTTTTCTTTGGCCATGTTGTTGATCCGCTCGGTGTTTTGGTTGATTGTACTACGAAGCTTCAGCAGTTCATCATCCACCATTTTGGTGAGCATCTCGCGGACTTGTTCGCCTTGTTGTGTTGGAGGAAAATCTCCGGCTGCTTGTTCGACCATCAGATGGGCCAATCGGTTATTCATCTTTATGCCGTAATTCAAAGGATCTTGCACACTGCGATTTTTTGTTTGATGAATATTATTTTCATGAATTGTCAACTCGGCTTCAAACTTCTTTACTGCATCGATCAGTTCTTTGTATTGTGCTTCTGTCCCGACTTTATTTTTCAGCGAGCCTAAATCTTCTTTAATCTTTCGAATGTCAATCACTCCTTGATTGGCATCAGTTACTTTGTCGCGCACCTTTATCAGATAATCAAACTGCGCACGAAACTCTTCAGGAGTTGTGGCCACTCTGGGGTCTTTCAAAATTTCAAATTCATGCTCTTGCGATTCTCCGCCTGCCTGTCCGGTAGGGAGGTTTACCGTAAGGCGGACTTTATACTTTCCGGGCACAGCCTTTGGTCCTTGGTTGGGCGAGCCGTAAAACACCATGCCCGGGAATGTTTTGTATCCTGAATAACGCATATCCCAGACAAACCGATTACCTCCTGTTTTTACAGTAAGCTGCTCAGGTCTTTCCTTTGCTTTATTGCTGTAGGACTTGATCACTTCGCCATTCGCGGTTAAAAATTCCAATTTAACGTCCGTCTTGTCATCAACCGACTTCAAATAATAATGTACGAGTACACCCCCAGGTCGGTTCTCGCCTTCTCCTTTGCGGGGCTCGCGATAGCCACCTTGACTTGGCATGCGATAGGTAGCAGCTGGTTTGAATAATAAGGAAGCGTTCGATGCCATCTCCGCTTTCAATTGATGAAGAGGAGTCAAATCATCAATCATCCAAAAACTTCTTCCATGCGTGGCAGCAATCAGGTTGTCATCTTTTACAGCAAGATCTGCAACCGGAACGGGAGGGAGATTGAGTTGAAACTTGGCCCAGCTTGCGCCATCATCGAACGATATCCACATGCCTTTTTCAGTGCCTGCATAGAGTAAGCCCTGACGTTTAGGATCAGCGCGAACCACGCGCACAAATTCTTCTTTTGGAATACCGGTGGTGATAACCGTCCATGTTTTTCCAAAGTCGGTGGTTTTATAGATGTAAGGAGTATAGTCACCGAATTTGTAGGAAGTAGCTACTGCATACGCTCCCCCTTTTACAAACGGATTTACATCGATACTATTCCACATATTGTACTTAGGCGATTGAGGAGGTGTTACGTTCTTCCAATTTTTTCCGCCATCGGTAGTAACATGAATAAGCCCGTCATCAGACCCTGTCCAGATTTCATCTTTCGTGTAGGGCGATTCACTGATTACAAATATGTTGGCGTAATACTCTGCACCGGTATTGTCTTGTGTGATAGGGCCACCTGATGATTTAATAGTTTCGGGTTCACCTCGTGTTAAGTCCGGACTGATTTCTTGCCAGCTTTGTCCACCATTGATGGTAGAATGTAAATGATTAGATCCTGCAAATAATTTTTTTGAATCATGTTTGCTGAACACCAACGGATAATTCCAATTGAAGCGATATTTCATTACCTCTACGCCAGAACCCGCAGGAAGATCAGGCCACACATTGGTACTTCGTTCCTGTCCATTATCTAAATTCTGCATACTCATGTAGCCTTTGTAATCGCTGCCATAGATGATATTTGGATTTGTTGGATCGGGCGCGAGGTGCGCACTCTCACCAATGGAAAGAGCCGTCCAGTCTTTTTCAGTAATAGAATTTCCATCGGTGCGATGTGGAATGCGAACGCTCGTGTTATCTTGTTGTGCGCCTAAGATGTTATACGGAAATGAATTGTCAGTAGTAACCCGATAAAACTGTGCTGTCGGTTGATTGTGGTACGTTGTCCAATTTTCGCCACCGTCATTGGAGATTTGAGCGCCACCATCATCGGCAATCGCCATGCGCTGATTGTTGGCAGGGTCAATCCACAAATCGTGATGATCACCGTGAGGCGCATTTTTCAATTCAAAAGTTCTGCCGCCATCTTTGGAAACGCCATAGCTCACATTCATCACCCACACTTTGTCTTCATTTTGTGTATCGGCATAAATGCGGCAGTAATACCAGGCACGCTGAAGCAATGCACGATCTTGGTTAATACGAGCCCACGTTTTTCCAGCATCATCTGATCGGTAGACACCAGGAGCTTCTGTATTTTCGATAATCGTCCAGATTCTATTGGAGTTAACAGGAGAAACAGTGACGCCAATGATTCCATTGATGCCTTTGGGCATTCCGGGTTTGTCGGAGAGATTTTCCCATGTCTCTCCGCCATCGGTACTTTTCCAAAGTTTAGAATCAGGACCACCACTATCCATGCGATAACCATTGCGTTTCATATTCCAAGTAGCGGCATATAGAATGCGCGGATTGTTAGGATCCATTGCCAGATCACCCGCCATGGCAGTCTCGTTGATGTACAATACTTTTTTCCATGTAGTGCCGCCATCCACACTTCGGTAAACGCCACGCATTTCGTTGGGCTTCCACAGATTGCCCATCGCAGCAACATAAACGACATCTGGATTTTTTGGATGGATGCGAATACGTGAGATATGTCTTGAGTCGCTCAGGCCAATATGTTTCCACGTTGTTCCAGCATCGGTCGATTTCCACACGCCCCAGCCGCTCGACACATTGTTGCGTAGTGTCTGCTCGCCCTCACCCACATAAATTACGTTTGGGTCGCTTTCGGCTACGGCAACCGCACCGATCGTTCCTCCAAAATACTTGTCGGTGATATTTTCATAACTCTGGCCGGCATCTTTGGTGCGCCATATGCCACCACCAACAGTACCGAAATAGTACAAGTTTGGATTTCCGGGGACACCGGTTACTGTGCCTGATCTGCCTCCCCGATAAGGGCCCACTTCGCGCCACTTAATGCCTGAATAGAGGGCCTGATCAAATGAAAGAGTTGTTGAGGGTGTAGGTTTCTTCTGGGCATCTGCTGCGACAAAAGAAAACAGGAAAGCAAAGAGCAAGATAAATCTCATGGGGATAATGTTTAGAATTCCGAATTACGAAAAAAAACCGTGTATAAAAAGAGAATAGTTGCCAGCGGGAAAAGGGACGAATCGAAACAAGTTTTTCGGCAATCGGTAAAATTTAGGGTACAAAACGATAGGCCTAACCTGTGTGCAATTGCCAAAATGATGTAGGGCACCTACGATAAGCCAAGTCAGTATTTTTTGTGAGTTCTTCATCTATATGTTTTGAGAAGATGATTTATCCTATTTTTGATAGTTAGAATAGCCTTAAAAAGTCCGGTGAATCGATCGTTGTTGATTTTACTTTCTGTATTGTTTTCAATTTCAACCTTTGCCCAGGAGAAAAAGAAGATAAAAATCCCGCTCTTTGTTTCGCACTTGAGCGAAGAGAATGCTGCGCTCACCAGGCGCAAAGGAGCACCGCGCCACTATTTTCTTACCCAATTGATTTGCTTTAATGAGAGGTGCCGCTTTTTTGTCGGTTTTCGAAACGAACAAAGAAGGAATACCTTCGACAATAAAAAAACGAGTAATAGACCTCGAAAGAGGCAAACGCCTCAAGATACTGCTAAGACGTTATTGGGAAGGCAGAGCACAAGTGTACAGCTTCCGTTTGTAAACCAAATGAACCCTGGAAGTAAAGCTGATAGTACTATTACACTTAGCGATTTTTTATTTGAATTTAATAGCTATCAGTTGAAACAAGAACTGATTCCCACCTTGGACTCGATCGCTGCCTTCTTGAGAATGGAATCAAAAGCAAGTGTGAACGTTTCGGGGCATACAGACAATACAGGAAAGGAGGACTATAACCTGACGCTTTCGTCTCAGCGGGCTGAAGTAGTCGCGGAGTTTTTACTCGACCGTGGTGTAGACCCGGAGCGAATTAATTTTATGGGGATGGGAAGTTCACAACCCGTTCTTCCCAATACTACTCCTGAGGGCCGAAGAAAAAACAGGCGCGTAGAAATATTGATTCGATGGAAGAACTAAATTAAAAGTGTATTAAGGACGAAATATGAAAGCACCAACGGTTGACACCCTTTATCCGGAATTTATCTTTTCCACTTCTCGGAGTAGCGGGCCGGGCGGTCAAAATGTAAATAAGGTAAACTCTAAGGTAACGCTCGAATGGAATGTTGTCCAATCTTTGTTGGTTTCTGAAGAAGAAAAAACAGTAATCCTTCATAAGCTATCTTCACACATCACTAAAGAGGGGATATTACAACTTACCTCACAAGAAGCCCGATCTCAACTTCAAAATAGAGAAACGGTCGTTCAAAAGTTAGAACAACTATTAATAAAAGCATTCACGAAGAAAAAGATTCGCAAGCCGACTAAACCTTCAAAAGCAGCCAAACAAAAACGCGTCCTTCAGAAAAAGCAACATGGTGAGAAAAAGAAGTGGAGGCAAAAGGGCAGGGAATAAATACACGCCAACCAGCAGTTTGAATTTGATCAAATAAACAGACTAACTGATTTTGAGAACCACCATAGCAGGTTGGGTGTAGCCCGCAGCGTTAGTTTCCAGTATATTTACGCCATAATTAGATTTAGATAACTATGAGACTTGGGCAGTTGTCCAGAAAATTGGGCATTCACACTTCAAAAATTATTGATTTTTTGGCTTCTAACGACATTGTCATTAATGAGGACTCTAATACCCGGATTGAAGACGAATACGTGACTTGGATCACTCAAAAGTACGCTCCTCAATTGATGGCCGAGGTCAGCAACACGCTCTCCGAAGAAAAAATTGAGCCAACTATACACACTCCATTTGTTGAAGAGGTAGCCCTAACTGAAGAACAGCCTGTTGCGGTGGAAGCTCCCCCACTACCCGAATTAATAAAAGCCCCAAAGATCGAACTATCAGGTCTAAAAGTATTGGGTAAGATTGAGATTCCTGAAAAGAAGAAAGCAACTACTTCACAAGAACCATCCGAGTCAACAAGTAGTGATTCAACATCCACTGCCGAACGAAAGAAAAATCCCCGCAGGGAGTTTACACCACGGCCTCAAAACAATCCAGTTGCGCTGCAGCGCGAAAGGGAAGAACGAGAGGCTGAGCGAAAAAGAAAGGAAAAATTGCAACGCGAAAAGGAGAAGAAAACTTACAATTATTTAAGTCGGGTGAAAACACAGGCACCTACAAAAAAGAGCCAATATGTAAAGGAGCAAATCGAAGAGGCGGCATCGATCACCGAGGAGGTGCCGAAATCCTTATGGGGCAAATTTCTCCGTTGGCTAAGAACCTAAAAAAAATGACCCGGTTAAACCGAGCCATTTTCATTACTTCTTTTTAAGAGGCCTCTTATACTTGATCGGAGCCGGTGGCTCTGGTTTTATTTCTACACCTTGCGTCTTCAGTAATTTCAAGGCTTCTTCTACCGCACGCTCTAGTTGTGGATCACCACCTTTAATAACTTCTGCCGGGGTTTGATGTACTTCAATATCAGGAGATATTCCAACACCTTCTACAGCCCACTCTCCGTTAACATCGTAAAATCCGCCACGCGGAGCTACCATTCTTCCACCATCCACAAAAGGAGGCGTATCCCAAGTGCCTACCAGACCTCCCCATGTTTTTGTTCCTACCAATGGTCCAATTTTCATTTTATTGAATAAATAAGGGAGCAAATCTCCACCTGATCCGGCACGTTCATTAATCAGCATTACCTTCGGTCCAAAAATACCCGCGTTTGGTGTGAGGAAAGGGCGATGATCACTCGCCTTGCTATTGAAATAACCGTGCAGTTGGCGCGACATAATATCCACCATATAGTCAGCGGCAGAACCGCCTCCATTGTTTCGCTCGTCAATGATCGCTCCCTTTTTGTCTTGCTGTGAAAAGTAGTATCTATTGAAATAGGTGTAACCGGGATTGCCGGTATTCGGAATATATACATAGGCAAGTTTTCCATTTGATAGCTCATCTACTTTCCTTCTGTTTCCTTCTATCCAATCAAAACTTCTTAGCTGATTTTCGTTTTCTACCGGAATCACCGTCACTGTTCGCGGTGCCTCTCCCGTTGACTTGCTACTTACTTTTAATACAGTTTGACGGTTGGCAGTTGCTTCGAAATATTTATACAAGTTTGTGGATGTGGTAACAGCCTGACCATTGACTTCCAGTAAATAGTCACCCGCAGAAATACTGATGCCCGGTTCGCGAAGGGGAGCCTTCACATCCGGATTCCAGCTCTCGCCCAGGTACACTTTCTTAAAGCGGTACAAACCATTTTCCTTTTCAAAATCAGCACCCAGTAAACCTACAGGCACATTTTCAATATTCGGAAAATCTCCTCCGCTGGTATACGAGTGGCCAACGGCTACTTCACCGCCTAAAATGTCAATCACGTAATTTAGATCTGTACGATGACGGACATGCTCAATCCAAGGGCTGTACCATTTATAAATATCATTCCAAGGAGCACCATGCACATTGCTCACGTACAAGAAATCTCGTTGGTAGCGCCAACCCTCTTTAAAGATTTGCTTCCATTCTTCCATCGGGTTAATCTTCAACTTAATGGAGGCGACTGATTCTAATTTACCATCACCTATTTTTTTGTTTGAATCGGATGCTCCTAAAATACCCCACGTTCCATTGCTGCGATAAAGAATTGATTTTCTATCCTCTGAAAAAGCGACATCATTCACAGGTGAAAGAATTACTTCTCCTTTTCTTTCTTTAAAATTATACCGACTCAGTGTAAGTCCTGTTTGATTGACTACACTTTCTGTATAGAAAAGATAACCATCCGGGCCACCATACAAGGCGGTATAATTTCGCAATGGAATGTCGATTGCCAGAATGCGATTACTAATCCCATCCATATCAATTTTTACGATCGGTGGGGCAGTGTCCTTTCCTGCCTTGCCGGAAGGCAGGTTCTCCTCTTTAGGTTTATCTTTCTCCTCATCACTGCGCGGAGCAATGGGTGAGGCATCGCTCTTGCTAAGCACAATGACGTAGAGCGCACGTGTCACGGGTCGTTCATAGGAGCTCATGTCTAGCCAGCCACTATTAAGCCCGTAATTGGTACTCCCTAAAAAATACAGATACTTTCCATTAACATCCCACACCGGTGAGATAGCATCTGCCATACCATCTGTTAACTGCAGCGTTTGCCCCGTCTCGACATTGTGTACTTTAATTACTTTAAAATGATTATCGAGTAATCGACTATACGAAATCCATTTGCTATCAGGAGACCATATCGGATTGAGTGATCTGTTGGGATGCGCGAAACGTTCTGTATCTGCTTTTTTAGATTGCCCAGTAGCTACATCTACATACCACAAATTGTAATCTGTATCTGTAAATGAAATGTATTTGCTGTCTGGCGACCACGTTGGTTTAAAAAAGAAAGTAGGATTTTGAAGTGCAATTGCTTTTGGCTTCTCAAGTCCTTCCTGATCTCCAATCATTAATTGGTATTCACCAGAGGCATCGCTAAACCAAGCAATTTTTTTTCCGTTCGGAGCCCAAACCGGAGAACGATCTGCAGCAGCCGAGTTACGACTAATATTTCGCCAATCGCCTTTCTCTTTTGGGGCAGTAAAAATTTCTCCTCGATATTCAAATAGCGCGCGCTGTCCGGTGGGTGAAAGTGAAGCGTTTGTTAGAGAAGCTGGCTTCACTTCTTCCCAACGCTCGCGTGCCCAATGAAAATCGCCACGCACATTGACCACGATTCTTTTGCCTACCGAACTCGCAGGAGTAAACACACTCAAATAACCCCCCTGTTCATAGACGATTTGTCCACCGGCTGCATCTAAACTTTTTACATCGAAGTCAGTGTGAAAAGTTTGTTGCTTTAACTCATTGGTGGTTGGATTAAAAGACCAAATATTGTTTGCATAGTCGCGCTCGGAAAGGAAGTAAACAACACCATCCATCCATACCGGATCTGTGTGTCGCTCATTGTCTGTTTGGGGAGTTGATTTTAGAGAGAAATTTTTCAAGTCGACAATCCAAATTGGTTTTGCTTGGCCGCCCCGATAATTCCTCCATTCGGGATCCCAAAACCCTATTTGCTGATAGGCCAAATACTTTCCATCTTCAGAAATCTCTCCGGCTACTGCCCTCGGAATTTCCAAGGCTTCTTCCATTCCACCCTTGCTGCTGATCTTGTAAATTTTAGATTCTAATGTAGGCACACCTGCTCTGGCAGAAGCAAATAATATTGCTTCTCCATCCGGTGTCCAACCCGTCACGTTATCTGCGCCCGGGTGCCAGGTTAGTCGCTGTGGCTGGCCTCCCTCTGTGGGAATCAGATACACATCCGTATTTCCATCGTACTGTCCGGTAAAAGCAATCTGTTTTCCATCCGGAGAAAAGTGTGGATTGCTCTCTTGACCCTCGTTACTGGTGAGTCTTCGCGCTTCACCACCGTCCTTGGCAACGATCCACAGATCGTTGGCGTAAACAAAAACAACTTGTGTGCTACTTAGTGTTGGCTGTCTAAGCAGTTGTGTGCCTTGGGAAAAAGCAGTAGTGATAAAACATATTCCCAATACGAAAACAGAGACGAGTTTCTTCATTTGAAATAGAATTTTGAAAGGCGAATGTAAACGGTGGGGCTGAGTAATCTGATACCGCTCACGGAAAAGAGCTAGCCATTTTAGGCCAATGAATTCAGTGTCACCCAATAACGGTAGGCTACGATCATCTTTTCGAACTTGCTTAGTTTGGTGATATCTTTTTTACTGTATCGCGGTAAGATAACTTTGTTGATCAACGCCAACGTTTTAAAAAGGGATTTCTTCATGTGCTAAACTATTCAAGTTCTTTCTTAAATAATGCAATGGCACGTGACCAGGCGAGTTTAGCTGCGACTTCATTATACCTGGTAGGCGCAGTATCGTTATTGAACGCGTGCTGTGCTCCTTCATAAATAAAAATTTCATAACGGGTGCCCGCTGCTTTCAATGCAGCTTCATAGGCTGGAATGCCGGCATTGATTCGCTCATCTAGGCCACCATAATGTGCTTGAACAAAGGCCTTGATTTTGGGCACGTCAGCTGCTTCTGGCTGTCGACCATAAAATGGAACAGCTACCTTCAGATCAGACATGGCCACGGCCAACTGATTAGCTAAAGCTCCTCCCCAACAGAAGCCGATGCAGCCCCATTTTAAGGAGGCATCTTTTCTTGTTTTAGTGTACTCAAATCCCTTGATGAAATTGTTCAAGTTTTTTGCTGCGTCCAATTTGCCAAATAGTTCTCTGGCTTTGTCGGCATCTGCAGGGGTGCCACCTTGAGCAGACAACGCATCAGGCGCAATGGCCAAAAATCCTTCTAATGCCAACCGTCTGGTCACATCTTCAATATGCGGATTGAGTCCTCTGTTTTCATGGATGACCATGACAACCGGGTACTTCTTTTTTTTCTTTGGTCGTGCTACGTAGGCTTTCATTTCGCCATCTACTCCGGGGTAGCCCACATGTTCGGTAAATAGTTGGTTCTCCTCAACGGTTTGAGCATGTGCATAATTCACTTCCAGCAAAGGCAGCACAGACAATGCCGCTGCCGTACTACCCGTTAGTTGCACAAGCTTCTTCAGAAATGTCAACCGTGTTAGCGGCTTATGTGTGTACTCGTCAAAGAGATTAATGATGCGCTGATCCATAGATTAATTGGTTATTGATTTGTTTCGCCACAGTCTGATTTGATATTTTCCCAATGCGGCAGCTTGCATAAATTTTCGAAAATATAATTCGATTGGAAAAACCAATAAAGCGATTACAACCTGGATGAAGAACTGAACAACTGGACTGCTCTTTACAACAATAATTGAATTAATGATGGTGCTTATGAATTGTATAAAGATTATTACTGTAAGTAAAGATAAAATTTCACTCAGGTACCTGTACTTTGAATTGGCAACAGTAAGTTTAACAGACAGGAAGACAAGTATTCCAAAAAACAAAAACTCTAGCGCGTAAAACCACCATCTTTTCCAATAAGGTGGTAAAACCTCAAATGGAATGGTTTCAATCTTTGATTCATTTCCTAACAAATCTCGTGATTGAATTGCTATTTGATAATTGCCAGGAGGAAGGAATGGGAAACTCGCAATGTGGTTTGTGTTTGACCAACTTGTCCAGGTATTGGATAGTCCCTTTACCTGATACCGATATTGCATGGCATAACTGCTGACATAGTCGGGTTGGATGAAATCAAAAGAGAGTTCGTTTTCCGGCTGTTCCAGAGTTACCCTTTTGCCTTTTGTTATGTTTATGTCTTGACCCTTAACTTGCCTAAGTACGAGGGGATAGTGCACATCATCGTTTGAGTTCACACTGTTGCTAAATTTATAAAGTTCGTTGTTGGCGGTAATCACCCAAAGACTTTGGCTATTCTCAGCGGGAGCTAGAAAACGCAAATTTGGAAAAAGACCCAGCCACTCTAGATTTACTGATTTCAAACGCTTGTCTACTGTTCGCCATTTGCTGCCATCATTGAACCAAAAATAACCTGCGGAGGCAAAATATCGATGTGGACCCGGCAAGGAATCGTACCGAATAAAAGAATTCTTGTGGTCGAAAATTTTAAACTTCTCCGAGGCCGCCAGATAAACTTCATTTCCATAAGCAACCCCCACCATCTCATCAAGCGATGGATTAGCAATGGGAAAAACAGAAGCGTCAGTTATTTTTCCGTCAATTGTTTCCAGTCGGTATACGGCCGTTCTGCCACAGAGCCAGACGTTGTCGAGGTTATCTTCAAACGCGTAATTAATCTGATCGGCTAAGGTGTCCAATAAATTTGTTTCGATCCACCCGGAAGCGCTGCGGGCAAGCGTCTTTACCTGATTCTGAGACGTGCCAATTAAGAGTTGTTGGAGAGCCGTTGAAAAGAAAATGGTTCTTACCGGTCCGCCAGCAATTGATCTTGCCTTTCCTTCGTCTACCTCAAAGACCCCAGCCAGACCCGAGGCAATTAATTTTTCTTTGATCTCGATTAGTTGTATAATCTTTCCCTCAATGCCAGCTACTTTTTTATAAGCGTAGCCAAGGTGTTTAATGATTTTAGATTCGTAGGTTGGTTTTGATGATTTAGTTTTGGTCACCTCTTTTTTTCGTAGAAAGCCAAAGAGGCTTTTTCTCCGTGGTTGACTATTCTGTATAACTTCTATCGATTTTGTTGCTACCGATAACTCTTTTGCAAGTCGATAAAGCCCCGTTGTTGTACCTACATAAGTCTGGCCATTTACCGACTGAACACATAACAGATTTCCATTAAGGCCTGGGAAATGATTATACGATTTGAATGGCAAGGTGGGGGCAATTCGGGTAAACCCATATTCGTGCGCGACCCAAACCCCACCACTGTGATCGGGCATTAAGGCAAAAACCTCGTTGTCAGGAAGACCGGTGCTGAAGTCCAAATGATCTATGGTGACACCTGTGTTTGTGTCTACTAGAATGACTCCACCCAACAACGTGCCTAAAGCGACCTGATGTTCGTTGATCCATACTCCGGCCACCAATACATTTTGCTTCACAAATCCAGCATCATTAAATTTTAGAGGTGCCGCTGGCGACTTTGGACTCATTAAATAAACTTCTCCCAATTCTGTGCCGATGATTAGGTTTCCGGTTATGCTGTAGGTCGAACAAAAAATCAGTTCTGAAGTGGCTGGAAGAGCTACTTCTGCCTTTACCAATAAATTATTTTTAAGTTGAAGCAGCGTTTGATCCTCTACTTTTACAAAAATCGTTTCGAATGCCTCAATTAACCCGGCAAATAAACTTGAAGGCTCTGCCGTGATTTCAAAATCAATTTTTCCAGCCGATACTGCAAACAGCGATTTTTCGCTGCAAGCATAAACATGGTCTTTTGAAACAGCACTGGAAAAAACAGGTTGAGAAAAAATAGATTGATAAACACGCTGACTGCCTTTCTGAACCAATACCCCAAATCCAAAAACGCCCCCCACATAAACCTCTTCCTGAAGAATCGATAACGTGTAAACTGCTCCGGGGGTAGCAATAAGCTGCCAATTCTTACCGTCAAATTCCAATACACCCTTCTTGTTAGAAAAATAAATTAACCCACGGCCATCTTGCACCATTCCATTGCTGTGGTAGTCGATCCGCTCATCGCTGGGGGAGAAGTGAGTTAAGAAGGAGTTCCCCGTTTGCGCAAACGAAGAACACCAAAGCAGAAAAGTTGAAAAGGTCAGTAAACTTCTCGCCATTTTTAATTTTAGCATTTATCAAAAATACAAGAATTGTCAACTTATTCTACTCCAATTTACAGCCGACTTCTTGATTGATTCAATTTGTTGCAGAATCATGCGGTTTTCAGCCTGTTGAAGAAGTGGATCACTAGCTAGAATAGTTTGAGCTGCAACACGTGCAGTTTTTAAGAGTTCTCCATCTTTACCAAGGTCTGCAATCAATAAATCCAGCGCTCCGCTCTGTTGAGTGCCCATCAAATCGCCAGGCCCTCTTAGCTTCAAATCAGTCTCCGCTATTTCAAATCCATTGTTGGTTCGCACCATTGTTTCAATACGTGTTTTCGATTCACTGCTCAGTTTATGATCGGTCATCAAAATGCAAAATGATTGTTCAGCACCACGACCCACACGGCCCCTCAATTGGTGCAATTGGGATAGTCCAAAGCGTTGTGCGCTTTCGACAATCATAACACTGGCATTGGGGACATCAACACCCACTTCAATCACCGTTGTGGCCACCATTATTTTCGTTTCGCCCTTTGCAAACCTCGCCATTTCAAAATCTTTTGCCTCGGGCTTCATCTGGCCGTGCAGAATACTGATGGGTATTTCGGGGAAGGCTCTTGAAATACTTTCGTATCCATCCATCAAGTGTTTTAAATCTAGTTTTTCAGACTCTTCAATGAGAGGATATACAACATACACTTGTCGCCCCACCTCAATTTGAGTTTTGATAAAACCATTCACTTGTAGTCGGTGTGAATCAAACTGATGAGTTGTTTTGATAGGCTTCCGGCCCTTTGGCAATTCATCAATAACTGATATTTCTAAGTCGCCATATAAAGTCATTGCCAACGTCCTGGGAATTGGCGTTGCCGTCATGACCAAAACATGTGGGTAAAAATTTGAATTCTTCTGCCATAGTTTGGAGCGCTGGGCTACACCAAAACGATGTTGCTCGTCAATGATTGCCAGTCCTAATTTATTAAACTTTACTTCCTCCTCCAGAAGAGCGTGGGTACCAATCAATATTTTTAAAGAACCGTCAGCCAGTTGTTCGTGTATCGGTTTTCGCGCGCTTTTCTTAACAGAGCCTGTCAGTAACGCGATCGATATGTTCATCTTATCCGCATACTTCTTCAAGTTTGCATAGTGTTGTTGCGCGAGAATTTCTGTGGGCGCCATTAGTGCAGCCTGGGCATCGCCACCAATGGCTAACAAAATAGAAATAAATCCAACAATCGTTTTCCCGCTGCCCACATCACCCTGAAGCAATCGATTCATTTGCTTTCCCGATTTCATATCAGAATAGATCTCTCGCACTACTTTTTTTTGCGCCTCTGTTAGATCAAAGGGTAAATGCTCTTTATAAAAGCGAGTAAGGATGGATGTATCGCCAAAAACTATTCCTTTAAATTTTTCCTCACGTACCAACTTCATTTTGATGAGCCGAAGCTGAATAAAAAATAGTTCTTCGAACTTAAGTCTTCGTTGCGCCCGCTCGAGCCATTCTAAGCTTTTTGGGAAGTGGATATTGATAAGTGCTTCCTTTTTACTAATAAATGAGTGTTGTTGGAGTATTGCGGCAGGCAGCGTTTCGCGAATGTGACTAATGGCGCCTTTGATAACATCTTGTTGCAGCTTTATGATGAACTTGTTGTCGATGTATCGATTTCGCAGTTTTTCACTTAGTGGATAAACGGGTTGAAGATACCCACCTTTCTCATTTTTTTCTGTGAGTAATTCAATCTCCGGGTGCGCGATCGATAACTTGCTTCCATATCTTGAGGGTTTGCCAAAAACCACATAGTCAACGTTGGGTTTTAGTTTTTGCATCGCCCAATTGATACCCTGAAACCAAACGAGTTCAAGTTCTCCTTTATCATCAGAAAGATAAGCCACAAGCCTTCTTTTAAATTTGTCACCAATGAGTTCGACATCGGAAATCTTTCCTTTCATTTGTACGAACGGCATCAACTCATTCACTTCACTAATGCGATAAAAACGGGTTCGGTCTTCGTAGCGAAAAGGATAATGTTGGATCAGATCTCCAAACGTAAACAACTTAAGTTCTTTTTGAAGCAAAGCAGCACGCTGGGGGCCTACGCCCTTGAGAAATTCTAATGAAGTATCAAAGAAAGACATTTGTTGAAATTGCCAATAGGTTACTATTCTTCGAATAGTGGATTGTTGGATAGCAACCTGCTCTTATGATGAACAGTTAAAATATCAATTCTGCCGGAAGAAATTACTCGGTAAACAATTCGGTAATTCCCCTCGACCAATTGCCTAATGGATTTGGATCCAATTTCCGGTACTATTCTTCCAATCTCAGGCTGGGTTTCTAATATTTTCACCCTTTCAAAAAAACGCTCTGTTTGAAGAAGTGCATAATATTGAGAATCGTTGGCGATGAACCCCGCTATATTCTCGATGTCGTCAAGAGAAAGCGAGGTCCAGTTTACTTCAACAGCCATTTTTTGAGCTTCTCTCTTGCTTGTTGGGTAGAATGAACCTGACCTAGCTTCGATTGCTCCATCCCAATCTCAATTTTCTGTAAAAGAATAATCCTTTCAAAAAGATCCTCAATCGAAAATGAATCAGGCAATTCCCTAATAGTTTCTATCAGTTTTTCTTTGGTGAGTGTCATCGTATTCAAAAATAAAGAAAATTTATTTCTATAGCCTTATTTCTATATCCCAATTGCCAAATCAGCGAATTGGGTTCCACTTTAAAGTGTTAATCAAATGCATGGCCTCTTTTTTCATGAAGTCAATGGCAGGAGCCAGGGAGTCGTTCTGAACTTTTGTATTGAAGTACAGCGCCCCACGAAGAAAGTTTGTACTAGAGTCTGTCATGGTAAATTGAAACTGACTGGGCACTTCACCACTGATTTCTGCAATCAAGGCCGTCTTTCCCAGTGGTGTCACTACCTTCACCTCATCAATGCCATACGCTTTAATTTGTTGTTTCGAAGTAAGTCGATAGGCATCATTCAGTAATTCCTTCAGCAGCGCATCTCGGTTTTTAATTCGCTTGTAGGTGATGTGGATATTTGCCTTCAAAGTGGGGTAATAAATTTCAATCCAAAATTTCTCATTCATCCATGAGGTGTCACGCAGCAGTTTGGCTGAGGTAGAGTACTCAAATTGGTAGGGCAGTGAATCGGGCAGTGCGCGGTACTTCTCCTCCGGCAACAAAAGCCGATTGTATCCCTTTGGTTTGGGTTGATAATTTTTTACGCACGAAAAAAGAAACAAACACCCTAGGAGGATCAGCAAAACAGAAAGAACAAAAGGCCTATTCATCTTCATTTGTAACAGGCGAGATAGTAACTTTTACCCGGTTGATCTTTCGTTGGTCAACGGTTAAGATCGTAAAAGTGAAGTTCTCAAATTTGATTTGATCACTAATCTTCGGCAATGAGCCATGCAATTCTAAAATTAGTCCTCCCAACGATTCGCTCTCGCCTTTCACATCATCAAAAAGGGTTGGTGCCACTTTCAACGCCTTACATAGATCGTGAACAGATGTCTTCCCTTCAAAAATGAAAGTGGCTTCATCTATTTTTTGAAAGTCAAGATTTACTTCATCAAATTCATCGTTAATGTCTCCAATAATCTCTTCAATCAGATCTTCCAGCGTAACCAGGCCGGAGGTGCCACCATATTCATCCACAACCAACGCCATGTGGACTCGCTTACTTTGAAAATCCTTCAAAAGAGAATCAAGTTTTTTCGTTTCCGGAACAAAAAATCCTGGCCGCAGTAGTTTTTGCCAGTTGAATTTCTCCGACTCATCCAGAAATGGGAGGAGGTCTTTGATATAGAGTATACCCTGGATGTGATCAACAGATTCCTTGTAAACAGGAATGCGCGAAAACCCCGATTTGTTTACCTGCTCCATCAGCTCTTTGAAATTCAGTTCTACATCTACAGCTGAAATATCCATTCTTGATTTCATGATCCTTCTCACAGTGAGCGTACCAAAGTTTACGATTCCTTTTAAGATGTCTTTTTCTTCCGCACTTGTATTGTTATTTAGCGTGGTTAAGTCGAGCGCCTGATTTAATTCGTCAACCGTAGTGCTATATCCTTTTTTCTCTATTCTTCGCTCAATGATGTTGCTCATGCTTAGCAGTGGGAATGAAATAGGGCGCCACACATTTTCCAGTACTTGCCAGGTGCCAGCCATGCGTTTGGCAAATGTCCAGTTGTGGCGAGCGGCATATACTTTAGGAATGATTTCGCCAAAAAAAGTAATCGCAAAGGTGGCTCCGAACGTAACCAATCCGACAATTGTCTCCGTTGGCTTGCGAGTTCCTGCCATTTCCCACATAAGAAAAGTAGAAATGGTGACAACGCCTACATTTACAAAATTATTCATGATCAAAATCGTGGCGAGTAGAAGCCGTGGTTTTTTCAAGAGAATCACGATATTCTTCTCTGCAGGATCTTCTGATTCTCTGCACTTCTCCAGGTCATCTGCCCGCAATGAAAAAAAGGCAACTTCTGAAGCGGAGATGATGGCGGACATGAATAGCAAAACGACTATTGCCAAAAAACTAAAAATGTAAAAGTAATTCGGGGCCGATAAGATGTCGGCTAAAATAAAACTGGGAGGCTCTTCTAGAATAGCGGGCGTTTCCAAGGATCAATAGGTTGATGGGGTGCTAAAAAGGAAGATCATCAGTTGTCGATGGCGAAGTTCTTTCTCCCGGATCGTTGGCTGCTGTATTGGCGGGTGCGTGGCCGCGATCAGGCCCCGTCATAGTCGCAGGTTTGTTACCTAGCAGCGTCAGGTTATCACCAACAATTTCTGTGGTGTAGCGAGTTACATTGTCTTTCTCCCAGCTGCGAGTGCGCAGTTTCCCCTCAATATATACCTGATCACCTTTATGTAAGTACTTGGCTGCAATATCTGCCAACCCACGCCATAACACCACATTGTGCCATTCTGTAATTTCTTTTCGTTCGCCAGTGGTTTTATCTTTATAGGTTTCCGAGGTCACCATTGAAAAACTGGCTACCGTTGCCCCACTTTCTAAATTTCTTATTTCGGGATCCTTTCCTAGCCTACCAACTAAAATTACCTTGTTGACACCTGACATACTTTGTTTTCTTTTTTAATTTCCCAGAGGGAGGGCAAAGTTACCAAAAATCTTTGTTATTGATCTCTGACATAATTGACGGGTGTATGACCGTTTTGCATTTCTCCGTGACCCTTGTGGTTTTCTTTGTGTTCCCTGTGGTAAAAATGTAAAACACTAAGCACTCAAAGGTTGCACAAAGCACACCATTGAGCTATCCACCTTAAGCAAAACTGTCGTACACCCTAGTTGACCGATGAGAATATAAATTTTTGTTTACCAACAAATGTCAACCAACAATTTTTTATTTTGATCGGTCAACCAGATAGTTGGCTATTAGAATCGGTTTTGGTAACGCAGTTATTTCACGATCTGTGAACCATTTCAATTCTGATGGTTTCAGAGTTTGGATCTTTTGCAATTCTATTTCTACAAATCGTACCACTAATTTTTGATGCGAGAGAACATGCTTGTAAATTTTGCTTTCGTTTGTTTTGGTTGAGCCTTTTAATATGAGATCTGTGTTCAATAGCTCCGATACCTTTTTGTTCCGCTTCGTTTCAATCAAATAGAAATCGTAAAGTCCCTGCCAAATGTCTTTGCCCTCTCGCTTCTTCATCAACAATTTGTTTTTGTAGCGTATCACAAAATAATAAAAATAGCGATTCCTTACTGTGACCTTCTTTGATTTTATTGGAAGTACATTTTGCAGTTCATGTTTGCGAGCAACGCATGATTTACTGAAAACGCATTCCTCACATTTCGGATTCTTAGGCACACATTGCAAAGCGCCAAACTCCATCATGGCTTGATTAAAAAGATCAGGACGATCTTTAGAGATTAGCGCATTTGCTTTTTCTATAAATAGCTCTTTGCCTTTGGATGTTGAAATGTCTTCCTCCAATCCAAAAACCCGAGATAAAACCCGAAAAACGTTGCCATCTACCACGGCCACAGGTTCTTTGAACGCAAAGGAGGCGATTGCTGCCGCAGTGTAGCGCCCAATTCCTTTCAACATAAGCAAGCCTTTGTAGTTATTGGGAAATGTTCCCTGCCATTCACTAACAACGACCTTAGCACACGTGTGTAGGTTTCTTGCCCGCGAATAATAACCAAGCCCTTGCCATAGTCTTAATACTTGTTGCTGGCTTGCATTGGCCAAAGAAGTAACAGTGGGAAACGATTTTACAAAACGTTGGTAGTAGGGCAACCCTTGAGCCACTCTTGTTTGTTGCAGGATTATTTCTGACAACCATATTTTATAGGGGTCTGAAGTTTCACGCCAGGGTAGTTGGCGTTTATTTTCCTCATACCACTCTATTATTTTTTTTTGAAACGTAGCGGCTGTCATTTCTTTCAAAAAAACGAACTAAACAGATAAAAAACAGCATTCACGCCAGCCGAACCTCCCGTCTGTCGGTTTTTTCACTCCACTTTGTTGATAGTCAGGAAATTAATTTTGGAATTGAATCAACTGCTTCTAAATTTGCGATCCCGAAAAAGTAAGAAATCAAAACCAATCATTGTGACAAAAGCTGACCTAATCAACCAAATCGCTGACAAAACCGGAATAGACAAAGCAGATGTTTCGGCATCCGTTGAGGCGTTTTTCAACATCGTAAAGAGTAACATGGCCTCGGGGCATAATATCTATGTGCGCGGTTTTGGAAGCTTTATTAACAAAAAGAGAAAGAAGAAAATTGCTCGGAATATCTCACGCAACACGGCTATTGTGATCGAAGAGCACTATGTGCCCAGCTTCAAGCCTGCTAAGATTTTCGTTAGTAAAATCAAGAATAGCGATAAGGTTAAGCAATTGGCAGAAAAGTAATCTAGACAATTGTCAATAGTCTATGGACCATTGACTGATTGCTATCGACATTAGATGTTAAAAACCCGAATCATTTTAGTTGCTGCCAGCGCCATAGTCATTTGGCTTATTTTTTTGCTGCCGAAGGCCGTGGTTGAGAACGATAGCCAGCTAAAGTCAGTGGATTCAACGCAGTCTGGCCAGGCAATCCCATCTTCTGGCCATAGCGATGTACCCATTACTTTAATCAATTCCATCAAAACCTTGAGAGCCCAGTACTTACCGGGTTCGTCAAATCAAAAAAATGCTATCTTTGCCGACTCTTTGCGAAGCCTATACACCCAAGCAGGTCAATTTGACAGCGCGGCATGGTATGGCGAGCAAGCAGCAACGTTCTTTAATACAACTGAAAGCTCTCTAAAAGCGGGCAATAGCTATTACGAAGCCTATACTTTTGCCCTTCAACCAGAAAAGCAAAAGGCGATGGCTGAGAAAGCGCAGCTTTGGCTAGGAAAAGCGATCCAGGAAAATCCAAAAAATCTGGAAGCAAAAACAAAAATGGCTATGACTTACTTGAGTTCATCATCACCCATGCAAGGCATCCAGATGATGCGTGAAGTATTGGCGGAAGATCCAAAAAATGAGTTCGCTCTTTATAACATGGGCATGCTGTCCATTCAATCTGGGCAGTATGATCGAGCCATTGAAAGACTGAATGAGTTAGTAGCTGTGAATCCCAATCATGTACAGGGGCAGCTTTTATTAGGAGTCGCGTTTCTTAATAAAGGAAGTAAAGAAAAAGCGAGGCTTCAGTTTGAAAAAGTAAAGAAATTGGATAATGATCCAGCGGTGCAAGCCACGGTAGATTCTTATCTGAAAGATTTAAATTAAGTTAATTGTTAAACCCGTCCTGACGGTACCGTCAGGACAAAAACCAAAAAGCATTATGCCAAGTGGTAAGAAAAGAAAGAAACACAAAATGGCCACTCACAAACGCAAAAAGCGTTTGAGAAAAAATCGCCACAAGAAAAAATAGTGGTGTAATGCCGTCAACACGGCATTAGGCCAGTTGTATTGAGCGTGTCAATACAAAAGCAAAGAATTAGTCCTATTGTACAACATCCAATTTTTTAAGTTTTGAGTAATGAACTAATCATTAGTGCAACTCAGGACGGATGTCGCATAGCTCTACTGAAGGATAAACAGCTTGCCGAGTTTCATGAAGAACAAGACGGAAGTAAGTTTGTAGTAGGTGATATTTACCTGGGTACTGTAAAGAAAATAGTACCCGGTTTGAACGCAGCATTTATTGATATTGGGTATGAGAAAGATGCCTTTCTTCACTACCTGGATCTGGGAGCGCAATTTGCCTCACTGCTTAAATTCACCAAACTAGTCCGCAGTAAAAAAATCACCGGTGGTAAACTGGATAAATTTCAGCTGGAAAAAGACATTGACAAGCATGGCAAAATAGGCCAGCAGCTTGCCAAGGTTCAGTTGATTCCGGTGCAGGTGGTAAAAGAGCCGATCTCTACCAAGGGGCCGCGACTTTCGTGTGAGTTATCTTTAGCCGGGCGATACCTGGTTCTGG
Organism: Cytophagales bacterium; assembly: GCA_020403045.1. Taxonomy (GTDB): domain Bacteria; phylum Bacteroidota; class Bacteroidia; order Cytophagales; family Cyclobacteriaceae; genus ELB16-189. Next base: position 48,550 of record JADBYK010000053.1, read on the forward strand.
TTCCCTTTTCATCCGGGGTGAGCATTTCCAAACGGATTTCCAGCAGCGATGAGCGCAAGCGCTTACAGCGCCTCATTCAATCTATAAAACCCGAAAATTTTGGTGTGATTATCCGCACCGTTGCCGAAGGCAAAGAAGTAGCTGAGCTTGACAAAGACATGAAGAGCTTGGTCAAGATGTGGGACGATGGTGTAGCGCGCATGGTAGACGCCAACCCACGAGACAAAGTGATTGGTGAGTTGAACAAGACTTCTTCTATTCTTCGCGATGTGTTGAACGAATCGTTTGACAACGTGATTGTCGATGACAAGAAGATTTATGACGAGGTCAAGAGCTATATCCACACAATCGCTCCAGACAAAGAAAAAATCGTTAAACTGTACACGGGTAAAGTAAAAATTTTTGAGCACTTAGGTGTCGAGAAGCAATTAAAAGCAGCCTTTGGCCAAACCGTGAGCCTTCGTGGAGGTGGATATTTGATCATCGAACACACAGAAGCACTTCATGTCATTGATGTGAATAGTGGGAACAAGTCCAATCGGGAGGAAAGCCAGGAAACAACAGCTCTTTCGGTAAACATTGAAGCAGCCAAAGAAGTAGCTCGCCAGTTTCGCTTGCGCGATATGGGCGGCATTATCGTGGTCGATTTTATTGACATGCGTGGTTTAGATAACAAGAAGTTGATCTACAACACTGTCAAAGAAGAAATGGAAGCCGACAAGGCGAAGCACACCATTTTACCGCTTTCTAAATTTGGGTTGATGCAGATCACCCGCGAGCGAGTGCGCCCGCAGATGAACATTGCGACCAAAGAGGTTTGCCCAACTTGCAACGGCAGCGGAAAAATTGAAGCATCGATCTTAGTCACCGACAAAATAGAAGAACACATTCGTCATTTGTTTGAAAAGCAAAACGAGAAAAAATTGGTGCTTGCCTTGCATCCTTTCTTGTTTGCTTACTATACCAAAGGATTCATTTCAAAAAGGATGAAGTGGTTTTTCAAGTACAAACATCCGGTAGAGTTAATTAAGGATTCATCACTTGCGATTACTGAATATAAGTTCTTAAATAGAGACGGAGAGGAGATAGAGTTAGCACAAGAAAAGAGCACGCCAGTGTTAGCTGGGGATTGAAATACGCTTTCTTCTTTTTAGCAAAAGGCTTCCTAAAATTGGAAGCCTTTTTATTTCGAATTTACTGCTCAATCAGATTCCTGAGAATTTCAATCAGATTTTCATTGCTTAATTTTCTAGGACTTTTTGAATGAAACGGATGAAATTCTATCGCTCATGAGCTCAAATAGGTAAGAATACACGATCGTCAGTCTAACGAAAAAGAGTTACCAAATCCTTATGATATTTATCAAATATATAAGCATAATAATATTTATGTTTCGGATGAATGTAAAATGCAGCAATCATCCTTTCTAAAACTTGGCTGGCTGATTTAAACATAGTATTTTCTTCATTCGAAGAGCTAATTATTCTGCAAATCTCTGTAAAAAAATTATTGTTTTTGTCTTCTTTAAGAGAACGATCAATGATATCAAAAATGACTGTCTGTTGAGCTGCAAGATTCTTTTCAAGTAGGTCATCTATTTCACTTTTTGAATTTTGAAGCATCTTAATACTCATTTCTGCACCATGATCTAAGCAACTACAGAGCCAAGTGTTTTTTAAAAAAAGAATGAAACTAGCTACATTACATCCGTGGCTCTTAAACGAACTTAGAAAACGTGAAAACATAAATAATGATTTTTGAAAACTTGTTTCATTGGTGGGATTTGTACGGGATAAAATATTCTCAAGGGATATCTTGTGAAGAATTGAGTTTAGCTCTTTATAAATATCCTGATTCATGCAATAATTTAATTGCATGTTTAATGGATAAATAAAATCAAATCTCAAACTTTTTTTTGCCTTCAACATGTCCAAATAGGGTATCATCTGATCGTTTATAGTGGCTTCTTCGTAAGGTACAGAAAGAATATACCCGTCATTTTTAGAAATAGAGTCATCCCATAATCGAAGGAACATCCACTCACTAACGATGGCAAATTTTGCAATAAATTCGCGGATGAATAATGAATACTTGATGTATGTTTCATTGCTGGACCTAAGTGGAAATAATATCTTTAGTTCGTTAGTATAAACTCTGTCAGGTATGTTTCTTGAGAAGAACGATTCAATTTTTCCACCTATGTTCTTTATATAATAGTTGCCAAAATTTAAAAAACCATCAACATTAGATTCAGCTATCGATTTATTTACTGCGGTCTGAAGGTCGATCGGAAATTGCGGGTAGCTATTTTCAATTGCTTGTGCCCTAAGCTTACCACTTAATGGCCATTTTTTGCCAGCTAGGAGCATCAAAAAAGTCAACGAATCTAAAAACTTATAGAATGAAAAAAAATTCTCTGAAAAACTTCTGTCGTTATTTAAATCTTCTAAAAAATTTGAGGCTTGAAATTTAAAATGCATGTATTCCTGATGAGTGATCGGGGCTGGACCTTTTTCATAATAATATTTAGCTAACTCTTTTAGCTGTTTACCAGTATTTAACTTTTCGTAGAGTATAGTTGACTTAAACAACATATTTATATACGGGCTGGTTCGGTTATTTCTTTCCGATTCAAAAATGCCGCTGATGTTAATAGGTAAAATGTGAGTATGAAACTTTATACTTTTATAGTATGCCAGTTCTGAAAATGGAAATTGAACCAGATTGCTTACAACGATTATATCTACGTCCGACCCCAGTAATGCTCCCTTATTTGCAAAGCTTCCAGAAAGGAATATTGCCTCTGAAAACGCTAATTGCGTTGATACGTATTCATTGATTATATCAAAGATGACCCCCTCATTTTGTTCTGTGCTTTTCATGGCTATTGTCTATTATTTTTCTTCCGTTATGCGGTTGTTGACTAGCGTCAATTTTTAGCGGTTGGCTTTGATTAAATGACTCTTCCATTGATTCAAATATTCTAGAAAGTAGTGTTTTTTCTTTTGTAATAACCTCCGCAATTCCTTTCATACCATACTGAAATTGTATAATCGATTTTCGATTGGTTACTAGTTCTTTGCCTATGTTCATCGTAAGAAGATATATTCCTTGATTGGGCACTATCGAAATCGACTTTATACTTGCTTCTATTATTCCGTATTCCTTGTAAGGGTAGTTTTCTAATTTTATGTGAACTCGTTGACCTTGCTTTATTTTACCAGCACCTGCTGTAGAAATGAGAAGCTGACCCGAATAATGTGTTTGCTCAGGAACCACTGAAAATAGTTGCTCGCCTGGTGATATGAATCGCTCATCATTCCAGAATTGGAGGTATTCTAATTGGCCATCAATGGGAGATATGAAGGCGTATCGTTCTTCCCAAAATCTTATCTGTGTTCGGAGATTTTCATAATGGCTAATTACTTCAGCATTTAGGGCATCGCTTTTTACCAGTTTTTCATTGAGAATTTTTGAATAGTCAAATTCGATTTCATTTACTCTCGAAGAATAATCAGAAATTTCAATCATAGTGTTTTGATAAAGTTCAATGGAATTTAGTAAAGAAATACGAGTTTTTTCAAAATCAACCTCAATGATTGCTTTTTTTACAAGTAATAGGGAGTCTCTTTCGAATTCTCTTTTGGCTGACTGTAGTTTTTGATATCTAATATCTTTTACTTTAGTTTTTTGATCCCTAATATTTTGAGTTGATTCTCTTAGTTTTTTCAGGGACTTCAATTGTATATCGTATTCATTTCTATCGACAAACGCCAACACGTCTGAGATTGATTTTATAAATTCAGAAAAGGAATTTTGAACTTCTCCTAGTTGTAAATTTTCGTGACTATACAAAAGGTATTTCCGAATTGTCTTTAGGTCACGTATCTCAAAAGTCTCAAGTGCCGATTTTAGCCCAATGACATCTTCATAATTTGCGGTATTCTTAATATAAGCTATATATTGATTAGCCTTAACGTACTCTTTAGGGGAGACGAGTAACAAAAGCTTTCCATTTACTTTTGAGACAAGACTAATCGGTTGGTTCTGTGAGATAATTTCAATTTCGCCCACTATGGTTTCTGGCCATTTAACAAACCATCCGATAGAAAGAGCAGAAAGTAGGAGAAACGTTATGCTTAGAATTAGAAAAGAGGAAAATTGAGTAGGTAGTTTTTGAATAATATCTTGAATCCGCTCGCTTGGTTTTGATTCTGGTTGATTAAAATTTTCCATAATAAACACTCATTGATTGATTGCAAATTGCCCCTGGAATAGGCTGAAGTACACCCCTTTCTTTTTTACCAGAAAATCATGGCTTCCAATTTCTGCAATCATTCCATTATGTAAAACTATAATTTGATTTGCCCGCTGGATCGTACTTAGTCGGTGGGCTGCTATTATCACTGTTTTGTTTTCGAAGACCTGATCTAACTGATTTACAATTGCAGTTTCATTTGTGGAATCAAGTGAATTTGTTGCTTCGTCCATAAAAAGCAAACTTGGGTTTTTATAAAGTGCCCTAGCAATCAATATCCGCTGTTTTTGTCCATGACTTAGCTCTAAACCCTCTTCCCCTAACAACGCATTTAGTCTTTGAGGTAATTGATTGATCGTATTCTTAATACTTGCTATCTCTACTACTTTTTCGAGCCACTCAAAATCAATTTCTTCTGTATCAAGGACTATATTATTGACTACCGTATCATTGAATATTTTACCATCCTGCAATACCGCACCAAATTGCGATCTCCATGTTCTTGGCTTGATGGTGTTTAACGGTGTTTCGCCAATCAAGACTTCTCCATGACTAGGGTAATACAATCCCATTAACAATTTTAGAAGGGTCGTTTTTCCGCTGCCGCTTTGGCCGACAATTGCCGTTATTTTCCCGTCAGGGATCACGAAACTTAACCCTTTGAGAACAGGAGATTCATTTGTTCCATATTTAAAAAACACATTTTTTAAGGTTATTGACTTGCTTTGTAAAGGGTTAAATCCACCTGAAGCACCAATGCTTTCCTCATCCGTTAAATTTTGAATTTCGTTTAGCCTCTGAAAACTAAAGTCGGCAAATTGAGCGCTTCGCAAAAAAGGAACAACTTGCAACAGCGGTCCATTAATCTGGCCGACCATGTATTGAATGGATAGCATTGTTCCCAAAGTTAACTCACCATAGATGGCCGATTTAGCCGAATAATATGTGAGCACCAGATTAGTTATGTTCAGAATAAACTGTCCCCCAAGATCTTGAGTTTGATTGATGGATAGCAATTTAAGATTTATTTTATAGAGTCCTGCCTGTATTGCTTCCCACCCCCACCTTTTCTTTTTGTCATAGTTATTCAATTTTATGTCTGGCATGGTTGAGAGTATTTCAATCCAGTTCCCTCTGTTTTTCGCGCTTAACTCAAAGTATCGAACATCCAGTAGTTTTCTTGCACGTTGAAAAATAATAGCCCAAATCATAAAGAGAATTATCCCAAGCAGGAGTATTAAAAACAAATAGACATCGAAGAAAAAGAGTATAAATATGTATATGGCAAAAGTGAGGAATGAAAAAATTATTGAAATCGAAGAATTGACAATAAAATTTTGAATTCTCTCGTGGTCACTTGCTCTTTGTAGAGTATCACCGATGGTTCTTGTTTCAAAGTAAGATAAGGGCAAGTTCATTAGCTTAATAATGTAGTTAGATAACATGCTCACATTAATGCGTGAAGTGACATGGGTGAGTATCCAATTACGTAATGCGTTTGAGAGAAGTATACTCAATAAAATGATGCCTTGGCCAATTACAATCAGTTTGATAAAATTCATATCATGCTTATCGACACCGATATCAATGATGGATTTGGTAATGAAAGGTAAAAATGCTTGGGCGATTGATACGATGAGCATGACCACCATTAGATGAATAATGTTGGAACGATACGGTACCAAATAGTTGAGGAATGCGGAGAGGTAACTGGTTCGTTTTTTTATGCCACCCTTTTCGCTATAAAATTCTGGTCGTGCCTCAAGTGCCAATACAGGACCTCTATCTTTTTTTCCAAGCCATATATCTTTAAACTCTTGCAGGTCATAATAGATTAATCCATGCGCAGGATCTGAAACAAACACTTTTTTTTTGGAAATTTTGTAAACTACCGTAAAGTGGTTGCCCTTAACATGAAGAACACAGGGTAGATCAATTCTTAACAGTTCGGTAACATTTAAGTTGTATGCAATGCTTTTGAAGCCAAGACTTTCTGCTGCAATGCCCAAATCAAAGAAGGAAACCCCTGACCTGTTTACTCCACACTTTTCCCTTATCTCTTGAATATCAATGTATTTACCATAGCGCCTTGCTATTATTTTTAAACAGGTGGGGCCGCAGTCTTTAGGATCAAGCTGTTTATAACTTGGGAATTTTTTCATTTCAATGACTGAAATATATTCAAAAAACACTTTCTTTACATAACAAAAAATATCAAACCTATGGCAACAAATAAACAAATTAAGTCAAACTTATTGGAGCTTCCGCAAATGGATGAAGTAACAACTAAGACTATTCGGGGAGGGAACGACTATGAGGACGGTTGGTGGAACGGTAATTCCGCCCTTAGCTTTATGATGAGTGGAGTTACTATCTATTCGGGCGGTGGCTACTCGGTTGGTTCGTATGATTATAATGACTGGTTCAATGAACGTCTAAATAACAGTTGGTTCGGTGATGGTTACGGATATGGTGATGGTGGTGGTGGTGGTGGTGGTTTCGATTGGGCAGATGGCCATGTTTTTCATGGATTGCCAGGAACTCAATATGACCCTACTTCCCCTGAAGCTACAAAAGTGTGGGGTACATTAGGTTATTTTACTGGCGGTTTTCTTAATGTCACAGGTGTGGCTGTTGATATTACCAAAGTTGTCGACACATTGACAGATGTCCAATTAACTCAGTTGAGATCTTTTGGCAATAGCCTCGCGGCTGCGGGAGCTGTAGTCGGTGTCGCTGCACTCGTAGTTGATGTAGTAGAGGAAGGCCATTTTGATGCCAATGATGCGTTAAACGCTGCCGGCCTTGGTTTGGGAGTAGCTGCATTAGCGGTTTCCGCCCCACTTGCAATTGGATTGGGTGTTGCCGGCCTAGTCATAAGTGTCTATACGCAAACTGGTGCAGGAGATGACTGGGTACTGTTTAAGTGGTAATTTATTTTACCAAATTTTCTCGAAAATCTTGATTGCATGAACTTACTTATTAGGGCTGTTACTTACCTTACTTGTAGGTCAGTTCTAAGCTAATTTGAGTAACAAATACAAACTAAGACCAGAATTAAAAAAATTAAGAATTTGGCAAAATAGCAACGATAGTTTGCTCCTTTTATTCAGCAGCTTTTTGAATTTGATTTTTACTTTGGGGTTTCTGTTTATTTTGGCATTTCCAAGCTTAGTTTACTATAATTAATGGCCAAATGGTCTTTTATTAACGTCAATAATGATGCGTTCATTTGAGTTTATTATTAAGCCTTTTTTCATTAATAATATACTCTATCTACCAGCACTTAAAAAATTCGAAAGACTTAGCGAGGGAGAGTCACCATTCATGATAAAAATCTTTGATAAACTACATGGGGAACTACAATTTTGAATATACAAATAGCGGTTATGCTTTTAGACTGTTAGGGTTATCTTTTTTGAGCTTTATCTTATTGATTTTTGCGATAGGGTTTCTTCAAAGAGCCATTGGTTCAACCCTAAGCATAGTTGTGGTTACCGTTGCACCGTTTTTACTTTTTTGGCTTAATAAAAAAAAGATAAAAAGACAGGGCTCGGTTAACATTGATGAATCGCATGCGGAATTTAAATTGCAAGAATCAAGTTTTACTATTCGATACGCAGAAATCAAGCATTATAAGATAGAACTCATCAATGATGGAGACAACCTAGTTATTGGGCTCGAAGGGAACAAGAAGATAAAGATCGCTGCAAATGGGAACTTTTGCAATTCTACTCCATTCAAGACTTTTTGTAGAGCGCTTGACGAAGCCTTGAAGCAGTATCAAAGCAATAATCAGGCAACAATTGAGAAAAAGAAATCATTTTTTGAGCAGCCTTGGGTTCTGCCATTTTTAGTGACCATAACTGTTGGGTATTTTGGGGCAATTGTAACTTTAGTTTTAATCGGTAAGAAGGTGCAACCATTAACCTTTTTGTGGATTGGCTTTTTGGTCTCCCTATGGGTAAGCTATTTGGCAGTGGTAAAGAAAAATCAGAAAAAATGAGACACTTGGAAATTATACTTTTTGAATGTATTCATTGTTTCTCTTCAATTTGTAGCTTGTTGAGAGTACAGTGCCTTTTTTAAGGGTATTTTTATATTTACAGAGTGCTTTCGAACTTTAATAGCGCCTTTGCCTTCATTGTTTGCCTTTTTGCCTCTTCTAATTTGAAGGCTCAGGCAGATACAGTCTATCTAGCGTTTGAAGATGTATTAAAAATAGCACAAGAGTCTTCTTATTTGGCAACCAACTCCAGACTTGCTTGGGAAGCTAACAGCGCACAGCTAAAAATCTATAAATTAAGCAATCTGCCTTCACTAAAACTTAACACCACTGTCCCAAACTTCACACAATCAATCTCAACAGTAACGCAGCCAGATGGTATAGATGCCTTTGTTACTAGAAATCAAGCCAACTCGTCACTGAGCCTATCATTAGTTCAGCCCATAGTTTTTACCGGGGGTAATTTGTCAATTAGCGGAAACATCAACCGCATTGATTTATTTGGAAGTAACCAGCAAGTGTCTTATTCTAGTGCTCCTTTTAATTTAAGTTACGGACAGAGTTTGTTCAATTACAATCCATATTTCGATCAAAAAAAAGCAAACAGCTTGAAGGAACAAAAATTAATCTTTGAGTTTACGCAAGCGCTTGAGAATATAAATGTTCAGGCTTCAAAGTTGTATTTTAATCTTTACATGTCACAAGTTAGGTATCATTTGGCTAGTCAAAATTTATCCCATTTCGGTAAGTTGCTTAAAATCGCCAAAGAGCAATTAGATGCTGCACGTATCTCTGAAATTGATTTTACCCAAATTGAACTTTCTCTTTTGGACGCACAATTGGAAAAGAAAAAATCTAATGCAAATATATTTACTGCAGAATTAGCATTGAAAAAATTTCTAAAAATGCCAAAAGGCCAATTACTAAGAGTCTTTGAGAACACGTCTGTTCCAGCGTTGCAGATGGATAAAGAAAAAATCTTGACGCAGGCGGAGTCAATTAATAAACTGACAAACTCGGATATTAGAAAAATTGAGAGCAAAATCAATTTTAATCAAGGCTATAACAAGCTAATTACTTCTGATGTATCTTTATCATTAGGGACTAATTCATCTTCTGCTGATTTTGATAACTTATTTAACAATCTTCAACAACGCCAAAGTATTTCATTTACTCTAAAAATGCCAATATTCGATTGGGGATTACGTAAAGAACAAAATAATGTGACAAAAATGAAATGGGACTTAGATATTCAAAAAATCATTGAGGATTACAACGGATTTGAAATTGAATTGCTTGACGACATTTCTACTATAGAGGAAGCTCAAGAATATTCAGAACTTTGCAAAAAAACAATTGCACTCTGTGAAAGACAGATTCAGCAAATGCAGGAGGTTTTTAAGTCCGGAAAAATTCCTTTTAGTGATTTGGTAAGAGTTATCAATAAAAGATCAGAGGTTTATCTTACTCTCGTAAATAATTGTGATTTGTTTTGGGAAAAACTGTTTTCAATTCGGAGCAAGAGCCTCTATGATCCAATTAGTCAGTCTATGGTCGAACTAAGGACTCCATCAAGAGTTCCTTTTGTCGAAACAATGGCCAAGTAAAACTCCTCTGTCCTTTGTTATTTATAGGTCTCCTAACTGTCGGGAGGGAAACGAAACCAACATCAACTGAGGGTGGCGTTGATCAAAGATTCGTTATTGGCCATTACCGAGAATAAACTCTTGAGTAAAGATGGTGAGGTGATCGAATTAACGCAGGAGAGGAGTACGTTTGTGTCAGCGGGGGATTGATTTATGGCTTTCCACTTTTGATAGGCTAGAAGGCATTTTTACTTTACTTGAATTTTATCTTCTCAATCAAATCCCCGAAATAATCTGCCGACCAAATTTCCAATGCCTTGTCATCTCGAATAAACCGAACAATATCTTCTCGAATGGCCTTGAATGAGACATTCGTAATTTTATCTTCAATTAGTTGGATGAATTTATTTTGGGTAATGGTTTTCTCATCCCAATCGCCACTATTGCGAGTTCGTAAGAGAAAATGATCTAGGTGCAATGGCACCCCCTTTTTTATATACCATTCCATATCATACCAATCTCTACCTTTAACGCGTTGCTTCCATTTGCGAAAAATAAGCGCGTGCATTTTACCCGCAAAAAGGTCAGGCAACTTGAAACACTTGACATAAAAAGAAAAAGGCTTTAGTAAAAGCTTCTCTTCTGTTTCAAAGCCAAGTGGTGGATGGGTGTCTACCTCTATTTTGATCTGGAGACTAGGGCGAATTCCAATGCCCGCTTGTGGTACTACGCCTTCCACTATTAGTTCTTTCCAAACCGTATCTGATTTAAGAAATGCAGAGTCGATATTGGTTTGCTTTGTTTTTACTTTCTCTTTCACACTCACCTGCATGCCCAGCGCACTGAATTCGGTTATGATCCCTTCCAAATAAGGCTTCAAGGAAAAGTCAGGGTTGACTTCCAATAATGAAAAATCCAAGTCTTCCGAGAATCGGTCGAGCCCATAGAACAATCGCAATGCTGTTCCTCCATAAAAAGCCGCCTTCTCAAAGAAACCACTTCGTTGCAAACCCGCTAACGCAATCTCTTGCATGATCTCTCGAAGAGCTTGCTCAACTTCTGCCTGCGTTTTGGGTTCATATTCTTCCAACCATTCCTTTATCATAACTGCTCTAAGGTTTTAATAAGAATTCCAAGGCTGCTTCTTTTAGGTGCCTCTTTTATCCATTCGCTCATTTTTTTTGTATTCAACTTTAGCAAGCGATCTTTTTCAATACGTAAGTCGTCTACAAGAAATTCCATCACTTGTTTGGAACTGCGAAGTAAAATGCCAGAAGAAGCAATGATCTTATCACACAATGCTTTCTCTGGTGTAGCAATTAGCACTCGTTGCTTTTTTGTTAATTCTAATTGTTGAATACCAAAAGAATAATAAGGCAATGGTAGATGCGCGTAGCTAAATCTCCCCACAGTAGTGTCATACGTTTTGGTGTCTTGGGTTGTCGCTGAACTCACCTCATGCACCTTCTCTGGAATGAGCCCCCAATACGAAAGCGCGGATTCGAAAGAAACATAACTGGGGCCCAAAAGATGATTGGCCAAAAGAAATGGTTCAGGTCTGTTAACGTTGAGGCGAGCGCCTGTAACGTAAACACCTCTTTTTACAGGTTGTAGGATGTGTTGCTTTACCAATTCATTTATTTTGTCGTACGGCCTTTTGTAATCACTCAACAAGCCAAGCAAAACTTGCTTGGTGATGGGCTGCTCTTCATATCCCCTTATAGCTTCCAAAATCTCCATTTGTGCAATATTTTAATTGATTTATCGGAATTATTCCGATCAATGTGTACAATTTTAGCATTTATATGTAAGTAATTTTAATATTTATCGGAATATTTCAGATAATATCTAAATAAAGTCACAATTCAAGAGTGCCATTCAAAATCTTCCTGCCACTCTGTCATTTTCGCAGGTTGGAACAATATTTGAAAACTTGGTACGCGTTTAAAAATCAATCTATTATGCAAGAAAAAGGCAGTATCTCCATCCATACCGAGAACATTTTCCCGATTATCAAAAAATTCCTCTACTCCGACCACGAAATATTTTTGCGTGAGTTAGTGAGTAATGCAGTCGATGCGACCCAGAAATTAAAAAAACTGGCCTCTATGGGTGAATTCAATGGCGAGTTGGGTGACTTGAAAATTGAAGTAAGCTTCGACAAAAAGAAAAATACCATCACCGTCAGCGACAAAGGCCTTGGCATGACGGGCGAAGAGATTAAGAAATACATTAACCAAATCGCTTTCTCTGGAGCTGCAGAATTTGTTGAGAAATTTAAAGACAAGGGTGATGCCAAGGATATCATCGGAAAATTTGGACTGGGCTTCTACTCGGCCTTTATGGTTTCGGAGAAAGTAGAAGTGATCTCAAAGTCATACAAAGAAGGTACTGAAGGTACTCGGTGGGAGTGCGATGGCTCCACAGAATTTGAATTGAACTCGGATAGCAAAGAAACACGAGGCACAGACATTATTCTCCATATCAATAAAGACTCTGAAGAATTCCTGGATGAGTTTAGGCTAAAAGGTATTCTTGAAAAGTATTGTAAGTTCTTGCCCGTTGAAATCAAATTTGGCACAAAGGACGAAAGTGTTGAAGATGGAGTTGACAAGGACAACAAACCGAAATACAAAACCGTTACTTCCGATCGCATTATTAACAACACTTCCCCTATTTGGGTGAAAGCCCCGGTTGAGTTAAAAGATGAAGACTATTTAAAATTTTATAAAGAGCTCTACCCATTCTCTGAGGATCCTCTTTTCTGGATTCATTTGAATGTAGATTACCCATTCAATTTGACCGGAGTACTTTACTTCCCTAAAATCAAAAATGATTTCGAAATACAGAGAAACAAAATTCAGCTTTACTCTCGTCAAGTATTTATTACCGATGAGGTAAAGGACTTGGTGCCTGATTTCCTGATGTTGTTACATGGTGTGTTGGATTCTCCGGATATTCCATTGAACGTATCACGCAGCTACCTGCAGACGGATGCAAATGTGAAAAAGATAAGCACCCACATTACCAAAAAGGTAGCCGATAAGTTGGTAGACATGTTCATCAAAGACCGCAAAGAGTTTGAAAAGAAGTGGGATGACATCAGTGTATTTGTCCGGTATGGCAATATCAGTGATGAAAAATTCTATGAGAAAGCAAAAGAGTTCTCATTACTCAAAAACGTGGATGGTCAATACTTCTCATTGAATGAGTATGCCGAGAAAGTGAAGACAAACCAGACCGATAAGGAAGGGCAGGTGATTTATCTCTACACCACAGATAAAGCCAAACAAGATGCCTTTATACAGGCGGCAAAAGGAAAATCATACGATGTACTAATGATGGATGGCGTGTTGGATAGCCACTACATTGGCAACCTTGAGCAGAAGTTAGAAAAGACTCAATTGAAACGAGTAGATAGCGATATCATCGACAAGTTGATCGTGAAGACAGACGCGATGGCTAGCGTGTTGAGTAAGGAAGAGGAAGAAACGGTTAAGGGAATCTTTGAAAAGGCGATCAACAACAAAGCAATGTCCCTTGCTATAGAGTCACTTTCACCTGACGATCTTCCTATCACGATTACCATGAGCGAGTGGATGCGCAGGATGAAAGACATGGCCAAGACCGGAGGTGGTGGAGGCATGAGCTTTATGGGAAGCATGCCTGACAATTACAACGTAGCAGTAAACGGCAATCACCCGATTATACAACGCATATTGAAAGCCGAAAGCGAAGATCAAAAAACGAAGCTTGCCAAGCAGGCCTACGATTTGGGATTGCTATCGCAAAGCATGTTAACAGGAGCGGATTTGACCGCTTTTATTAAGAGAAGTGTTGAGTTAGTAGGCTAATAGTTTTGTGACATTTTGCGAAAAGGGTTTCTTGTTGCGAGAAGCCCTTTTTCATGCAAAATATTTTTCCGCTATCTTCGTTTGATAACTATGAAGTCTGTTCTTTTCTGTTTTGCTTTTCTTTCCTACTCGATCCTTTTCGCACAAGGCACCGAACCCAAGGTGCAAGAGGGACAGTTTACATTTGATACCGACAAACCTTTTACTCTTCTGGAATTGGAAAAGGAAGAAGAGCCCATCGTTACCAAAAAGAAAAAACCAAAACGAAGGGTATACTATGGAATCAAAACCAAGAAGGCATTTACACGAAAAGGCTTTGGTGAGAAGGTGACGCTTGAGTTGTTCTATGTGCTCAAGAAGCCGGATGTGCCCAATACATTTGCGCGTGACATCTACTATTTTGATTTTGCTCAACGGCAAGTTAAGAAAACCGAAAAGTTCGACCCAAAGAAGGGAGTGCTCTTGCATGGCCCCTATAAAAAAATGATTGGACAAGCGGTGGTAGAAGAGGGCATCTACTACAAAGGAACCCGGCATGGCCGCTGGATGCGACATAACTTGCAAGATTTGCTGGAAGACAAGGAAAAGTATTATAAAGGTTGGCCGAAGGAATCGCGTATTACTTATTATGACCCAGCCGAACGAAAGAAGCTCAAGGAGATCACTCCGGTTGAGTATGGTGAGAAAGAAGGGTACTATTATCTACTCCATGAAAATGGGCAAGTAGCGGTGCGTGGGGAGTACAGGTTTAATGAAAAAGTGGGCGATTGGATTGAGAACTATGCGAATGGAAAACGAAAGCGAATTATTAGTTATCCAAAAGAGCCATTTGAAAAAGATGTAAAACCCTACATTAGAAAAGAGTGGGACGAAAGAGGGAAAGAGATTTATGCTAAATGATAATGAAATACGAGGTAAAAATTACGATGAACGAGTTTTCAGGTGATTAATCGTAATTCGTACTTCGTAACTCTCGCTTAATAAAACGCGTCTTCAATCAAGACAATCTCGGTTTGGTCTTTCTGCAAACGAATTGACACGATATCATAGCGCACGTTTCCCTGCCAGTTTTTGTCATAGGTATATTGCTCGGCTCCGTCCACAATATTTTTTGCTTTTTTATAGTCCACAAAATCTTCGGGATAGCCAAAGGCATCCGAAGAGCGCAACTTTACCTCGACAAAAATGAGCCAATTGTCTTTTTTCACAATCAAATCAATTTCCAGCCGCTTGTACCGATAGTTGCGCTCGACAATTTCAAAGCCTTTGTCGATCAGAAAACGGGCTGCCATTTCTTCGCCCTCTCTTCCTTTTTTGATTTTATCGCTCACGGGAAATAATCTACCTTTGAACGAAGATACGAAAGAATGAAAAAATTGATTGAAGGCTTTACGTTGCAGCTCGCCAGCGCACTAAAAATTGGTCAATCTGTAGACTTGGTACGCCCGGGTAGCGACATCCGAAATGTGTTGATTACGGGCATGGGCGGATCTGGCATTGGCGCGAACTTAGTAGAATCGCTCACGTTCGGGCGTATTCCTATCCCAATAGTAGTTTCAAAAGGCTATAACATTCCGCAATTTGTGAGCCCCCACACGCTTTTTATTGCATGCTCTTACAGCGGTGATACCGAAGAGACGCTGTCTGCGATCAACAAGGCCATGTTAAAGCGCGCACATATTATTTGTATTACTTCTGGTGGAAAAATGCTGGAGCTGGCAAAGGAATATAATTTATTTTGGATTCAGATTCCCGGAGAATCTTCAAGCGCCAGAGGGCAACTGGGGTACATGATTGTTTCACTCATGTATGCGCTCTACCACACAAATTTGATTGGTGCGGCTTTTATCAAAGAAACCGAGAATGCCATAGAATACCTTAACCGTGGCCAAAAAGCAGTTGAATCAGAAGCGGAGCTTATCGCCAGAAAACTGAAGGGCAAGCTACCTATCATCTACTGCGATGAACGATTGAAAGCAATGGCCATCCGTTTTCAAAACCAGATAAATGAAAATGCCAAGCAGCTAGCTCACGTCAATACGTTTCCAGAAATGAACCACAATGAAATTGTGGGCTGGCAGTTTCCGGAAGCAATCTTACAGCATGCCCAAGTCATTTATTTGTATTCAGATCATGACCACGAGCGTGTAGAGAAGCGAATGGAAATTTGCCGACCTATTTTTGAAAAAAGGTCGAATCCTATAATTGATATCGTTGCGGAGGGAGCTTCCTTGCTAGAGCAATATTATTACCTCATACACCTGACTGATTGGATATCATACTATTTAGCAAAAGAAAATGGGGTGGAGTCAAACACGATTGAGGCGGTTGATTATCTCAAGGAAGAACTCGCCAAGTTAAAATAGAATTAAGGTGAGTTACTCCTTCTGCCATTGAACCTTCTTATAAATAAACAAACCCAGTTTATCGATCTCGGCCTGATCGACTACCAACAAGCTTGGGATTATCAAACGGATTTGTTCAACAAGAATTTGGAGATCAAAAAGCAAAATCGTGATCTTCCGAGCAACGAGCAACCTGCCTACCGGACAGGCAGGCGAACAACGAATAACCATTTAATCTTCTGTGAACATCCCCACGTCTACACCTTAGGAAAAAGCGGTGATGAAAAGAACTTGCTAACTAGAAAAGAAGACCTTCATACCATCCAAGCAAGCTACTATGCTATTAACCGTGGAGGAGATATTACCTATCATGGCCCTGGTCAGTTGGTTGTTTATCCGGTAATAGACCTTGAGAATTTTTTTACCGATATCCATCAATACATGCGACTGCTGGAAGAGGCAGTTATTCAAACGTTGCAGGAATTTCAAATTTCGGCAGGTCGCATAAAGGGTTTGACAGGTGTCTGGATAGATTTTGAAAACGATGTGCCCCGAAAAATCTGCGCATTGGGAGTAAAAACCAGTCGATGGGTAACCATGCACGGTCTTGCCTTCAACGTTAACACCGATCTAAACTATTTCAATCATATCGTTCCCTGTGGAATTGATGATAAGGCAGTGACCTCCTTGCAAAAGGAGATGGGAGCGCGACTCCCGATGGAGCAAGTAAAATCGATTCTAAAAGAAAAAATTGTTTCACTTTTCGGGATGAAAATTTGAGGTAGCACTTTTATTGCGGGGACATTATGATTTTATTATATTCGCTTTGCAATGAAACTTGCTTCCCAAATCGTGACCTTGTTTTTGATGATGATCCAATCCTCGGCAATGGCTCAAACCGATTCAATGTTGTTTTTTAAAAAATACGAATTGGGAACTATTTACCTAAGTGGCAACGGGTACATCAAGAATAGCCAATCATTCAAGCTACGAAACCTTTCAAACGAATTCAATTTTACCGTTCAAGGGTTAGAAGCTTATCGAGCATATCAGGCAGACAGAAAGAAATTTATTGTTACTTATTCGATTGGTGTTGGATTGTTTCTCGGTGGCTTACTTTACTCAAGGGATCAGTTCAACCCAAATGTAGTACTAGCGACTTCTATGGCTTCATTAGTACCTCTTAGCTTTAGTTTCCATTTTGCTATTCGGTCACAAAATAGACTTTCAAAAGCGATTTGGATTCGCAATCGAGATGTTCTATTGACAAAATAGAAAAATGAAGAGTACCTGCCTTTTTATTTTTACTTTATTGTCGCTTGCATTACTCGCTCAGGATGGTAAAAAACAAAAAGGTGTTTGTTGGGTAGGCGGGCGGCAAGAAGTGACTGAAAAGGAAATAGCCGTTCTTAAGAAGAGCAATATCAATTGGATATCGCAAACTCCCTTTGCTTTTCAGCGAGAACCAAACACTTCCAGTATCCGTACTGATTTTAGCGCAGGAAAAGTTTGGTGGGGCGAGTCGGATGAAGGAATCAGAAAGACCACTGAGTTGGCGCGCAAGGCGGGCATACATACAATCTTAAAACCTCATATTTGGGTGGGCAATAGTTGGCCGGGAGAAATCGCGATGAAAAGCGATACAGCCTGGCAGCGGTGGTTTCGCTTGTACGAAAAATTTATTTTGCATTATGCCGAGTTGGCGGAGCAGAATAAAATTGGAATTTTTTGTGTGGGCACGGAACTTCATCAAACTATTGGAAAGGAAAAGGAATGGCGTGCGATCATCGCCAAAGTACGATCTGTTTACAAAGGAAAATTGACGTATGCCGCTAACTTTCATGAAGAGTATGAGCAAATTGCTTTCTGGGATGCGCTCGATTTTATTGGTATACAAGCCTACTTTTCCCTCACTACTGACAAGAGCCATTCATTAAGCGAATTAAAAAAGGGCTGGGTTTTGCCAATCAAATCTATCGAACGAGTACATAAAAAATTTATGAAGCCTGTGTTGTTCACAGAGATAGGCTATCGCAGCGACACGAATGCGGGCATTGAGCCGTGGGTATGGCCTAAGGAAGACAGTGGCGCTGAGATTTCAGATGTATGCCAGGCAAATTGTTACCGGGCTTTTTTTGAAACCGTTTGGAAACAACCATGGATGTCTGGTGTTTATTTTTGGAAGTGGTATCCACACGGCCCGAGAAGAATGGCTCAATTAGATTTTACTCCCCAAAATAAGGAAGCGGAAAAGGTTTTAGCAAACGGGTTTAGAGATTAGCAACGCTCTAGAAGATTAAGCGGCAAGCTCCTTAAGTGCTTTCACAAAAGTATCCAATTCAGCCAGTGTAGTATATACATTTGGCGTGATGCGGCAGCCTTGCACATTGGCACTGTCGATGGCTACTGTCCAGACTTTATACTTTTCCAATAGCGTTTTTGCCAAGTCAGCCGGCTTCATTTGTTTTACACCCACGTTGGCGATGCCGCAAGAACGTGCAGCATCTGTTGGTGTATTTAACAAAATATTCGGCAGACTTTTCACGCGACTCGTCCAATAGTTTTGCAGGTATCGCAAGCGCGCCTCTTTGCGTTCAGCACCGATGACTTGGTGATAATCGATCGCGTTCAAAATAGCCAGATCGGTAGCAACAGGATGGGTACCGCGATGTGCCAGGTGGTTGATGTCGTCTTTCATTTCCCAATCGGCCATCAACGACCAGAGGCCTGAGGCTTTTCCACTGCGCACATACAACAATCCAGCGCCTAAAGGCACACTCAGCCATTTATGCAAACTGGCTCCATAATAATCGCAACCCAAATCCGGTAATTTAAAATTCAAATGCGCAAATGTGTGGGCACCATCCACCAACACTTCTGCGCCAAGGCTATGAGCCATGTCACTAATTTTTTTGATGGGTAGTATTTGCCCTGTGATGTTGACCATGTGGCTCACTAAAATCAATCGGGTCTTTGGGGTCATCGCCTTTCGATAAAGGTCTACCACTTCTTCATCAGACGATGGATGATTGGGAACCGACACCGTCTTACGAACAATGCCGTAGCGATTTTCCATCAACTTGAGCATGTTCACGATAGAACCATAATCTTGTTCGGCCATGATGGCTTCATCGCCAGCTTTCCAGGAAATACCATTGATCACGGTATCAAGAGACTCAGTAGTGTTGCGGGTGATAGCTATTTCATCGGCCGAACAACCAGCTACTTCAGCTAATTTCGCTACAACTTTTTTCTTGTTGTCTCCCTGCACCGTCCGCATGTAATACGAACCTTGGTAGTTTATTTCACGGACATGGTTGATGTAATTCTCGAGCGTCTCTTGTGGAAGAAAGCAATAGTAACCGTTCTCAAGATTTATGTAGTCGGGCTTTAATCGATATCCTTTTCGTACACCTTCCCAAAATGCTTCATCGCCTGCAAGTTCATCAGCCGTTTTATGACTGAACGTTTGCACCCAATTTCCAAAGGCTTCTGACGGTAGTAGTCCACCCAGCCCGAGTGTAGCTACGCTTTTTAAAAATCCACGTTTATTCATAGCACAAGTTAAAACGTAAATGGGGAATAGAAAAACAATTAATCCCAGATTATGCAATGCTGACGGTACTGTCAGCATTGCATAATTGACGAATGAAAATCAACGATTTAGCCCCAAGTAAGAAAACCAAGTTGGTGATTTTCGTTGTCAGGTCAGACGATAAATGTCTGACTCTGACCGAAAGCGTCACGAGGTTTAACCTTGACATCCGCCTCAGGCGGATCGTCAACCCCTTGGGCAAACTATGCATTCCTAATGCATAGTTTGGGTTAA
>JADBYK010000054.1 GCA_020403045.1 Cytophagales bacterium
AGGCATGAACTTCAAACGGATGATCAACAAGTGGAAAATAAATCCAAGCGTCTTTTTGACCCAACTTTTTGAAACACTTTTCTTAGCCTTCAAAAATCAACCTCTACTCAAAATGAGTTTTTAAGGGACGACTAATTAAACTTTGCCCTTTATTGATTTGAGTTGATCCAAGGCCGCTTTTGCTTTGCTATCAATACCGTCTTTGTACTCATGCTTTTTGTAACTGAGGGCTTGCTCAAAGTACTTTTTTGCGCCTACATAATCTTTTTGCTCTTGGGCAATGTAACCCAACTGTAACGCTGAATTGGGCGCGAAATACCAAGGGTTGTCTTTGGTCATGCTAATGGCCTGGAGATAAAATGTTTTGGCCGAGGGGATGTCGTTCATTTTGTGAGCTAGCCGGGCTTTGCGATAATAGAATTCAGTTTGTTCTTTCGATGATTTCAATTCACCCGAAGCTATCGATTTCAATGCACTGGCAGCATGGTCATAGTAGCCGCCATCTGTAAAGAGCCGTGCTTTGAGAATTTTTGTATTAGGAAGTTTGCCTTCTTCTAATTGTTTGGCTGCGTATTTATCGGGCTCTGCATTTGCTTTTCCGGATACTTTGGCTTTTTCAAAAAATGATTTTGCCTGGGTCTCTTCGCCCATCAACCAATAGCACAAGGATATTTTATAATAGGAGTCTTTGACGTAACTCGAACTCTTGTACCCTTTCTGAAACTTTTGGTAAGCCACAATGGCTTTTTGGTACTCACCTTTTTGTAACAACGCTTCTGCCCGTAGATATTCTACGTAGTACATTTGAAGTCCCTGTGGGTGTTTATCGAGTACGTTAAAAAGCTCTAGCGTGTTCTCAGCCTGTGAGTCTTTCATCAACATGTTTATAGCAATAAAAAGAACCAATCGATTGTCCGGCTGTTCCTTTAGGCATTCTTTCATACCCTCTGCAGCCTCCGAGAAATGTTGATTGATAAAACCTTTAATGGTAAAAAATAAAATAGTTGCTTCTAAACTTAAAGAGGACTTGGAACTCCGTAGGTCTGAAAGATACTTTTGACCGGTCGTTACCTGGCCACGCATTCCCAAGAGACTCATAAACCAGGCAAATTTATCGGGGATTGATCCAACCATTACCTGAATGACACCACTCGTCTTCTTGATCGGGATGAAGTCAGGATATGTTTTTTGACATTCTTGAACCAGGTTGTAGGCTTTCCGAACGGCAAAGACAGCATTGAACTCCTGGCTCATGTTGATGAGATTGAAACCCCTTTGCAGATTTAACTCCGCTTGCAGAAATAGCTTCTCAGGGCCCATCGGCAAATCTTCGAGGTATTGCTGGCGTTGTTTAAAATGCGCCTCGAATTGATCCATTCTCTTCTGATCTTCCGTTACCAAAATGTCAATGGTCTCATTGAGGCTGAGAACGTACATTTTATGTAATTCCTCGCTTTTGGTGTTGATCAGGTTCAGTTGAGCGAGTGCCAATTCGGGCTGCAGATTCAAGACGAGCAGATAGGCTTTCTGCATTTCGGGGCTAAACTGCCATATCTTGTCTGTTGCAGAAAGTGTTTGAGAAATTAAAAAAAAGCAGGCCAAAAGGCCTGCTTTTTTTTGACTTAATATCGAAAAAAATCTACGCAACTTTTTTTGCGGTTCTTTTTACGGGTGCTGCTTTTTTAGGCTTTGGTTCTTCCTCCATAGATCCCAAGTCTACATCGGCCAAAATTCTGCCGGAATGTTCGTCAATAACAATTTTCTTCTTCTCACGAATTTCCGCAATCTTTTGTGGTGGGATGATAATGTTACAGCCTTCAGCTGCACCGCGTACCACACGCACAACAGCCAATCCATTACTTAGGCTCTTGCGGAGACGATCATAATGCTTCAGCATTTTTTCATCGATCTTTTTTACCGCCTTTTCGCGATCTCCCAACAATCGCTTTTCTTCTTCTTCGCTTTCTTTCAAAATATCATCCAACTCGCCTTTCTTATTGTCGAGGTCTTGTGTTCTTTCCTTGATTAACGTTTCAATAGAAGTAATCTCTGCTTTCTTAGCATCAATTTTCTCCTTGGCCTCTTTAATCTTCTTTTCGCAAATCTGAACTTCGAGTTCTTGTAATTCTACTTCTTTTGTAATAGCCTCAAACTCGCGGTTGTTCTTTACGTTTTTTTGCTGTTCGTTGTATTTTTTGGTGAGTTTTTCGGCTTCTTTGATGCCTTCTTTATTCTTCTTGATGGCTTCATCCAGCTCTTTCATTTCAGCCTCAAAACGACCGAGACGGGTCTTGTAACCCTCCATTTCGTCTTCAAGATCCTGCACCTCGTTGGGTAGGTCTCCCCTTAATTTCTTTAGTTCGTCTAGTTTTGAATCGATAGATTGAAGTTTAACAAGTGCTTCAAGTTTCTGTGTAACTGTTTGGTTTTCCATTACTTATAGATAACTAATTGGATTTGTGATGGTCTTTGAAAAAGTGGTTGCAAACGTAGTAAATTTTTCCCTTAAAACCTCCGAAAGAAGGTCTTTTGTATATTGTTCGCTTTCGAAGTGCCCAATGTCAGCTATCGCAATTTTGCCATCGGCATCAAAGAACTCATGGTATTTAAAATCGGCAGAAATGAAGACATCAGCGCCTGCTTGGATCGCCTCTTTCAATAAAAAGCTCCCCGATCCACCACATACTGCAACTCGACTAACTGTATTTGATGGTGATGCGGTGTGCCGGATACAAGACGTGTTCATGGTAGATTTTAAACTCGAAAGGAAAGACATTAGTTCCATTGGCGTCTCGAGATCACCAATCATACCGGCACCCACCTCTGAGTTTTCATTCTCCAAGGCCTGCAAATAGAACGCTACTTCCTCATAGGGGTGCGCTTTTTTTAGTGTGTTTACTATCTGGGTTTTCAAGTGACCCGGGAAAACCATTTCGACCCGAACCTCGTTAACACTTTCCTGTCGGTTATTTTTTCCAATGGTTGGGTTCGCATTTTCGGTGGGTAGAAAAGTTCCAATGCCTTCGACCTGAAAACTACAATTCTTGTAATCCCCCAGGTTGCCGGCACCAGCTTGATGCAAGGCTGCTAACACCGCGTCCTTATTTTCAGTAGGAATAAATGTGGTCAGTTTGAGAAGTGTATTGGCTTTTGGAGCTAACACGGTCATGTTTTTAAGTCCAATTTTCTCGCCAATTCTTTTGTTCACACCTTCATAAACGTTGTCGAGGTTCGTATGAATCGCGTAGATAGCGATGTCATGGCGAATTGCCTTGATCAAAGTGCGCTCCACGTAGCTCTCACCAGTAAGTTTCTTTAGCCCCTTGAAAAGAATCGGGTGGTGGGCCACAATCAGGTTGCAATTTGTTTGAATGGCTTCATCCACAACGGCTTCTATACAATCTAGCGTTACGAGTACACCTTTTACCAGGCTTTTTCGATCGCCAGTTAGCAAGCCGCTATTATCGTAACTTTCCTGATATGCCTTTGGGGCCAGTGATTCCAAATAGTCGGTTACTTCTTTTATCGTGGTCGTTGCCATTGTTTCGTTAATTTTGATTTTTAAAAGTAGCAAAAGATCGGTTCACTCATGATGCCCTTTTTGAAGGTATTACTTTGGCCATTCACCATCCTGTATAATTTGGTGACGCGGGTTCGCAATTACCTATTTGATATTGGGCAAAAGCCATCATTCAAGTTTGACTCTATCGTCATTAGTGTAGGCAATCTAAATGTAGGCGGGTCGGGCAAGACTCCAATGGTGGAGTATCTTGTCAGGCTGCTGGGCACGCGCTATAAGGTAGCGATTCTAAGTAGAGGGTTTGGGCGGAAGACGCATGGTTTTCGAATAGCGTCTGATGACGACAATGCAACTACGCTTGGGGATGAACCTTATCAGTACTATTTGAAATTTGGAAAGGAAGTGTCGGTGTGCGTGGGGGAAGAGCGGGCGTTGGCTATTCCAACCATATTGAACGAACGGCCCTTTACTCAAATCATTCTATTGGATGATGCATTTCAGCATCGTACCGTTGTGCCGCAATTTTCTATTTTGTTAACTGAATTCAGCAGGCCGTTTTATTCTGATTTTGTGCTGCCCTTCGGACGGCTGAGAGAAGCCCGGTCGGGTGCCGATCGAGCGGATGCAATTATCGTGACCAAATGCTCAACTCTTTTGAACCAGGAAGATGTCGTGAAAAAAATCCGAAAGTACGCCCGTCAGCAGCCCATTTATTTCTCGTCTATCTTCTACAAAGAAGCGGTGCCCTTTTCTGGTGGCCAATCGGTGGGCAAGAGAGTTGTGTTGGTATCGGGTATAGCAAATAGTTCTACGCTGGAGTCATTTGTGGCCAAAAATTTTCAGCTGCAAAAGCATTTTAGATTCAATGATCACCATTTTTACACCGTGGGCGACCTTCTTAAAATTCAAGCTTTTGTCCATGAACAAGATGTGGATTCAATACTAACAACAGAAAAGGATATGGTAAAACTGATTTCACCCCAGTTGCAGGGAGATTTGGATAAAACAAAATGGTTTTACCTTCCCGTAGAGACTTCTTTTTTAGATCGTGGCGCAGATTTTGATAAACTGGTTCTCAACATGGTCGATGAGAATCTAAGACTCCTGCATGATCAAAACCTGTAGCCGTCAAACAATTGTTATTTTTACGCGTGATTTCTAAACACTTGTTCGTTCTATTGCTTTGCTGGTTTTCAGCCCTCGGTATTCTTGGCCAAGAAAAGAAAATCGCAGCCAAAGTGAAGCAAGACACTATAAAGAAGGACACCACTGTCTTAAAGCGAAAAGCAATTAAGGCTCCGATAAACAGCAAGTCAGATCAGCCAAAAAAGAGGACCTATTCTAAGATCATCAACGACTCTAGCAAGAACGTTTACGGGCCCAAAACAACACGTTGGATTACCGAAACGGATCTGTTTTATAATAAGACTAACTACCAACCATTGGATACTTCCATCAATAATTTTCATAGATGGACCTACGTGCAGCGACTCAACAACACGGTACAAGATTTAGGAAACATGGGAACCGCATTGAATCCGATATTTCCCTTGGTGTCAACTACTATTGGCGCAAATCCTGGGTTTCATGCGTATGATGCTTACTTTGATACACAAGAACCACGATATTATGATTCAAAGTCGCCCTATACTAGAGTTTACCTAGTGTGGGCGGGCAACGGAAGAGCGATGTCGCATATAGAGTTCACAAGAGCCATCAACGCGAGGTGGAATTTTGGTTTCAATTATCGCCCCATTTTAGTAGACAAACAACTTCAATACAGAAGAGCCGATCGGCAAACGGTGAGTCACTACTATGACATTTTTACTACTTACAAATCGAAAAATAGCCGCTATCTACTGGCACTGAATTATAGAAG
Source organism: Cytophagales bacterium (assembly GCA_020403045.1). Lineage (GTDB taxonomy): Bacteria > Bacteroidota > Bacteroidia > Cytophagales > Cyclobacteriaceae > ELB16-189. The sequence continues at coordinate 5,400 of JADBYK010000054.1, forward strand.
AATCAGGCATCGCGTACGAGAAAATGGGGGTGTTAGGCTTACGTCTGATACTACGTTTGCGGCCTTTTTTAACCCTAACGCTGCCCCGACTTTAACGGGCACTGAAACGGAAGAGCTTCGCCACAACTTCCATGTGTTGCAATCTTATAAACTAGCAAAACCGGTACAGCTTTATCTTTCATCCACGTACGAAATACGTGATAACATTTTTCGAAGGGATCGTACAGATCTTGCCTCGAATTTCTTTAAGCAGACACTTATAGACTCGATCAAAGGAACGGATGTTATGGAGTTCTGGTCGTTTGAAAATGAAGTCGGAGTAAAAGGCAATGCCGCTTTTCTGTTTTACGATTTCTACTTTAAATCCCGCGCAGTTCAAAACCGAATCCCATTTTTGAGTGGATTTGATCCGAGGGCATCGTCTTCGTTGATAGAAAACTACATAGGTGGGCGAGTGGCTTTTCGCTTTGATTCGTTAAGTGAGTTGAGAGGCTCTGCCGAGTTGTTATTGGATGGGAATTATAAACTGGAGGGAACTTTAACGACTCCCTGGCTGGACGCAAGCCTTGTTAGTAGCCTTGCCAAGCCAGGTTACCTGCAGCGTGCGTACCGGGGAAGTCATAATTATTGGCTAAATAATTTTGAGAACACTTTTTCAAATCAGCTCAAGGGTTTTTTCAAGGTGCGATGGGGCAACCTATTTGTTAGCCCCGGGGTGACCTACACGTTGTTAAATAATTACATTTTTTTTAGAGACTTCAAGAGTGGTTTGATACCTGTGCAGTCAACAGGAAACCAACAAATTTTTTCGCCTGAACTTCATTTAAGCTTGAAATTCTTTAGGAGATTGTATTTCAAGCCGCAAGTTACTTACACCCAGCTATGGAAAAACGATGACAGTGCGATCCGGATACCAGAATGGTTTATCAATAGCCAACTTTATTATGAGAACATCCTTTTCGACAAAAATCTCCAGCTGCAGTTCGGTCTGGATGTTCATTATAAGTCGAGCTACCTCGCGTTGGCTTATGCACCCGATATTCAATCCTATTATCTTCAAGATAAGCACATTGTTGAAGGATTTCCGGTAGTAGATATTTTTTTGAACGCGAAGATTAAAGGTGGACGACTTTTTATCAAGTACCACAATGCCTGGCAAATTGGGAAGCCTGCCGGATATCTTTTAACGTATGGTTATCCGGCTATGAGTAATATTCTTGACTTTGGTTTTGAAATTCCTCTTTTTGATTAGTGATGGAGAAACATGTGCTGGGTTTAACACTGCCAACAGATCCGCGATGGGTTGATATTGCCTCGATGAATATTGAGGAAATTTTGGTTGATCATGCTTACTGTGAACAAAAGGCAGCTTCTGCCTGCATTTCATTGATAGTTCAGTTCCCGGACAAGGAGAAACTTGTAGAAGTGTTGACCCCTGTTGTCGCAGAGGAATGGGCGCACTTTGAGCGGGTGCTTGAACAATTAAAGAAACGCGGTTTAAGGCTAGGCAACGCTCGGAAAGATGAATATGTTGATCTACTGGCCAAATCAATAAAAAAAGGAGGAAACAGAGAGCAGCAGTTAATTGAAAAGTTGTTGATGTGTGCATTAATAGAAGCTCGAAGCTGTGAACGTTTTCGGCTGTTGTGGAAAGAATTGAAAGATCAAGAGTTGCGCCAATTCTATTATGAATTGATGGTTTCTGAAGCGGGGCATTACAAGAACTTTATTACGTTGGCAAAGGAGTATGCCGATGAAAAAACAGTGGAGGCTCGCTGGCGGCTGTTCTTAAAAGTGGAGGGAGAGATTATGTCATCGCTACAACCGAGGGGCGATCGGATTCACTAGGCTGTTAGCTATCGATGAGTTTTTGCAATGCGCTGTCCACAGAAGCAAAATTAAACTTGGATAGATTCGTTTCGAAATTTGTTTTGATCTTATTGTTACAAAGGTTTCCAATACTACCTTCATGGGTGTGTTGAACTTTTGTGTGGTAGGCGAATTTACCTTGTTCAATTTCTTCACCCACTTTTTTGTACGCATCCCGGAAAGGCATTCCGGCCAACACAAGTTTATTTACCTCCTCCACACTGAAAAGGTATTTGTATTTTTCATCCTCAAGGATATTTGACTTCACTTGAATATTGGAAAGCATCAGATACGTCATTTCAAGACAGTCTTTTATCGTTTCAAAAGCCGGGAATAGTTTTTCTTTCAATAACTGCAAATCACGGTGGTAGCCAGATGGTAAATTGGTTGTGAGCATCGCTATTTCATTAGGCAACGCTTGAAGCCCATTGCACTTGCCTCTGATCAATTCAAAAACATCTGGATTTTTTTTGTGTGGCATGATGCTGGAGCCAGTGGTCAATTCATCAGGGAAAGAGATGAAGCCAAAATTTTGATTCAAATAAAGACATGCGTCCATGGCTAATCTTGACAAAGTCGCAGCAACATTACTTAATGCTTGGGCTACTATTCGTTCGGTTTTCCCTCTGCCCATTTGGGCATACACCACGTTGTAGTTTAAATCATCAAAGCCCAATAGTTCAGTAGTCAATGTTCTGTTTAGCGGGAAAGACGATCCGTATCCTGCCGCTGAGCCAAGCGGATTTTTATTGGTGATTCGGTAAGCTGCTTCTAACGTTATTAGATCATCCACCAAACTTTCTGCATAAGCTCCAAACCATAGACCAAAAGAAGAGGGCATGGCCATTTGAAGATGGGTGTAACCCGGAAGAAGCTTGTCTTTATGCTCGTCACTTTTGAGGATGAGCAGATCAAATAGCTTTTGTATCTCTTCCGTTAGCGATTGTATTTCATGACGCAGAAACAACTTTATATCTAACAGAACTTGATCGTTGCGTGAGCGGCCGCTATGAATTTTTTTACCTACATCGCCCAACTTCCTGGTGAGCAGCAATTCTACTTGTGAATGAATGTCTTCGACTCCTTTTTCAATATGAAAATCACCTTTTTTAATTAATGTATAAATCGACTTTAGTTCTTTTGATAACAGGACCAACTCATCTTTACCAATGAGTTGAATAGACTCTAGCATTTGAATGTGTGCCAGTGAGCCTAGCACATCGAAGGAAGCCAGATAAGAATCCATTTCACGATCTTTACCGACCGTGAATTGATTTACTTCGTTAAGAGAATCGCTATTCTTTTGCCATAGTTTCATAGTAGTGCCGGATAATGGATTTGTAAATACTGCAGCAACATAATCGTTTTGCCATCTTTAATTTCTCCGCTTACAATCATTTCAAGTGCTTGCGAAAAAGATAACTCCATCACTTCAATATCTTCATGCTCATCTACACCACCGCCAGAAGTCGTTTTCATTTCTTTGGAGTATTCGGCAACAAAAAAATAAAGAATTTCTGTTACCGACCCTGGTGACATATAGGCTTCGTAAATCTTTTTTACATCTTTGATTTTAAAACCTGTTTCTTCTTCTGTTTCCCTGCGGATGCAATCTTCAGGATTGTCTAAGTCCAATAAACCAGCACACGCTTCAATCAACATACCACTTGCGTTGCCATTGATATAAGAAGGCAACCGAAATTGCTTAGTAAGAATAACGGTCTTTGATATTTGATTGAACAGCAGGATTGTTGCTCCGTTACCTCGGTCGTAAGCTTCCCGATTTTGCTCAATCCATTTTCCGTTTTTGTGTTGGTAATCAAACGTTACTTTTTTTAACGTGTACCAGTTGTTGGAGAGGATCTCGGTTTTTTTGATGTTGACTCTTGAGCTCATTTGTTGTTTCCGGTTACCGGTTACTGGTTTCCAGTTTTTTATGTTCTGATTAAAGCTTTGGTTATTTACTATTTGGTTCAGGTGGTTCGTTCCAATTTTCTTCAACCCATTGGGTAAACTTATTGATTCTTTTGCTTAGCGAGTCATAATCATTGTTTAAAACTTGATATTTATCTTTATCCGCCAATGATCCTGTTTCGAATAGGAAATCAAGATGGACAATCGTCTCATCGCATTCTGATTGGGCATAAACGAGATACTTAACAAAGTCAGCCTTGTACCTTCCCCTTCCATAACCTTCAACAATCATTGAAGTTACTGATTTTGAAGACCTGCGAATCTGCCCACCTTCTTCATACATCTCAAACTTTGGAAGTGTGAGAGACATCTTATGAATCTGAATGGCCAAACGTTTTGACTCGTTGTAGATATCTAAATCCCTATAACTTTTCATTTGGATAACTTATATCTGTTGTTACAAAACCGGAAACCGGCATCCGGGAACCTTTTATAATTTTTCAATCAATTTAATATAACCAGCAATTCCATCCTCAATCTCCTGTAGATATATGAACTCATTTGCACTGTGCGATCTTGCCGAGTCGCCCGGACCTAGTTTTATCGATGGAACTGGAATAAGTGCTTTGTCTGATGTAGTAGGGGAGCCATAGAATGTAACTCCTAGTTTTTCGCCAGCCTTATACAGTGGGTGTACTTTTGGAATTCCAGAAGAACGAAGTCTTAGTGAGCGGGGTGTTACCTCACATTGAACATGCTGTTGGATAGTCGCCAAGATTTCTTCTAACGAGTACGCATCTGTTGCCCGAACATCTACTGTAAATTTACATTCGGAGGGAACCTGATTGTGTGCCTGGCCAGCGTGAATAACGGTAACCGACATTTTTACTTTACCGAGTGATTCAGAGATTTTAGGGAATTCGTAGGTACGAAACCATTCGATGTCTTTGAGTGATTGATAGATCGCATTGACACCTTCTTCACGAGCAGCGTGTCCGGCTTTTCCATACGTAACGCAATCGAGCACCATGAGTCCTTTCTCCGCTACTGCGAAATTCATCAATGTCGGTTCTCCAACAATCGCCATATCGATGGCAGGAAGTTCTTTCCAGACCATTTCAATCCCTCCTGTACCAGAAATTTCTTCTTCGGCTGTGGCCGCCAGTACTAAATTGTATTTGAGATTGGGGCGATCGTAGAAATTGAAAAACGTCATTATCAATGAGACTAGTGGCCCACCTGCATCGTTGCTACCTAGTCCAAACAGTTTCCCATTTTCAATCACTGGCGAATACGGGTCGCGGGTATACGATGGATTTGGCTTTACGGTGTCGTGATGGGAATTTAAAAGTAAGGTGGGCTTAGACGCATCAAAGAATTTATTTTTCGCCCATACATTATTTCCAACGCGCTTTGCTTCCATCCCATGATAGCTAAAGAAGCCCATAAGCAATCCGGCCGTTTTATCTTCTTCTTTACTGAAAGAAGGAATCGTGATCAGTTGCTGAAGAAGATCAATAGCGATACTATGTAAATGTTCCCTCATGAAAGCGTAATCAGAGTGCCTTTGGTGTCGTAGCCTGTGTTGGCTAACAAATTAGTATGTTCTCCTATGAGTACCTCTTTTACTCCGTGATTAATAGCATCAAAAGCATTTTCTAGTTTAGGTAGTATCCCATCATGAAAGGCGCCCTCCTTAAGTAACTGTTGATACATACTCTTATTGAGTGTATTGATAACAGTTTCTTCTTTGGCCACATCTCTTAAGACGCCTGTTTTTTCAAAGCAAAAAATAAGACGTGTATCGAAGTGCTTGCTTAACGAAACAGCCAGTACAGAGGCAATGGTATCCGCATTGGTGTTCAGCATCACGCCATTTGCATGAGTAAGTGGAGCAAATACGGGAATGACATTCTGTTTTAACAGAAAATAGAGCAATGTAGAGTTCACGCTTTCTGCAGTGATATCACCTACAAACCCGAAATCAACTTCACCTACAGGTCGTTTAACGGCTTTAATCAAATTACCATCCGCACCGGTAAGGCCGATGGCATTACAATGAAGCCCCTGAAGCTGTGCAACGATTTGTTTATTTACCAAACCACCGTAGACCATGGTCACTAAATCCCGGGTAGGGGAATCTGTAATTCTTCGGCCTTTTACGTATTGACTTTCAATCCCGAGTTGGTCCCCTAGCTTGGTGGCGATCTTTCCTCCGCCATGAATTAATATTTTAGGGGCTTGGATAGATGCGAAATCTTTTAGAAAAGAAGCTAATGCTTGTTCATCATCCAAAACATTTCCCCCGATTTTTATGACGTATAGTTTATTCATATTAAAAATTAGAGTTTGCCAGTTTCTGGGTTCCCATTACCGGTAACTGGCAACTTGAAACCATTTAGTATTTCCGCCAACACCGCCTGAGCAGCCCACACTCGATTACTTGCTTGTTGGGTAACCAAACTTGCTGAACTATCCAGTACTTCATCGCTTAACTCCACATTTCTCCTAACAGGCAAGCAGTGCATTATTTTTGCATTGTTGGTTGAGGCTAACTTTTCATGGGTAAGCATCCATTCGGGATCATTACAATAAATTTTTCCGTAATCCGCGAAGGTGCTCCAGTTTTTCACATACACGAAGTCTGCATTCTTCAGTGCTTCATCTTGATTGTGAGTAATTGTAGCTCCTTTCGTAAATTTTGCGTCAAGTTCGTAATCTTCCGGATGCGTGATGATAAATTCGGCACCACCCCAGGCGTTGATCCACTGTGAAAAACTATTGGCTACACATTGGGGTAATGCTTTCACATGGGGAGCCCAGGTCAATACTATTTTTGGTTTTCCTGCCTGCCTACCCTCCGCAAGGCTACGGGAGGCGGGACGTAAGGCATGGCTTTTTTCTTTGAACATCTCCTGAATCGTGATGAGGTCGGTCAGGCTTTGAAGCGGATGCAGGGTCGCGCTCTCTAAGCTGACAACAGGAACGCCTGAATATTTCACAAATTGGTTGATGTACAATTCACTGTAGTCATCTTCTTTATTCTTTAAGGAAGGGAAAGTTCGAATCCCTAATACATCAAAGTACTTTCCGAGAATGGGAGCAGCATCTTTCACGTGTTCTACCGTGGTGCCACTCATTATAGCTTCGTCTTCAAACTCTAATGCCCAGCCATCTTGCCCCACGTTAAAAGCGATTACATCCATACCTAGATTTTTGGCAGCAATTTCTGTGCTCAATCTCGTCCGCATACTTGGATTCAGAAAAAGTAAACCCATTCGCTTTCCCTTGCCGAGCGTAACATCCTTGAACGGGTTACTTTTGTATTCCAATGCTTTTGCTATGAGTAGTTGGAAATCGGGGGCATCCTCACACGAAATGAACTTTTTCATAGGGCAGTGACCTGTTTAAATTCCGTTGTCATTGCTTCCAAAAATAAATCAGCATCATTTTTTGAAAAAGCCAAGGACGGCAATAAGCGCACCGTGTTTGGTTTAGCTTCGCCTGTAAAGATATGGTGTTTGAAGAGTAAGTCTTTACGCAGTGATGTGAGTGATTCATGTAAATCAAAACCAATCATCAGCCCTTGCCCACGCACTTCCAAAATGGGTGAGAATTTTTTCAGTTCCTGCATCCAGTAGCTGCCCAGCTCGGCTGCATGCTGCATCAGGTTTTCCTTTTCAATTACGTCTAAGACCGCCAACGAGGCCGCGCAAGCCAGGTAATTTCCTCCGAATGTGGTTCCGAGCATTCCACTCCATGGTTTGATGTCCGGATGAATAAGTACACCACCCACCGGAAACCCATTCCCCATCCCTTTTGCAATCGTTATCAAGTCTGCTTCAATGCCAGCGAATTGGTGCGCAAAAAATTTACCCGTGCGTCCATAACCGGATTGTACTTCATCGAGGATCAAAAGTGCACCGACCTCCTTGCATTTTTTTGATAAGAGTTGAAGGAACAAGTGATTTGGGATATGAATGCCACCCACACCCTGTATACCTTCGATGATAACGGCAGCAATATCTTTATTGATTTCATTTACGAAGGCAGCTTCATCATTGAAGGGGAGAAAAATAATTTCATGCCCGGCATTAAAAGGTGCAACGATTTTAGGGTTATCAGTAGCCGCAACTGCACCGGACGTTCGACCATGAAATGCTTTTTTAAACGCTATAACTTTTTTCCGGCCGTTTACAAATGAAGCGAGCTTCAGTGCATTTTCGTTAGCTTCAGCACCCGAGTTGCAAAGAAACAGTTGGTGATTGGGGTAACCAGAAAGTTGACCAAGTTTCTCTGCTAGCTTTTCCTGCAATTCGTTCTTGATACTGTTAGAATAAAAACTGATTTTATCTAATTGTGATTTGAGTGCTTCGACAAAGTGTGGATGGTTATGACCAATTGAGATCACCGCGTGACCACCATACAAGTCCAAATATTTATTTTCTTCTTTGTCCCACAGCCACGAACCTTGCGCTTTTACAGGCTCGATTGGGAAAAGAGGGTAGACGTCAAATAATCTCATCGTTAACTTAATTTTTGGTGTTTAATTGTTCCTGGTTTCCAGTTACCAGTAACTGGAAATCAGGAACTGGGAACTTTAAAAAACACTTCCTTTCAATTTTAATCCCACTGATTCATCGAGCCCAAACATTAAATTCATATTCTGCACGGCTTGCCCACTTGCGCCCTTCAACAAGTTATCGGTTGTGGAATGGATTGCCAGTTTGCTACCAATTTTTTCTAGATGAATCAAGCATTTGTTTGTATTCACTACTTGCTTAAGGTCAATCATTTCATCGGCTATGTGCGTGAACGGATGCGACTTATAGTACTCTTTAAACAATTGATTTGCTTCCTCTAAGCTAAGATCGCAGTCCAGTACGGAGCTGACAAAAATTCCCCTTGTAAAATCTCCCCGCCATGGAACAAAGTTGATGGCATCATCGAAGTTGGGTTGCAGTGATTTTATAGTTTGATTTATTTCTCCCAGATGTTGGTGCGTTAATGTCTTATAAGCGGAGACATTATTTGCTCGCCAGGTGAAGTGTGTAGCATCTTGTAATTTTTGGCCTGCACCGGTAGATCCGGTAATTCCGGTTGTATGTACTTCTACGAGAAGGCCTGCATTTGCTAATGGCAATAATCCCAACTGTATGGTAGTGGCAAAACAACCTGGGTTGGCAATGTTTTTTGCTTGCCTAATTTTTTCACGTTGAAACTCGGGAAGACCATACACAAATTCTCGCTCACCTGCTTTTTCACCTAATCTGAAATCATTTCCTAAATCGATAATCTTTGTTTCGGCTTTGAATTTATTTTCGATCAACAGCTTTTTGCTTTCTCCATGACTAAGGCAAAGAAACAACACATCTACTTCTTGACTGAAGTATTCTGAGAATTTCAAATTTGTTTCTCCGACTAAATCATGATGAACTGAAGTCAATGGTTTATCTGCCTGACTTCTGCTTTGAACAAAAATCAATTCAAGCGCAGGATGATTCAATAGTAGTCGAACTGTTTCGCCACCTGTATAGCCAGCCCCTCCAATAATACCAGCTTTGATTTGTGCGCTCATAAGTTGTTTCCGGTTTCTGGTTTCCCTGCCTTGCAGGCAGGCAGGTGGTTTCCGGTAACAGGCAACTGGGAACTGGCAACTTGATAATGAATCGCCACTTGATTACCAAAAATCTTTGTAAACCCTTTTACATCTTCTCCGGTCCAACCTAAATTCATCTCGCCATACTTGCCAAATTTACTTGACATCAAATCAAAGCGTGATTCAATACCGTTTACCTGATAACGATAAGGATAAAGTGTGATGGACACTTCGCCTGTTACATTTTCTTGAGAGTTCGTAAGGAACGCTTCTATATTGCGCATCACGGGATCCAGGTATTGACCCTCGTGCAGCCAGTTGCCATAAAATTGTGCCAGCTGGTCCTTCCAGCTCAACTGCCATTTCGTAAGCACATGCTTCTCCAAAGCATGATGTGCTTTGATGATGAGCAGGGGAGCTGCTGCTTCAAAACCAACACGGCCTTTGATACCAATGATGGTATCTCCTACATGAATATCTCTACCAATTCCGTAAGGACCTGCAATGGACTGAAAAAAATGGATCGCTTCAGTCGGATGGGAAAAGTTTTTACCATTGATTGAAAACAACTCACCTTTTGCAAACCCGATCTTTACTTCTTCGTTTCCATCTTTGGTAACTTGTGTTGGCCATGCTTCCTCGGGAAGTTGCCCCATCGAGTTCAGCGTTTCTTTACCGCCCACGCTTGTTCCCCAGATACCTTGGTTGATGGAGTACTTGGCTTTTTCAAAATTGAAAGAAACACCTTTCTTTTTCAGGTATTCAATTTCTTCTTCGCGGCTCAATCGCTTTTCGCGAATGGGAGTAATGATTTCCAACCCGGGCAACAAGATTTGAAACACCATATCGAACCGCACTTGATCGTTGCCAGCACCTGTGCTACCATGAGACACAGCGTCAGCTTTTATTTCTTTGGCGTAATTGGCTACCGCCAAGGCTTGCGACATTCTTTCAGCGCTTACACTTAGCGGGTAGGTTGCGTTCTTCAATACATTACCAAAAATTAAATACCGAATTACTTTTTCGTAATACGATTTAGTGGCATCTACAGTTTTATGAGATGCCATCCCCAAATTTTTTGCACGCGTTTCTATGGATTGTACTTCGGCTGCATCAAATCCACCGGTGTTCACCGTAATAGAATGGACTTCATAGCCCAGGTCTTCCGACAAATACTTTGCACAGTAGGAGGTATCTAAACCACCACTAAAGGCCAAAAGAACTTTTTTCATTACCAAAAGAATAAAAAGCTTAAAAATGAATTTTTCTTAACGGCACCATCGTCTTCTTTTTTCTTCCAGCCTTTCAACAACACAAATTGTTTGAAACGAACCCATCGGTCAAATACCTTGTTGTCGCTGCGAAGATCTCGGCCCCAAAAGTTTTCTGCTTTAGCTTCGTGGTGCTTTTTCAATTCCAGTTCTTTTGCTTTTTCAACCGGGTCGTAGAGCATCGCGGTGCACATACAATTTTGACGATTCTTGCTCATCAAAATTTCGTAGTTCACACAACTCTGGCAACCCTTCCAAAACTGCTCATCGTTGGTTAACTGATTGTAAGTTACGGGTTCGTAACCCAAATCTGAATTGATTTTCATTACGGCCAATCCGGTCGTCAATCCAAAAATTTTCGCATCCGGATATTTCTTCCTCGAGAGTTCAAAGACTTTGCGTTTGATTTCGGTGGCAACTCCACTTTTGCGGAACGGAGGAGAAACAATCAACCCACTATTGGCAACAAATTTTTCGTGCTCCCACGATTCAATGTAACAAAAACCTACCCAAGTTCCATCAGGCATTAATGCAATAACTGCTTTACCTTCCGCCATCTTTTGCTTGATGTAGTCGGGCGAGCGTTTGGCAATTCCGGTTCCACGAGCCTTGGCTGATTCGGCCATCTCGTTGGTAATGGTTTCCGCATAATGAATGTCTGCAGCCATAGCTGCACGAACAATGATATTTTCCAATTTGATTTAAAACGTTAGAATGAAGAAAAGATTAACTGGGTGCATGCGCACCATGTCAAAACCTCCTGGAGGCTTGACCTGCATCTGTCTTTAAAAAGATGGTAGTATCAGATCCTAATCCGTCTATGCGGTCGCCTGGTCACAGTACAGGCAGTTGCGAGAAGCGTGGTCGATGCCGGTTCGGCAAAGTGCAGTAGGGCAGAATTACCCGAGTTCGCGTTAATGGTGACTAAATTTTCCAATTCTTGTGGTGATAGTTAGTTACGTAAATGCCATTCAAAAAAGTTTTCACAAAATTAATGGAATTAAAAACGATAATTCACCAAATCAGTTCGATTTTTACAGAATTAATTTTGGCTTAATACAATTTTACTCGCAGAGCGAACAAACAGTTGGAAGAGTTTTTAGATCAATATGGTTACTTGGCGCTCTCAGTTGGCACTTTCTTCGAGGGAGAAACGGCTATATTGATCGTGTCATCACTCATTCACAGAGGAGTTTTCTTGTTCCCGACAACAGTGTTGGCTGCGTTCGGTGGCTCTTTTGTTAGTGACTGGCTCTATTATCTTATTGGTCGACTCAACGGAAAATTATTTTTGTCGACCCGCCCTAAGCTGCAAGCTAGAATGTTGCCTTTGACTAATTTCTTTGAGCGAAATCGATATCAGATTCTCTTCAGCTATCGCTTTTTGTATGGCTTTCGAATTATTATACCCCTTATGATTGGCATGAGCGGCCTACCGCCCAAGAGATTCTTAGTTTTCAGTACGATCACCGGGCTCATCTGGGCTACAGTGGTGAGCACTGTTGGGTACTGGTCTGGCAGAATTTTCAATTTGGATGCACAAGTATTTCAGGACAATTTGTTCTTTGTGGTGGTTGGATTTGCTGCACTTGGCCTGTTGATTGGGTTAGGCGTAAAAAAACTCACGTTCAAGGGGAATATGGTATGAACACGTTGCTGAAAGCACTATGAGAGTTCAACATAGTTCAAACTAGGTCGACAAAAAGCCAATAAATCATTAGTTTTGTAAAAGATTACTTTAAAGTTGCAAGCAATGGATGTTGCATTAAAGAGGTTGAGTTGACAGAATGGTTGGTGAAGTTTAAGGACGAAGCAATTTTGAGTCGTGTTGAAGCTTTAAAAAAGGGAAACCTCGAACAAATTTATTTGTCAAGAATTCCAAGGACGCCAAGTGTTATGCAAAAGAAGCTCGACTATTCAAACGAGGACATAGCTGCGGGACGCGTTTTGACTCAATCTGAGGTTAAAAACTTCTTTGAAGACAAGTTTAAGAAGTGAAAGTAGCTCAGTTGATTTGGACTTCCGAAGCAATATCCGATTTAGAAATTTTCTATGATTTTCTGGCTGATAAATCACCTTTAGCTGCAGAAAGAATTAGCAAGAGAATATTGGAACGAACAAGACAATTGGAGGAGTTTCCAGAGTCGGGAGCCAACTTCCAACTTCCAACTTCTAACTTCTAACTTCTAACTTCAAACTTCAAACTTCTAACTTCAAACTTCTAACTTCTAACTTCTAACTTCTAACTTCTAACTTCTAACTTCTAACTTCTAACTTCTAACTTCTAACTTCTAACAATATGACCATCGGCACCCCCCTCACCTCCTCGGCAATTAAAGTAATGATGCTCGGCTCTGGAGAGCTAGGCAAAGAAGTGGTGATTGAATTTCAGCGCTACGGTGTAGAGGTAATTGCGGTAGACCGCTACGACCATGCACCTGCGATGCAAGTCGCTCATCGCTCATATACTATTTCTATGTTGGATGGCGCTGCGCTGCGTGCCGTTGTTGAAAAAGAAAAGCCCACTTACATCGTACCCGAAGTGGAAGCGATTTCCACCGACACGTTAATTGAACTGGAGAAAGAAGGCTTCCGAATCATTCCTACCGCCACAGCAACTAAGTTGACGATGAACCGCGAAGGCATTCGCACCTTAGCGGCCGAGACTCTTCAACTGAAAACTTCTCCATACCGATTCGCGGGAACGCTGGAGGAATTCAAGTCAGCGATCCAAGCGATCGGAATGCCGTGCGTTGTAAAACCGATTATGAGTTCATCGGGCAAAGGTCAAAGCGTGGTGAAGTCAGATACAGATATTGAAACTGCCTGGCGCTACGGACAAGAGGGCGGCAGGAGCGGAGGTGGGCGAATGATTGTAGAAGGCTTTATCGATTTTGACTACGAGATAACACTGCTCACCATTCGACATAAAAAGGGTGTTTCTTTTTGTGCGCCAATTGGCCACCGTCAAGAGCATGGCGACTATCAAGAATCGTGGCAGCCACACCCCATGCCAGCAAGGGCGTTGGAGGAAGCACAGAACATTGCCAAAAAAGTAGTCGATGCGTTGGGCGGAGTTGGGCTATTCGGTGTGGAGTTTTTTGTGAATGGGGAGATGGTGTATTTCAGCGAACTGTCACCAAGGCCACATGATACAGGCATGGTCACGATGATCTCTCAAGACCTTTCAGAGTTTGCTTTGCACGTGCGTGCGATTTTGGGTTTGCCTATTCCGGTAATTCGGCAACTTGGACCAAGTGCTTCATCTGTCATTTTGGTAAAAGGCCAATCCAAAAACATTTCTTTTTCCGGCTTGGACGCTGCATTAAACGAGCCAGACACTCAACTTCGATTGTTCGGAAAGCCAGAAGTAAATGGTGAGAGAAGGATGGGAGTTTGCTTAGCTAAAGGCGATACGATCGAAGAGGCAAGGAAGAAGGCGACAACGGCATCTTCGGCTGTCAGAGCTTATTTACATTAAATAGCAAATTAATAAATCATGATGCGTTTGGACGAGTTATCAAGTATTGCTACAAATTGGTTTCAGGCATTTAATGCGCATGACTTAGAGAGCTTGTTGCGCCTCTATCATGAAGAAGCAACTCACTATAGTCCGAAGTTAAAAGTTCGACATCCGGAAACTAAAGGATTGATTAAAGGTAAGCCTGCGCTGAGGGCTTGGTGGCAAGATGCTTTTAATAGATTACCCTCTCTAAAGTATGAATTGATCCGCCTGACTCCATACGAAGACCGCATCTTTATGGAATATATTCGCCACGTTAATGGCGAAGAAGATTTAGCGGTAGGTGAAATGCTTGAAATCCAAGCCGGCAAGATTATTCATTCAAAGGTGTTTCATCAATAGCTTGGAATTGTCAATTGCTAATCAACCATTCATTCCACTCTACGGCAATAGTCACAATCAGCAATAAAAAAAAGCCCACCGAAACTAGTTTGTGCACCCATTCAGGAGCCTTTTTGAAATACAAAATTAAAAAAATGAAAGGCACAATCAATTTTAGTAATTGAGATTGAAGACTATCGCCTCGAATAAGGAGGCTGTCAACGATGGCTAGGAGAGCCAGGCCAATAGCGAAAAAAAAATCTTACGGTAGTTTTCCTGGTGGAAAACCTTCAAGCCTATCATACCCTCTTGGATACCAAACGGGAACAGCAACCGGGCCAGCACAAAAAGTTTAATAGGATACACCATGATGAATAAAAACGTTTGCAACCGCCAGGGTGCATAGTTTTTGAGGTCGTAAATAATCCACCACTCTTGCACATGAAGAATCAGCACTATAAGAACCCACAAGACATGTGGCCAGTATGCGTTCATGCGCTTGCTCTCGTGGATCAGATCGGCAATAGCAGTAAGGATTTGGGTTATACCAAGCCCTAAGATGATGAATATCAGTACCTTTACATACTCAAAGGCGCTGATCATCTGTTTGATTAATTACAATGTGACTTGACTTTTCTTATTTTCTAAAATGATTCCAAATAGACACGATTAGCCATAATCACCGGTTCACTTTCCAATTCAATTGTTCAAACTTATCCACATTTTTCTGGTTTCCCAGCGACAATATAAAACTCATCTGGGGCGGCCTAAATAAATATCGCCAAGCCTGTAAAATAAGTTTGAAATAATGGCTTGGGAGTGTAGATTTGTGCCATTCCGTAAAAAAGCGGTTACCAAAACGCGTCATGATGAAGGATAGATTATCTGATCTCGTTAAGCTTCTCACCCTCGTACTGTTCGTTACAACAAGTTTTACTTCTTTCGCTCAAGAAATTCCGACAGATGCCGCTGCAATCAGCGCAGGGGAGGCCTTATTTAATGGCAATTGTAAATCGTGCCACCGAGTTAAACAAAAACTAGTAGGACCGGCACTCGCTGGTGTCGAAAACCGGGCTCCATCCATTGCATGGATCATTGAATGGGTAAAGAATCCTGCAAAAAAGATTGCCAGTGGCGATGAGTACGCCAATAAAATCTATAACGAATACAACAAAAGCCAGATGACGGCTTTTACGAGTTATACAGACGCCCAAATCTTAAGCATACTTGCGTATGTAAAGGCTGATGCTGAAAAAGTAGAGGTGGCTCCTGCAGCAGCACAACAAACAGCTGGCGGGGGAAGTGCCGGAGTGCCTTCTTCTTATTTGAATGCGATTGTGGGGGGTATGCTTCTTATCCTTCTGTTAATGCTTGTCATCCTTGGCCTGATCGTATCGGCCTTGAAGAAATACCTCAACCAAAAAGAATTGAGCGAAGACGATCAGCAAGTGGTCAATTCGCCTTATACGTTCGCAACGATAACCCGCAGTTCGGGTTTCATTTTCCTCGTTGTCTTTATAGTCGCTGCGGTTGGGTTTAAGACCACAATTGACGGACTCTATTCCATTGGCGTACAGCAAGATTATCAACCCAAGCAACCCATCGCCTTTTCGCACAAGCTGCATGCAGGGTCTTACGAAATTGACTGTAAGTATTGCCACACAGGTGTACTAAAGGGCAAACAAGCAAACATACCTTCTCCTAATATATGTATGAATTGCCACACGCAGATCAAACAAGAGTCACCTGAGATCCAAAAAATTTATGCTGCGATCGGTTACGATTCTAAAACAGCTTCTTACACCGGCAAGCAGAAACCAATCGAGTGGGTTCGCATCCACAATCTTCCTGACTTGGCCTATTTTAACCACGCACAGCATGTGAATGTGGGCGGAATAGAGTGTCAGACCTGCCACGGTCCTGTTCAGGAAATGGAAGTGGTAAAGCAATACTCCTTGTTGACAATGGGATGGTGTATCGACTGCCACCGTAAAACCGATGTCAACACAAAAGACAACGAGTATTACAACAAGCTGAACGAGTTACATCTGTCAGCAAAGAAATCAAAAATGAAAGTAGAGGACATTGGCGGGTTGGAATGCGCAAAATGTCACTATTAATATTGTAAGCCTTAAATGTTTCGGTCACGATAAAGAGCGTATGAGCACTACTACTAAAAAGACATATTGGAAAGGATTAGCCCAACTCAAGAATGATCCTTCTTACGTAAAACATGCCGATAAAGAATTTGTCGACATGGGCGTGTCAGAAGACCCTGGTCACTCTCGCAGAGACTTTTTGAAAATGATGGGTTTTAGCGTTGCGGCCGCATCATTGGCTGCTTGCGAGGCACCTATCCGAAAAGCAATTCCTTACGTAGTAAAGCCGTTGGATGCTGATGCCGGTATTCCTAATTACTATGCATCAACTTATGTCAATGGTGGCGATTATTGTTCTGTAGTAGTGAAAGTGCGCGATGGCCGCCCAATCAAATTAGACGGCAACGCGCTTTCAAGTGTTACAAAAGGAGGAACCAGTGCGCAAGTAGAGGCATCTGTTCTTTCATTGTATGATAACTTCAGACTGCGTGGCCCAAAAACGCCCTCATCGGAAATTAATAAGGCGAAATGGGAAGATGTTGACAAAGGCATCATTGCTAAGCTGGAAGAAGTTTCAGGAAAAGGCGAACAGATAAGGATTGTCAGTAACACCATTCTGAGCCCTAGTACAAAAGCATCGATTGAAAAATTCAAGGCAAAATATCCTACTACCACTCACATTCAGTACGACCCTATTTCTTATTATGGGTTGTTGAAGGCTAATGAGGAGTCGTTTGGCTCTGCTATTATTCCTAGCTATGATTTCAGCAAGGCAAAAGTGATTGTCAGTGTGGGCGCTGACTTTTTGGGCACTTGGCTTTCTCCGATAGAGTTTGCAAAAGCCTACGGTACAACTCGTGCTGTGAGTGAGGAGAAGCGCGATATGTCGAGGCACTATCAATTTGAAAGTAATCTTTCATTGACTGGTGCCAATGCGGATTATCGCTCATTGATGAAACCATCTCAAGAAGGCGCTGTACTCGCTCAAATTTATAATATAATCGCGGGAAGAAATGCGGCAGATTCTGGAGTGGCACATGTTGAAAAAGCTGCTAAAGAGCTTTTGGCTAATAAAGGAGCATCGCTCGTTGTCTGTAGTTCAAATGATAAAGAAGTGCAGGTTTTAGTCAATGAGATTAACAACTTGTTAGGCAATTACGGATCTACTATTCTTACTTCTTTGCCAGTTAATTTCCGTCAGGGAAATGATGAAGCCATGACGGCATTTATAGAAGATACAAAGGCTTCGAAAATTGGAGCGGTTATTTTCTTTAATTGCAACCCAGTCTATGATCATCCTAAAGGTGCTGAACTTGCAAGTGCATTGAAAAATACAAAACTTGCTGTTTCTACTTCTTGTACGCCAGACGAAACAGCTTCTGCTTCTGGGTACATGGCGCCCGATCACCATTACCTTGAATCTTGGAATGACTTCGAGCCAAAACCTAATCATTATAGTTTATCACAGCCTGCGATTACCCCTCTCTTTCCAACTCGTCAGGCGCAGGAAAGTCTCTTAATTTGGGCTGGCGATAAAAACGTTGAGTATTATTCAGTGATTAGTGAGAATTGGAAGAATTGGTTTTTCGCAAAACAAACTAGTTCACTTGATTTCCAAAGCTTCTGGGACAAATGTTTGTACGAAGGCGTTTATGAATTACCTGTCGAGCAGAAAGAACTTTCTTTCACAAGTCATGCAGAGGATGCGCTGAGTAAAATTGGAGCCAGCAAAAAATCGACAGGGTTTGAATTAGTCATCTATGAAAGCTACGCAATTGGAAACGGTAATCAGGCCAATAATCCATTATTGCAAGAGTTACCAGATCCAATTACCAAGGCTACTTGGGATCATTATATAACCGTTTCTCAAAAAGATGCCCGTGAAGTATTGAAGCTAGACAATGATGCAGAGGGATATACTAAGTTGATTAGTCTGACTCTCGGAGGAAATACAATTAAACTTCCAGCGCTCATTCAACCAGGACAAGCGCCAGGCACTATTGGTGTCGCATTGGGTTACGGACGCACAAAAGTAGGAACGGTAGCCGATGGAATTGGAGTAAATGTCTATCCATGGGTTGCTACAACTAACGGCTCTTTAAATTATAGTATTACAACAGGCTTAACGGTTGCAAGCACCGAAGACGATTTCCAGTTAGCGCAAACTCAGACTCACCAGACTTATATGGGACGTGAGAGTGTTATTCAGGAATCTGTTTTGTCAGAGTTCAAAGAAAATCCAGCAGCAGGAAGAGAGTATCCTAAAATTACTAATTGGGATGAGAAAGTTGACCCTGCCACTTTAAGCTTATGGAAAGGCCATGAATACAAGAGTCATTATTGGGGTATGGCTATCGACCTTAACACTTGTAATGGTTGTGCGGCTTGCGTAGTCGCATGTAATGTCGAGAACAACGTAGCCTTGGTGGGTAAAAAAGAAGTCATCAATCGTAGAGAAATGCATTGGTTGCGTATCGATCGATACTACAGCAGTGATGCCAATCCAGAAGATTATAAAGCAGCGGAGATTGCTGCTGAAAATCCCGAAGTAGTTTTCCAGCCCATGATGTGCCAGCATTGTAACAATGCACCTTGCGAAACGGTTTGTCCGGTTGCAGCAACCACTCATAGCACGGAGGGGTTAAATCAAATGACTTATAACCGTTGTATTGGAACTCGTTATTGTGCCAACAACTGTCCTTATAAAGTGCGGAGATTTAACTGGTTTAAATACCATGATAACCAACAGTTCTATCAGTCTAACCCGGCTATGAACACAGATTTGGGAAGAATGGTACTGAATCCTGAAGTAACCGTTCGCTCTCGTGGCGTTATGGAAAAATGTTCATTCTGCGTTCAGCGTATCCAAACAGGTAAGCTGACCGCTAAAAAAGAAAGACGCCCGATGAAGGATGGTGAGGTGATCACTGCATGTCAGGCGGCTTGCTCTACAGGAGCAATCGTATTTGGCGATATGAATAATTCTGAAAGCCATATCAGTAAATTATTGAAAATTGAAAGTGATCCGAAAAGACCCTATGGCATTGACAAGAAGATTGGCAATCCGCGTGCGTACAGGGTCTTGGAAGATATTGGTGTGAAACCTAATGTTTTTTACCTCACCAAAATCAAGAACAGAGACGAGAAAAAAGAGCACGCATAATTGGATATAGACTATTGACCATTGACCATTGACTAAAATATGCAAGTAACTTCTTCGATACGTGAACCTCTTATAACCGGTGGTAAGACTATCCGCGATGTTTCCGAGGACATCAGCCGTCAGGTAGAAGGCAAGCCCACGAAACTTTGGTGGGGTGCTATGATGATTTCGCTAACACTTTTGGCCTTCGGTTTCTACTGCCTTTGCACTCTTCTTTGGGAAGGAGTAGGAGTTTGGGGATTAAATAAAACCGTTGGTTGGGCCTGGGATATCACTAACTTCGTTTGGTGGGTCGGCATCGGTCACGCAGGAACATTAATTTCTGCCATCTTATTGCTCTTCCGCCAAAAGTGGAGAATGTCTATTAACCGTGCGGCAGAGGCGATGACCATCTTTGCGGTTATTTGTGCGGCTACATTTCCGTTTGCTCACATGGGTAGATTGTGGTTGGGCTTCTATTGGGTGTTCCCATTGCCAAATACATGGGGCTCTCTATGGGCCAATTTCAATTCACCGCTGTTGTGGGATGTGTTTGCCATTTCAACGTACTTCTCTGTTTCGTTGGTATTCTGGTACATGGGTTTAATACCGGATTTTGCAGTCATCCGCGACAGAGCTGTTCGCCAAGGACATAAGTTACGCGCCAATATTTATAATGCCTTGAGTTTCGGATGGGATGGAGCCGCCAGAACTTGGAGTCGCTACGAATCAGTAGCATTGATTTTGGCCGGACTCTCAACACCGCTGGTGCTTTCCGTTCATACAATTGTATCCATGGACTTTGCTACTTCTGTAGTTCCTGGATGGCACGCTACTATTTTCCCGCCCTACTTTGTGGCGGGTGCGATCTTCTCCGGCTTTGCGATGGTGCTAACACTTTTAATCATTACACGTAAAGTCTTTAAGCTGGAAGATTACATTACCATCTACCACATAGAGCTGATGAATATTGTAATCATCATCACGGGCTCAATCGTGGGTATTGCTTATATCACGGAGTTCTTCATCGCCTGGTATGGCCAAGTGCCTGCCGAACAATATGCGTTCTTTAATCGTATGCAAGGGCCTTATTGGTGGGCGTATTGGTCGATGATGACATGCAATGTAATTTCTCCTCAACTATTCTGGTTCAAAAAGATCAGAACCAATATTGTGGCCACATTCATTCTTTCAATCATCGTAAATATTGGAATGTGGTTCGAACGCTTCGTAATCATTGTAACTTCTATTCACCGTGACTACGTTCCGTCTAGTTGGTCTATGTTTCACCCAACGATGTACGACATGGGTGAGTATGTTTTCACGTTTGGTTTGTTTTTCTCTGCCTTCTTGTTATTCGCCAAGTTTTTCCCTGTAATCAATATGGCAGAGGTAAAGAGTATTATTAAGTCATCATCCGAAAAGAAGCACTAGCATATGGATAGCAATAGGAATTTTGTAGTAGGAATTTTTGAGGATGAAGATGTGCTTTTACATGCCGTAGAGCACACGCGCGAAAAAGGCTTGAAGATTCATGAAGTGTACTCACCATTTCCGGTTCACGGATTGGATGAAGCACTTGGTTATAAGCGTTCTAGGCTACCCATCGCTGCGTTCTTATTTGGGATGACCGGCACTTCATTGGCGTTGTTGATGCAAATTTGGATGCTGGGCTATGATTGGCCAATGATTATTGGTGGAAAGAATTATGCCTCCCTACCTCCTTTCATCCCCGTAACTTTTGAGATGACAGTATTATTAGCCGCCTTTGGGATGGTTGGCACCTTCTTTATTGCCAGTGACATGAAGCCCTATAAATGGCCACGTCAGTTTGATATTAGAAGCACAGATGACAAACATGTAATGGCGATAGATTTGGCCACTAACAAAATGAGCAAGGAAGAAATTAGCGCGTTGTTAAAATCACAAGGTGCCTCAGAAGTAAACGAAAAGAACTTTTAATTGAACGTGACTATGCGATTACGAAAATTATCAGTGGTGTTGGCAGTGGTAGTCTTGGTTGCCGGATGTAAGGCTGGTGGCGATTATCAAGGCCTTGAGTATGCGCCTAATATGTATCATTCGGTAGCGTATGAGCCACTTTCTCAAATTACAGATCCGATGCAAGGAAAAATTACCAATGCATTGGACAATGGTAGAGGTGAATTCTACAACTCGAACCAGTACAATCCTTACAAGATGAACCTAAGGTTGCCTCCGGCACACACGGTGAGGCGATCCGCTACGGGTTGGCTTCCCTACAGAGGAGTAAATGATACCACGGGTCTACGATTAGCAAACAAGTTGAAAAACCCTTACGATTCCACAACAGCAATTTTGAGTCAGGGTAAGGCTGCCTACGAAATGTATTGCCAACATTGCCACGGAGCAAAAGGAGCTGGCGATGGAAAAGTTGCGGTAGGCGTTAAAATTGATGGTGTGGAGCATAGCGTTTACCCGGGCGTTGCGAATTTGAAAGGGGATGCTTACAAGAACATCACCGAAGGGCACATTTTCCATGTGATTACCTATGGAAAAGGTCTTATGGGTTCTCACGGATCGCAGGTGAGTGAGGAAGATCGTTGGAAGATTGCCAAGTATGTAAAGGGACTTCAAAAGAATTAGTATCTATTATAATTTTTTCTAAATGATAGCGGACGAAAAATACATTTTTAAACCAGCCACCAAGCAAAAACTTTTTATCCTTATTGGGGTAGGACTGCTGTTGTTTGCAGTGGGTGTTTTCATGGCAAAAAATGGTGGCCATCACGAGGGCGCTGAAAAGCACGCTTCTCAGGAAATAGCGAAGAGCTTGGTGGCCAGCACGGAGCCAGCGGAGCATGTTGCGTCCACAGAGCATCATGGAAGTCCAGTTTGGTTGAAGCGGATTTACACCTCATTATGGCAAAACAACATATTTTTTGGTGGCATAGGCATCATTGGTTTGTTCTTTATAGCCATTCAATTTGCCGCTCAAGCCGGCTGGTCAGCGCCTATTAAACGTATCCCATTGGCCATCGGGCATTGGATTCCTTTTGCCGGCATTTTAATGGTAGGTCTCTGGTTTTTGGTAAAAGGTGATTTATTCCATTGGACAGACCATAGCCTTTATGATGTAAAGAGCGATCATTACGATAAGATACTGATGGGCAAGAGCGCCTATTTCTTCTGGCCACTGCATGCGGGTAGTTTCCCATTCTTTTTTGTGCTTCGTATGGTTCTTTTCTTCGGGCTTTGGTATCTTTTCTTCGTCTGGATCAAGAAGGAGATGCTTGCTGAAGATATTAATGGCGGAAATAGTCATTGGCTAGCATCAAGAAAATTGTCTGCTTATTTCCTGGTGATTTTTGCGGTTAGTTCGTCTGTTTCAGCCTGGGACTGGGTGATGAGCATCGATCCTCATTGGTTTAGTACTATGTTCGGTTGGTATGTATTTGCGAGTTGGTGGGTGACCGGCTTAGCAACCATTACGCTAATCGTGGCCAATTTGAAGGGAGCTGGCTACATGAAGGTGGTAACACAGAATCATATTCACGATTTGGGAAAATTTGTGTTTGCGTTTAGCATCTTCTGGACATACATCTGGTTTTGCCAGTTCATGTTGATTTACTACGCAAATCTACCAGAGGAAACGGTTTACTTTATTCAGCGGATGCGCACAGCTCCTTATAGTTGGATATTTTATGCTAATATATTTTTAAACTTCGCGCTTCCTTTTTTGTTATTGATGACAAGAGACGCAAAGAGGCAGATATCCATGTTGAAGGTGGTTTGCCCAATAGTTATTGTCGGACATTGGTTTGATTTTTATAATATGATTACCCCGGGAGCGATGAAATTAGAGGGTGGTGTTGGGTTTTTGGAAATTGGTCTTGCCATGGTTTTTGCAGGGGCTTTCTTGTACGTTGTTTTGAATGCACTGTCGAAGCTGCAATTGGTGGCGAAAAATCACCCATTTATGCAAGAGAGTTTGAACCATCACATTTGATTATTTACACTGATATAAAATAGCAATATGACTTGGATAATATCGTTGGGTGCAATTTTAGTGTTGGTCATTCTTTACATGATCTTCAAGATTGGCAACTTGGTAGGTCTTGTGAAAGGGAAGAAAGAAGAGGAATTTTCTATTTCCTGGAATAATGCCAATGCCATTATGTTCATGATTTTCATGGTTGTTGGGTTGGGTGGTTTCTTTTGGTATTCGTATGCTCATTTTGATGAATACACCCTACCTGTTGCATCTATTCATGGAGAAGTGACTGACAGCCTGTTTTGGATAACGATGTGGGTTACAGTGGTCGCTTTTGCAATCATTTTCGTAGTGATGTTTTGGTTTACGTTTGCCTACAAGTATGAAAAGGGAAGAAAGGCAGCCTATTTTGCCGATAACCACAAACTTGAAATTTTGTGGACAGTAGTACCAGCAATTGTACTTGCTCTTCTTGTTTTTAGAGGCCTTCGTGTATGGCATGAAATCACTGGTCCGGCATCGAAGGAAGCAGTCGTAGTGGAAATGGTGGGGCAGCAATGGCTTTGGATGGCTCGCTATCCCGGTGTGAAAGATAAAACGCTGGGTCATCACAACTATAAACTGATCGATGCTTCTAATGAGTTTGGTCTTGATTTGACAGACAAAAATTCCTATGACGACTTCAAGTCGTTGGAACTACATATTCCTGTAGGTCAGGAGATCTTAATGAAGATACGTGCGAAGGATGTGTTGCATAGCGTCTTTTTACCCCACTTCCGTGTGAAGATGGACGCAGTTCCAGGAGTTCAAACCCATTTTAAATTTACGGCTACGAAAACAACAGCTCAAATGCGTGAGGAGCTGAATAACCCCGCGTTCAACTATGAAATGGCTTGCACCGAAGTATGTGGAAAAGGTCATTTTTCAATGAAATTCCCTGTTGTGGTCGATACACAGGAAGACTATCAGGAATGGCTGGAGTCTCAAGAGTCATGGCTGAAACAAAATCCGGATTATCTAAAGTATGTGCCGGCAGAGTTGAAAGAAGCCGCCATGATCAAAGCGGGAATACCTCTTGATAACACAGTAACCGTGCAGACAGCAGCTATCAAATAAGCATAAAAGAAACTATGGCAACAATTGATGTACACCCTCAAACAGCAACCCATCACCACGATGAACATGGAGATGATCATGCGCATCATGGAAATTTTTGGACAACCTACATCTTCAGCGAAGACCACAAGGTAATTGCTAAGCAATTTTTATTTACCGGTATGGCCTGGGCTCTAATCGGGGGCATGTTGTCTGTTCTCTTTCGACTGCAGCTTGGCTTTCCAGAAGCAAATCTCGGGTGGTTGAAGCCTATTCTGGGAGGTTGGTTAACTCCGGAAGGAAAAATTGATCCTGAGTTCTACCTGGCACTGGTAACCATGCATGGAACGATCATGGTGTTCTTTGTCCTCACAGCTGGTTTGAGTGGAACTTTTAGTAACTTTTTGATCCCGCTACAAATCGGTGCACGCGATATGGCATCCGGTTTCATGAACATGCTTTCGTATTGGTTTTTCTTTTTGTCAAGTGCGATTATGTTCATCTCCCTGTTTATCTCGACAGGGCCCGCAGCGGGTGGGTGGGTGATATATCCACCGCTAAGTGCACTCCCGCAGGCCATTTCAGGTTCTGGGCTGGGAATGACTTTGTGGCTGGTTTCGATGGCGTTGTTCATTGTTAGTTCACTTTTGGGTAGTATCAACTACATTACCACAGTAATTAATATGCGCACACTTGGCATGTCATTCACTAAACTGCCGCTAACCATTTGGGCTTTTTTCTTAACTGCAATTATTGGAATACTCTCGTTTCCCGTTTTATTCGCGGCCGCTCTACTTTTGATTTTTGATCGCAGCTTTGGAACGAGCTTCTATCTGTCTGATATTTATATTGGAGGTGAGGCGTTGCCCAATCAAGGAGGCAGCCCCATCCTTTTCCAACATTTGTTTTGGTTCTTAGGTCACCCGGAGGTGTACATCGTGTTGTTACCTGCCTTAGGTATCACATCAGAGATTATCGCTACCAACTCTCGCAAGCCAATTTTCGGATACAAGGCCATGGTTGGTTCGATGTTGTTTATTGCGATCCTTTCCTTTGTGGTGTGGGCACATCATATGTTTGTGACGGGTATGAACCCTTTCTTAGGCTCAATTTTTACCCTCTTAACGTTGATTATTGCGGTGCCATCTGCCGTTAAAATTTTCAATTACGTTACTACTCTTTGGAAAGGAAATATTCGGTTTACTCCGGCTATGCTTTTCTCCATCGGGTTGGTTTCTTTCTTTTTAACAGGAGGTATCACAGGTATATTCTTAGGAAATTCCGCAGTGGATATCCAGTTGCATGATACCTACTTTGTCGTAGCTCATTTTCACTTGGTGATGGGAAGTGCTTCTTTCTTTGGAATGATGGCTGGAGTTTACCATTGGTTCCCAAAAATGTTTGGTCGAATGATGGATGAGAAACTGGGTTATTTGCATTTCTGGTTGACGTTTATTGGTGTGTATCTCGTGTTTTTCCCTATGCATTATATTGGTATTGCCGGATTCCCTCGCAGGTACTACACTTGGACTGCGTTTGAGACTTTTAGCGGATTTGCTGACTTGAACATGTTGGTGAGTGTTGCAGCGATCATCACCATGGTGGCACAGTTTATCTTCTTGTTCAATTTTATCTACAACATTTTCCGTGGAAAATTAGCTCCTGCCAATCCTTGGAATGCAACAACTTTAGAATGGACTACTCCACGTTTACCTGGACACGGCAACTGGGTAGGGGAGATCCCTACGGTGTATCGTTGGCCGTATGACTACAGCAAGCCGGGTTCGAAAGAGGACTTCATTCCACAACATATTCCTTATTCAGAAACACCCGAATCTAATCTTCCTCACGAGAATGATGAGATTAAATTAGAGATGGGCGGAGCCGGAGCGATTGTAGTTGAAGAAAGAAAACATTAGCCGATTCAAGATTCAAAATTCAAAATTTGCCTTGGGCAAAACTCGAATTTTTGAATTTTGATTATTGAATGAAAGAAGTAGCAGCGACCAGAGGATTTAATAAGCTTTGCTTATCTACTTTGGTTGCTGTTTTTTTTTTAATAGCGGCAGGTGGCATCGTTCGCACGACAGGGTCAGGGATGGGGTGCCCGGACTGGCCCAGATGTTTTGGTCGATGGGTTCCACCCACCTCCATAGATCAACTTCCTGCTGATTACAAAGAATCTTACTCAGCGCTTCGCGAAAAGAAGAATCAGAAGTTTGTCAGCTATCTGAAAGTATTGGGAATGTCGGAGACGGCCAATCGGCTTTCTTCAGACAAGACTGTTCTGGTAGAGTCTGATTTTAATCCCGTTAAAACATGGATTGAATATGTGAATAGATTGCTAGGGGTGGTAGTTGGATTTTTAATTCTGGTGTTGGTTTGGCAATCGATACCAATCAGAACGAGCCAGCCTAATATTTTTTGGGTATCTGTAGCAACACTTATTGCTGTTTTGTTTCAAGGCTGGTTTGGATCAATCGTGGTTTCCACCAATCTCACCACCTGGACGGTGACAGTTCATATGCTAATTGCATTGCTGATTGTGGGTCTGTTAGCGTATCTCGTCTTTGCTACCAGTTCAAATTCGTTGGTTGTTGCTCCAAAAGGTACACGCTCCCTGGTGGTGGTTTGTTCTTTACTTCTATTGACTCAGATTCTCTTTGGAACCCAAGTGCGGGAGGTCATCGATAAGCTTGTTTCATCGCCCAGAACAACCTGGATTTCTTCACTCGGGTTTGAATTCATTCTACACCGATCTTTTTCGTGGTTAGTGATAGGCTTCCATTTTCTATTGATTTGGCGTTTAGGAAAAACTACGGGGCTTAAAGCTTTATCAAGTGCGTTAATGGGGTTAATTTTGTGTTCGTTTTTGACAGGTGCAGCCATGGCTTATTTTAATGTGCCAGCTGCGCTTCAGCCGGTTCATTTGCTTTTGGCAACGATCTGTTTTGGCATTCAGTTGCTTTTGTACTTTCGGTTGAACAGTAGTAAAAAAGAAGTGTTATTTGGATAATATGATTGCCACACAAAATGTAACAGGGCTAGCACACGTTGCCACCAAAACGAGAGCCTATTTTGAATTGATGAAGCCTCGTTTGTCTATGCTAGTAGCGTTTTCGTGTGCCTTCGGTTACGGGCTCGCTACAAGAGGAGCAGTCGATTGGATGACCTTGGTGATGTTGTATTTGGGTGGTTTTCTATTGTCCGGAGCTTCAAGCTGCATCAATCAAATAATTGAACGTGATCTGGACAAGATAATGAATCGCACTATGAGCCGCCCACTCCCAACTGGAAGGGTAAGCTTGGCGGAGGCAACATTTTTTGCGGTTGCCTGCTTTATGTTAAGCATTGTTATTCTCTGGATTTTCACTAACCCACTGACTGTTCTATTATCAATTATATCGATGGTGCTGTATAGTTTTGTTTATACGCCATTAAAGAGAGTTGGACCGATAGCAGTTTTCGTTGGAGCCTTACCTGGGGCATTGCCACCTTTGTTGGGCTGGATTGCTGCAACAGGCGCAATATCCTATGAAGCTCTAATTATTTTCGGAATTCAATTCATTTGGCAGTTTCCCCATTTTTGGGCGATCGCATGGGTAGCAGACGAGGATTATAAGAAAGCTGGTTTTAAGCTTTTGCCTTCGGGTGGAGGAAAGGACTTGAATACCGCTATTCAAATAATGGTTTACACTATGTTTCTGATCCCTTTGGGATTATTACCTGCTAAATTCGGTCTCACAGGACTAGATTCCGCAATTGTGGCATCGATTTGTGGTGTAGCCTTTTTTGGACAAACATTTTCATTGATGAAAACAGGAAGCCAGCAATCGGCCAAGCGGATTATGTTCGGTTCATTCTTGTATTTACCAATTGTTCAGATTGCTTATTTGTTGGATAAAATTTAATCAAAAATTATATGAGTGAGGCTGTTGATTTCAAAATTGTTGAAGAGCCAAAAAGGCCCATGGCCATGAATCCCAAGAAATTTGGGATGTGGCTGTTTATGGCTAGTGTGTTAATGTTGTTTATTTCGCTCACATCTGCCTACATCGTGCGGCAAGCCGAGGGCAATTGGCTTTTCTTTGATTTGCCGACCATTTTTGTTGTCTCTACCGCAATCATCGTAGTTAGCAGTGTAACTATGCAGCTGGCTTTTTGGTCAGCCAGAAAAGATGACGTTGAGCGAGTTAAGGTAATGGTGCTGCTTACGGCTATTCTGGGCTTGGCATTTGTCATATCTCAATATCTGGGTTGGAAAGATCTGGTCGCTCGAAGTGTTTATTTGGTTGGAAACCCGTCTGGCTCATTCCTTTATATCATCACCGGATTGCATGCAATACATCTTGTAAGTGCGGTTGTTTTTTTACTGTTTGTTCTTTACTCCAGTTTCCGAAATAAAGTGAATTCAAAAAACACCGTGCAGATAGAAATCTGCACAACTTATTGGCATTTTTTGGGTGTTCTTTGGGTATATTTGTATGTTTTCTTAACATTGCTACGATAAAATTGTAACCATGGCACACGCAACAACCACAACTGCACCGGGACAAGATGTTTGGAATGGGGGAGTATCTCCACTAGACGCTAGTTATGGCAAACTAATGATGTGGTTCTTTTTGCTTTCGGATGCATTTACGTTTTCCGGACTTCTTATTACTTATGGATTAGTGCGTGCTGCACATCCTGCCTTTGCGGGGGCTGCAGATGCGTTTGTTTTTTCTCATGAGTACTGGCCAATACCTGAAAAAGTTTTTGAAGCTGTTCCATTTTTGCACGGAGTGAGTCTTCCATTGGTTTTCGTTGGTATCATGACGTTCATTCTGATCATGAGTAGCGTTACGATGGTACTAGCTGTTGAAGCGGGCCATCGCATGGATAGGAAGGCTGTAGAAAAATGGATGTTGTGGACGATTCTCGGTGGAATTACTTTCTTGAGCTGTCAGGCGTGGGAGTGGACCCACTTTATCGTTGGCACGGATACACCCACCCTCTTTAAGGACTTTGTAAATGGTCAATGGATTACGAAAGAAGTAATTGGGGCGAACCTACATGTCAATCAGTATGGTCCGCAAGATTTTGCTGATTTCTTTTTCTTTATCACTGGGTTCCACGGTTTTCATGTGTTCAGCGGTGTATTGCTCAACTTTTTGATTTATTACAATACCGTTACAGGAGTTTATCAACGCAGGGGTCACTATGAAATGGTGGAAAAGGTCGGCTTGTATTGGCACTTTGTTGACTTGGTTTGGGTATTCGTATTTACGTTCTTTTATCTTGTATAACTGATTAAACACTATGGCACATCATTCAGAAGAAACAGAAATTACCGTACTTCCGCCTGATAAGGAGAAGATCAAAAAATTATGGACGGTTGCTGGTATCCTGGGATTATTAACAGGGTTTGAATTCTTGATTGCTTTCATGATGCATCATGGGCCATTGAAGACATCTGTTTTCGTGGTGATGACAATAGTAAAAGCGGGTTATATCGTGGGTGAGTTTATGCATTTGCGCTACGAAGTAAAGGTGCTTTTTTGGTCGATTATGATACCGATTGTCTTTATTGTTTGGATGCTGGTCGCTTTCTTGTACGAAGGGATGAAACTTTCTGATATTAACTTTCTTAACTAGGGCATTCAAATATTTATCGAGAGGCTAAAGTGAGAACTTTAGCCTCTTTTTTTAGGTAGTAGGATATGAAGCGTAAGATTCTCTTTCTTTCATTGGCGCTTTTGCTTCCGGTGATTGTCTTTCTTTTTCTGAAAAAATTCGGTCGTAACCGATTTGATATACCAGTGTACCATAAAGATTCAGTTGAGTATGTTGTTGGATGCGAGAGAATCTTTAAAGCCCCCTACATTATTTCTGATTCGGTAGCATCAGAAATTGGGTGGCAAGGGAAAGAGGCTACGTTAATTAGTTTTGCGGAGATACCATCTGAGGGACTAATGCGATTGAAAGAAGATTTTGAACCAAGTCAGCTTCAAATTGTTTATTCAAATGATTTAGCGGTTGCGCGCCTAAAGTGCATGTTTTTGGTTTCGGAAAAGTACTCCGCAGTGTTGGTGGATGGCAAAAAGCAAATTAGAGGCTATTATCTACTCGCAACTCGCGAAGAAGCGGATCGATTAGTAATGGAGATATCAATCTTATTGAAAGATTATTAGGATGGAAAAGACAAAAACAAGTGCAGAGCCGTATAAAAAACTTATCCTGACTCTGTCCATAGTCATTCCACTAGCCGTGGCGGCATTGTTTAAGATTAAGATACCTGGTTATGATTTTTCATTTTTACCTCCCATTTATGCAACAATAAATGGGATCACTGCAGTGCTGTTGGTGGTAGCAGTCATTGCTATCAGAAATAAAAATCGATCTCTGCATGAATGGTTGATGAAAATATCGATCGGTTTGTCGACCATCTTTCTCGTCTTGTATGTTGTTTACCATATGTTTAGTGATTCTACCTTGTATGGGGGTGAAGGAGCTATTCGGATATTTTATTACTTTATTTTGATCTCACATATCGTGCTTTCTGTAGTAGTCATTCCCTTTGTATTATTTACGTTTTCCAGGGCACTTTCCGGCAATTTTGAAAGACATAAAGCGTTGGCTAAATTTACATTTCCTCTTTGGTTGTACGTGGCCGTTACGGGCGTAGTCGTGTATTTGATGATTAGTCCCTATTACGGAGGTTAGAATTTTTTGAATTTGATTGATATGAATAAAGTTTTCGGTTTTATTTTCTTTCTCTTTCTGAACTCACAGGCGAGTGCACAATGCGCAATGTGCCGCGCTACGTTAGAGAACAATATCAGTAATGGAAACATTGGCATTGCCGCAGGAATAAATTTTGGAATTCTATACCTCTTTGTGGCGCCTTATTTGGCAATTGCAACACTAGCCTATTTCTGGTATCGCACCAGCAAACGAAATGAAAGGAAACTCGATAAAAGCAGCCTGGCAGGGTAAATGCCCCCGTTGTGAAAAAGGAGATATTTTTAAGTATCCTTTTTCCAGCATTTCAAAATTTAGTGTGATGAATGACTGCTGCTCAAACTGCGGAGTGAGTTTTATGCCAGAACCTGGTTTTTACTTTGGTGCGCTTTACGTTAGTTATGCCTTTACCATCGTTTTTTTTATAGGCCTTTGGTTGATCTTGTATTTATTATTTGATCCGGCTGATTGGGTATATGGAGTAGCCATCGTTCTTGCTTGCATCCTTTTTGTGCCGTTTAGTTTTCGCTACTCAAGAATTCTTTTCCTTTATTGGTTTGGAGGCGTCAAACGCATTTAATTCTTCTGTTTTTTTTCGGATAGGCTTTTAGTAATTTTATAAAGCCTTTTCATGCCTTTTAAGAAACACCTGGTTTTGCCTGTATTATCACTACTTCTTCTTCTCGGGGGAGTTGGATGGCATCAGTATTTCAAAACTCAGTTTCAAGAAGCCCAGTTAAATCGCATCGTTTCCCGGAATCTCGAAGGCGAAATTCTAAAGATGGATGGACAAGCAAGTCGTATTGCAAAAATTGCTTCAAGAGAGCTCATTAAGAAGCCATTGCCAGATGCTTTTTATCTTCTGGACAGCGGTGGGGTATATGCATGGGGCTCAAATAAGTTTGTTCCCGATCCTGCCTTATTGCAAGATTCATTCTCGCTGAGGTATTTGAAAAATCATCGTGGAGACTTCCTTATTAAGAAGTGGACGTTAGATTCGGGGCAACTTCTCGTAGGAGTGATTCCGCTTTTGGAGCAATACGAAGTGGTAAACAAGTACCTTCAACCAAGTTGGAATCGACTGATTTTTCCGGTAGACGGACTAATCATTTCAGATATAAATTCACCCAATGGAAATCCGGTTTGTGGCCAAGGTGGAGAATGCTATTTTCGAATAAAAATTAGCGAATCGGGGATCACTTATCCAACGGATAATGTTGCAGTATCTTTTTTTACGCTAGGTATTCTCGCTATTGTATTTTGGATAGTTCTTCTTGTTCTTAGGCTACATCAAAAAGGAAAAACAGAGATTGCTTTTTTGATTGGTTTGATCTTGATTTTTGGGATTCGTATTCTGACCATTCGTCTTGGTTTCCCGATGCACTGGGGAAGCTTAAGTCTTTTTGATCCTCAACAGTTTGCTTCATCCTCATTTAACATTTCACTTGGCGACTTTGTAATAAACGCCCTTCTGGTTCTGGCTGTTTTCTTTTTTCTGTTCAGGTATTTCAATAGATTCTCCTTCTTACAATCTCTATTTTCTTCTACTGGCCTTAAGAAGACGCTAGTCACAATATTCTTATTGACATTGGCTCTGTTTTCATTCCTATATCCTTATTTATTTTTTGAAATCATTTCGCATAATTCATCCATTCAATTGGATATTACTCAGCAAGTGAATTTCGATAGTAACCGGTTTTGGGCATTTGTGGCGATTGCTTTTGGTGTGCTGAGTAGTTTTCTGTTTTGTTATGTATTGCTTCACTTAGCTATCGAACTCACTGGCAAGAGCCATTTCCGTTTTTTTGGTTCATTGGCTTCCGCATTGCTGCTGTTCTACGGTTATTGCCTGCTCGAAAATCATGACTATTCAATCACATTGGTTGTTTCGCTATTTTATTTTCTTTTGATCTACTTCCTAAGACTGTATCGCGCCTTTTCTAAGGTGAGTTTTACTACATTTTTGTATCTGCTAATAAGTATTGCTGCTTATAGTACACAAAGCGGTTTGTGTGTTAGAAAGTTTTCGATGGAAACAACGGCCGCAGCACACCTGCGATTTGGAAATAGTTCATTGGTGGGTGAAGATATCTTGGGGGAGTACCTGTTGAGTGAAGCTATTCAAAAAATTGAAGCTGATCCATTTGTCATTTCTCGTTTCGCGAACCCATTTATGCCAAAAGGGGTAGTTCGTCAGCGAGTTCAGCAGATTTATATAAGCTCTTATTTTGATAGGTACACGACAAAAGTATTTTTATTTAATTCACTTGGAGAAGGGATAGGAAATGCTACGACTGGTACTCTCGCCAGTTCGCTCACTGCTCTTCAAGCCGGATCCATAAATACAGAATACAAAGGAGTTTACAGGTTGACAGGAACAGGTGGCTCGACTGACAGGCGGTACATGGGAATCGTAAAGGTGGTAAAGGAGAAAAACGTAGTTGGGTTTGTAGTGTTAGATCTTTCCCTGAAAAATGTTCTGCCTCAGAATGTTTACCCTGAACTTCTCGTTGACAACCGGTTTTCGCAGTTCGTGTCAGTGAGGGATTTTAGCTACGCATTTTTTAATAACGGGCGTCTGGTAAATAGCTTTGGTTCCTTCAACTATCGCAAATCCTTTAAAAAAGAATGGTTGAGTTCCGCCACAATGTTTAAGGAAGGCCTTTTGTACGGTGGATTTATTCATAGTGGCATAGCTGGTGGTGATGGCGAAGTTGCTATAGTCAGTTCAGGCTCATTCCCTATTATCGGGACACTCGCGAATGTTGCATTTCAATTTTTGATCGGGCTTCTGCTGATTTTATGTTGGATGGTGGTGTATGCCATACTTAGTTTTTGGAGAAAAGTTAGAATTAATTATTCGACCAAAATTCAACTCTATGTCTATTTGGCCTTTATACTTCCCTTGATCGTTGTTTCTGCAGTCACAATGCGTTTGGTCAGCAATTCCAACGAACGAAAAATTGAGAAAGAATTGCAAGACAGGGCAGAACAGCTGTCGGGAGGAATTACGCCTTTTTTAGATCTAGCTGCTGATTCTCTTGAGGGTAAACGATTATTAGAATCAAGATTATTGGAGTTGGCAAAGTCATTTGATATCGATGTTAATGTTTACTCGGCTCAAGGACTGCTTGTGGCGTCAAGTCAGCCGGAGATTTTTAACAATCAACTTTTGTCGAACTTTATCAATCCGTCCGCTTGGTTGAGAATCTCCAATGATGACGAGAATTATTTGGTTAATAAAGAGGAAATTGGGAAGATGAAGTTTAACAACTCGTATTTGGCTATCCGTGAGCCCACCAGTGGCCGTTTGTTGGCGATTCTTAATCTGCCATTTTTTAAATTGGTCGACCAAATTGATCGGAGCGAGGCCCTTGTTTTGTCGAATATTCTAATTGTCTTTGTTGGAGTATTCATTTTTTTCTCGATCCTATCATACTATGCTGTGAAATGGCTCACCTTTCCCCTGGCCTTCATCACAAAAACGTTGCGAGTGACCCAACTTGGTGCTAATCAACAGTTAGAGTGGAAAGCAGATGATGAGATCGGCTTGATGGTTAGCGAGTACAACCAAATGGTTCGAAATTTGGAATTGAGTCGGATTGAACTGGCGCGCACCCAGAAGGAAAGTGCCTGGCGTGAAATGGCTCAGCAGGTTGCTCATGAAATTAAGAACCCTTTGACTCCAATGAAACTTTCATTGCAGCAGATGCAGGTCAGCGTCCAGCAAGAAGGCGATAGAAAAAAGACAATTCTGATGTTGCTGGAGCAAGTTGAAATTCTAAATCAGATTGCTTCTTCGTTTAGCACTTTTGCTAAGATGCCAATGCCTTTGCTGGAACAGAGAGATATAACGGGGATTGTTGAAAATATTGTTGGCTTGTATGCCAATTATTCGTTAGGGAAAGTAGAGTTGAAAATCGGTATACGCCCGATTTTAGCCATGACGGATGTTCCCCTAATGAGCCGCGTCCTTTCCAATCTTATTTTGAATGGTCTTCAGTCAGGAAAAGAAAATCAATTTGTTCAAGTAAGTGTGACTGTGTTAAAAGAAAACAATCAATGTGTCCTTTTGATAGAAGACAACGGAACGGGAATGAGTGCGGATACAATGGACAGAGTTTTTATTCCTTTCTTTAGTACAAAAAAGGCAGGTTCAGGGCTAGGTTTGGCAATAGCGAAACAGGGAATTGAGCAACTTGGAGGCACCCTTTCATTCACTTCTCAATTAGGTGTTGGGACAAAGTTTAAGATTACCTTGCCAATAAGCTAGACTATTTTGACTTATTTTCCCTTTAAACTTTTCATTACTTTATTAATGAAAACAAAGTCGTCCAATTCTTTTACACCCGAATGAGTGATATCTTCATTAGATCCCTCCCATAATTTTTCTCCTTTATTGAGGAACATTATTTTCTCGCCAATACCCAGCACGGAGTTCATATCATGCGTTACTACAATCGTAGTGATGTTAAACTCATGGGTAATTTCCAGGATAAGTTCGTCAATTAAAATGGAAGTTTGTGGATCAAGGCCAGAGTTAGGTTCATCACAGAATAGGTAATTTGGGTTGTTCACAATGGCGCGGGCTATCCCCACGCGTTTTTTCATCCCACCACTGATTTCGGAGGCCATTTTCTTGTTGACGTTTTCTAAACCCACCCGCTTCAAACAGAAATTGACTCGATCAAGTTTTTCGTCTGGTGGCATTTTTGTTAAAATCTCAAGGGGGAACATCACGTTTTGCTCGACATTTTTTGAATCGAACAATGCACTTCCCTGAAATAGCATTCCAATCTCTCTTCTGATTTCTGACTTTACTTCTTTGTCGGCTTCGGTAAAATTTCTCAGGTCATAAAATACATTTCCTGCATCGGGCTGGAGAAGGCCAACGATGCATTTTAGCAAAACGCTTTTTCCTGTGCCGCTTGAACCAATAATCAGGTTTGTTTTCCCTTGGTCAAACTCACCACTGATTTGTTTAAGAACAGCTTTCCCGTTAAACGATTTATTGATGTTTTTTATTTTGATCATGTACTACAGCAAAAGGTTTGCTAAAAAATAGTCGGCTAACAAAACGGCAATTACGCTTGAGGTTACTGCCTCGGTGCTGGCAATGCCCACTTCTAAAGCCCCACCGTGTGTATAATACCCTTTGTAGCAAGAGATCGAGGAGATGAGAAACGCAAAGACGACTGATTTTATCAATGCGAATGTAATAGTGTATTGATTAAAAATTGATCGTAACCCCATGATGTATTCCGTAGGCGTCATGATACCGGTTAGGGTGCCTACTAAATAGCCGCCCAGCAATGAGCAGGTACCTGCAAAAATAACTAGCATCGGATACATTAGAATAGATGCAATGATCTTTGGCAAAACGAGATAAGAAGAGGAATTGATGCCCATCACTTCCAGCGCATCAATCTGTTCCGTGATCCGCATTGTCCCTAAACCACCGGCCATGCTTGACCCAATTTTTCCGGCAAAAATAATTGCCATAATCGTAGGCGCAAGTTCTAACACGGTCATTTCCCGAACTACTTGAGAGATTACAAATCGCGGTACAAGAGGTGTAACTAAGTTAAAAGCCGTCTGAACGGTTGTTACGGCACCCATAAAGGTGGAGACCAAGACGAATAGTGAAATTGACTTCACGCCAATTTGTACACATTCTTCCATCACCAGTCGGTAATAGGTAATGAAAGTCTCTCTTCGCACCACCAGCGATTCAAGAAATAAAACGTAACGGCCAAATTCCTTCATCTAATTGACTTGATATGCTATCTTGCCCAAAGATAAATATTCCTATGAACAAATTACTGGTGCTTACTGGTGGTACGAAAGGCATTGGCAGAGCTGTAATCGATCGGTTTGCACAGGTAGGCTTTGACATAGTAACCTGTGCCCGAAAGGAAAATGAGTTGGTGGATATGAAGCGTGATTTGGAAACCAAATACTCCGTTAAGGTTCATATCTACATGGCTGACATGTCGGTTAAAGCCCAGGTTGTTGCTTTTGGCGGTTTTGTAAAGAGTATTCAACAGCCGGTGGATGTGTTAGTAAATAATGCTGGTTTTTTTATCCCAGGTTCCCTGCTGGATGAGGAAGATGGAGCCCTTGAACGGATGGTGGAAAGTAATGTGTATAGCGCTTATCACTTATCCCGTTCGATTGTACCGGCTATGAAAGAAATACGGAGGGGGCATGTATTCAATATGTGTTCGATCGCTAGTATCAAAGCATATCCAAACGGAGGTTCTTATGCCATCTCAAAATTTGCTCTCTTGGGGTTCTCAAAGGTGCTGCGTGAGGAGCTCAAGGAATACGGTGTTCGGGTCACAGCTGTGTTGCCCG
The DNA here is from genome assembly GCA_020403045.1 of Cytophagales bacterium. Classification (GTDB taxonomy): domain Bacteria; phylum Bacteroidota; class Bacteroidia; order Cytophagales; family Cyclobacteriaceae; genus ELB16-189. The sequence continues at coordinate 43,286 of JADBYK010000054.1, forward strand.
GGGCTACACGAACAGCCAGCTGGGATGGTGTAGATTTGTCCGAGGACCGATTTATGCGGGCTGAGGATGTGGCCGAGACGGTGTTTTCTGCCTATTCCATATCCGAACGAAGCGTGGTTGAAGAGATCATTATTAGACCACAATTGGGCGATATTTAGTGTTTTTTTCGTTGAACAAATTGGTGGGCAACGGGTTAACTTTGTAGAAATTAGGCGCACGTGAATACACATATTTCTCAGGTAAAGCAGTATTGCAATAGTTTGGTTAGCTACAGTCGCAGAAAGACCCGTGTGGTGAATATCGGTGATGTTCCATTAGGTGGAGAACATCCAATCCGAGTACAATCAATGACCACGGTAGATACTATGGACACCAAGGGATCTGTTGAGCAGGTGATACGGATGGTAGATGCCGGATGTGAATACGTGCGGATCACCGCACCAAGTCTCAAAGAAGCTCAAAATCTGGAAGTGATAAAGAAAGAACTGCGGAGCCGTGGCTATACGGTGCCGCTCATCGCTGATATTCATTTTACTCCCAATGCAGCCGAGTTGGCTGCTCGGGTGGTTGAGAAAGTGAGAATCAATCCGGGAAACTACGCTGACAAAAAACGGTTTGAAGAAATCGATTACACGGAGGCGTCCTACCGAGCTGAACTCGATCGAATTCGCCAAAAATTTACACCGCTTGTAAAGATCTGCAAGGAGTATGGAACCGCTATGCGAATAGGCACAAATCATGGCTCTTTATCGGATCGCATCATGAGTCGCTATGGTGATACACCGCTCGGTATGGTGGAGTCAGCATTGGAATTTTTGAGAGTCTGTGAAGATCAGAATTTCTATAATATCGTTTTGTCGATGAAGTCCAGCAACCCACAGGTGATGGTGCAAGCCTATCGGCTGTTGGTGCAGAAACTGGATGAAGAAGGTTTTCAACCCTACCCACTTCATCTGGGTGTTACTGAGGCAGGAGACGGAGAAGACGGTAGAATAAAATCTTCAGTAGGTATCGGCACTTTGCTAGAAGACGGGCTTGGCGATACGGTGCGAGTATCATTAACGGAAGAACCAGAAGCCGAAGTACCTGTTGCGCAGACGTTAGTAAGTCGTTACAATGAACGGAGTTCAAACATCGCGATTCCGGAAATGGTTGACTACCCAATTAATCCGTTTGCTTATACCAGACGTGTCACGAACGAGGTTCTGAATTTTGGTGGACACCAGGTGCCTCGCGTTGTTGCCGACTTGTCGCTTAGAGAAAAGATTACTCCCGCGTCATTCTTTGCATTGGGCTATCATTACTCGGTGCCTCTTGATAAGTGGAATATCGCTGACATTGCTTGTGACTATGTATTTGTAAATGACAAATCAGTAGATTTTGATATCCCCGGGACATTGGGCATTATTTACGCGCACAAGACTTGGCTTAATTACAAAGACACGGATCGATCTTATCCTTTTATTTTGGCTAACGATTATCTGGCCGGAGTCGAGAAATCGAACCAGCTTAACTTCATTTATGCTTGCCTGGCGGATGTTTCTCTTGAATTTGTAAAAAAGATCAAAACCGACCCTACAGTTGTGTTGCTGATCGATACCTATCACCCCCATGGCATGGCAGAGCAACGGAGATTATTCGTTGAGCTTATCGAAAGAGATTGTCGGGTTCCGGTCGTCATCGGGCGTGCTTATCGCGATCTAAAAGCTGATCAACTACAAATTTTTTCAGGTACCGATATCGGTGGTTTGTTAATTGACGGACTAGGCGATGGCGTTTTCATTGCTGCCGAGAATTGTGGGTCAGACAAGCTCGTCAACGAAACTGCATTTAATATTCTGCAAGCGACCCGTACACGCATTTCAAAGACTGAATACATTTCCTGCCCATCTTGTGGGAGAACATTATTCGACCTGCAGGAAACGACTGCCAAAATAAGAGCTCGAACCAGCCACCTGAAGGGCGTGAAGATTGGTATTATGGGTTGTATCGTCAATGGCCCTGGTGAAATGGCTGATGCGGATTATGGTTACGTAGGATCGGGCCCGGGTCGTATTACTTTGTATAAGGGAAAAGAAGTGGTGAAGAAGAATGTCCCCACGCCACAGGCAGTGGACGAACTAATTAATTTGATTCGAGATGGTGGTGACTGGATTGACATGCCAATGACAAATGGCAATTAGGAAGTATGAAGGCAAAAGATTTGATTAAGTTGATGGAAGAGGATGGGTGGTTTTTGGTTCGTCAAAAAGGGAGTCACAAACAGTTTAAACATAGATTGAAAAAAGGACTAGTGACCCATATCGGCACACAAAATGTCAGATGAGTTGAAATTGGGGACGTTAAATAGTATCTTTAAGCAGGCACAATTGGAGCAAAAATGAAAAAGTATTTGGTAGTATTTGAAAAAACTAAAACAGGGTATAGTGCATATTCACCTGATTTGATCGGTGTAGTTTCTACTGGAGCGACAAAACCAGAGACAGAAAAGAACATTTACGAGGCAATTCGGTTTCACTTGGAAGGAATGGCGATTGAAGGATTGCGTGCGCCCAAGAAAACCTCGGAGGCTGGAATATATGTATTCAACTAAATTGTAAACAGTGGACACTTCTAATAACGAGAACAAGCCAAAGAAACTTTCTTTTAAAGATTTCTTTTCCCTGGGTGAAGTAGGCGGTTATTTTTTCCGGAAGAAAGATCCCAACCGGCCTTCAAACATCAACATCAAGATGATGCATGGCGTTAACAAAATTTCAATTGCTATTTTTTTGATTGGTGTACTTTATCTCGTGCTAAAGCGACTATTATGAACCTTGCCTCTTTTCAGAGCTACTGCCTGGCGAAGAAAGGAGTGACCGAAGAATTTCCTTTTGATAACAATACACTTGTCTATAAAGTGATGGGCAAAATGTTTGCGCTCGCAGATGTGGATCTATTTGAAAGCATCAACTTGAAATGCGAGCCTGAGAAGGCCGTCCAATTGCGGGAAGAGTATGCGAGTGTTTTACCCGGTTATCATATGAGTAAAAAGCACTGGAATACAGTTCTAATGGATGGAAGTCTCCCCGACAAGAAGGTGAAGGAATGGATCGATGATTCTTACAATTTGGTAGCTTCGAGTCTCACCAAAAGCCAACAGAAAGCCTTGGAGGCGTTATGATTTGATTATCAATAATTTACGTTCTGGTTACATTTCTTACATTCTTCGGATTACTTCGGTTAATTAATTAGTTTTGTTAATTGGGTAAACCCTTTTTTCATGTCTAGGGCGGTAAATGTTTTCATTTTTGCTTGTTGTGGGCTGCTTTTTGGCTGCAATACCCAAAAGATGATATGCCCTGCCTACCAAAGTGCGTTTATTTATGACAAGCCATCACAGAAGGAAGCCTTTGTCTATTACAATGCCAGTAAGAGTCAGGCACGCGAAGTGCTGGCCTCTAATAGCAAGACACTAACCTTACCCGCGAACGATTCTACTTGGGAGAAGAGTGTCGTGCTGCCTGGGCCAGCGTTACCCAAAGAAAGAAAGACCAAGAAAACGCGCTATTTGCTCTTGCCCGAAAAAACGTACAAGAAAGCCTTACGGGCTCTTCAGACAATAGAAATGAAACCGGTTTATCCTAAGAAGCCAACAGACTCTGTCGACATAAAGAAAGCTTTGGATAGTGCGGCACGGAGTATCACTGATACACTGTCTTCGACTGCAGCTGCAGCTGCCGGTGCTGATAAACAGGAAGAAAAGGATAGCACGTATGTGATTTCAATTGAGAAGGAAAAATTTAATGTAGATCAGGATAACTACATGTGGTACTTTAGAAAAATTCTCGTGTTGCCAGATGTACGAATAGCGTTAGAAGGAGCAAAGGAAGAAGCGGCAGCGTCCAAGAAGGCAGAAAAGAAAGGAGGATTCTTCAAGAATCTTTTTAAGAAAAAAGACAAGAAGACGAAAGTACCTGCTAAAGACAATGCGGACTTAGTTGATCAACCTACCGACTCAACGGGGGCAGTTGCAGACTCGCCTTCGACAGTAAAAAAGAAAAAAGGGGTTTTCGGATTTATCAAAAAGAAATCAAAAGATGTAGCTCCGCCAAAAGCTGAGCCGAAGAAAGAGGAGGAAGAAAAATTCTGATTTAGATTTCGCTAACCTGTTACCGATATGCGCCTGTTCTTAAAACTATATTTGATTGCCCTTCCCATCTTTTTTATGGTTGATATGATCTGGTTGGGTCTGTTGGCGAAAAATTTTTACAAGAATCAAATTGGTTTTCTGATGAAGCCAGACGTGAACTGGACGGCTGCCATCATTTTTTATTTGCTTTTTTTAGTGGGAGTAGTTTTGTTCGTGATTGAGCCGGCACTTGAGAAGAAGAATTTGATGTTCGCACTTAGTAGAGGCGCACTTTTTGGATTGATCACCTACGCTACTTATGACTTAACCAATTTGGCGACTCTTAAAGATTGGCCGCTAAAGGTTGTGGTTGTTGACATGATCTGGGGAGCGGTGTTGTCCGGAACTGTGTGCGGGTCTTCCTATTGGATCGCCAACAAATTAGGTCTCTAGTAGTAAACGACAAGACCATGATCAATCGATATGCCGGTGAAATACACATAAACCCTGTGCGCATATTGCGAAATGATGATTTTAATAATGATGGACAGATCAAGAATATCAATGGAACAATTGAGTTGGCAATGGAGCTCAACCAACAGATTGGTATCCGTTTGCAGATGATTTTGGGTTGGTTGAAAAAGGGGAGTAGCTCATCTGCACAGTTTCATTTTGCAGAAGGAGGTTATATAAGCGTGCGAGGGTTATCTGATACCGAACTCAAGGAACTAGCTGCCAAAGGAATGATAGAGCTTTTTGATTTTGCAACAGACAAAAGTTGGGTAAAAAAACACGGTCAGCATTTTGGGCTTATCTGGGAAAATGGACGGGCAGTGGATATTTCTTGAAAGTTGTACTGAATGGCTGACTACATGCAAAATCGTACGGTTTCGACTGGTGAAGAGATCGCAAATGCGATCACTCATGGAATAGGTGCACTGTTGGCCGTTGCGGCATTGGTAGTTTTGATTGTAATGGCCGCCATTCACGGAAGTGTTTGGCATATTGTTAGCTTTTCCATTTTTGGTGCAACACTTGTGCTTCTCTATTTTGCGTCCACACTTTACCACAGTCTTACTCATGCCAAAGCCAAAAGGGTCTTCCACAAATTTGATCACATTTCTATCTACTTATTAATTGCTGGAACATACACTCCTTTCTGTTTGACTGCGCTAAGAGGCTGGATCGGTTGGACAGTCTTGGGCGTTGTTTGGAGTTGTGCCATTCTGGGGGCTGTGCTAAAAGCGATCTCGGTTGGCAAGCGAATTAAGCTATCAACGGTGTTGTATATTTTGATGGGTTGGGTGATTCTGGTAGCTATACAACCGTTGTATAAGGCAATGCCCTTCAATGGTTTTTTGTTTCTGATAGCAGGAGGGATCTCTTATACAATCGGCACTATTTTCTTTATCAGAAACCAAGTGAAGTATAATCATAGCGTATGGCACGTGTTTGTGTTAGGCGGCAGTGTGTTGCATTTTTTCTCTGTATTGAGTTTACTGAATTAAAAAAAGGCGATGAGCTTTTTTTTATTTATTTTTTAAGACTAAGAAATTGTAGTTTTGAGAAAGCGCAGGAGTCCCGAAAACGGAGACTCTGTGAAGAATTAACGAGGAACACCGATACATTTATCACGTAGAAGCACAAACTCTTTTTATCTTCTCATTAAAAGGGCATTATTGAAGGGAGGTTACTCCTCCAAATCTTTTACTCTATAGGTAAATTTTACATCATCCTTTCCACAAAAAACAATATTGTATATCGTATAATAAGTAGTGTCTCGTTGGTTAACTTCTTGGTATAACTTCTTAGAAAGCAATAGAGCCTCTGTTTTTAATTCTGTAGTTCTTGGTTCTAAAATGGGAAAGCCAAAAAATTCAAGATTTAATTCATATACATTTTTATATTTTGATCTCCAAAGCTCGTCCGAAGGATTTCTCCATACTTCGTAATATTTACCAGTGTTTTTTAAAGAATCAATAAACCTTTTTTCATTTTGTGTGTAGGGAATTTTGTCTGGGACAAAACCAATTATCTCCATTTTTACGAGTATTAGAAAGAGTGAAAAAAGCCCAACAACAACCAATAAAATAATCCCTGTTACTTTTAAAATTTTCTTGAGAGTTTTCATTTTTTGATATACTTATTCCCATCTCTGGTGTATAAAACACCATTGAAAAGTAAATGAATAAAATTTGTGCCCTGTGGTGAATTGAACCGGTAGGCAGGTTTAGAAATGGGTTCACCAGCTGGATCGCCACTTGGATAGAGGTAAACTATCTCACCGTCCGGAATGATACTACCACTACTCAAGTCTTGCGCCCAATTCCAAACAAAACCCTCTGCTTTTGTATAGTAATGGCCATAAATATCGGTAACTCCTTCAGGATTATTTACAATACCAAAAAAACGAATGTCTTTGATGTAGTAGGCATCATTTAAATTTTTATAGGCCAAAACAATATCGGGAAAAATATCTATCTCGTATGTTTTATCGGGCAATGTCGCAGAAAAACCAGAAACATCAGCAGGAGAAAAATGATAAACTTTATCAATCATCACACCCTTTTCTTGTAATGCACTTATCATACCCTCAGCAAATGCCGACCCCATACTATGGCTAACAAAATACAAAGGTTTAATGAAATTTCCATTATCGTTTTGTACTGATTGAATTACCTTTTTGTAAAAGTCGGATTGTTTATTGCTAAAGCGATCATTCACAAATTTTTTGCCTTCTTCGAAACGAGCGGATCCGGAAGAAAAGGAAGTGCTCGCTCCATTGATAAAATATTCATTTTGGGTATTTAATAAAGTTCTGGCACGAGTTATAAAATTAGTCTCCCAATAATCTCTCAAGTTATCTCCCCCTGCAAGCTTAGGCCAATCTTTATTCCAATAACCATTTACGTAAACAATTACAGGCTGAGGAGTACCCCCCATCGCCCCCTCCTCATCACCCTGCAGCCAGCCGTTCATGCTTTCGGGATCGTGCACAAAGTCCCATTGGTATTTCTTCAGCACGGTGCCACCATTGTAGTCCATTAGGTTGGTGGTGGTGCGCTCGGTGGCTTTGAAATCTTCGCTGCTAAAGGTGTGGCGCAGGCGGAAGGCCCCATGACCCAGCTCATGGGCAATGGTGGTGGTCAGGTTTGTGGCGCGGTCGGTAAACACAAAACCAAACTCGCGCTTAAAGGGCATGAAGCCTGCGCGCTGCGAGCCACTGCCCTTCACCAAAAACACATAATAGGCGCTGCCGTCAATGCTGCGGTCGTTTTTAAAGGCACGCCTAAACTCGCGCATTTTGGGCGGAAAGCCCGCCTTTGTTGGTGTTGTGGGTGATAAGGAGCGAGGGGTCACCAACAATCGAACATGAGCGAGGGATTTTGATGACAATTACAGTGTGATGTTTGTGAAGAACACCATAGTCGTTAACTTAAGAGAACTTTATTGGTAGGAGACAGTAGCCCCTTCGGGCAACTTTCAAAGTTTTCTCCCCATATTTTTTTTATTTTAAAAAGCGGTTTTGCGTTTTGTGCCGCTTTTGATGTTTCAAATTTAGCTGTTTCAAGGGAGAAACAGTTTAAAAATCG
>JADBYK010000055.1 GCA_020403045.1 Cytophagales bacterium
GGTGTAGGTGGTGCTGTTTGTTCTGGTGAAACTTCCCAGCGTGAAGCCACCAATAGTTCCAGAGGTGAGCGTGTAGGTTTGTCCCCCGTCATCACCTACTGTTATTGTTGCTGTCACCAAACTGCCGACTTTCATCGCGGCATTGGGTATGGATACATTTGAAATGGTTGGGAGATTAGCATCGATCGGGTCACCGGCCTGAGATATAGGTGTGGCGTAAGTTGCGCTTGGGTTGGTTGCCGGGTCGGCAATGATGAGACTTACAGGAATATTTGAAGCTGCAGGCACATCTGTTCCACCATTGGTGACAGTGAACTGCGCTGTGTATGTGGTACTGTTTGTTCTGGTGAAACTTCCCAGCGTGAAGCCACCAATAGTTCCAGAGGAGAGCGTGTAGGTTTGTCCCCCGTCATCACCTACTGTTATTGTTGCTGTCACCAAACTGCCGACTTTCATCGCGGCATTGGGTATGGATACATTTGAAATGGTAGGAGCATTTGTATCAATAGTCACATTTGAAGCTTGTAACGCATTTGTACTTACTAATGCTGGGAGTGTAAGGGTGGCATCCGTAACATCGCTAGCTTTTTTAATTGTCGCACCGCCAGTAAGAGTTAGCGAATTTGTGGCACTGTAATTTAAAGGAGTCGCATTTTCAGTGGCAGCAACAGTATAAGTCAGCACGAGTGTAGATGTACCTGATGCGCCTGTAGTGCGTGTTGCCTTGGCCACACCTCCGGCATTTAAGGCTAGCTCGACACCACCAGTTCCCGGCACAAAATCTATTTCTTCACTAAAAGTGACAGTTATACTTACGGTTTGACCAGCGCGATAGAATGCGTTTGAAGTAGAGGTTACACTGGTAACTGTTTGAGCCAGTGCCACCGAACCCGTTAACAAGAAGACCAACAGAGTGCCAATTGTTGTAAAAATTCTTTTCATAGTCCTTAATCTTAGTATCCAAAATATCTTATAACCCAGGAATGTTTCCGTCTTTATCTACCTTCATCAGCAACAGCGATTTTACGTTCGCCAGGGTGGTCGTGCCAAGAATAACATGGCCGCCATCGCTGGTGGTGATGATTGCTTTGCCTCTATCGTTAAAGCGTCCCCCAATGATTTTTGTCCAAACGGGCGTGGCATTGCCAAAGCCATCAATTTTTATCAGGCAGTAGTTTGTGTTTGTGCTGACCGTGCCGGGAGGGCCTATGCCAACAGTGCCCAATAACACTAAGCCACCATCTTGCGCTACGGCCAAACTGTTGCCCTGGATTTCGCCAGTAAGCAACTCTTTACTGGCCTCTTGCTTTATTGAGTACCCCCGCGAAAATATTTGAATCCCACTCTCCGTTACTCTTCGTACGGTGATGCTGGTGCTGTCTGTCCCCGTTTGGCTGGTGCCTATGAAAGCGAAGTTGTTTCCATAGCGGATCATGTCTCCAGAAAACTCTGCATCAGTAGGTTTGCCAAGAGTTAGATCAAACAATACGTTGGGTGAGTTGGGTGGGGTTTTTATAAACCTCATCGAAGATTTTTGATTTGTTTTGAGCACCGTGCCGCCCCAATAGGCCATGTCTTGCGCATCTACAAAAAGCTTGTTCGGCAAACTATTCTCAGTCAATGCACCCGCGCCATACGTTCTTGACCAGATTGGGTTCAGGGATGTTTTCGAAAATTCTGACAGAACAATATTGAGCGATGGTTGCGAAGATATTGACGAAACGATTAAAAAATTTTCGGCAGGGTTGACAGCCACGCTGATGCCTTTTCTGGTAGACAAATTGTCCATCGTTTTTATGACTGGCGTGTTACCCTCTGCATCTGTTGTGATGATAAGTAATTTGGCAGGTAATTTGGTGGTAGTACCCTGTATCTTTTCTCCCACAATAACGTAACCACCCGAAGGCGTTAAGCTTATGCCATACCCGCTGTAGGAGGTGTTTGTGCTGTCGGTTTCCGGATAGAATTTTTGCCAAAGCAGATTGCCAAACTCATCGGTTTTAATCAAGTTGACCCTGTTAAAACCATCGAAATTGGTATTTGCCAGAATAATAAGACCCTTATCGGCAGTTTCCAAAAGTGCCTGCGCTTCGTCTTCAAACGATCCGTTAAAGTACCGGATGAAGGTGGATGACTTTGCTGAGTCCACGGCACTTTCCTGGGAACATCCCCACAGCACCAACAAAAATATCACGAAAAGTCTGTTCATACGCTAACCCTTTATTTTACCAAACGTCTTTATCTGTTCAACTACTTTTTTTTCTTTACCAACTTTTGTGGCCTAAATACGGGTATGCTCGCACCTATCAGTGCCCCGATGTTATTAATTGTATAATCATTCATAACGCCCGCGTAGTCAAGCGCAAGTTCTGAATTGTATCTGGTAGCCTCGTTTACGATGTTTATTAATCCATACTGGTACCTGAGTTCAGCAGTAATGTAAAGGGGGCCAACCCGATACCGTCCTCCAACACCGGCAATAACCGAGTAGACCAACTTTTTATAAGAATTGGTTACATCTACGTTGGTACCACTCACCACGTTTCCCGTTGTGCCCCGCGTAGTATTTGCAGCAATCGAAGATGAACTCAAAAGGCCTATACCAGGACCAATCTCAACAAAGGGGTCAAACTTTGACTTTGGTTTCAATTTATATTGGAGCATGACATTCAACTCAAACCAAACCTGCGATTCAGGAGCCTTTAAATCAGTTTGTGTTGCCGGATCATTCCCTAAATCGTAGTTCAAAAATGGCGTATTCGCGTAGTCAATCGAGCGGGTCACGTATAAGATTTCTGGCGCCAACGTGAAATTCTGCCACTTACTTTTTTTCCAACCTTGAAAGAGAGCCTTTTCAAATACGCCTCCAGCTTGAATTCCAATCTTTCCTGTTGTTTGACCGATCCCTTTTGCGTTGCCTCCAATGTAATAATTTGAAGTTACGTTGGGCTGGGTAAGATTAGCGCCTAACTTTATGCCCCAGCTAAAAACCGGCTTTGTGCGAAACGTTTTATACAGCCCGATAAACTCTGCGGGATCTACCGCCTGATTGGGTTCGTAAAAATGATCGGTCTGTAAAAGAAGGATCATGGTACTATCTGCCTGCTCGGGTTCCTCTAAGTAAATAAAACTAAGCGTGAGTAACCGGTAGGCGGTTACTTTATCCGCTTTGCTAAATCCATTTGGATCGTCCAAACATTTTTTTAGCAAACCGGGCAACTCATGGAGCCGGCCCTGGTCGTATGAAGAAACGGCCAGGCGTAATGTTTGCGCGCAATTCTGAGCAAACGCAAGGTTAATGGATAGTCCAAAAAATGCAAGTACTAAAATTCGCTTCATGCCTTACTTGTTATTGGGTGGTAAATTCTCACAAGTCTTCTCGAGTTTTAAGTCTTCCGCAACGTACAAATCCCACTCGTCTTTGCTCATGTTTCTGGTGATGCGTCCACACAATTCAGTAGACATGATCGTATTCTTTGTGGGCCATGCGTGAATCGTAAAGTCAGTGTCGGATGCCCGCATACCTTCAGTCACACTGTGTATACCACCCATGATCTGTTCATCGTCAGGGGAGAAGGCCATGCTCCATACCCAGTCATTACCTGTGAGAACGGTAGGCTGTTCTTTCAAATTCTCCATGTTCCATAGGCGCAATGTTTTATCGTAGCTGGCCGATGCCAGGAATTTGCCTGAGTGGCTAAACTTTAACTCTTGTATGAGAGAAGTGTGGCCTGAAAGCACACGCCTTACCTGCCCAGCCGTGATGATTCGTATTTCACCCTTTTGATCGCCAATAATAATATCATTGCTTGTGGGAGAGAATACCACTGCCAGCACGTCATTCGAAGAGCCTTTCAAGATCGAGTATACGGTGGGCGCGAAGTTTTTCCGCACATCCCATACGTACAAGTTTCCATCTTCGCCCACACCAGCCAGCTTGCTTCCGTCAGTGCTTAAATCAATTGACGTGATTTTCTCTTTGGACGTCACCACTTCCTTCGAAGTTGTCAGATCGGAGTACATAATGCTTCGGCCCGAATTACTTCTGGCAAAAAAGCCTTTTCCGTCTGGTGCAAAAATCACATTCTCAATATCCGAACGGTAGCCGGGAATTTTCTTTGGCGCTTCGGAAGGATTATTCAAATTCAAAAGCATCGCATAGTTCGCATCTCTATCCGCAGGGTACAAACCTCCGATTGCCAGCCAGCTGCCATCCGGACTTACGTCCATAGAATAAACCTGGTAGTTGGTGTTGACAAGCGGTGGCGGATCTGCAAACTCTGCAATTTGTTCGCCCCGCCAAATTCCACCTTGTTCAATCCATTTGAATATTTTTCCATCGCTACCTCCGGAATAAATGGATTTACTCTTTGCGCTGCTCACGATCGCTCTGGCTGCTTTGGTATGGCCTTGCAAACTCCTAGTCAAAGGATGATTGAATTTTTCAAGGGCAGCATACAGTCCATTGTAAATATCGTTGTCATAGATATAGCCGCTATATCGCTTGTTGAACGCAAAAGCTTGTTGAGCAAGTAAGGATTGAAGTGTGGTATCATTCAACTCTTTCGACTTGAGGGCCATGCTTTTTGCGATCGAAAGGTAACGTCTGGTTTCCGCTTCTTTTTGTGCAGCCTTTGCTCGCGTTTCGCTGGCTTGGGCGGCTAGTTTTTCTTTTTCGGCCACTGCCGTTGCAGCTGTTGCTTTCTTTTCCGCGGCTGTTGCCTTATCAAGATTTGCTAGCGCCTCTGCTTTTGCTGCTTCTGCTTCCTTTTGCGCTTTGCGCGCTTCCTCGGCAGATGTTTCGGCTTTCTTCTTCTCATCTATTGCCTGCTGCGCTGCAATCTTCGCTTCTCCTGTTGCCTTGGTCGCTTTAGCTTCATTTTGTTTGGCAATCTCACCTTGTTCTATCGCCAATTTTTCCTTCTCCTTGGCAATTCCACTTTGTACGAAGGCGTAAATAAACGCCATAAGAGCAACCACCGCAAATGAGCCCAATACAATGGCAACAACACGTGCGCGCTGCAATTTCCTTTTTTGCTCTAGCTCTTTGATGCGTTGTTCTGTGTCGTATTCCTTTTTTGAATACTCCAGGAAAACGATGGTGCGCTCAAAAGAGGGGTTGTAACGCTGTCCCCATACCAAAGTAGGTTTATGCTTGGTTTGCCAGTTTAGCGCCAACTGCAAATCGGGTGGTCTCCACAAACCTGCTTTGCCTACCTGGTATTGGGTGGCTGCTTCCGATAAACGCAAATACATTTGCACGGCATCGGCTTCATCTTCCACCCAGTTTTTCAAGCGTACCCAAATGCGCATCAAGCTCTCGTGCGAGATATCGATCATCGAGCGGCCATGTAGTGAAATGCCGTAGGCAGGTGTTAGCAGCGAACGTCCTGGCTCTCTGAATTTGTCAATAACGGCAATTACATCCGCCTCCGAAACATCAGAGATAGATGCTATTTCGTTGAGGCGGGTAGGCCTGCGAATACCAAAATTTTCTCCTCGTCTTTCGGTAATGGCCTTGAAGATTGCCTCGCAAATCTTTTTTTGGTCTTCGTCCAATTCATCATACGCTTCATTGGCGTGCTGCGAAAGCGCTTCGGCCATCGTGCCAATCGCTTCGTAGTGCTTCAAGTCCAGGTTTTCGTCTTCGGAATCTTTATACCGCCCCCAGTAACTCCAGGTACGCATGAGCGCGTGTTGCAGAATGGGCAACTGATCAGGATTATCACCTAAGTCGTTCAACAACTGCTGCACTAATCGGGGCGCAATGGTCGCATTGCCGACAGCTACAGGTCCTTCAATAGCTCTGCGCTTTTGTTCGCGGGTCATTTGAGGGATGAGGTAGTGACTGTCGTTGATCTTGCGGGTCAAGTCAGGGAACTGCGCACATTCACCAATAAAGTCAGAGCGCATGGTAATGGCCACATAGATGGGCGCATCTTCATAATTGATGGCTTCCATCAGCAAGTTGATGAAGGCGAGTGATTCGTTTACGGAGTTAGGGTCTGAGCCATCTTTAAAACGGAATAGCTCTTCAAATTGATCGACTAAGACCAGGTAGTTGATATCGGCTGATCTTCGAGATTGCTGAATCGCTTCCACCAAACCCAGTGAGCTACTCTTTAGTAGAGTTGAGACAATCGTTCTTTTTATTTTCTTGTCTTCGGTATCGGCCATGTTGTAGTCTTTGGCTGACTTCAACAACGCTTCGGAAAGATTATCGATGGGAGCAGAGCCCGGGCGGGTAACGATTACCTCCCAGTTGGGGCTGGCGTCTGTTAAAAAACCGCCATACAAAATGGGAATCACCCCACAGTAAATAAAGGAGGATTTACCACTTCCCGAAGGGCCTATGACGCCAACAAATCGATTCTTGGAAAGCTTGAGGAGCACCTCATCGCTTTGTCCTTCTCTACCAAAGAACAGGTGACTCTCTTCGATTTTGAATGGCCTTAGCCCGGGGAATGGATTGCCCGTATCTACGGTAGAGGGCGCTCCTGGCATTTCTTCAACTTGCTGGCTCATATTGACTGTTGTTTTGGGTGGTTCTTGACGAGGTTGATTCAACTAAAAAAACTATTTACTGTCGTCCAAGAAATTTGATATTGATTCCATGGCACGAACGCTGTCGCTCGCGATGACAGTAAGATTCTGACTCTTAAAAGCGTCTAAGTTTCCACTGCCAACCAGCGCCTTTCCTTTGATTGGCTTTTTTCGCCCAAAGCCAGGCGCCTTCAGCAAATCCAATACTTTCATGCGAACCCATTGGTCATTTACCTTTCCTTTAAAAATGATGGCCGAATCAAAATTTCGCAGGTTCTCTATGTGATGTTTCCGCACATCGAGCAGCTCGCCTTCAAATGCGGGAGACAAAACTTTATAACCGGATTTCTCAATGGCTTCTTTGAATGGTTTTACTTCGGCTTGGTCTAGCCGATCGTGAACGAGGTAAACCGATTTGGTGGAAGACTCGTCCACATTTTTACGTTCCAGGGAGTCAATCAACTCTTCACGCATAATGTTTTTGAAATCCTCCAGTGGATTCTGCAGGATTTCCGCGCCTTCCTGGGCTTCTGCGTCTCGTTTTAAATTATCAATAAAAGATTTTTGTTTGTCGCTGGCGCTTTTCAAGTTAGGCGCAATCCAAATCAAGCGAGAAAATTCCTGCTTGTTCTGGCGTTTTGCAAAGGAGCATTCAGCGGCCAGCTTATTTTCCAAATCTACAACAGAGCGTTCTCCCCCTTCCGGGATTTCTCCATATGACGTGCCCATGAGGTGGATGGAGAGGCTACATTCTTCTAAATCTTTTCTCACCGATCGCTCAAGTTCGTCCTGCCGGGTAGGCAGCGTATGATTTGGGAGAACAACATAGCCGTGCCGAATCAGCTCTCGCTTTATGATGTTTCGTTGAATGGCCAAATCGTATCCGGTTTCGGCAAGATAAATCGTCTTTCGCTTGAAAAGATTTTTTACCTCGGTGCGTTTATCGCCCTCCTTCAAAACAATAAGAGCTTCATGGATATCATAGGCTAAATCGACCATCTTCATCCAATACTGTTTCTCGGCTTCAGGGCTAAAAAAGTCAACGTATTCTTTGATCGCACCCGTTTCGTCATCCAATTGATACATCTCGTAACCTAGCGAATCGCGCAGACGAGGAGGCTGTTCCTGTAGTGTAAGAGGAGATTTTAGCACCTTAAATACTCTGCTTGTTTTTGATTGAGAAGAAGATTTATGGAAGGCTTCTATCAAATCGAGACATCTACCCGATTGCGCAAATTCTTTGGTGAGCACGGCCACAAGGATCGCGGCATTGTCTAATGCCGGGGCTGTGGCTGTATCAAACTCTGACTTAATCACAATGTTGGGTTTGGTTCCCAACACCTGAAAAAGCATTAGCTCTAGAAACTTTTTAAATTGTGTGACCCAACCTTGCTCACTTTTTTTCGCTACTTCATTGTCCTTCTCTGCATACGTAACGAGTACATCTATTTCATACGTCATGGTTTAAACTTTTTAGTTAACAAGTTCTTTCTTCTTTTCAGTAATATTTTCAATAAGGCCTTGCGCCAGGTCGTGGTGAGTGGCCAGAACAAAATAAAAATCGAGGATACTAATTTTAAAAATCACAGACCGCCCATTTGCTTCCGCTTCGGTAATTGCAGGAGTGGCACCTTCTTGGAATAAATCTCCAAACACATCGCCTTGTTTCAGTTGCTGCACCACTTCAGTCTGGTTTCTCAATGTGATTTCGCCAAAAGCCTGAATCAAAATGGGGCTTTCATCAGCGGGTATCACTAGCTTGTCTCGATGGTTCAATGTGATGGGGTTGATTTTATCTGCCAAGTCGCTCAAAATTCTTCCACTGATCCCATTGAATACGGGTAATTTCTTGATCAGCATCACCATTTCAATTCCTAAAAAGAAACCATCGTCTAAGCCTTCGAGTAATTGATTATTTTCAATAGCAGAATCCAGGAATTTTTTGTCGCGGATCGGTAAGCGGTCAGAGATGGTCTGGTAGGCTTCCCTGTCTTTATTGTACACCACCCATGCGGCTGTTTCTTGCAGTAACTTATCGCGGTTAAACATTTGACTCACTAGCCCTCGGCTCACTCTAAAATCAGGAATATAAGCGGTGGAGTGTAACGCGCAGACTTTTGTCCAACGGTTGTTGTAGTTAAAATCTCGGTTAAGAATATAGTTGATCGTTTGAATCGGAGTGTAATTTTCTCTTGGGAAATAGATTTGTAGTTTTTCCAGTTTGTCTTGCACCGAGCTGTCATCGAATAGGGGTATGAGTTTTGGCTTTAAGTCTTGTTCGACAAAAAGATCTAAAAGCTCTAACGCGTATTGAATACTGTCTGGCGAGCCCACCTCCACATTGGTCCTCACAAGCTGAACCGATTCGGGTTCATACAGAAGCGAAAGTAACAACGTCAGGTGGTCATAATTCTCCCGGATTTCTTCTTTCAGGGCATCTCTTACCAGCAGGAAATACGACTCTTCAGGCAATTCTTCTAAGGCCGCTAAGTTCCAAAGTGTTTTACTCATTTCGATGTCCAGCAACTCCTTTACATCCAGCGATTCACGTCCTCTGGCTGTGTAATTGATCAATCGCAGTGAGTAAAGAATTTGTCGAACAATGCGCTTGTCCGGATAGTCAATTTTTTTCCAGAGTAAACTCATTCCTTCTTTGCCACCGATGTGCCCCATGATCTGGATTAGCTTCAGCATGACGAGCTCACTCTGCCCGGATTTGTGGAAAGCCGTTTCGAGATGCGGCAGTACGGCTTCGCCCACCTCTTTCAACGCTGCAGATGCCTGGTGAGAATAAACGGGTGATGAAAGTAACTCGATCAGAACACCAAATGTTTCCGGGCGTTTCACCTTGCGAGAAGTAAGGAGTGCCTCGCCTCGCACTTTAGGATCAGCATCTCTAAGGAGTTCCAATAAAATGAATATTGTTTTTTGATTCGTCAGTTTTCGAAGGAGCTTAGCACCAAGTATCCGATCTGATTGTTTTGGTGACTTGCTCAATTTCATCAGTTTGTCAATAGAAATAGACAAGAAATCACTATCCTCTGCCGCACCGGCAGCCTGCGAAGCCAATCCCTTGATTTCATTTCCTTCGCTGACGGCCAAACCCAACTCTTGAATCTTGTCGACCGCAAATTGACGCACTCTTTTAATCTTACTTTCAGCTAGCTGTAACAAAGAAGATTCAAACAAGGCCGGCTCTAATTTCTCCATTAGCTTCAAGCCGTAGACCACCTTTTCTTCGGCACCGCTTTTTATTTCTTTGCCCAATACGCTATCCATTGTGTATTCTCGTACAACCTCCTTTTCAATGGCAGACTTGTTTTTTATCAAGGAGGATTGCAGTGTTTGACGATACCCAATGTACATACGATTGACAACCCAATACCAAATAAATAAGATGGGTATGGTAAAGGCAGTAATCGTCAGCAAGTCAAAAACCTTAACTCGATTGATAAGGACTATCAAGCCCCCTGCAATAACACTGGCCAGCGCCATCACACTTCCCTCTATTTTTGTTTGCGCATCAATTTTTAACTCTTTGTCAATAGGCACATAATAGAATTTGAATGTCGGGTTATCGATGGCATCTTTAAGCGAGTTGAGGAAGAGCTTCCCCATGGCAATGGCGATGAAGAAATACACCACCGAACTTCGGCCGGTTATGGCGGGATCGAAACCGAAAAAATAACCTAGCGCTAATGCAGAGACGGTGAACAAAATTAGTAAAACCGGATTTATAATAAGCGAAATCCGCAAGCCGTAATCTTGATTGATTCGATCTGTAGCGAACGTAGTAAAAAGAAAACTGAAAATAACCACAGTAGCCTCGAAAAAGCTTAGAAAATAGGGAAGAGAATCTCCCTCAAATTGAACCTGCGAAATATTGAAGAAAGAATAGTCAACGAATCGCAGGGCAACAGTTGAAACAATGACAAACAATGATAAGGTGAGTATGTATCGGTTGCTAAAAAATTCGGTTATCGATAATTTTTTAATGTCAGTCTCTTTCATAAAACTCTTGTCGCCTACCAAATATTTATTCGACAGGCGTATGAATAGAAGTAAGTAGATAATAATACTTCCGAGGCCGATAGTATACAAAGATTGCACTGAAATACCGGAGGCAAGCATAACGGGAACAGTGAAAAAAGCGAGTATCGAAGCGATGGTTGTTCCCAAATCCACGCTGCCTACAAGACGTTTGGCAACTCTCACATTAAACATACGGGCAAAAGAACCCCAGAAAACCAATTGGGTGATAAATGTAAAAGGCAACACAAACATGAAACCATAACGATAGAGCGATTTTACATCACTAACGTACCTTTCACCAAACTCAATAAATCCGGTCAATAGAATTACAACAAGTAAATTGATAATGGCCAATACCCGGAAAGAAATGCGACCTTGCAAAAAATTGTAAAGAACAGTTGCACCTAGTCCAAGGACCCCTGAAAAAAAGATGGCAACAGGTAAATCTTCGGTTTCGCTAAAGAAGTTCAGGAATAACGTCTGTGAGGCAACCGCCACAGTAGCCATGAAGAGCCCCATAAAAAAACTAATCGCAAGCAACAAACCTACCGGGCCGGTTTCTTCATGCTCCACATCCAGCATGTTCCAGAAGCGCTTCATCATAAGAGTAGGTTTTTGATTAATTTGGTTAAATCTCAATACAATAGTCGAAAAATCCTATTTAAATAAATACTTTTTTTAGATTGGCGTTTCAATTCGTTCTTAGGCAGTTAAGTGAGTTTGATAAGTTTTTTAAATGCATTCTGTAGAAGTAGGATTTTCGAATTCGATTGCATTGTACATGTATTGTTATGCTCAAAACAAGACAAATTCGCGTAAGGGCACAATACCTAAAAAGGGGTATTTTTGCAGATAAATTTATTTATAACCGACCATCACCAAACCCGAAAATGATGAAGTGGCAGTTGCTCGTTTTTGCGATATTCCTTTCAAGTACAATGCAAGTTCTTTCGCAAACAAACAAATCCCTCAGCGAGGCTCAGCGCTTTTTTGCAGCCAAAAATTATGAAGCAGCATTGCCGAAGTACCTGGAAGACATTCAAGGGGTGAAAGATCCGCAGGTTTTTTATCAGCTCGCCATTTGTTATCGAGCATCACAAAGTGTTGATGATCAGGTAAAAGGAATTCAGTATTTGGAACAAGCATTAGCCCTAAAGAAGGACTTTTCTGCCCAGATCTATTTTGACCTGGGTGAGCTTTATCTGAAAGACGAGCAGTTGCAAAAAGCAATGGAAGCTTTTCAAAGTTATCGCGAGAAGGTAAAAATGGACAAAAAGTTGCTGGTTACGGCCGACAAAGCGATCAGCTCTTGTCAAAATGCAATCGCTATGATGTCGGTGCCGCGCAACTTCACCGTGCACAGCTTTTCAGAAACAGTAAATACGAAGTACACAGAGTACAATCCGGTGGTTTCAGCCGATGAAAGCGTTCTGGCATTCACTGCCCTTCGACCTAATACAGGCCGCACAAGATCGGGTGATAAGTTTATCGAAGAGATTTTGGTGTCCTACAATACGTCTGGCAATTGGACGGAGCCGAAAGTGGTGCCCATCGCCTCTGAGTATAACGTAGGAACGGCCGGGATGTCCGCTGACGGCCAGAAAATGGTTGTATTTATGGGAGGAAACACTGACCCGGGAAATCTATTCTTGGTCACCAAGTCAGGTGATGTATGGTCGAAACCCAGTATTTTGTCGCCTACGATCAACTCCCTTGGTTTGGAGTCAACTTCAAGTTTAACCCCGGACGGAAAAGTCATTTACTTTGCAAGCGACCGCCAAGGTAGCAAGGGCGGGCTGGATATTTGGAAGATCGAACTGAAAAGTGACGGCAAATGGAGTTTGCCCATCAACCTGGGGCCAGAAGTAAACACCAAAGACAATGAAGATGCGCCCTTTATCCATCCCGACCAGAAGACACTTTTCTTTACGTCTGATGGCCACTCTACGATGGGAGGAAGGGATATTTTCAAAACCAGTTTGGTGAACAGTAAGTGGACCAAACCTGAAAACATGGGGTATCCGGTAAACACAACTTCTAACGACAACTACTTCACGCTGTTGGCAGATGGCAAGCGCGCCTATTTTTCTTCTGATCGTAAAGGCGGGCAGGGTGCACAAGATATCTACTACCTCGATATGCCGGAGAATTCTTTGACAATACCACTAACCATGATCAAAGGACGGGTGATAAATACTGAAACCGGCAAACCGATGCCAACGAAAATGTATGTGGTTGATATGGAGACAAAAAAGGATCTTGAATTTGTCTACAATCCTGATCCGAAAACAGGAGAGTACCTGATCATCTTACCTCCCTCGAAGAACTACGACATTGTCATTGAGTCAGAGGGCTTCCTTCCTTACACGTTGAATGTGAACATTCCGAATCAGACCTACTTCTATGAATTATATCAACAGGTGAGTTTAAAATCGATCAAGCAATTTGACGTGGTGGTAGGGCAGGAGGTGGAAGTTAAGAATGCTTTTTATGATACGGACGCGGAGGTGAAGACTGAGTTACGCAAATCAAACGAGGCGAAACTAGTTCAAACCGGTAAGGTAGATGTATATGAAATGATGTTGGACTTAATGGCCGCTAACGACAAAGAAGGTATTGAATATCTGACGAGCCTGATTGAGCACACTGACCCGATTGGTGGGGTTAATTTCAACGAAAAAGAAAACTCCAAAATTGATGTCGTGTCAAGAACCTTCTATTTTGACGAGAGTGATGAAAGTAAGTTTGAGCAAAAAAAGGTTGATGGTAAGGTGGTGTTCTCATTACCCACCGTCAACATCACAGAAGAACTACAGAACAAGAAAGCAGGGGTGAAGCCAGCTGCCTCATTCGACAAAAATGCGCTGGCGAAATTCAGCAAAGTATTTTTTGATCAGGGTAAAAGTGAGCTCAAGTCCATTTATAACAAAGAACTGGATGGCATTTTGGCTGCCCTAATTCAAAATCCGGTTTTAGGAGTAGAGATTTCGGGTTTTGCTTCGGCAGAGGGAACCGAAGAAGCTAATCGCGAGTTATCCAACAAACGGGCAATAGCTGTGCTTGATTATCTCAATCATCAAGGCATCGTGAGAAGACGCATCGTAGCGAAAGGCTACGGGGCAACAAAAGATCAAACTGCCGCCAAAGAGGAAGGACGAAGAGTAGAGGTACGGGTGGTTGAGCTAAAATAAAATAGTATTGTCAAGGGATTAATAACGAGCTATCCCCATAGCTTAAAAATCGGTAATCATTCTCCATAGCCTGTTGATAGATCTTTTTCCAATCCTTTCCGACCAAAGCGGCAACCAGTAGCATTAGTGTAGATCCGGGTTGGTGGAAGTTGGTGATCAATGCGTTGACTGTTTTTATTTGATAGCCCGGCACTATGTAAATTGAAGTTTCTCCTGCCAACTGGGTTTCGCCATCGCGGATCATTTTTTTTAGCACGTTTTCAAAGGCTTCATGGCGACCAACGTTTTTTGCTCTATTGTTATCTTGGTATGGCTCATCCTGTGCAATTTGGAAGACGGCATCCGGTTCACTCGCTAATTTTACGCCATACCAGT
Source organism: Cytophagales bacterium (assembly GCA_020403045.1). Lineage (GTDB taxonomy): Bacteria > Bacteroidota > Bacteroidia > Cytophagales > Cyclobacteriaceae > ELB16-189. The sequence continues at coordinate 14,142 of JADBYK010000055.1, forward strand.
ATAGACTTTCCAACGTTCGCAATGAGGTAGTGCCCACCGCAACGATGCTTTTTTGGTTGAGCAGATTTTCAAGGTTTGATTTTGAAACCACCATTTGTTCGGCATGCATGGCGTGATCAAGAGCGTTTTCTGCTTTGACAGGCTGAAAGGTTCCTGCACTTACATGCAAGGTCAAAAAATCAGTGGTAATATTTCTTTGACGAAGCTTTTCAAAAACACGTTCGGTAAAATGCAGCCCTGCCGTTGGGGCAGCTACAGCTCCTTCTTTTTTTGAATAGATGGTCTGGTATCTTTCATGATCGCTCGCCTCAACCTCTCGTTTTAAATAAGGAGGTAAAGGAGTCGCGCCCATATGTGAAATGATTTCTGCAAACGTAAGTTGATCGGACCATTCGAAACGCACAGTCGATTTCTCACGATCGATGAAGGTGGCAGCTAGCTGATGATTGCAGGCCCGTTTTGTCAATATCCCTTCGTTCCATCGTTTAGCATTTCCGACAGCCACATACCACTCGCAAGCGCCCTGCGCTTCCATTGCCACCGATACAAGTGGTGAGGGCGAAACCGGATTCAACAGGAATACTTCAATTTCGGCACCTGTTTCCTTTTTGAACAAGAGGCGGGCTGGGATCACTTTTGTGTTGTTGAAGACCAACAGCGAATCTGCCGGCAAGAACTGATCAAGGTCCGTGAATTGCGAATGAGTGATTACACCGTGTTTGTAAACGAGCAGTTTTGAGTGATCTCGCTGTGGCAATGGAAAAAGCGCAATTCGCTCTGGTGGGAGTTCGTATTTGTATTCGTTAATGTCAATTGTTTTTTCCATGTTCGCGCAAAGGTAGCAGTTGTCTTTTATGGTTTGCAACCATGTCGCACTCGTTGCTGGTTTTGATATTCAGTTTTAAACGCGAACTTTAGCTATCCAATCTATTTTGTTCATGGCGTTACGAGTTAGTATTCACAAGAGCGTTTTTCACTTTAATTTCGATGCCAGAACATCCCGGGGTCCGATGGAGAATCGTACGGCCTGGTTTATAAAACTCTGGGATGTGATTGATTCGGCTACGTTTGGATTGGGGGAGTGTGCACCGCTGGAGGGCCTGAGCAAAGAGACTGAAGCAGAGATGGATTTGCTCCTTGCCAGCTTAGAATTAAAAATCAACAACCAAGCTATTGAGTTGCCTTCATCAGGGTTTTCAGCACTCAGCGATATCAATCATTTTCTACATCAATACCAACTCACGCCTGATGTTTCTTCTATTTGCTTTGCCATGGAGACTGCGCTGCTTGACTTGTCAAATGGGGGAGTACGAGCGCTCTTTAAAACTGATTTCCTGAAGGGAGTACCCATACCCATTAATGGATTGATCTGGATAGGAGGATTAGACTACATGCTCCAACAAATCGACATCAAAATTAAGGATGGATTTCGTTGCATAAAGATCAAAGTGGGCAGCTTGAATTTTGAAAAGGAGTGTGATATCCTGCAGTACATACGAAGAAAATATTATCGGGAAGATATCGTTGTCAGATTGGATGCCAACGGAGCCTTCAAGCCGGAGGAGGCGATGTTCAAGCTATTGGATATGTCGCGCTTTGGCATTCATTCCATTGAGCAGCCCTTGACGCCAGGGGCTAAAGAAACCGAACTGCTTTGTAGGCAATCGCCCATTCCCATTGCGCTTGACGAGGAACTTATCGGAGTGAATATTATTGGGGAGAGAAAACGGCTATTAGAAAAATTACGGCCTGCTTACATAATACTCAAACCCTCCTTACATGGTGGTCTCTTCTCCTGTCAGGAGTGGATTGCGTTGGCTGAGGAATTGAAAATAGGCTGGTGGATGACATCTGCCCTTGAATCTTCTGTTGGATTGAATGCGATAGCTCAGTTTACCTCTACCTATGCGATAGATCTGCCGCAAGGGCTAGGTACCGGACAGATCTATGAAAACAACATTGAATCTCCACTCACTGTCCGCAAAGGACATATTTTTTATAATCAGTTGATTGATTGGGATTTGAGCTCCATTTTTCCACCCGAACACAAATCTGAATAAGTAAATAACTAATTATTTTAGTTTTATTCTTGCTTTATAATTGAAATAACTGTTATTTCACTAAAAATATTAGTTATGGGGGATGCAAAATTGAAGATAAAAAGCAAGAAATTGCAATCAGGGAAGTACCAGGTAGACTTTTCAACCGAGGGAAGTCAGCCTTCTTTTTACGGCTATCTCCTGGCCGAGCCATTTACACCTCTCAATGAGGTGATTGAAAAAATACACCGACATGTTGCCTCAATGGGCAATCGCCCAAGGTATTTTCAACGCAATCTTTTTTCCCTTGGTAATCGTGAAGTGAACAATGGACGAATCTTAATCTTTCAAAAATAGTATGGTAAAGCTCAATGAAAACATGCGAAGTTTGCGTAAGCGATTGAAGCTTACCCAAGATCAGTTTGCTGCTAAGCTGGATATCAAGCGATCGTTGCTTGGTGCCTACGAGGAGGGGCGTGCCGAGCCCAAATTGGAACTTCTTCAAAAGATCGCTGAAGTATTTCATGTTACAGTCGATGATCTGATTGGTAAAGATTTATCCCTCATCGGGCCGGACAGCTTGATGACTCCCTCTGCCGGTGGGTTCCATACCAAAGAAGTTTTGGTAGTTACCGCTGATTCAGGCGGGAAAGACAATATTGAATTGGTTCCTATCAAGGCTGCGGCCGGGTATCTAAATGGATATGCCGATGCAGAGTATGTGAAAGAGCTCCCGAAATTTCAATTGCCCATTTTAAAACACGGCACGTATCGCGCCTTTGAAATTAGTGGGGATTCCATGTTGCCATTGTTACCCGGCACAATTGTGATTGGAGAACATGTCGAAGACATCAGAAGTATTAAAAGTGGCAAGACTTACGTGCTTGTTTCACAACGTGAAGGAGTCGTTTATAAAAGGGTATTTAATTATCTCGAAGATAGTGGAAAGCTCTTTTTAGTCTCAGATAACAGGCACTATTCCCCCTATCAAATAGATGGTCACGAAGTGATTGAGGCGTGGGCAGCGAAGGCTTACATCAGTGTTCAGTTCCCGGATGTTGAAAGCAAGAAAGATGTGTCAGTTGAGGAACTGGCTGGCGTGGTGTTGGATTTGCAGAAGGAGATTTTTCAGTTGAAGTCAGGTAAGAATAAAGAGAATTAACTTAGCGGTTGCCAAAATCTGTTTTCCGGTGGTTTGTGTGCACGCGAGCCACGGAGGCAGTGAGGGTTTTTAGATTTTAGATTTTATGATTTTACTAATTGGGTGAACTGGGTGTACGACAGTTTTGCTTAAGGTGGATAGCTCGATGATGTACTTTGTGCAACCTTTGAGCACTCAGTGGTTTGCATTTTTACCACAGGGAACACAAAGAAACCACAAGGGTCACGGAGAAATGCAAAACTGTCGTACACCCGGTGAACTATTGTGTCGTTATGCAAACTTTTCAGTTTGTACATTTGTATTGAATTGAATTTAACAAAAGGAATATGGGACTAATTTACGCGGAAATAGAGCTTATCAACGCAGGAGATGTTGAGATGGCTAGAAGAAACTTGATGGATGTAGATGACGTAAAGCGAATTCGAGTAAATGCTTTAGTCGATACAGATTCATACATGCTTGCCATTAATGAGTCCATTCAAGAGCAGCTTTCATTGCCGGTGCTGGAAACACGCAAAGCACAACTTGCAGATGGTTCTATAAAGGAATGTGATGTGGTAGGCCCCATTGAATTGAAATTCAAGAATAGACGAACACTGACTCATGCTATGGTGCTGCCTGCAGATTCTGAGGTATTATTAGGTGCAATCCCGTTAGAAGATATGGACGTTTTGATTGACCCACTTCGGCAACAACTTATTGTAAATCCTGAGCATCCTTATTTTGCACAGATGAAGATGAAATAGAATTAACAATTCTTAATTTCGTTTCTGTACTGTTGATTTTCCCCGGTTGCCAAAATCTGTTTTCCGGTGGTTTGTGTGCACGCGAGCCACGGAGGCAGTGAGGGTTTTATGTACAGTATTCGTTCTATTATTTTGCTGAGTTCAACAACGCAAGGGTTTTCATGCGGTTGATTTTGCCTGAGTCAGTTCGTATAAGCGATGGTACGCAAATGATAGATCGGGGCACTTCAAATTTGTATAGCTTACTTTTTAAGCTTTGTTTCAATTCTTCTTCTTGATATTCTGACAGTTTGCCTTCAACGATTAGTGAGACGGCTTGTCCCCATCGCTCATCAGGCAACCCGGTAATAAAAAACCAGTTTGTGATGTTTAGCTGAACAAATATTCCTTCGATTTTTGATTCAATTGTTTCTGGGAAAACTTTAAGGCCACCTGTATTAATTACGTTGTCCCAGCGCCCTAACCAAATAAATTTGTTCACGTCTACCATTTCAACGATGTCATTGGTAACTATCTCATGTTCGAGGTAGGATGTTACAATGCATAAACAACCACGTTCGTCCTGCCGAATGGAAACACCAGGGAGAGTGGTAAAGAAGTTCGATCTGCCCAAGCCATTTAGTTGCTTCAATGCGATATGCGAAATAGTTTCCGTCATTCCATAGGTTTCGAAAAAAAGACTCTGGCAACTTTGCAAAGCGAGTTTGGTTGAGTGATCCAAGGGCGCACCGCCAATTAAAACAGACGCCAATTGGTTCAGGAATATTTTTTGAGGTGATTGGAGAATGGCCTTTACCTGATACGGAACCAAAGCTGTGAAATCTATCTTTCCTTCTTGTTCAATTCCTTCAAAGGGATTGGTACAAGGCTCCACGGCAATAGTGTTCATGCCTATTTCCAGGCTTCTTACCAGCATCATTATTCCGGCAATGTATGACGTATCTAAACATACTAGTGAAGTTTGATTCGCTTGTAGTCCAAGTGCCTGAATGGTGGCGTTGGCACTGGCGATCATGCTTTGTCTACTGATGAATATCTTTTTCGGTGTACCTGTAGAGCCGGATGTTTGGATTTCAAATTGCTGTTGACCTGACAGCCATCGCTGGCAAAAGTCGATTGTCCTTTCCTCGAATGTAAAAGGCTGACTTATTTTGGGTAAGTCTTTCAACAAGTAACTTTTATTGCCAAATTGAAGCCTTGGCGAATTCATGGCGTTGAGATCTGATTCTTGACAAAAGTAATTTCATTGCTAACATCGACTTTATTTTGTATCGCTTGTAACTTAGTTAATGTTGCCTTCAAAAAAGATTGATGGTGAGTAGTGGAAGGGAACAACGATCGATGAGCTAACGCATGTTTGATTTCTTGCCATTCGCTTAAAAATGTTTTTGTTTCTGATTCAAAATACCTTTGAACAAACTTTTGCCAAATATATTCTTCCGCTTCGTTAGTTGGATGAATACGATCCTCTTGATAGAATCGGTAGTCTCGCAAATCGTCCATCATAATTTCATAAGCCGGGAAATAGTCAACTCCCGGTCGTTGTGATAGCTTATGGCAGAACAGTCGTAGAGTCGATTTACTGACGCTATTTAGTTCGATCGTGTCTTTGAGATGACGCACTGGACTAACGGTAACAATGATCTGAATCGCTGGATTAACTGCCTTTAATGCGGAGTGGATCTCATCAAAGGAATTTTCCATATCCTCTATTAACAAAAGCTCTTTCGAAAAGTAAGTGGATGGGACCTTATGGCAATTAGCTACCCATTGTGCCGTGTCTTTTCGTTTGTAAGTCCATGCCGTTCCGTAAGTGATAATAACAAAACGAGCCGTACTGATAAAATGATTCACTTTGTTGACTGCTCGACTGATTTGTTGAGCTAGTTCTTGTCGACTGAGACTCGCAAAACTGGAGTGGAATTGATAATGATAATGAACCTCTTGATGAACCAAAAAATCCCCTTCCGATACCTCGCCTAATCCCGATGCTACCTTCAACAAGTAGTGGATAGAAAGTGGGCTGTACACAGTTCCAAAAGGATTGATCGTTACGTTAAATTTGTTGTCGTCCAGATGTTGGCCAATGGCCTGCGAAAAGCAAGAGCCGATTGTCAGGATTGGGTCATGAAGGTGAATCGGACGATCAGCAGAATTCACATTCAAATCAGTCCTCCAGTCATTCATCGTAGCGGCAGATTTTTTTCCAAAAGGCAATTCGTTTACGGGCAAAAGTATCTATTTTTAGGCTTCCAAATTGAACGCGAGACTATGCTTTCACAGAAAGAAATTGAAAAGATTCCAACTCAGATTTTTAAAACATCCGAGGCAGCCTCAATTTTCGTGGCAAACGAAATTGCCGCGCTAATCCGGTCAAAACAAAAGGAAGGCAAACCCTTTGTGTTGGGGTTGGCAACAGGATCCACACCCACACGTGTATATTCGGAATTGATTTCTCTTCATAAACAGGGACTTAGCTTCAAGAATGTACATACATTCAATTTGGACGAATACTACCCGATGTTGCCCAACTCGCTGCAAAGCTATGTTCGGTTTATGAATGAACACTTGTTTAATGAGATTGATATCCCGAAAGAGCAAATTCATATTCCGGATGGAACACTTTCAAAGGATCGCATCGCTGAATTTTGCAAAGCCTACGATGCAAAGATCGCTTCCTTAGGTGGTATTGATCTTCAGGTATTAGGGGTAGGTCGCACAGGACATATTGGATTTAATGAACCTGGGTCTTCTGAAAGATCAACGACCCGTTTGATTACGCTTGATCAGGTAACACGCATCGATGCGGCCAGTGATTTTTACGGAGAAGAAAACGTGCCGACAAAAGCCATCACCATGGGTGTAGGTACCATTATGCAATCCAAACGGGTGATCATGATGGCTTGGGGTGAAGGCAAAGCTGCAATTGTGAAGAAAGCTGTTGAAGGTCCGGTGACTGATCAAATCCCGTCCACATTCTTACAGAAGCATCCAAACGCTTTGGTGATTTTAGATGACGCAGCTTCTTCCCAATTAACTGCCATCAATACGCCATGGTTGGTAGATAGTTGCGATTGGGATGATAAGTTGGTTCGTAAGGCTATTGTCTGGTTGTGCCAAACTGTGAAAAAGCCGATTCTAAAACTGACCAATCATGATTATATGGAGCATGGGATGGGGGACGTCCTGACGGAATTTGGCTCGGCCTACCAGGCTAATATAAAAGTATTCAACCAACTTCAGCATACCATCACCGGTTGGCCGGGAGGCAAGCCAAACGCAGATGACTCCAACCGCCCGGAGCGTGCAAAACCATTTCCTAAGAAGGTTATTATTTTTAGCCCTCACCCTGATGACGATGTGATCTCGATGGGTGGTACATTTATTCGATTGGTAGATCAGGGGCACGAAGTTCATGTGGCCTATCAAACTTCAGGAAACATTGCAGTGTTTGATGATGATGCCATTCGCTTTGCAGATTTTGTTCGCGACTTTGATGTTTCGTTCGGCTTGAGCAAAGAAGATGGAGAGCAGTTCTATAATAAAATTGTTAAGGCGATTAAAGAAAAAAAGCCTGGAGAGGTGGACAGCCCAGAAGTAATGAAAATTAAAGGGTTGATAAGAAGGGGAGAGGCAAAGGCAGGTTGCCGTTATACAGGTATTCCTGATTCTCAGGCTCACTTCTTAGATATGCCGTTTTATGAAACGGGTGCAGTGAAGAAGAAGCCACTAGGAGAAAAAGATATTCAAATCATTGTAGACTTAATTGAGCAAATCAAGCCTCACCAAATTTATGCTGCCGGAGATTTATCCGATCCACATGGCACACACCGTGTTTGTTTGGCAGCGATTTTTCAAGCAGTAGAAAGACTCAAGAACAAAGAGTGGATGAAAGACTGCTATTTGTGGCTGTATCGCGGGGCATGGCAGGAGTGGGATATTGATCAAATTGAAATGGCTGTTCCGTTGAGCCCGGATGAACTCATGCGCAAGAGAAGGGCAGTGTTTAAACACCAATCGCAGAAAGATAGTGCTGTATTCCCAGGCAACGACAAGCGAGAATTTTGGGTTCGTGCGGAAGATCGCAATCATGCCACCGCTCAGGGCTACAATGAGTTAGGACTAGCCGAGTATGAGGCGATGGAAGCATTTGTCCGTTATCATTTTTAGCATGAGCAAACTTCACTTAGTCAGTTGGAATGTCAATGGCGTTCGAGCTATCATGAAGAAGGCCTTTCTGGCAAGTGTGGAGGCGATGAGCCCAGACATACTTTGCCTGCAAGAAACTAAAGCAGCCAAAGAAGAGACCCTCTCTGCTTTGGAGTTGCTACCGGATTATCATGTCTTCGCTAACTCATCAAAGGCTAGAAAAGGGTATTCGGGAACGGCTATTCTAACAAAAGAGGAACCACTCTCCGTATCTTACGATATGGGGATTGACGAATTTGATCAAGAAGGCAGAGTGATTGCGGCTGAGTTCTCAACTTTTTTTCTGGTTACGGTTTACACACCCAACTCCGGATCTGAGTTAGCGCGATTGGATTTTCGCCAGTCGTGGGATGATGCGTTTAGAGATTATTTGTTGTGGCTAAATAAAAGAAAGCCCGTCATTGCGTGTGGTGATTTTAATGTAGCACATCAGCCCATTGATCTATCGCGCCCCAAGGAAAACTATAACAAATCGGCAGGCTACACACAACAAGAGATTGATGGATTTACCAAATTGTTGGAAGCTGGATTTGTGGATACATTCCGCCACTTTCATCCCGATGAAGTGAAATTTTCTTACTGGAATCAGATTTTTAATGGACGCGAAAAAAATATTGGTTGGAGGATTGATCATTTCTTGACAAGTACTAAACTTAAAGATCACCTGAAAGACGCGATGATCTATAATGAATACTATGGATCTGATCATTGCCCGGTAGCCCTTCAACTAGAAGTAAAGTGAAATTGATTCTATCGGTTTTTTGCGGTATGAAAAATTCTTGGTGGTTAACAAGTTCCCGGCATTTAAAACTCCTTTGTATTTGACGAATTACACTAAGTTGGTCGAACTGAAATAAAAAATATAGGTTCTATCCATTTTGTATTCTTTTGCCAAAACCATGTTTGGATCAAACTGAATTGGCAACCACCTTCGACAAAGTAAAAACCATTACTTTTACGGATAAATCAATTGTATGGCTGCGGACTCTTCGCTCTATCTCAAGAACCTCTGGTATCTTGCTTTTCACAGCTCGTTTCTAAAGAAAGGGAAGCTCGAGGGGAAAGAGATGCTAGGGGAGAAAATTGTCTTTGGTCGCGATGCCCAAGGTAAGCCTTTTGCATTGCGCGACAACTGCCCACACCGAGGAGTGCCCCTGTCGCAGGGATGGTTTAAAGATAATACCATTCAGTGTTGTTATCATGGCTGGATGTTCAATACGGAGGGAGTATGCACCGGCATTCCTGCTATGCCGCCCGATGCTACTTTTGACCCGTCAAAAATAAAAGTATTCCAATATCCGATTACTGAAATCAACGATACCATTTGGGTTTACATCCCTGAAAGAAAGCTGCCGAATATTGTACCCAACGAGCCGCCTCCCAATTTGATTTTGGATGTTGCTCAGAAATTTAAACATGTGGAAACAGTCATGATGCCGGCCGATATCGACCATGCTGTAATTGGGTTGATCGACCCGGCACATGTTACGTTTGTTCATCAATCCTGGTATTGGCGATCGGCCAAAAAATTAAAATTGAAAGAGAAAAAATTTGAACCAACCGCTCGGGGATTTAAAATGGTAAGGCACAAGCCATCGGGAAATTCTAAGGGATATGGAATTTTGAAAGGTGGGACGAGTACAGAGATCACCTTCGAAGTGCCGGGCATTCGAACAGAACACATTTTGGTGGGCGAGAAAAATCAGGTGGTTTCGATAACGATACTCACTCCAGTAAATGAAAACCAAACGGAGCTAACCCATATTTTTTATACCGACATAGCATTAGCAAATATGCTGTGGCTTCCGCTAAAGAGATTGGGTAAACAATTTATCGGTCAAGATTTAGGTGTGTTCAATAAACTCAATGAAGGACTTAAATCTAAGCCCACATTATCACTCATTGGTGAGCCTGATTTGCAAGCCAGATGGTATTATGAAATCAAACGCCTTTGGGCAATCTCCCAACAAAATAACGAGCCTTTTGTAAATCCGGTAGAGCCCCAGACGTTGCATTGGGTTACGTAGTCAATTACTTGCAAATGGCTACTTCTACTTTTCTTTCAATGGGTACATTCAGTTTTTGCGCCTGTAGCAAATCAGCGCAAGCTTTTTTTACTTGTCCGGTTTTGTGAAAAGCTAAAGCACGGTTGTAAAAAGCGAGCCCATAATCGGGATAGTAGGAGATAGCGATGGTATAATCTTCAATGGCTTCTTCTAATCGATTCATTTTGCTCAACAGATTTCCCCGATTCATCCAAGCGCGCTCGTAGTCATCTCTGAGTTTTATGGCTTGCGTATAATCAGCCAAGGCACCGGCCATGTCTTTCAATTTTTCCTTTACGATGCCGCGCTGTAGCCAGTTATCAGGGTCGGTCGCATCTAATAAAATTGCTTGGTTAAAATCTGCCAGCGCGCCTTTCCAATTCCTTGCTTTTATACGGAGGAATCCGCGCTCCTCGTACGAGTAAATCAGTGTGGGGTTTTTCTCAATCGCTTCCGTTATCAGCTTTTCTGTCTCTTTTTCTTTTCCGTCCAGGCCACCCAATAATGCCAGGTTGTGATTGGCAAGCGCATGTTCAGGGTCGATTTGAAGAGCCGACCTAAAGTCTTTGACTGCCGCCAGTGTGTCTCGTAAAGATTGTTTGACGATTCCGCGGTTTACCCAAAAGTCAGCCATGTTGGGAGTAAGCTTTACCGCAGAGTCCAAGTTTATTATCGCCTGTCGATAGTTTTTCATTCGCCACTCAATCAGACCCAGGTAATTGAAGTAATTGCCTTTCATGTTTCCTTGTAACGTCATGATCCTATTATCTCCCCCGGCCGGGCTGGTTTGGTGGAATACGGTGTTAGTCATTCCGCTGGGTTTCTTTAGCAACGCGCTAAAATCTTCTTTTGCAACTGCCCATTGACCATAATTGTACCTGAGTACAGCTCTTGCAAACAGCGCTTCCACTTGATCTGGTTTGGATTCTAGAAAAATATTGTAATCGGTTAGCGCCCCCTTTAGGTCACCCAGCTGCTCTTTGGAAAGCCCGCGACCATAGTAGGCATCCCAGAAATAAGGATCAAGCCGAAGACACTCGTTGTAGTGGGCCAGTGCCGTTTTGTAGGCTCTTTCTTCAAGTGCTTTTTCACCAAGGGCAAACAATTCTGAAGGCTTTGCTTTTGTTCTCGATTGGCCGCAGGCTGCATAAGAAAAAACAAGTGCCAGTGCGATTGGAAGAATCCAATTTTTTAATTCACAAATGGTTGATCGTTTCCGATTCATCGGACATAAAATTGGGGGAGAAAAACTCAACCTTTTCTGAATTTTATTGTTGTAAAGCCATGGAAGCTACCAAGAAAAAAACCAAAGCGCAAAAACAGGAGTCAATTAACGCGGGTGCAATAAAAAGCGCCTACAAGACTTATTTGTTAACCGAAGGGAAAAAGCCGGTTTCAATCTTTTCGTTTTGCAAAGATAATGAAATGGCGGAGACTGATTTTTACAACTTCTTTGGCTCTTTTGAGGCGGTAGAAAAGTCGATTTGGGAAAGCTATATACTGGACACAACAAGTCGATTATCAGCCGACAAAGATTTTGCTGCATTCACTTCTCGCGAAAAATTGTTGACATTTTACTTTTCTCTTGCTGAAGTGTTGAAAACGGATAGAAGTTTTGCTCTCCATCAACTACAAAACGTAAAGGTGACTGCGGGAACTCCGGCTTTTTTGAAGAGTTTTAAGGCTGCTTTTGAAGATTGGGTGGAAGGTATTTTGAACGAGGGAAAAGCAACGGGTGAAATTGCAAAACGCCCGTTCATTGAAGATCGCTATTCAAGTGTTTTTTGGATCCATCTGGTCTTTGTCCTCAACTTCTGGACACGTGACGATAGCCCCAATTTTGAGAAGACCGATGTAGCCATCGAAAAGTCGGTTGCGCTCGCTTTTGATTTGATTGGCAAAGGTGTGCTGGACAACGCGCTTGATTTTGGTAAGTTTCTTTATCAGCATTCAAAGTTGTAACTGCCATTTTGGTGTACGAAGGGGAGGTTTTAGATTATTTTCGAATAAATGGCAAAAGTAAAAGAGCAACAAAGCATTCCGGTTAGCAAAGTTCAGCGTGCCACAAAATTTATCACTACGGGTGCGAAGATTGGCGGAAATTATCTCAAGCATTACGGAAAAAAATTGGTCAATCCGCAATTGACAAAAGATCAACTTCACGAGGATAATGCTACGGACATTTACCAGTCACTTAGTCAACTGAAGGGAAGTGCATTGAAGGTGGCACAGATGCTTAGCATGGATAAGAACTTGTTGCCCACTGCCTACCAAAATCAATTTGCCATGGCACAGTACAGTGCGCCCCCACTGTCGTATCCACTTGTGGTTCGCACATTTGAGCGATCTTTCCGGAAACGACCCAATGAAATTTTTGACACGTTTGGCCAGTCCGCTAAAAATGCCGCTTCCATGGGGCAGGTTCATCAAGCATCGCTACATGGAAAAAAATTAGCGGTCAAAATCCAGTACCCCGGAGTGGGAGATAGCATAAAGAGTGATCTGGCGATGGTGAAGCCTATTGCGCTACGCATGTTCAAATTAAACCCGGCTGAGTATGACGAGTATATTCAAGAAGTTCAAACCCGTATGCTTGAGGAGGCTGATTATTCCCTGGAACTGGAGCGGTCGATGGATCTGTCTGTAAAATGTGGAACGATTGAGAACTTGGTTTTCCCAGTCTATTACCCCAAGCTGTCATCAGAGAAAATTTTAACGATGGATTGGCTGGAGGGAAAACCGCTTGGAGAATTTTTGAAAACAGAAGAACTCACAAAGGCAGAGGCAAATAGTATTGGCCAGGCGATGTGGGATTTTTATCACTTTCAAATTCATCAACTTAAAGAGCTTCATGCCGATCCACATCCTGGTAATTTTATTATCACGAAAGACAAGAAACTTGGTATCATTGATTTTGGTTGTGTGAAAGTCATTCCTGCTGATTTTTACCCGCAGTACTTTCAGTTATTGGAAAAAGATATCTTGACCAATGAGTCAAAGCTTGAAAAAGCATTTTCTGATTTGCGCTTTATTTTTGACGATGATTCGGCTGCAGAACGTAAGTTTTTTATCGGCATATTTTCCGAATTGGTGGAACTTCTGGGAAGGCCTTTCCGTACCGCAGCGTTCGACTTTGACAACAAAGAGTACTTTGAGTCCATTTACCAGTTTGGGGAGCGTTTGACTGGCATGAAGGAGCTACGCGACTCAAAAAAAGCAAGAGGAGTGAAGCACGCCATTTACATCAATCGTACCTACTTTGGGCTGTATAATTTGCTTCACGATATCAAAGCAAAGGTGAACACGTCTTCGTGGGTGCCATTTTGAACTGACACCGTCTGTATCTTCAAGGTTAACCTCCTACGAGTCTGATTCGACTGTCGAAGTAATCAGAATTGACCAAAATGTCATGTATTTTTCGTCAACCGCAGACAAATTTTGATACCTCAAAATTTGAATTTAATCTATTAAGTAAAGAAGAACATCACCCCGTGGGCTATGTTGAGGGACAAAGTTACAGGTCAACCTTTGAGTGCAGAAGATAGTTTGAAAGCCTCCAACACGATCTGGGCAGTTTGTTCTCATTGATCAGGAGGGTTTCGAAAAGATCAAGTCGAAAAGTGAAAAGTGATTGAGATTGATGGGTTGGTAGACTTAGTAGGAGTACATCCTACGCTTTTTGAATCGCCTTACTTTGTTGGACATGATTTCGATTTGTTTTGGGTTACCGATTTCGCGAGGTAGGCTTGCTCAGAAAAAGCGCTTCAGAGATGATAAACCCAGATTATGCAATGCTGACGGTACTGTCAGCATTGCACAATTGACGAATGAAAATCAACGATTTAGCCCCAAGTAAGAAAACCAAGTTGGTGATTTTCATTGTCAGGTCAGACGATA
>JADBYK010000056.1 GCA_020403045.1 Cytophagales bacterium
AAATGGGCAGGGGGTGAGAATTTGTTCCCTAACAGACTTCTTGAAAAAGTTTTTACCCAATTTGTAAAAGGAAAAACTCGTAATTTCGAAATTCAATTTTGAAATAACGGGGTTTATTTTGGATTAAAAACTTAACACTCCGCCAAAAGGAAAAATAACAGTTCGCTTTTTATAGCAAAAATCCACTACCCATACACCCACCTCATTAGCGTAACCGAAGCCAGGTAAATTAATGTAATTGAAATAATGTTGAGCCAAATGCCGGCCTTTATCATGTGCTTCATTTTCATGTGACCGCTACTAAACACAATGGCATTGGGTGGTGTGGCCACCGGAAACATAAACGCCATACTTGCTCCAATCGTCACAGGCATACCCATCAAAATCGGGTCGATGCCGAGGTTGGTAGCAATGCCAAACACCACCGGTAAAAAAATTTGCACCAGCGCCACGTTGCTCATTAACTCGGTGATAAACACAGCGGCCACGATTAACCCAAAAATTAACCAATTAACTGAAGGACTGCTGGCGGCAATCTTTGCACCCACCGCTTGTATGATGCCTGCGCTAGACAACCCCTGAGCCAGACACAAGCCTCCTCCAAACAAAATCAAAATGCCCCAGGCCATCTTTTCTGTATCGGTCCACTTCAACAAAAAACTCATCTGCTTCCAATCTACCGGCACGATAAACATCAGAATACCTCCCATCATAGCAACGTTCGTGTCGTTCAACATTTCTTTTTTCAAAAGAATATTGATGGGCTGCTGAAAAATCCAAAGCAAGCAGGTGACCGTAAAAATCACCATCACCAATTTTTCTTCCTTCCGCAGTTTGCCCAACTCGTATAGCTTTGATTTGATCAACTCGTCACTACCTCTCACTTTGCTGATTCCATTTTTAAACAAAATTCTTGTAATCAAGAAATACATGGAAGTCAGCAACAGCACCATGATGGGTACACCTACCAACATCCACTTGCCAAAGTCCAGCTTTCGATGATAGAACTGGTCGAGCAAGCCCGCAAACACCACATTGGGCGGTGTACCGATAATGGTACCGATGCCGCCAATATTAGAACCATAACCGACAATCAACAACAACCCAATCGCAAAATTTCGCTCGCCCTTTGGAAGCGACTCGTTGGAAACAGAAGGGTCACTCTTCAATAGGTTGATAACGGAAAGCGCAATGGGGAGCATCATCATGGCGGTAGCCGTGTTGCTGATCCACATGCTGATGAAAGCGGTAGAGATCATAAACCCTAAAATAATTCCGTTACCCGAAGTACCCGTGATCTTAATCAAGTTGAGGGCGATCCGTTCGTGTAGTCGATGTTTTTCTAAGCCAAGGGCAATCATAAATCCGCCCATAAATAAAAATACGATCGGATTGGCATAGGGCGCTGCAGCTTCACTCATCTTCATCACGCCCATGAAGGGAAACAACACCAACGGCAACAAAGCCGTAATGGCAATGGGTACGGCTTCCGTCATCCACCAAATGATGATCCATGCAGCCAGCGACAAAACCTTACCTGCTGAGGGCGATATAAATGAATCGGGAATGATGGGCAACAAAATAAAAAAGACAAGCGGGCCAGCTATAAAACCAATTAATTTTTGCCGGTCGATAGTAAACGATTTTGTCATGGTTAGCTAAGAAAAATAAAAAAGCGAAGGCTTCCCCTCGCTTCAAATGTAATTGTTAAGGTTGTCAGGATTGTTGCTGCTGGGTCCCTCCTCCACTTTCGGTTTTCGGATTGGCTGGTTTTACCACAATGTCGCGGCCATCCAGTTCTGTTTCGTTAAGTGCGGCAATGGCGCCTTGGGCTTCTGCGTCATTTGCCATTTCTACAAAGCCAAAACCTTTCGATCGACCGGTGTCTCGATCTTTAACAATTTTCGCAGAAGTTACCTGACCAAATTTTGCAAAGGCTGCCTCCAGATCTTCGCGCCTGGTTTTAAAATTTAAACGGGCTACAAAAATGTTCATAATAATGACTAGAAAAATGTTAGTAGTAAAATGTCCATTAGAGCGGTTGCACTCAAGAGCGCATCGTTCGTTTAACAAAATAGGAAATTATTTGTAACAAATTCAAGTCTAAGGGTAGGCTTCGTGCCGCTGCCAACTGACCCACTAGCCAAATCGCTATTCTCTCATTAGCTCACGGGCATTTTCCAGAGCCAATCGTGAGGGGTTTGCGCCAGCGATCATTTTAGCGATCTCATCGATCCGATCATCCGGTGAAAGTTGTTTCACCAAACTTATTGTCTTGGATGCCTTATTGTCTTTGTAAACGAAATAATGAGCGTCCCCTTTTGCAGCAATTTGTGGCAGATGAGTAATCGTGATCAACTGGTGGCGTGTTGCCATTTCCTTCATCATTTTGCCCAGCTGAATAGCGATTTCGCCCGAAATACCATTATCGATCTCGTCTAATACTAACGTGGGCAAAGCCGTTTTCGCAGCCATCACGTACTTGATGCTGAACATAAGTCGCGAGAATTCTCCCCCTGAAGCAACCTGAGCCAAGGGTTTTGGTGCAATTCCCTTATTCGCGCTGAAGAGAAGCTCCACATAATCTTGCCCAGACGCTGTTGGTTCAACCAACTGATGTTCAATTTTTAAAACTGCATTGGGTATTCCCAAATCAAGTAATAATTGGGTAACCTGCTTGCACAGCGGTGAAAAAACTTTCTCGCGCGACTTGGTCAGATCCTGAGCCGTTCGCTTTAGTTCGTTGCCCGAACTTTCTAAAATCTTTTTTGCTGAGAGAAGCGTCTCATCCAGGTTAGCCGTTTTGTCAAATTTTAATTGCAATGATTCCTGAAGGGCGAGCAGTTCATTGACATCTTTCATGCGATGCTTTTGCATCAGCTGGTATATCAAACTTAGCCGATCTTTTGTCTTTGCTGTACGTTTTGGATCAAACTCAACTCGCTCCTCTTCTCGTTCTACTTCGTTTAAAATATCATCCAACTCTATCCGCACACTTTCCAGTCGATCGTAGAGTTTCTGATAATCTGCCGAATACACAGAAATTGAGTGAAGCATATTTCGCACTGTACCTAGTACCGGACTGACCGCAAATTCTGATTGACCCAATTGAGCTACAATTGTATTTAGCTGAATTTTGATCTCCTCGGCATGCTCCATCACCTTCAACTCTGACTCTAACTTTTCCTGCTCATCAGATTGTAGCTCTGCTTTAGTCAATTCTTCCAGTTGGAATTTTACAAAATCACTTTCTTGCTTCAGCAACGCTGCCTCTTTCTGCAAGCTCTCAAAATTCGTCTTTGCAACTACAAAACTTTTCCATGCTTCTTTATACTTGTCTTTTAGTGATAAATTGGACGCATAGGAGTCAATAAAATCCAATTGAAAAACCCGGCTACCCAACTCGAGTGTCTCGTGCTGCGAGTGCACATCCATCAATCGACCACCAATACTGCGCATGATTTCCAGCGTTACCGGAGTGTCATTGATAAATGCACGGCTCTTACCACCGGGGCTGATCTCCCTTCGAATAACAGCTTGTTGCTCATAGTCAAGATTGGCCGATTCAAATGCAGATTGTAACTTATAAGAAGAAATATCGAAGACGCCTTCGACAATGCATTTTTCGTTTTCATCCCACAGTGCTTTACCGTCTGCACGATTGCCCAAAAGCAGCCCGATAGCTCCAAGCATAATTGACTTACCTGCACCGGTTTCCCCCGTCACCACATTCAAATGCGGAGATGGGTGGATTTCCAACTCTCGAATGAGTGCGTAGTTTTTAATTACAAGGCCGATCAGCATAGCGAAACAAAAATACCATTTGTGAGGAAAATGAAGCGACTAAATTTACAACAAAAAAAGGGTCGCCTTCTTGGTAGTTATTTGGCGATGATGCTCTGGTAGACATCTCGTTTGGGGTCTACAGTCGTCAAAATGTCGTAAGCCTCCCTTCGTACATTCAACGAACCATCGGAAAAAATTTTAGCCAATTCATTTGACTTTGTGTCAAAGAAAGAGATCACCGCGATAGCATTTGGATAAATACCCCAAATCCTTTTAATGTTCTTTAATACTTCCAGAATCTTCTCGCGGCTTTGATCGGGAGTTTTGTCAAACGTATCCAAAGCAATCCGGTGGTATTGATAGGTGTTCTTCCGCAAGTCCACCATCTGAGGGTTATTCATATTTTCCACCAAGGCGTAACGATTGCGTGTGCTGCCCTGCGCAGCCCACCCGGGCTTACCGGTTGACTGCGCGTTGGTCACAACAATCAACGCTTTCTGTACAAAAGGGCTGCCTCCCAACTCGGCAAACGAATCGTAGTCTAAAGCCAAAATGGTGTAAGCATAAAATGCCAAAATAGAGGTGAGATTGTTGATATAGGTATTGTCGTTGTATTCCATCGGCTGAGACTCAAGGTATTCAAACTCCCAATCGCGATCGGCAAAATTCAACAGAACCGTTTCATAATTAGAGTTGTACACGGGGCGTGCAACGGTAATTTGGGCACTTGCCGTAAAAACTCCAATTGCGGGCATTTTACTGATGTTCAAAAAAATGCCGCAGTTAATCCGCTCGTGTGTTTTATAGGAGTCAGCAGTCCACTTGCGCGTATTCATAAAATTGGCAATGGCGCGCTCCAGATCCTTGAAGACTGATCGATCCGATGTTTGGATCTGTTCCGCATTGATCGTGACTTTGCAATTGAGTTCTTGCGCTGAAAGTGGAAAGCAAAACAAACCTAGTACCATGACAAGGCACATGAATTTGGCGGAATCAGCGATACAACGTTTTATTAATAGTGGTGCTGGCATGTGGCTTACTGCTTAATTGCCCCGACAATGGCATTGACAATATCTTTGGCCACGTCTTCTTTTGATTTCAATGGAAATTCCATTTTACTACCAGCCCTATCAATGAGTGTAATCTTATTGGTATCCTGCCCAAAACCCGCTCCCTTGTCGTTGAGTGAATTGAGAACGATCAGGTCGAAATTCTTCGACACTATTTTTTTCTCGGCATTGGCCGTTTCATTTTCTGTCTCCAGGGCAAAACCCACCACGTATTGATTGGCCTTTTTCTGCGTTCCCAGTTCAGCAGCAATGTCTCTGGTTTTGGTAAGTTCAATCGTCATTGAGCTTTCGCTCTTCTTTATTTTCTGATCTGCTTTATGGATTGGTCGATAATCAGCTACTGCGGCTGAAAGAACGGCAATATCAGAGGAAGGAAAATGAGAAACACAAGCATTGTACATGTCTTCGGCAGAAGTAACGCGTGTAACTTTTACTTTGTCAGAATGAACAGCCAAATGAGTTGGACCCACGACCAATTCCACATCTGCACCCATGTTGGCCAATTCTTCAGCAATAGCAAAACCCATTTTCCCGCTTGAGTTGTTTCCAATAAAACGAACAGGGTCTAACGCTTCGTGTGTCGGGCCGGCTGTTACAAGCGCCTTTTTCCCGGAAAGTTTTTTCTCAACTGAAAAAAAATGGCTCAAGAAGTCTACTATTTCCTCAGGTTCGGCCATTCTTCCGGTGCCAACCAACCCACTGGCGAGTTCGCCAAAGGCGGGCATTATCTGATGATTTCCAAAAGAAATCAGTCGATCAATATTTGATTTCGTAGAGGGGTGTTGCAGCATGTCCAAGTCCATGGCCGGAGCAAAAAAGACCGGACACCTGGCGGATAGATAAACCGCTGAAAGCAAATTATCACAACTACCATTCGCCATTTTTGCCAGTGTATTGGCGCTGGCAGGAGCAATGACCATCGCATCTGCCCAAAGACCTAGTTCTACATGATTATTCCACCCGCCTTGATCATCTTTTGTGAAATCAATCAAAACGGGATTCTTCGAAAGAGTCGCGAGTGTAAGGGGCGTTATAAAGTCTTTCGCAGCTGAGGTCATAACGACCTTTACTTCTACGCCTTCCTTCGCTAACAACCGAACCAATAGTGCTGATTTGTAAGCCGCAATACTGCCACTTACACCGACAATTATTTTTTTGCCGGCTAGCATTTTAAATTAGTCAGCCTTTACTTCTTCAACACCAGCATCGCGCATTCTGTGACGAAGCTTTCCGTCCAAAAACTCCTCAATGGCAGTCGATGTCGGCTTTGGCATACGCTCGTAGAACTTTGAAATCTCAATCTGCTCGCGATTTTCAAATACTTCTTCCAAATTATCAACCGTTGTAGCGAAATCAGCCAGTTTGTGATTCAATTCTTCTTTGATGTCAACGGCAATCTGGCGCGCGCGTTTTGAAATCACAACAACTGATTCGTACAAATTTCCAGTGGGGTTGTAAATTTTATCTACATCGCGCGTGATGATGGATGGTTGTGTGGCCATAGTCTGTCTTATTATGATTTATTGGTTTTTAACTTATTTAATTGATCAAGGCTGCCCGTATAATAACGCTCAGCTTCTTTTAGAAATTCACTTTTCGGATAATTATCGACTAACTCTTTATAGTACTCGACTGTGGCGGCAAAGCGTTCCTTTTGTTTTGAACTAATACTTTGCTGCGCAAGTTTGTACTGGGCTTCAATTTTCAAGAACGTCAACTCCTCCATAAATTTTGAGTCAGGGAAGTTCTTTTTAAAATTGTCAAAGGAAACTACTGCCGCTTGATAGTATTTCAGTTTTAAATAGAGTTTCGCGTTTTCAAAGCCCTTCGTCTCCAGTTTAATCTGCGAGGCCGCAATAACTTCGTTGGCTTTATCGGCAAACTTGCTATCCGGAAATTGATTCACATAAGCCTGCATGGCTCCCATCGCCTCAATGCTACTCTTTTGATCCAGATTTTCGGCAGGCGAGGCAACATATAGCGAATAGGCGTACATATAATAAGCCTCTTCTGCCAATTGACTGCGTCCGTAATTCTCGAAAAATGTCTTAAACTGATTGGAAGCAAGCAAATACGTTTTTTCGTAGAACTGACAATAGGCCAAATAAAACTCTACCTTTTCCCCTTCCGGCAATCCGCGAACAATGGGTAAAATTTGCTCAAATAAGATTGCCGTCCGGTAATAATCCTTCTTTTCGTAATATTTCAAGCCCGCCTGGTACTTCAGTTTCCAATCGTCACTCTTTTCAATCTTCCTGAATTTGCTACAAGAAGCAATAAAAAGAAAGAAAAAGGCTACCGAGAAAAGTGCCAAAGCCTTACTAAACCTACTAGAGACGCTAAAAGAGTACAAAATCAAGTTTTACGATTAGAAATAGCCTGCAAATATAAGACAGTGGTCGAAATTTTCAATGTTATGCTTAGGATGCTGAAAAACGGAAAAAAGTGGTAATTATTTCCTTACAATCAACTTCCGGGTAAGAACGCCACTGTTATCGATGTATACGGTATAGAAATAGACTCCGGAAATAAGTTCATCAGCTTGAATTTTTACCCGTGTCTCTGAGGCAGGTAAGTCGTAATCCCCCATGATTTTGCCCAAAATATTGTGCAAAGTAAGTCTGGCCTTTACGGACTCTGTATGAAGCTTATAGTCAATCGTTGCTTGGGTTTGTACTGGGTTAGGATAAACATCCTGGATCGAAATGTCTTTCGAGTGAAAAATGAACGAGCGCCCCGGTTTTTCGTCTACCGTAATAGCCACCGACCGATCAATAACATCATGAACACTTCCCTTTGGAAACACCTCGAAACGAAGTGTTGCTTGCATGGCCTGAATGCCACTTTCTATAACAAAATACAACTCCTGAACTGTTTCTCCTGGTTCGACTTTCTTCGAGAATTCAGAAATGGAGGCGTCTAAACAGTTATTATTCAGGCAAAAGTATCCCTTCTGGGTATCTCCCAGCTCTCCTCTTACTTTTCGAATAACGAAAAACTGAGCTTTCTCACCATTATTCCTGATGCGGATAGGAATCCGTAACTGCTGATTAAAGGTTGTCTGATAGGAATCTTGAATTTCCAGAATTTCAAATTGCTGTGCCAGCCCTGACCAGGAGAAGAGGAACAAAACAGACAGTAAAACCAACTGTTTCAGCATAACAAAGCAATTGCAAGTGAAAACTACGAAAAAAAAAAGATTATTTTACTGTAGGGGCTAAAAATAACTGGGCCTAGATACAATTTGGTATATTATCAAATCGCTACGAGCGTCTTTTAGTGATTACCTGGTTCTTGGTGGGCTTTTCTTTTCTTCGCCAGGCAAATCCTTTTAAGGTTCTATCCTCGTCTTTTAACTCGTGAATGGGGATCAGTTGAGCATCTGGTTTTATGTAAAAGCTGACGTTATTAACCCGCCCTTTTATGAAATTGATTTTCATGTTGCTGCAGATCATTTTGTTCATTCCCATCGTGATCATCAATTTCAGAATCATACTATCCGTTTTAATCAATTCCTTTTCCTCCAGCGCATAGTAAAGGCTTTCGCCATTTCCTTGTACCGAAACGTGGTCAATATTCTTCTGGTCAAAAAAGGCTGTCATTTTTCGACCTTTTATTTGATTGAAGTTGCCGATAGAATCTTGAGAAATGACAAACGAATTATTCACCATATAAATGCGGTCAATCTTTTTATTCTTCAACAAAATCCGAATGGAATCTGCGGTCATCTGGTTTTCGTCCGACCACAGAATCGGTTGGTGATACAAATGGAGCGTTGAGTCCGCTGCCACATAAGCCAGCGAATCGGCCGAACCCTGCATATTGGTTTTAAAAATCTTCACTTTGTTGTAAGCCAATAATCTCTTCTTCTTTGGATTGGTACTTTCAATAGAGACAAGCGTATCTGCAGAGAGGAAAAGAGTATCTCCCTGATCATCAATCTTAGTGACATAGGCGTTGCCATATACTTTTGAAATGCCTCTTTTCTTGTCATAAAATCCATCATCACCAAAAATGGTGAGCTTTTCCTCTTTGGAAACCATCGACACACGCCCCTTTGACGTGTAAAACTTTTTAACGTCATCTAAAAAATTCTGATCACCTTTCATTCGATAAGAGGTGGTTTCAAACTCCCCTTGTTCTAACAGCGAAAGCTTTTGAACGGTATTGTAAGTGCCGTTTTTGTAGAGTGCCTTTTTACCATCCTTTCCCTTTACAAGGGTGGTGTCTCGAAAATAAATGACACGCGTTTTTGAGTTGTATTGTAGGGTGTCGGACGTAAGTGTGTAGTCGGGGTTCACTCCTACCACTTCTGACTTAAAAGACGCCAGATTTACCGGAATGTCGTAGTAGCCTTTCTTACTGGTTAGTGTATTGGTAGTATCCACCAGCTTGCCTCCATTGAAATAACGGGCTTCGTTTTTGATGCGATAATAATCCAAGAAATCCGTATAAAGCCTTGCGATTCCGAGTTTTACGAAAACGACCTTCTTACGCAGTTTTGCAATTTTTTTATTCCCATCATAGGAAAGGCCCAAAGCAGTGATATCTACAGAGTCGCCCTCTGTAATGTGCACCCTTCCAAACGCATCCAACTGATTTTTAGAACGGAAGAAATGAGCGGAATCACAGTATATAGTGGTTGTATTCTGTTCGAAAATCACATTCCCAACGAGTCGATCAAAACGCTCACCATCGCGAATACTGCCAAACGCATTGTCGGCCTGCTTCAATTTCACTTTTCGCTGCGCAAAAGCCTCTCCAGCTACCATCAGGGCCAGCACCCATAAAAAGAAAAATGATTTTGAAGCGAATTTTGACTGCCTTTGACTCATCTCATTCTACATTTGTGCCGTGCTTCGCCCATTTATCACCCATATTGAAAAGCTGTGCAAAACTACCGATAAAATTCTTTTGGCTGTAAGTGGTGGAATGGATTCGATGGTGATGCTCCATTTGTTCCACCAGGCGGGCTTCTCCATTGCGGTGGCTCACTGTAATTTTCAACTTCGCGGAGAGGATTCGGATGAAGATGAAAACTTCGTAGCGGCCAAATGCAAAAAGTGGGGTATTCCGTTTCATAGTATCCGGTTCGATACCAACAATTATGCCACCCAACATGGGTTATCCATACAAATGGCTGCACGTGAACTGCGCTACAGTTGGTTTCATCAGATCAAAGAAAAAGAAGAAGCAGACTGGATTGCAACAGCACACCATTTAAGCGATTCCGTTGAAACCGTTCTATTGAACCTTTCAAGGGGAACGAGTTTGGATGGTTTATTAGGAATCGCTGACAAAAAAGGCTTTGTGATTCGGCCATTGCTATTTGCTACTCACAGCGAAGTAACCAACTACGCTGCCGAAACCGGAGTTGTTTGGCGTGAAGATCGGAGCAACGAAACGGATGACTACCAACGAAATTTCATTCGCCATAATATTATTCCAAAGCTCGAGCAGATAAACCCGGCCTTTGAGCAATCTATTGCAAAGATGGTTGAGCGTTTGTCCGGAGAATTGGCCATCGTATCGCATACGGTGGGAATTTGGAAAAAGCAGTTTCAAAAAGACGAAAACGGCAAAATTATTCTGTTGAAGATTGGGTTTGAAAACAGTCTGGGCACTTTGTATAACGCTACTCTTTTGTGGAGGCTTTTGCACGAGCTTGGCTTTCGCTTCGATCAATGCGAAAAGATAGCACTTGCATTAAATGGTCAGTCTGGCAAGAAATTCCTTTCCCCAAGCCATCAGCTCGTCATCGATCGCCAACATCTCTTCTTGGCACCTCTTTCGCCAGATTTGTCGGAAGTATCTATTGAAGAGGGTCAGCTTGACGCCTTCTTGGGGCATCAACAGCTACGCCTTTCAGACACCAAAGAAATTGGTTCATTTGACAGTAATGAAGCTACCGCGATGCTGAATAGTAACGCATTGCGGTTTCCGCTTACCTGGCGAAAGTGGAGACCGGGGGACTCGTTTTTTCCCTTGGGAATGACCAATCGTAAGAAAATCAGTGATTTTTTGATCGACCGCAAGGTGTCAATGATTGACAAAGAAACTGTCACAGTGCTAGAGTCGGCTGGCGAAATAGTGTGGGTGGTGGGCTACCGCATTGACGACCGGTTCAAAGTAAAACCGACTACCAAACAGGTCTTGCTCATCACGCTGGAATAACTGAGTTAACCGTCTTCAAAATTTTGTCAATTGTTTTTCTTATTGAGCCATCGATTAATAACTTCGCGCCCTGATTTCACCAACTTAATACACCCCATATGAAAATCACTGTTGTAGGAGCCGGTAACGTAGGAGCCACTTGTGCTGATGTGCTGGCTTATAAAGAAATTGCGAACGAGATTGTACTAGTAGACATTCGGGAAGGGTTTGCCGAAGGGAAGGCACTTGACATCTGGCAAAAAGCCCCTATCGATTTGTATGATAGTCGCACGATTGGCTCCACCAATGATTACACCAAAACTGCTGGTTCAGATGTGGTCGTGATTACATCCGGTCTTCCCCGTAAGCCCGGTATGACGCGTGATGACTTGATTGGAACGAATGCTGGTATTGTTAAGTCGGTCACTGAAAACGTGGTGAAACACTCACCCAACGCAATCATTATCGTGGTGTCCAATCCGCTAGACGTAATGACGTATCAGGCACATTTGACTTCACAACTTCCGCGCACGCGTGTAATTGGTATGGCTGGCATACTAGATACAGCACGTTACAGAGCCTTTTTGGCAGAAGCTTTAAATGTTTCGCCAAAAGACATTCAAGCCATGTTATTGGGAGGACATGGTGATACGATGGTGCCGCTACCGCGTTACACAACGGTAGGTGGAATACCTGTAACAGAACTAATTGCGAAGGATAAATTGAACGCCATCATAGAGCGTACAAAAGTAGGTGGTGGTGAATTAGTAAAATTGATGGGCACCTCGGCTTGGTACGCACCCGGTTCAGCTGCCGCGCAAATGGTAGAGGCAATCGTAAGAGACCAGCGCAGGGTATTGCCTGTGTGTATGCAGTTGGATGGCGAGTATGGAATTAAAAATTGCTACTTGGGCGTTCCTGTAATTTTAGGAAAGAACGGAGTGGAAAAAGTAATTGAGTTGGATTTGAACAGCGATGAAAAAGCGTTACTAGAAACCAGCCGCCAACACGTGAAAGAAGTGATGGAGGTATTGGATAAGTTGGGAAAGTAATAACAATATTCAAGATTCAAGGTTCAAAATTAAGGATTCAAAAATGCCGGGCGAAAGTCTGGCATTTTTTGTTTTCAATTGCTTGTAACCATTTTGGTGACATTTCGTACCTTTGCCCAAGTGCGGGTAATTGCTGTCAAAACTCTTAAGAACTACACCAAGCGCTTTCCGCAAGCAAAACAATCCGTTTTATCGTGGTACGAAGAAGCAGAAAAAAGTGAATGGAATAGTCCCAACGAGTTAAAAATTCAATATCACCATGCCTCAATTCTATCCAACAAAAGGGTGGTTTTTAACATTCATGGAAATACTTTTCGTCTAATTGTTGACATCGAATACAGGTTAAAAATAGTGTTTATTGTATGGTTCGGCACCCACAAGCAGTATGACAAGATAGACGCGAAAAAAATAAGTTATTATGAAGCCCATTAAAAATAACACGCAATACGAGTCTGCTTTAAGCAGGATATATTCTCTTATTCAAAAAGATTTGAAAGATAACTCGCCATTATCTGACGAACTCGAGATTTTATCAGTTCTTGTTAAGGAATATGAGAACGCAAATTTTCCGATGGACAAACCAAATCCGCTAGAAGCAATTAAGTTCAGGCTTGAGCAAAAGGGGATGACAGAGGCTGAGCTCTCTCAAATACTGGGGCACCGGTCACGTAAATCCGAAATACTTTCTGGTAAGAGAAAACTAAGCCTAGCAATGATTCGGAAGCTGAATGAAGTGTTGCATATTCCCGCAGAAGTTTTAATACAATCTTACTAGTTACTATTTTATAGCCTTGGGAAGTAATTTTTTAAGGTTTTTATAGCCAAGGCACAAAGACACTACGTTTTTGTGCATTTTTTTTAGGGCAATAAATGATTGCCATGAAAGAACTAATTAAGAGTACGCTGCATCCGTAAATAAAAAAAATAAAGATGCTCAAAGCCGCACTAGCTATTTTCATAACCATTCAAATTGGATACTCTCAAATCACGATTCAAGGAAGCGTAGTCAATCAATCGGACAAGAAACCTATTGCCTTTGTTAACATTGGAGTTGTAAACACCGCCATTGGCACCATTTCCAATGAAGACGGATCATTTTCATTAAAAGTACCAACACCCAATTTGAAAGATACGCTGCGTCTCTCCGGGATTGGTTTTATCAACAAGAATATTCCTATTCAGTCTTTCCTCACCCAAGAAGTAGTCGTTTATCTAAAGGAGCACGTGACACTCTTGAATGGAGTCACCGTGATATCAAAAAAAGAAGATAACAAAACATTTAAGTTGGGGAACAGGAAGTCTAGAGGTGGAACACTTGAAACCGATACGATTTATGCCGGTTCTGCAACGGCCCTTCTGATTGAAAACAAAAACCCATTTCAAAAAGAACTTTCATTCCCAGTGTATCTACAAAGTGCCGGCATCCGGATTTTCAGGAATAATTTACCATCCTTTAAAATGCGTGTTCGCCTATATTCAGTTGATAGCATTACAAAATCACCCGGTGAAGATCTTTTGAACAAAAGCGTGGTGCTTGAATCTACAATGCGAAATGGCTGGTTGACTTTTGACTTTTCTGAATTCAAATATTTAATCTCCAAACCATTCTTTGTCGCTTTTGAACGTATTCTTACCAAAACTGATAGAGACCAAATTGCTAAAGGCTATCATGATTTTATTAAAAAGCACCCCAACAGATTACGAATTGACACAATTGTTTTTGAGGGTAAAAAACAGGTGCGCCAGCAACTTGGTTATGGCGGCATTGATTTGCCCGGTACTTTTATTGGTGAAGCGCCCGGTGAATCGGCAAGCAAGTTGTTTAGCTGCTATACCCGAAAAACAAGTTTCGACAAGTGGGAAAAAGTAAGAGGAATTTTAGCTGCAACGGTAACGGTAAGCAATCAGCCTCCAAAGCCTCAGACCAATTCTGCTATAGCAACAGAAAAACCATGTGCAGAAAGCAGTACAGTATGTGCCGCCATACAGGCTTGCAATGATTTTCTGGATGAATCAAATGTCAATGGGTTACAACTTTGTGTAAGCGTAAAGGGCAAAATAAAATTATCGAAAGGGTTTGGATTTGCTGATATCGAAAACAATCTGCCAGTAACTCCTGACACCCGCTTTCGCATCAACAGCGTCTCGAAGTCAATAACTTCTGCAGCATTGATAAAACTGGCGTCTGAAAATAAGCTGGATTTAGATGCGCCCATTCAAAAATATGTTGTTTCGTTTCCAGATAAGAAATACTCGTTTTCTACGCGTCAATTAGCAGGACACTTGGCCGGAGTTCGAGACTACCACGAAAATGACTTGGGCGATTTAGTTCGAACACACCATTATCAAACCGCTACACAATCTATCCAAATTTTTGAAAGGGATAGCTTGTTGTTTAAGCCAGGCTCTCAATTTCACTACTCCACTTTCGGTTGGAATTTAATTGGCGCTGTGATTGAAAGTGCAAGCGGGCAAAGCTATCTGGATTATATGCAAGAGCAAATCTGGAAACCAATGCAGATGATGAGTACTTGTGGAGATGATAACACTAAAAATATTTCAGGCCGAAGTATGTTCTATGATATCAAGGGAGAAAAGAATGACTATGGTGATTTTAGCTACAAATACCCCGGTGGCGGACTTCTGTCGACTGCAGAAGATTTGGTAAAATTTGGAAACGAATTGTTGTACGGCAATGCACTTAATCCAGCGCTGACCAAAAAATTGTTTGAAACCCAATTTACTTCTTCTAACGATGCAACAGGCTACGGCATGGGTTGGTTCATTGGCCAAGATAAAAATGGCCATCGCATTTGGTACCATGCGGGCGATATGCTCAGCAGCAGTTCCTTTTTAATAATATATCCTGACGATGATCTTGTTATTGCTTTCCTTGCCAATTCGCAAGAGGGAGTTTTGTTCGATGTGGAGAAGATTGGGGAGATGTTTTTTAAGAAGTAGTACATCGGTTGTATCTTCTAAATTTTTATTATTATCTTCAATCATTATTTTCATACAGTAAGTAGTTTTAACTTAAATTTTCACTATTGTCCGACTAAAATTTTAAAAGGGCGTCCTTTTTAAGGTCGCCCTTTATGGTTACGTTTAGTTACCACACTTCACATAGCCATGAATAAAGGTAAAAAATTTGTCGGACAGCCGATTCTTTCTCAAATACTT
>JADBYK010000057.1 GCA_020403045.1 Cytophagales bacterium
AGATGGAGAGGCTTTTGTAGAGAGCATAAAAATCTGCAAGGTTTTCGACATAAAGTTCTACTTTCTTGCAGATTTTTTCAACCAAAATCAATTCATATTCTCATTAATCTTAACCCTTTAAGCTTTTTAAGGGACAACTATTTAGTCACATATATAAAATTGAATATTTACCTAAGTAAATTTATTTTACTTGTTAATTTAGTAAAAAAAGAGGCTGAGTATTTAACCCAGCCGCTTCTTTAAGACAATTTTTCTGTGCTCAGTCTATCTCAAGCTTTAAAGACTTCATCTTCTTTTTCAGCTTTTCCAATTTCGGGTTGTAGGTTACCTCATCATAGTTTGCTAAATCTCCATATACGGAAAGCAGTCCATAAAGCACTGTCTCTTCGTTAGGTTTTAGTGCCTCACACTTCTCCCAATAAGGAACTGATTCTTTCAATTTTACTTCAATCAATTTAAATAGTTCTGCCCGTTTCTTAAGATCAGCATCTTTAGTACCGGAAATTTCATTACGCTCTTCTCTCACCTTTCTCACATCTTTGTAGCTCATATCAGCAAGGGAAGCCGTAGACTCATAGTGATCAGGATTGAGCTTCAATGCTTCGTTGAACCATTTTTTTGCTTCTGTAGGGTCTTTCATTTCATTACTGATAACGCCCAGGTAGTAGCGCGATTCGATGTCTTTCGGATTGGCAATGGCGCTCTTTTCCATAGCTGCTTTTGCTTCGGGCAGGCGATTCTGCTTGATATAAATATCCAATTCGTACTTAGGATATTCGGCATTGGCAGGGTACCTCTTCATCAAATCCTGAGTAATTGTTAGCGCCTTATCCAAGTCTTTTTTCTTGGTTAGATAAATACTCAATTTCTGGATATATGAGTCAGGGTTGCTTCCTCCAGCAGCGTGATACTTATCAATATATTCAAGTGCTTTATCGTATTCCTCAGCAGAGGGGGCAAAATAAACACCGGCATTCAATAGCATGGTAGTGTCTTTGGGCAAGAAGTAAACCACGCGCTCCATATATTGAAAAGCTTTTTTGTAGTCTTTGTCTTCCTGGTACGCTTTTAAACTCACGTTTAAATACGCTTGCGCCAATTTTCCATCCAGCACGGAGTTCATTAAAGGAAAGCCATTGTCATCGCTGAAAAAAGTAAGCTCATCTTTTCCGATTTCTTTGCTTTTTGAAAAAGCTTCCACCGCTACCTTGTAAGGCTCGGCTTCTAGCGATTTGAACTTAACTTCCTTCGTAGTGTCAATGCCCGCATAGATCAATCCTTTCAGGTACCATGCTTTGGCTGCACTTTTTGAAGGATTGCCTTTCTTATCAACCATGAATTCCTGATTGGACACCGTCACATCAATGATGGCTTTGGCTTCATCAAATTTTCCGGCTTTGAGGGCTTTTTCCGCCTTGGAAATACTTGGTTTAATCTCCTTCTGGGCTAGCGCAGAGAGAGGGATTACAAATAGGAGCCCGATCGCAAATTTTCTCATTTTTTGATTAGTTTATAGTTCAAGTTTTGGTTTAGGTTAATTGGTTGTTGGCTCATCAACAGATGGAGCACTATCCTCACCATCGATCTCGATCTGTTGGATCTTTTCTACTGATGAAATAGCATCGTCTTCATTTAATTTTATCAAACGCACGCCTTGAGTCGCTCTACCCATCACGCGAAGTTCCTCCACTTTAATGCGTATACTTATACCTGATTTATTGATAATCATAAGGTCGTCATTATCTACAACTTCCTTGATTGCAACAAGCTTGCCAGTTTTTTCGGTTACATTGATCGTTTTCACGCCCTTACCACCCCTGCGGGTAATTCGGTAATCAAAAATATCAGATCTCTTTCCATATCCCTTTTCAGAGACCACCAGCAAGTTGGCATCTTCACGCGATATACAGACCATTCCAATTACTTTGTCCTGATCAGACTCCAAGGTTACTCCGCGTACGCCCGCAGCTGTTCTACCCATTGGGCGTACATCTGATTCGTTGAAATGAACGGCCTTGCCTTCGCTCTTGGCAATGATGATATGGTTTTTCCCGTTAGTAAGCGCTGCATTTAACAGACGATCGCCATCATGGATGGTGATTGCGGTAATGCCATTCGCTCTGGGACGAGAGTAGGCTTCCAGTGAGGTTTTCTTGATGGTTCCTTTTTCTGTGCAAAGAATAACGAAGGTGTTGTTGATATATTCCTGATCTTCTATGCTCTTTACATTGAGCACGGCACGAACACTATCACCCGGCTGAATATTCAGCAGATTTTGGATAGCTCGGCCCTTTGAAGTTTTGGTACCTTCTGGTATTTCGTACACTTTCTTCCAGTACACCTGACCGAGTGCGGTAAATATTAACAGATAATTATGCGCTTGTGCTACAAAAAGGTGCTCCGTGAAATCATCATCTTTTGTGGATACTGCCTTTGACCCAATACCGCCACGCCCTTGCGTTCTATACTCCGATAATGAAGTTCTCTTTACGTATCCCTGACTGGAAATGGTGATCACCATTTCTTCGTTGGGGATCATGTCTTCCATCGTGATGTCGTCTTCGCTATGAACTACTAAGGTTCTGCGGGCATCGCCATAGCGTTCTTTAATTTCTTGCAGCTCTGCCTTGATAATACCCATTCGAACAGGCTCGCTACTCAAAATTTCATTCAGTCTATCAATCAGTGCTTTTACTTCAGCATATTCATTTTGAATCTTATCCCGCTCCAGACCTGTAAGGCGCTGCAAGCGCATTTCCAGAATTGCCTTGGACTGAATTTCTGATAAGCTAAAACGCTCCATCAAACCAAGTTTGGCTACCTCCGGATCTTTTGAATTTCGGATCAGTGTAATCACCTCATCAAGATGGTCAAGAGCAATTAAATAGCCCTCTAAGATATGGGCTCTTTTCTCCGCCTCATCCAATTCAAACTTTGTTCTGCGAACCACTACTTCGTGGCGGTGCTCTACAAAGGCAGCAATGAGGTCTTTTAAATTAAGCGTCTGCGGCCTTCCCTTTACCAGCGCAACATTATTTACACCGAACGAGGATTGCAGTTGTGTATACTTAAATAGATTGTTTAAAACGATATTTGGGATGGCGTCCTTCTTCAAGTCATAGACCACGCGGAATCCTTCGCGATCTGATTCATCGCGCATATCGCTAATGCCCTCTATTTTCTTTTCATTGATCAAAGCAGCCGTCCGCTCGATCATATTTGCTTTATTGACCTGATAGGGTATCTCGGTCACCACAATCTGGTCTTTTCCGTTGGCGTTTGTTACAATTTCTGCTTTGGCACGAATGACGATTTTTCCCCGTCCTGTTAAAAACGCTTCTTGAATTCCTTGGTAGCCATAGATTATCCCGCCTGTTGGAAAATCCGGGGCGGTTATGTGCTTCATCAATTCCACAACAGTAATTTCCCGGTTATCGATATAAGCGGTTATCCCATCAATTACCTCCGACAAGTTGTGGGGTGGCATGTTTGTAGCCATACCCACAGCAATCCCGGACGATCCATTAATCAGAAGATTAGGAATCTTAGCAGGTAAGACAGTGGGCTCTGTGTTCTGATCGTCATAAGTCGGCTGAAAATCAACCGTTTCTTTGTTGATATCGGCTAGTAATTCTTCGGCTATTCTACGAAGTCGAGCCTCTGTATAACGCATAGCTGCCGGAGGGTCTCCGTCTACAGATCCGAAGTTACCCTGCCCGTCTACCAGCATGTAACGCATGGACCACTCTTGCGCCATGCGCACCATGGTATCATAAATGGACGCATCTCCATGCGGATGGTACTTACCCATTACATCACCGACTATACGAGCAGCTTTTTTAAAGGGCTTATTGTAATTAACACCCAATTCAAGCATGCCATACAGAACTCTTCTGTGAACAGGCTTTAAGCCATCGCGCACATCTGGTAATGCTCTTGAAACGATGACGGACATCGAATAATCGATGTAGGCGCCACGCATTTCGTCTTCAATATTGATTGGGATTATATTCTGCCTTGCGGGGAGATCACTCGTTTCTTCGGCCACGTTTAAATTCAGGTTTTAATAAGGGCGCAATGTAACTAAAAAGCCCTAAAAATGAGTGACAAAAGAAGCAAAAATGATGAACCCAAACTATGCATTAGGAATGCATAGTTTGCCCAGAGGGTTGACGATCCGCCTGAGGCGGATGTCAAGGTTAAACCTCGTGACGCTTGCGGTCAGAGTCAGACATTTATCGTCTGACCTGACAATGAAAATCACCAACTTGGTTTTGTTACTTGGAGCTAAATCGTTGATTTTCATTCGTCAATTATGCAATGCTGACAGTACCGTCAGCATTGCATAATCTGGGATGAACGGAAAAGTCTGTAGGCGAGTATTTTTGGGTCTTGTATACTCCCGACAAACACTTTTCCGATACGGGCTTTTTTAAATTACTTTTTAAAATATAATCGAGTGATAAAAATACCATTTCCATCGCTCTTGCCCGCGTCACTTTCTACACCACTCGTCACAAACTGTAACTGCCAGCCCTCTTTCAGTAAATCATTTATCTTAGAAGTGATAGCCGCATCATTGGAAGCAATGTTTTGAAAATTGATACCTACCAAACTGTAGAAGTTAAGCAGCTTTGTCTCGTCAAAATTTTCAATTTTAGCATCAGATCGCTTAACGTCATCTTGATCGCTTTTCTTTCCATCCACGCGAGTGGTCGTCAATGTTTTTACATCCAGTACTTCTTTGGCCTCAATTATTCTTGAGCGCCCTAGCCCACCCGGAACAATGGATTCAACAATGGTCACCACTTTCATTTCTTGAGCTTTTGTATCAAAAGAAAATAGGGATAACGACATAAAAAATACAACGAATAATTTTTTCATTTTTTTAGGATATTTAGAATTAAAACTTGAAACGGAAAGTACATGAATTTGTTTCTGAAAACCAGCTAGTAAGGATTCAACTTTCGTTTATTTTTCCCCTTGTATCTGAAGGGAGTCTGATAGTTTTCGCCATAGCCAGGGTTCTGCTTTTTGTAGATGGGATGCCTGCGACTTCTATACTCCCTATTACCATGCGCATGGTTGATTTGAACGTGGCAGTCTTTCAGCACACAGCGCGGAAGCTCAGGGATTCTATATGTCACTCCAATGTTGATATAGAATGCGTTCATCGAATGATCTATGGCAAGTCCACTTTCAGGTATTGGCAGAGCATAGCTTTTTAGCTCGAAAGACGGCCGGGAAAAAATCTTAAAATATTCAGATAAATCGCGTTCGATGGTGACACCGAGGTTGTAGTACATACCACCGGTCACAGCCGCATTAAAGTTGGGGGTTGGTTTAAAATCACCAATCTGTAAATCACCAGTGAATAGGTAGTCATTCCATCGATAAAAAGAATAACCCAAAAAACCATAGTACTTTCGAACAAATCCAGAAGGATTTGTGGGTTGAAAACTGGCAATATTACCAGCCAAAGCGGTTGGTTGAAGACTGCCAATACTCATAAGTTCATAAGAGTAGCCGGCACCAATTCGATAGCGATCTTTAATTCCATAATAAAAGAAAATTTGGAGGGGAATATTGAGCCCATTGCCTTTAAAACCTAAACTTGAGGTTCCTGGATTTTCAATAAATGCACCCGCTACAGGAGCCGTTTTGTCAATAGTTACATCATTTACCCAATTCCCATATCGCGTGGCGGTTGAGCTTGAGAAAATTTGGGGCGGAGCACCTGGGGCCTGATAAATTCCAAATCCAGACAATTGATGGCTAAAAAAGGTATTCCCATAACCAGTGCTAATCCCAAAGTTGACGTTCTTTAATATTCGCCCAATAAAGTCTGCCCCCTTTCTGGGTTTTGCATAAAAATGATCCAGTGGAATGGGGGATTTCTCCTGATCTTGAGACACGGCTTCAAAAGGTAGCCAAAGCACCATTGAGGCGATCAGCAAAACGATATTTGACAATTTATTCAGAATAGCACCTTTTGAAGCTGAAAGATAAGAATTAACCCAGATTAGTGCTGATAATTTGGGTAAGCAAACTCCAAGGAAGTAAACGTATGATAAAGTACCTGGCCATCTGTAACCCTGTAGGAAAAGGATTGATCACGTGGCTGCGATGATTTGGATTCCAAATTGAGTCTTATTGTGGTTTCTCCGACAGGCAATGGAACTCTGGCATAGTAAATTGAGTGCGGCAGAGTTTGCCAATTTCGTGTGTCCGCTTTTTCAGAAAGCATATTGAAGATGCCAAGCAATGCGCCCATGTTTTTGTCTTCTTTTCTCAGCGCGTATTCAGAAGCTTTTTTTATAGCAACACGCGCCAGTGCTTTCCCAAACTCAAACGCCATTCTTTCTTCCAGCACTTTGAATGCAATTTTATTAATGTTTTCAGCTAGCTCAAGTCCATACTTGACTCCCTCGACTTCTATTTCTGCTTTGTCGTAAAAAGTAGGCCGTTCGATATATCTTGGGAAGGCAACTCTAAAGAACTTCATGCGGGCAAGGCCTTGTAGCTGATCTTGAGAATAATTAGACTTTGGAAAACTAAATGAAAGGCCTAACTGCTGATTGCTGAATATCAATAAGTTACCAGCATTGTGATCAATTGAAAAATTGACTGACCATTCTGCTTTAAAGGGTGCTAACCCATTGTGCCAAAAGAAAATCAATTCAGCCCCGTCATTTTTTTTAAATTGGTAGTCCTCCATCATAAATTCAGCTTTATACTGTTCAAACTCTTGCGTTAGACCACTTAGCCAGGCTGTTCGGAGAAGGTCTTTTTTAAGTTGCTGTGGTGCTCTCAACTGAAACATTTGCTCATATTCATTCTTATAGGAATCCAGGGAATTGCGATAAGCAATGAAGGCATTATTGTAGTCCTTGTCCGCATCATAAATGATTCCCATAAGATTATTGATGAACGCGTCATGTTTGTAATTATTATTTGAGCGATAGCGATCGCTAAGTTGTTGCAGTCGGATATTCAATCGTCTGCATTCAACCAAAGCATCATCTATCTTTCTCATTTTCAAAAAGTTAAGTGCCTTGTAGTAAAGTAGCATTAGATGCTCATGATCTTCACCCCGGTAGACAGTAATGGTGGGATTCAGCAAATAAGATGCGCCTTCACTGAAATAGTCTATCTTGAAATCTTCCCAAAATAAGTAAGCTTTCTCAAAAAAATCATTGCTCTCTTCGTACTTGCCAAGCATAGAAAGAACCAATCCCTTGTTGACGAAATACAAAAACCGGTCGCGGCCGTTGGCCTGCCGTGCATTTCCACGAAGCGTCTGCAGGGCAGGTTCAATTTGCCCCGATTCAAAAGCCCTATTGAATTCGTAGTTCGTTTGATAATAGCTGGCGCAGGATGAGAGCAATCCACCAAGAATAAAAGTTAGGGCAGCCAGTCGATAGTCAATGGTCGCTAGTCGGCTGGTGGACTGTTGACCGTTGGCTGTTGACCTTGCATTTTTGCCCATCGTTAATTCCGAATATTCTTCTTGATCTCTTGCTGTCCATACCAAACTCGCTGGTTTGTTTCCATATCGGTAAGGAAAAGCGTTGCGGTATAATTGACCACCCGTTGCTTTTTGTAGATATCTGTTTCGGAAGTCATCTCGCCAAGAAGCATCAGATTGGCTCCGGTTTCTTCGCCCCATTTGGCTACCGTTTTTGGGCTGGCAAAATCTTGTTGATCAATACGCTCCAACCTGATTTTGTCTCGGAAATCACCAGACTCCACTACGTCAGCGACTCCAGAATTGTAAACGGCTAATTCTATTTTTTTGATAAAGTTGGCTGCGTCAATGTGCTCGCTTGTCTTGTTGCGGAAGGTCCCCACTATAATGGCCGGCTTCCGGGTGTGACTTTTGCAGTACTCTTTAAATTTTTCACTGTTGAGTAGATCATTGACCATACGGTCGGCAATTTGCCTTGAATCACTATCGTTCCATCGCCCACTCAAATCTACCTGCTGGCCGGGGTCGATCCTCGTGACAGTCCTTGCGCACGAAGTAAGCAGCATTACCAGTAAAAGCATTCGCATATGAGAGGCCATTTGTTGATAATCTGTTTTTCTGAATGTAGCCAAAATCAGACCAAAGGTCGGATGGATTTTAAACGTTGAATAGTGTCGGAAGGATGTTCAGATGAGAAAACAAAGTTACCGGCCACAAGTACATCTGCACCAGCATCAAGAAGTGGCCGTGCATTGGCCATGTTCACTCCGCCATCAATTTCGATCACCGCTTTCGAATTCTTCTGCCGAATCAACTGCTTGATTTCCTGAATTTTAGAATAGGTGTTTTCAATGAATTTCTGGCCACCAAATCCGGGATTCACTGACATTACACAAATCAGGTCGATATCTGCAATAATTTCGGAAAGCCCGGCAGCGGGTGTGTGCGGATTTAGCGCCACTCCTGCTTTTATCCCCATTGCTTTAATTTGCTGTATGTTTCGATGTAAATGCGGGCAGGCCTCCAGGTGGACGGAAATGACCTCGGCTCCTGCCTTGTAAAAGGCCTCTACATATTTTTCCGGGTTCACGATCATCAAATGAACGTCTAGTGGTTTGGTAGCATGTTTTCTAATCGCCTCAACTATCGGCAAACCCATCGAAATATTGGGCACGAATACACCGTCCATAATATCCACGTGAATCCAATCGGCTACACTTCCGTTAATCATTTTCACCTCTCGCTTCAGGTTGGCAAAATCTGCGGCTAAAATCGAGGGGGCTATGATGGGGTTACTCATTTTTGGTGATGTGTTTTATATCGCTCAAAGATAGGTGTTCAAGATCATTTTGATTGCCGACTGTACCCAATTTATAGTAGCTTCGCCCTGATTTATCGCGTATGAATTTATTTGAACAATATCCCGTTTCCATCACTAATTCTCTCAGTGGCAGTAAAGAGTTGTTTACACCTATCAACCCGCCCTTTGTGGGTCTTTATTCTTGTGGGCCAACCGTTTATAACGAAGTACACCTGGGAAATCTGCGCACGTTTACCGCTTTTGACGTAGTGTTCCGTTACCTGACACATATCGGGTATAAAGTACGCTATGTGCGCAACATTACCGATGCCGGCCACTTGACCAACGATGCGGGGGAAGGCGTAGATCGGATTGAGGAACGTGCCAAATTAGAAAGATTGGAGCCAATGGAAGTGGTGCAAAAATATACCTATGGATTTCATGAAGTATGCCGCATCTTCAATATTCTGCCGCCCAGTGTTGAGCCCACGGCCACCGGGCATATCGTGGAGCAAATTGAGATGGTGAAGAAGATTTTAGAGAATGGCTTTGCCTATGAGAAGAATGGCTCGGTATATTTTGATGTGCGCAAGTTTATGGAGAAGCACAAGTATGGAGAGCTGAGTGGTCGAAATATTGATGACTTATTGGAGGGGACGCGTGAGTTGGACGCACAGGAAGAAAAAAAGAATTCAGTTGATTTTGCAATTTGGAAAGCCGTTACACCAAGTCACATTCAAAGATGGCCTTCACCTTGGGGAGATGGTATACCCGGCTGGCATCTGGAATGCTCGGCCATGGGTACCAAGTATTTGGGGAAGGAGTTTGATATCCACGGAGGTGGCATGGATCTAAAATTTCCTCATCATGAATGTGAGATTGCGCAGAGTGTTGGCGCCTATGGTCACGCACCGGTACGTTATTGGATGCACTCCAATATGCTTACTGTAAACGGTGAGAAAATGAGTAAGTCGAAGGGAAACTCTTTTTTACCACGCGAGTTATTTGCGGGTGAACATCCGTTGCTCGACAAAGCATATAGCCCTATGTCCGTGCGCTTTTTTATGCTGCAATCGCATTATAGTAGCACACTCGATTTTTCGAATGAGGCCTTGGGGGCAGCAGAAAAGGGGTATCGTAAACTGAGTGCCGCACTAGCCTCCATTAAGGATATGGTGTACCCAACAGCGGCAGTTATAAATCAGGAGTTAAAGGATGAGATTATCCGATTAACAGCAGATTGCTATCGCACCATGAGCGATGACTTCAATACAGCAAAAACGCTGGCGGTATTATTTGAGATGGCATCCCGGATTAACGATTTTAAGTCTGGCAACACACCAATTGGTAGTGTTGATGCGCTGACTTTTGAAAAATTGAAAGCCACCTTTATTGGCATGATGGAAGACGTACTTGGGTTGGTGGAGGACAAAACAACCAACAATGATTTACTGGAAGGAACAATCAACGTACTCATCGAATTGCGCAAAAAAGTAAGAGCCGATCGAAATTATGCGCTGTCAGACAAAATCCGAGACGATCTTCAAGCCATTGGCGTTCAGTTGAAGGATGGCAAGGGGGGAGAAATTAGTTATACGATTGAGTTATAGGTAAGTTCACCAAGGACTAAACCAAAAAATTTTGTAAAAACAGCCGTTTATTTGATAGCTGAACTCTTCACCTGAGGGCGAAAGAGTACATTTGTTATCCAAGTTTATGTTAAAGAAGATCTTCATTATACCGGTTCGTTTTTATCAGGGTGCTATTTCCCCCTACCTTGGCAGTCACTGCCGACATGCTCCGTCCTGTTCACAGTACATGATAGAAGCAATCGAAGAATGGGGTGTTTTGAAAGGCATATGGTTGGGAACCAAGCGAATCGGTAGGTGTCATCCATGGGGTACAAGTGGTTATGACCCGGTACCCAAAAGAGAAAATCAAGAAAGATAGCTAAAACGATAATGATCAAACGTCTATTTAGATTCATTGGGGTCGCGATTCTATTTATTCTTGGACTAGCTGTCGTCTTATGCGCTTCTTGGTATAGGAAGGATATCCCTGTTAAAGAACTTGAATCCAATTACCTGACACCTCAGTCATCATACATTACTGCGAATGGCGCCAACATTCATGTTCGGCAACAAGGAAAAGGAACACCCATTTTTTTGCTGCATGGAAGTTTTGCCTCGCTGCATACCTGGGATGCCTGGGAAAGGGAATTGAGTAAGCACTATAAAACCATTTCTCTCGATTTTCCCGGACACGGATTGACAGGGCCTGTTGCCTCGCAAAAATATTCAACAGATGACTATGAACAACTAGTAATTCGCTTAGCGGATCTGTTAAAGATTGATACCTTTTTTGTGGCAGGTAACTCAATGGGCGGACAGGTAGCCTGGAAAATGGCTTTGCATTATCCCACCAGAGCGAAAAAACTGGTCCTAGTAGACGCTGCAGGATACTGGAAAATCAGCCCAGAAAGTTCCTCCAAGAAACAAAGCAGGCCATTCATCTTCAAACTCTTACAAAGTGATGTTATTGCTAAAAGCATGATCAAGATTACACCTCGCTTTTTATTCAAAATGAATTTAAAGCAGGTCTATGGCGACCCCACAAAAGTTAAAGAAGCGGACGTAGATCGATTTTATGACTTAATGTTGAGAGAAGGAAATCGCGCCTCTACCATGCAACGCCTTCGTCAACCGGGAAAAGATTTGCAAGACAGCATCAGATATATTTCAACTCCGACACTAATTATCTGGGGAGAGAAAGATGCCTGGATACCGGTGTCCAACGCCTATCGATTTAAGGAAGACATCAAAGACGCGGAGCTAAAAGTATTTGATGGAGCAGGACACGTGCCCATGGAAGAAATTCCATCTGAAACAGTAGCAGCCGCGCTTCAATTC
Source organism: Cytophagales bacterium (assembly GCA_020403045.1). Classification (GTDB taxonomy): domain Bacteria; phylum Bacteroidota; class Bacteroidia; order Cytophagales; family Cyclobacteriaceae; genus ELB16-189. The sequence continues at coordinate 11,678 of JADBYK010000057.1, forward strand.
TTACAGAATAAACCAAGGTAGGATCGCCAGTAATGGAGAAAGCGATAGCCAAAAGAGAAATTGCTTATCGCTAGTTCTGGACTCAGGCATACTCCGTGTTGAACGATGTGTACTTATCAGAGTTAGGCTGTTAACATATTACTAACACCTGAAGGAATTCAATAAACGATTCACTAAAATTGCGTTCAATTACTTAAGCGCCCATTCATGACGAAGTTCACATTTACAGAAAAGAAAGACACACGTTCGGGTTTTGGAGCCGGACTCCACGAACTAGGAAAGAACAATTCAAATGTGGTTGCACTTTGTGCGGATCTTACCGGGTCGCTCAAAATGGATGCCTTTAAAAAGGATTTTCCCGATCGCTTCTTTCAGGTAGGAATTGCGGAGGCCAATATGATGGGGCTTGCAGCAGGAATGACTATAGGTGGCAAGATCCCTTTCACAGGAACCTTTGCCAATTTCTCAACCGGCCGGGTATATGACCAGATTCGTCAGTCGATTGCCTATTCCAACAAGAACGTGAAGATATGTGCTTCGCATGCAGGCCTCACACTTGGAGAAGACGGAGCCACTCACCAGATTTTAGAAGACATAGGTATGATGAAAATGTTACCGGGCATGACCGTGATCGTACCGTGTGACTACAATCAAACCAAAGCAGCCACGCTAGCTTTGGGTACGCATGTGGGGCCCGCCTATCTCCGGTTTGGCAGGCCTAGCTGGCCTATTTTTATGGCGGCCGATAGGCCCTTTACAATTGGGAAGGCTGACAAATTGATCGATGGAAAAGATGTGACCATCATAGCAACCGGCCACATGGTTTGGCAGGCGATAGAAGCTGAATCGAAATTGACAGAGAAAGGAATAAGCGCTGAAGTAATAAATATACATACTATTAAACCCTTAGATGTAGACGCAATTCTCGCATCGGTTCAAAAGACTAAATGCGTAATCACTTGCGAAGAGCACCAAATCAACGGTGGCCTGGGTGATAGTGTAGCACAAGTCTTAGCCCGCTTCTACCCTGCTCCACAGGAAATGGTAGCTGTAAACGATAGCTTTGGAGAAAGTGGCACTCCGATGCAGTTATTGGAAAAGTACGGCCTCAACCCAAATGACATTGTGAAAGCGGTCGAGAAGGTTATTAAGCGAAAAGGGTGAGAATTCAAGACTCAAGATTCAAAATTCAAACCCAGCGTATTTAGTGGTCAGGAGAAATCATATATGGTTCGATAGTTGTTGCGTGGTGGCAACGGATCTATTTTGAAAAAACTCATCAAATGGCTGGTTTATACAGTGCTGGGACTGTTTGTCTTGGCGATGTTACTGGTTGGTCCTATCGATAAAACCCCACTTAAAGACCAACCTTTTTATCAAACGATGGTCAGCCGGCTAGATACGATCTATCCTAACCAATCGCAAAAAAACAAGGTAAAGGTGGGATGGAGTAAATTTAACATCACACCCACCTACTCGATGCCCATGGCGGGCTATACACCGAAAGACAAATACGAATCCATCCACGATTCAATATATGGTGGCGTGATAACCATGATTAATGGAAACACTGTTAACGTTATTGTTTCACTGGACTTAATGTTGTTTCCTCCCTCAATAAAAGACCAAGTGAATGAAGCGCTGAAGCGACAAGGAAAAGATTATTTCGTTTACTATTCCGCCACACACACACATAGTAGTTTGGGTGGCTGGGATGAGAGTTTGGTGGGGCGCCTCGCATTGGGCTCGTACCATGCTGTATGGGTCGATCAAACCGCGAACGATATTTTAGATAATATCGACAAAGCAACGACTTCTTCCATTTCGTCAACGATTCAATATTGGGAGAATGATGCTACGGAGTTTGTTGAAAACAGATTGGATGCTGCCAACGGTCAGGTTGATGGCAAACTCCGAGGATTAAAATTCATTCGTGCGGATAGCAGCAAAGCAGTGATCGTTACTTACAGTGCGCATCCGACTAACGTGGAGTTATTAAGTCGGGTAGTCTCTGGCGATTACCCTTCAGCACTTACCAAACAGTTGGAAAAAAAAGGATTTGATTTTGGGTTATTCATGGCCGGCATGGTCGGCAGCCATCGCTTGAAGGGTATAGAAGGTACGGATTTTGAAAGAATTGATAAAGCAGGATTAATACTGGCAGATAGAGTTGTTGCAGCAACTAATCAGAATTTAGCCGACTCAATTTCTATTTCGTCTGCACATATCCCAATAGCCTTTGGCCCCTCGCAACTTCGAATAGCCAAAGATTGGAGAGTGCGCGACTGGGTTTTTCGCTCGTTACTCAATCCACTGCATGGTGAGTTCACCTATTTGCAAGTGGGGCATGTCGTATTCATTGGAACACCTGCTGACTTCTCTGGGGAGATATTTGCACAGGAAAAATTGGAAGCTGTTGCGGCAGCTACGGGAAAGAAGTTAATTGTTACCAGCTTTAATGGCAATTATACAGGTTACATAACGGCCGATAGACACTATGCCAAAGGGAACGAAGAGGAAGTGATGGCACTCAATTGGGTAGGCCCTTTTTTTGGGGAGTATTACACCGAAATGATCAGAGAAATTTTGGATTTTAAGTAGAGAACCAAGCTTTTTCGCTAGTCCTTTCCGACTGAGAGCCCAACACCTTTACGTGTTTGTAAGAGGTTGACTCATTCTGTATATTTGATTATCAATAGTTACGTTAAACGAAGTAATTACATATGAAAGGAGAAGATCGGATTATTGAGTTATTAGCCGAGTACTTAAAAAAGGCAGATCAGCTGACCGACCGAACGGATCGCTTGGAAAAGAGTGCCGAGCAGGCTAACAAAAGCATTGAAGTGATGAGCCGGGCGATAGCTGCGAACGATATCAAGTTCAATACGATGAATGAGAAGTTTAACATTATGACCGAGAACTTCAACATTATGACCGAGAACTTCAACATTATGACCGAGAACTTCAACTCATTGAGCAAGAACTTCAACTCGATGAGCGAGAACTCTAACTCATTTAGCGAGAAATTCAATCAAGAGTTAAAGGGCCTTCGCGAAGACCAAGGAGTGATGCTGAAAGAACTAATTTTGCTATCAAAGCGGGTGGCAGTGGTGGAAGAAAAGCACTAGTCGGAGCTGTTTGTTCGGAGAAAATTATTAGGATTATTGGTCGGAAGACCAACTGTAGCTTGAGTGGCGAAGAGGAAGTGATGACACTCAATTGAGTAGATTCGTATTTTGGAGAATGCTACACCAACATGATCAAGCAAGTCTTGAATTTTGAATTTTGAATTCGGTTACATACCCAATTTGGTTTTGTCCGCGGTTATTGTTGGACGGTCGATGTCAGGCGATCAATAAAAACCACTAGATGTTACGCGAAAAAAAATTCCGGTTAGTTTAAAAAATTATATTTTTAAAGTTAAAAATATTTTTGGTGTCTTCCTTCAAAAGAAAAATTTCGTTTTGCGTTTGTACATCGGTTATCATACTATATGGCTGTGCGCCTTCTCTATACAAAATAATTGGCGATGCTGAAAATGCCAACAATGGTTTTAAGTATATCTTGTTAAGTGACCGTTACACTAATCGTGCAGGGGTTATACTAGATCTTATCAATGAATCCAATTGGGCAGGTTTTGATAGGGAACTTAGATATATATCAGACGTTAAAGTAAAAAATTTCCTGACAGCTATTCGTTTGTTAAAAGAGAACAAAGCAGCAGAAGCTCATAGTTTGCTTGCTCGACTAAACGAAGAGGAATTTGATTGCCAAGTAAAAGTGCTTAAAGTAGATTGCTTAAGCAATCTAAAAGTTGACTCAGTTGATTTCAGAAACAAATACCAGGAGGCTTTTGATTGTACCACCGATCCTACCGTGAAGATAATTTCCAAAATACATTACCGCTTTCACCAATATGGCCGGTAAATACTTTTTTTTATTTCTAGCCCTAGCATCTTGTGTTCTATCTTGTTCACCTTACAAAGCGTTGAAGAGAGATTTCATGAGATCCAAAGCAAGTATAGATTACATCCATACTTCTACAAAAACAGGTAAGCTTTCGCGCACCGAAATCATCTTCCTGCCTCCGCCAACGATATCTGCAAGCATACCTGAAGTTTCCGAAGTAAAGAGAGTTACAAATGAGGTAGTTCCTTTAATTATTTTCAATCAATGGAATCATCAGTATCAGTGTATATTAGGTAAAAAAGAAATTAAGGAAGACTTAACAAGTTTTCTAAGTGCCTCTTTAATAGAAGAGGGCAAACGGAGAGGATTTCAATTTGATAATCAAGCGGCAGATCAACCGCTTCAATTGGAGATAACTATCGAAAGCGTAAACGCTCAAGGACCATACTCTAATACAGGTTTCTTTGCCTATTTCGTGTTTTTATACTTTACACAAACTGTTGAAAAAGCGGGACCAGCTATGGCGGAGAGTAGATTCCATTTCAAACTTAAAAGGGACGGGGTTATTGTGCTTGATGATAGCGTAACTAGTTGTCCCTTAAAAAGCTGAAAGGGTTAAGATTAATGAGAATATGAATTGATTTTGGTTGAAAAAATCTGCAAGAAAGTAGAACTTTATGTCGAAAACCTTGCAGATTTTTATGCTCTCCACAAAAGCCTCTCCATCTCAACTTAGTTTTTATAGTACCTTTGAA
>JADBYK010000058.1 GCA_020403045.1 Cytophagales bacterium
AGCAGGCATGAACTTCAAACGGATGATCAACAAGTGGAAAATAAATCCAAGCGTCTTTTTGACCCAACTTTTTGAAACACTTTTCTTAGCCTTCAAAAATCAACCTCTACTCAAAATGAGTTTTTAAGGGACGACTAATTAGTAATAACAGGAATAGGCAAATCGGTTTCATAGATGTTTGCATTTAGTTTTTATTCAATTGCTTTTTCATTCGCATGTGCCAAGATTTTTTCGGCTGCGGCTTCGCCCACCACTTCTTTCAATTCGTCTAAGGTAGCTTCTTTAATTTTTTTAAAGGATCTAAAATGAGCCAGCAACTTGTCGGCAGTTTTTTTTCCAATGCCCGGAATACTTTCTAGTTCGGTAACAAAAGTGGAGTTGCTTCTTTTTAGTCGATGAAAGGTGATTCCAAAACGGTGTGCCTCATCGCGAATACGCTGAATCAGTAAAAGGGCTGGTGACTTTTTACTAATGAGTAAGGGCAACGAATCGTCTGGGTAATAGATTTCTTCCAGCCGTTTGGCAATACCCACGATGGGTATCTTTCCATAAAGTCCCAGTTCTTGTAAGGCTTCACAGGCGCTACTCAGTTGGCCTTTGCCACCATCCACAATAATTAATTGGGGGTATTCGCCTTCTTCTTCCATGATACGCTTGTAACGTCTTCCCACAATTTCTTTCATAGAAGCAAAGTCATCCGGGCCCACAACTGTTTTAATGTTAAAATGGCGATACCCCTTTTTGTCGGGCTTGCCATCTACAAAACGAACCATGGCAGCCACGGGATTGGTGCCTTGAAAATTAGAGTTATCAAAGCACTCAATAATTTTCGGGTATTGATTGAGGCGTAGATTTTCCTGAAGGATGTGAAGCACTTCATTCTTTTTGGTCTTGCGCTCTTCTTTGTTGATCTCGCGTTCTCGTTTTAAATACAATGCGTTCTTGAGCGATAGATCGACTAATTTTTTCTTGTCACCTATCTGTGGCACAATGTTTTCAAAGTCATCTGACTTAACGGACAACTCTTTGTTGGTAAATACTTCCGGGTTGTTGCTACGATGCTCGCCTCGCAATTCTTGTACAGCCATGCTCAATATCTCTTCATCGGGTTCGTCCAATTTTTTTTTGATTTCCAGATTTTTCGAAAAGATAATGGCGCCCTCTTTGATCTGTAGGTAATTGATAAACGCATCCGTTTCGCTACTGGCAATCGTGACGACATCAATATCCGTGAGTTTGCGGTTTACTACGAGTGACTTAGTTTGGAAATTTTCAAGTTTCTCCAGTTTGAATTTATAAAAGCCTGCTTTTTCAAATTCAAGTTGTTCAGCGGCCAACTTCATTTGATTTGCAAAATATTCTTCCACAATACTAAGGTTGCCTTTTAAAATATAGCGTGCCTGAGCTATTTCTTCATTGTACACGGATTCTGCCTGCAGTCCTTCGCAAGGGCCCTTGCAATTACCTATGTGAAACTCGAGACACACTTTAAATTTTTTCTCTTCAATGTTTTCGTTTGAAAGAAGGAGCGAGCAGGTACGGATGGAGTACAATTGTCTCACTAACTCCAGCACACTGTTCATGGCGCCCACACTGGAATACGGCCCAAAGTATTCGCCCTGTTTCGCGATGTATTTACGGGTAGAAATGATTCGTGGAAAGCGCTCTTTTAAAATGCAGAGATAAGGAAACGTTTTATCGTCTTTGAGTAAGATGTTGTACTTCGGCTGGTTTTGTTTGATGAGATTGTTTTCAAGCAGCAGCGCATCAAATTCTGTGTTAGCTAAGGTGTATTCAAGTTTAACAATTTCTGAGACAAGCTTCTCGGTTTTGCGATTGTATTGCGATTGCTTGGTGAAGTAACTGGACACGCGTTTCTTCAAACTTTTGGCCTTTCCGACATAAATCAATAAGCCTTCTTTATTGTAGTACCGATAAACACCGGGAGAATCGGGGAGTGAAGCGATTTGATCTTTCAACATTGTTAAAGATTCAAAATTCAAAGTTCAAAGTTAAAAATGAGGTGAAGGAGCGTCTCGAATCTTGAATTTTGAATGATTAATTTTTAATGTCCCACGGCTTCTCATCTACCTTTCGGACCGAGTCAGGCAAATCAGAGTTTTTGCTGCAGTCAAATGAAACATCTACGCCACCGCTTGGGCGTTTGAAAAAGCCTTTGGCAATTCCAGTCTTTGGATCGGCATAGGTCTTCACCATAAATTTATCCCAGATCGGACGTGCTGTTTTTCCACCTTGACCAAAAGCCCACGAGGGGAACCGAATACCTCGTTCATCTCCGCCCACCCATACGCCTGTCACTAAGTTATGAGTTACGCCCATGTACCAGCCATCAGATGCGTCATTGGTGGTTCCTGTTTTTCCTCCAATTTCATTGTCCACACGCAAATCATAAGTAAGACCCTGTGACGTGCCACCTCTCTCTTCAACTCCGCCTTTCAGCATGTAGATCATTTTAAAGGCTGTTTGCTCATTAATCGCTTGTTTTGTTTTAGGCACAAAGTTTTCGATCACGTTTCCATTTTTATCTTCGATGCGCGTGATGAAGAAAGGTTGCGTATTGATTCCCCCATTCACGAAAGTGCTGTATGCTCCAACCAATTCAAACAATGAAACATCGCTGGTGCCTAGACAAAGTGAAGGAACAGCATCCAGTTCACTTTCAATGCCAACCCGATGGGCAAACTCTACTACATTCTCTGCGCCTAGCGCCTGCATCATTTGCGCAGTGATAGAGTTTTTTGATTGCGCCATGGCTTGGCGAATAGTCATTTCTTCACCGAAGCCCCTGTCACCCTCAGCATTTAAGGGATACCAATCCGGTTGGTTTTCGATCTTAAACTGAGGTGAGATATCTTTCAATTTGTAACAAGGAGAATAATCAGATTCCATCGCAAGTCCATAGATGAAGGGCTTAAACGTAGATCCGGGTTGTCTTTTCCCTTGCTTCACGTGATCAAACTTGAAGTACTTGTGATCAATGCCGCCTACCCATGCCTTGATATGACCTGAGTTGGGATCCATCGCCATCATTCCGGTCTGTAAAAAACGCATGTGATAATCTAACGAATCCATACTGCTGAATAGCGTGTCTCGATCGCCTTTCCATGAGAACACACTCATGGGCTTTTTTAACTTTAGCATGATTTTTAAAGAGTCCGAATCTTCTCCATATTTATTTGCATAGATCGCATAGGCATCTGTCTTTTTAATTCGCTTTTTCAAAAAGTCCTTGATCTCACGACCATCTTCGTCCGACCAAGGATTGCGATTGCGCCTTTTCCATTCCTGGTAAAATTGTCCCTGCAGCACTGCCATATGTTCTGCCACCGCTTCCTCCGCATATTTTTGTAGACGGCTGTCAATTGTTGTGTAGACTTTTAATCCTGCGTTATACAAATCGATTCCTCTCGCATTGCAATATTGCTGTAGATAGTTACTCAACACGGTTCTGAAGTAGGGAGCTAATCCTTCGTTTTGGTTTTGAACACTATAGTTAAGTTCGATGGGCAAACTCTTGATGGAGTCAAACTTTTCTTTTGTGTCTATCTTATAGCCATGTTTATAAACTTTATACAAAACTTCGTTTCGCTTTCTCAGCGCATTGTTGGGGTTGCGCTTTGGATTGAAGAAGGAGGGAGCTTGTAACATGCCTACCAGGATTGCGGATTCTTGTAGGTTGAGGCTATCGGGTTCTTTATCAAAATAGGTTTCTGCCGCCACTTTTATGCCAAAGGCATTGCTACTGAAATTACTTGTGTTGAGATACATGGCAATGATTTCTTCCTTCGTAAAGTTTTCTTCGAGATTGATAGCAATAACCCATTCTTTTGTTTTTTGAATAATCCTTCGCGGATACTTGCCCAACCCTGCCAGCAATCCATCAAGCCCCTTATCAGGGTTGAGTGTGTAGAGGTTCTTGGCAAGTTGCTGAGTGAGGGTACTGCCGCCTCCGGCCGGATTGAAAGTAATCAACCCTTTGAATACACGAAAAAAGGCGGGTAGATCGAGTCCGGAGTGATCATAAAACCGATGATCCTCTGAGATTAAAAGTGTATTAATTAAATCTTCCGATAGTTCTTCATAGTGTACCTGACTACGGTTGTAGCGAAAATAGCGTCCAAGTGAAACGCCATCTGCCGAGAGCACTTCTGAAGATAAGTCGTTATCTGGATTTTCAATTTCGGCCAAACTAGGCATACCTCCAAACAAACCAAAAAGATCGGCCTTTACGGACAAAATATAGAGAGGAAATCCAAGGAAAAAACAAAGGAACGCGATCCAGATGTACTTGATTGCCTTGGGTATCCAGGGTTTCTTTATTTGAAACAGTTTATTGATTTTGTTTTTGATAGTTTCGGTTGAAGAACGTGAGGTACTCATCGAGTGCTTTGGTTCGGTAGAAGGTTTGGAAATTATCTTTAGTGATTACAAAATTATAGAATTTATAGTTGGAAAATGGCTTTGCGATCGATAGTTGGGCGAGAAACTTGTCGTAATAACTGAGTGCTGTTTCGCGGTCGGGGAACTCGACAACCATAGTGACCAACTTCTCATCATTCAATGCCAGGTTACTGGTCGTTAGTTTAAGCTTTGCCCACTGTGTTTCATTGAACTTTTCCAACGCATCCACCACCGTGTTGGTGATTCGGTCACTGGTGGTATATAAGGTAACAAAATAGTGGGTGCCCTCCACGTTCGCACTATACCGAATTCCTTTTGCCTTCTCCAGTTTTTCCAGCAGTGCCTTTGAAGCGGCCAACAACTGTTCCGCGTATGCTTTAGTCGGCTCAGCCGGGTAGCGCTTGATAAAACTCTCCAGCTCGAATTGGTAACGAGTGACGTCCTCCGTTTTGCCGGTAATCAATACTTTCAATAATTCAAGCTGAGGAGTAAATCCTGTTTCTCCCACTTGCAGGGCTTGACTTATTTTTTCTTGAGCCTGTCGCAGATTGTCTTGTTGAAAATAACGGTAGGCTTCTTTGTAAATCAGCTTTTGTTTTTCGGCTGCGACACTTGTTTCTTTTAGATAGTTTGGATTCACCAAAATTTTAGCAAACGTTGAAGTAGGATAGGTTTCTGTCAATTGGTTTGCATAGGTAGCTGCTTTCTCTGAATCCGTATCCCGGTGGATAAGATGGAGTTTATAAAGGGCTTCTGGCCTAAAATCAGACAAGGGAAACCGGCTCAACAGTTTTTCATAGGATGCAGCAGCATTTTGTTTTTCATCGAGCTGAAAATAAAACAAGTCACCCAACTTGAAATAGGCCTTTTCAATCGCTGCCAATGCTTCTTCTTTTTGCTTTTCAGTGGTGGGCAATTGGGCAATTAGCTTCCCCACTTCATCTAATTTCTCTTCGGATTTTTCTATGGTTGTTGGTGCGCTATTATTCTTTGCAGGATCTTCTGCAGTTCGCAACGAAGCCAATGTTGCTTCGGGGGCAGCAGCAGCCTTGTTAGATCTTCGCCAATTGTCTTCCAGTACCACGCCACCCCAAATTCGTTGAAACTCACTTTGCCCCGTTGCAACTAGTGCACTATTGCCAAAATACCAATCTGAGGTAGCACTCGAAGGCGCATTGTTGAAAAAAGAATTGTTTTGGTTACCGCTTTCTGAAGTTACGCTTTCAGCCTTTTTTCGTTTCTTTTTTAACGCAGCCAATTTTTTGTCGCGAGCGGCAAAGACAGAATCAAGTCTTTTTCGAAGGGTAAGGGAATCAAACGAAGCGAGTGTAAGAAGGCTGTCGTTGAGAGCAATCGTCTCTGTGTAGCCTGCAAATTCGCCAAGAATTTTTTGACGTTTTTTGATTGCTTCATAATTTTCAAAGTCCTTCGGCAGTGCGCCAACGGCACTGTCATAATACAGTTTTGCCAGACTGTATTTTTTCAACGAATCGAATTGAAGCTGACCGATTCGAAGATAAGCGTTGCCTTGGATTCGTTTGCTTTTGCCGGAATGGGCTGCGTACTTATAGTTGGATATAGCTTCCGCTAAATTGCCTTGCTTGCGCTCAAACTCTCCCCACTCAAAATAAATTTTGTCTTTGAACTCCAGGTTTTTGCTATCCGTAAGCATTTTGTCAAATTGCTTTCGCACCAATCGCACATCACGCTTATCTTCCAACCGAGCTACTTGTGCCATATTCAATCGGGCATAGAAGTCAATCTCATAATCTGGATTTGTGGCGAGGCATTTGCGATAAAAGTTGTAGGCCTCTGAATTGAAACCAAGTTTTTGGTAGACCTGGCCAATGATAAAATAGATTCTTCCTTTTCGATCGACCCGCGACAAAAGTGAGTCGGCTTTCGAAAGATTTTGCACCATGTTATCATAATCATTTCGAATTTGGTAAAAGTAGGCTTTCTCCAGATACAACTTTTTTGCGTTCTGTTTGCTGATCAGTTTTTCCTTATCCAGAAATCGAAAAACTTCTTCAGCCCGATCAAAATCTCCTTGCTCGGTAAAGGTTCGCAGCAAATAAAGCAACGCAGTATGGCGCGTTTCATAGGAAGGACTTTTTGTGTTGACGTACTTGAATGTGAGGATGGCATTTTGAAAATCACAGGCATATAAACGTGCAAGACCCACCATCACGTAGTTGTCATCTACCCATTTACTGTTGGGATGTCGTTGAATTGAGATGGACGCCATCTTGATGATTTCTTCGGTGTCTTTTTTATAACTTTTTGCTTTTACGGTATCTAGCGCTGGGAAAAGGCGCAACACCTGGGCGGGGTCGTCATCGAGTGTTTTTAAAATTGTTTTTTCAACCTCACGCGCTTTTTCGCGGGCGTAATAGTAGCCATTATAATGAGCTGTTAAGTTATGGAAGGCGTTGCTCGTGATAGTGGTTTGTTCAATGGAACAACCCGAAAACCAACAAGCAGCTAGCGCAAGAATGAAAATTGGAAAAAGAAGCTTGCTACTAGCTGCCAACCTTATCCATACACTACCTGTAACCAATCTCATGAACTAATCTTAACGGGCAACTTCACCCCTTATTGTAAATGTAAAAACTGTGAATCAATTATATATTGTTGGGATTGCCTAATTTTGCACAAAAAACGAGTTTGAAGCCAAAGAAAACCATATCGGAGCGATTGACCAACAAATACCAACTGGTTATTCGCAATGAAGATAACCTCGCTGAGAAGACTTCCTTTGGGTTTACCTATGCGAAGTTTTTGTTGGTCGCAGCTGCCGCATTTCTGGTGATTTTTGTGGGCAGTCTTTTTTTATCAAAGACGTTACTTTCTAAATGGTTTGACCCGAAGTACGAGCAGACCGAGCAAAACAAGAAGCTATATGCCTTGGCTATCAAGGTCGACTCGCTTTCTCTCGAGGTCGATAGAAAAGATCTTTTCATTCAAAACTTACAGCGGATACTTAGTGGTGATACCGCAAGTGGCTTTGTCGATCCAGTTAAACTATTGGGTGGTGATAATATGCCAGTCAAGAAAGCGGCCAACTTGAAGTTAACAGCGGAAGACTCACAATTTAGAAAGGAGTTTGAACAAACCGAGTTTTCGGTGGTTTCCCTGAATGATCGTAAGTATCGGGAACTACAGGGTTTCTTCTTCTTTACCCCCATTTCTGGTTTTGTCAGTGATAAGTATGACGCTAAAAAGCTCCATTTCGGTGTGGACATCGTGGCAAAAACCAATGAGCCAGTCAAATGCGTGGCTGAGGGAACAGTGGTGTTGGCCTCCTGGACCCAGGATTCCGGGTACGTTATTGCAGTACAGCATCGGGGAAACCTCGTCTCGGTGTATAAGCACAATGCGGGATTATTAAAAAAAGTTGGTAGTTTTGTCAATGCAGGGGAAATTATCTCTATTGTTGGCAACAGTGGAGAAATGACCGATGGATCACATTTACATTTTGAACTGTGGCACAACGGCAATTCACTCGACCCCCAAGAATTTGTAACTTTTTAAACTACATGCCATGCTAACTTCTAAAGAGCAAAAAAGAGCCGCTGACGAAATCAGCAATTCCAGTAACGTAATTGGTAAGGGAACAGTATTGGAAGGAAATATTGAGACATACGGCAACATACGCATCGAGGGTCGCATTATAGGAAACATCAAGTCAAAGTCAAAAATCGCACTAGGCAATGCAAGCCATGTGGAAGGCAACATCATCGCACAAAATGCTGACCTGGAGGGCGAGGTGAGAGGGAAAATTGATGTTTCTGAAATGTTAGTGTTGAAGTCGACTGCCGTAATTCACGGAGATATCAGCACGGGTAAATTAGTGGTAGAGCCCGGTGCGCTTTTTAATGGCAGCTGCAAAATGGGATCTCCTATTAAGGATATTAAATTGGGAGAGAATGGCGCTAGAACCCCGCATGCGCAAGAGATCCGGTTGAACTAATTTAAGACTACCGGAAATCCGAAGAAGATAATTGAACAAGCAGAGCTGTGGGTATCAACCCACAGCTTTTTATTTTACTGCGTGCTGCGTACCTTTTGCAATAACGTACCTGGGTAATGACTAAAGTGGTATCATGAGTCGAGAGAAAGAGCCCAACCTATTTCTAAAGTACAGCAGCCTTGGGATTCAGCTATTAGCCACCATAGGATTTTTTGGGTGGCTCGGTTTTAAAATTGACCAGTATTTTTCTTTCACCTTCCCGCTGTTTTTACTTCTTTTCGTTTTTGCGTCCTTTGGCGGAATGATCTATAGAATCTATCGATCCATCAATGAGTAGCAAGCGCTTTCTTTTTTTCACGGGAATGACGCTGCTGTTGGCCTTATTGATTGGTTTAACAGTAAGATTGTTGGAAGTCTATTCTCTCGTTGATCGAGCCCCTTCCTATTGGATGGAAATATTGCTCGCTTTTGCCTTGATTACCGTTTTAGTCTACTTTGTGCTTCACAGAATCACACAAGTTGACCCAACTGAATTTGTCAGGGCTTTTTTGATGTCTGTTGTTTTAAAAATTATTCTTAGTGGTGTTGCTGTCGTTGTTATGTCGAAGTTGAATCCGGCTGGGGCAAATAGCAATGCGGTTTTTTATCTATGTTGTTATGGTGCTTTCACAGCACTTGAAGTAGTTGTGCTTTACAAACAAAAAAATAAGGAATGAGAATTTACAGCCTATTTGCTTTTATGTTGTTGCATGCAACAACAGTTGTTTCGCAAGACGTGAACCCATCCACGATCGACATTGTTCGAGACAAATGGGGCGTGCCACATATTTATGCGAAGACAGATGCGGCCGTTGCCTATGGCTTGGCATGGGCCAATTCGGAGGACGACTTCAAGACGATTCAGCAAGGCTTCTTAGCAGGCAAGGCCATGTTGGGTAGCTATTCTGGAAAATCGGGTGCTACAGTTGACTATATCGTTCAGTTGCTGCAGTGCCGCAAAATTGTTGAAGAGCGCTATGAGAAAGATATTGCGACTGACTACAAGCGAGTCTTGGAAGGTTATGCAGCAGGCATCAACGCGTATGCAAAAGCACACCCGAAAGAGGTATTGCTGAAAAATCTTTTTCCGGTCACCCCGAAAGACATGCTTGCTTACTCGGTATTGCAGCTGGCGATTTCAAGTGGCGCAGATAAAGCGTTGCGTGAGATTACTTCTGGTACTATTCCGCTGGCGCCCCAATTTGCATCGGGCGGATCTAACGCCTATGCATTTAATTCCAAGATCACAGAAGATGGCAACGTATATCTCGCCATTAATTCGCACCAGCCATTGGAGGGCCCGGTGGCCTGGTATGAAGCACATTTGGCGAGTGAGGAAGGCTGGAATATTTTAGGAGCCTTGTTTCCGGGTGCTCCAAGTATTTTACACGGCTGCAACGAAAACTTAGGTTGGGCGCACACGGTAAATTACCCGGATAAATTGGATGTGTACCAGCTCGAACTTAATCCACAAAACAAATTGCAATACAAGTTCGATGGTCAGTGGGAACAACTAAAAACCACACGAATAAAACTGCGGGTGAAAATAGCTGGCCTTAAGATTGGAGTGAAGAAAAATATTTGGGAAAGTAAGTATGGGCCGACACTGGTGACAGACAAAGGCGCCTTTGCCATACGAACTGGAGCGTTGATGGAAATACGCGCATTGGAGCAATGGTATCGTATGAACAAAGCCAGGAACTTTTCGGAGTTTAAAAACGCATTGAGTATGCTTGCCATCCCGGGATACAACATTGTTTATGCCGATCGATATGACACTATCTTCCACATTAGCAACGGAAAAATTCCAATTAGGAATCAGAGCTATGAATGGAAGAATACGCTACCGGGTAATACAAGCAAAACGTTGTGGACGGAGTTTCACTCTTTCGATGATTTGCCTCTAGTACTCAATCCGAATTCAGGGTACGTTTTTAACAGCAACCACTCTCCATTTAACTCAACGGCCTCCCTTGACAATCTTACATCTGGCAGGTATGATCAAACGATGGGTTTCGAAACCAACGACAACAACCGAAGCCTTCGGTTTATGGAGTTGATCAAGCAATACCCAAGACTGAGCTATGAGAACTTTAAACAAATCAAATACGATCTACAATTGCCAGCGAAATTAGCCTACGAAACTAACGGTGATTCACTCTTCTTACTTTCTCCTACTGATCATCCGGCAATTGCTGACGTTATTCAAACACTGATCTCGTGGGATCACAAAGCCGACATCAACAGCGCGGGGGCAGCCCTTTTTTCGATTATCTATTATCAAGTGGTAAAGGAACAGCAACAAGGGGCTAGCTATCGGTACATATCAAAAAGGAAGAGTTTAGAGTTGCTTCAGTTTGCTCGCGAGTATCTCCTAGCCAATTTTGGAAGAACGAACGTGGTTCTTGGTGAGTACCAAAAACTGGTGAGGGGCAAAAAAGAAGTTGCCTTACCCGGCATTCCTGATGTGATTTCGGCCATGCGATCCGGTTCATTTGAGAATGGAAAAGTAAAGGGTGAACAGGGCGAATCCTATATTGAGTTGGTCAGATTTACCCCGCAAGGCCCTGAGATTGAATCAGTGAATTGTTATGGTGCTTCTAATAGACCCGATAGCCCCCACTATGCCGATCAAATGAATTTGTTTGTACAGCAAAAAACAAAGCCGATGACGCTCGATAAGGAAAAAATCTTTTGGGAGGCTAAACGCATTTACCATCCCAATTGATTTTACAAATTTATTCTACAAAATATAATCCGTACTCAAAAAGTCCGACTCGCGGTTGCGGATAATGGAATTAAAAATTTGCTTATTGTCATCCGTGCCCTTTGTCGCAACAATAGTACGGATTGAGAATACCCGTAGTGCATCTGCGATTGAAAGAGTTCCTTCTGCTGAGTCTTTTCTTCCATTGAATGGAAATGTATCTGGTCCGCGTTGCGATTGGGTATTTAAGTTTATTCGACCCACTTGGTTTACCAATGCATCCATCACCTTTGCCAACCGCTTCGAATCTTTTCCAAACAGACTTGCTTGCTGACCAAACTGTGAGTTTAGTAAGTAGCGTATGGGCTCTTCATCGTCAGTAAAAGGGACGATGGGCACGATGGGACCAAATTGCTCTTCGTGATAAATATTCATCTTTTCGTTTACCGGATACAAAACGGCCGGGTGAAAGTAGGATTGGGAAATTTCACCTCCATTTTCATTCATCACTTTTGCGCCATGGAGCTTCGCGTTATCTACAAGTCCTTTCAGATAATCAGTCTTACCGGGTTCAGGTAAAGGTGTTAGCCCAACTCCCGCTTCCCACGGCATACCGGGTTTCAACTTTTTTAACTCTTCGAGATAACGCTTTGTGAATTCGGCTACGATCGATTGATGTACAAATAGAATTTTAAGTGCCGTGCAGCGCTGGCCGTTAAATGAAAGTGAACCGGTGATACACTCGGCAACAGCGTTTGTCAAATCGGCATCGGATAAAACGATAGCGGGGTTTTTTGCATCTAGCCCAAGAATGGAGCGCAAGCGGTGTGGTTTGGGGTGGAGTCTTTTCAATTCGTTTGCTCCCTTATTCGTTCCAATGAAAGCAAAGACATCAATCTTTCCTGTTTCCATTAATGCGCCAACAGTGTCTCGCCCGCGGCCATAAATAATGTTAATGACTCCGGCAGGAAAACTATCGCGGAACGCCTCCAATAAAGGTTTTACTAGTAACACTCCGTATTTCGCAGGTTTAAAAACTACGGTATTACCCATAATGAGGGCCGGTATTAGCGTAGTGAACGTTTCGTTAAGCGGATAATTAAAAGGACCCATACAAAGAGCAACGCCCAGCGGCACTCTCCTTATTTGCCCAAGAAAACCTTGCTCTTCGATTAAGTTCGCTGATCTTCTGTCTTGCTCTTTGAGCGCTTTGACAGTGTCCACAATATAGTCGCAAGTGCGATCAAATTCTTTTTCTGAATCCTTCAAGGATTTTCCAATCTCCCACATTAAAAGTTTCACGACTTCCGCGCGTTTGGTTCGCATTGCGGCCAAAAATTTTTCGATGTGTTCAATGCGTTTTGCCACGCCCATCGTGGGCCAAGCTCCATGCCCTAAATCGTAAGCGGTAACGGCCGCATCGAGTGCTTCCAATGCCTCATACTTCGTGAGGAGGGGCGTGCTCCCAATTATTTTTTGAGTTAACGTCTCGCTTTTCTTAATGTAGACCGGACTGGCCACGGGGTTGAGTGTGCCCGTCCACTGCCGCAGTTGGCCGTTAATCAGGTATTCGCGTTGCTCTACATACGCGCGTAGTTGATAGTGTTCAGGTATAGATGATTCTTCGGGGAAAAGATTGGATAGAAAATGACTCATAGCATTTGTTTAGAAACGCTAAGTTACTGATCTAAATCTAGATGGCCACAATAGCAATGCCCGAAGAAGTGCCGAGGCGATCAGCGCCTGCTTCAATCAATTGGATAGCTTGTTCTTTAGTTTTGATTCCACCGGATGCTTTAATGCCTACGCCACCAGGCACAGATCTTTTCATCAATTGGATGTGTTCAACTTTTGCACCACTTGGGGCAAAGCCTGTAGATGTTTTAACAAAATCAGCGCCTGCATCGACACAAATTTTACAGGCCTCAACAATTTCATCGTCTGACAGATAGGCCGTTTCGATAATTACTTTTAATGCTTTTTGATAGCCGTGGACAAGCTTGCTGCACTTGGCGATCTCAATTTTCGTCCAGGGATTTCCTGATTTAAATGAAGATATGTTCCAGACCACGTCTACTTCGTCTGCCCCATTGTCAATGGCATTTTTGATTTCTTCCAGTTTGGTTTCTGTCATTGAGTAGCCGAGTGGAAAGCCAGCTACTGTAATGAGCAGAATTTTTGAGTCTCCTATTTCACGTTTGGCGCGCTTCACCCAAAAAGGAGGAACGCAGACACCCAGAAACTGATATTGCTTTGCTTCGGCTACTAGTTTATCAATGTCTTTGATGGTAAGCGTGGCGCTAAGATTGGTGTGTTCGATGTAGCGGTTGAGGGTTTCCAAGGTTAGCTTTTTCTTGATTTATATTTTTTCTTTGGATTTCGCTTATTGTGAAAGATGGCAACCACAACGACTATCTCATCTTTTTTATGGTATTCAAAGATGATACTAAAGGGGAATATTCTAATTACTGCCTCGCGAAGATTATTTTTTCCTTTTGGGAATTGTTCCGGAGACTGAGCTATCAAATCAAGCTTTTTCTCCACCACTTCAAAGAAACGACTACCCAGACCAATGCTCTGCTCTTCATACCAGACAACAGAATTTTTCCATTCAATTTTGGCATCGTCTAATAGGACTACCCTATTCACCTTTTTTTATTGACTTTTTTGATAGCTTGCTTGATTTCGGATGCAGCGTCAGACAACGTATGGGTTTTGGTTTGGCCTTTTAGATGAGCTATTTGTCGTCTTTTTAACTCCGCAACAAATTCATCATCATTCCAATAATCGTATGTTTCTTCGATCTCATCTTCCACCATTGTGTACATTGCCTTCACCTTTTTATCCTTGGCGGTTTCGATGTAGTGGTGAAGCTTTTGGCGTATATCAGTGGTATTCATAAGTAAACAAATATAACGCTCCTCAATCGTAAATCACAAATCGTAAATTGCCAATCGTTAGTGTCTAATACCGCATTCTTTGCAGTACTTCATCGCGTAGGGCTTGTTTCGTTTTGGCTTGTTCTTATGTCCAAAATAAGCGAAGTCAGCATACTGGGGCTTCGATAGTTTTTTCAATAATCGTTGTTTTTCTTTGGCGGCTTCTTCTACCCGTTTGTAAAATTCATATCGAGCCGTGTTTTCAACTTTTGGTTTTTTGAACAAAAGGCGTTGTCTTCTTTTTTCTTTTCGTGAGAGGTGAACACGATGAGAGTGTTTTCTCGTCTCTTCAATGGCGCTGTTTGTAGCGCGGTCTCCAAGTGTATTACTTTGTCCATGAGCCCATAGCGGCAATACTATTGCCACGAAAGCGTAAAACCTCCACTTATTTTGCATAGTGGAGGGATAACGATGAAAAGTTGTATTTATTTTCTAGCTCTTCTTGTGCTGCAACAACGTTTGCTGTCTGCGAAAAATCCAGGGAGGCGTGGGTTCGGTTTCTTTCCAAAGCCCTTTTCGTTTTTCTTTTGATTTCTCCTTGATCGTTTCAAATGCTTCAATCGGATTCCTTTCAGATGTCCAAGCCAAGCCTTCTTCCAGTAATTTTTCACGAGGGTCTTCTCCATCAATCAAGATAATCCCCAAACGGTTTCCCAGGCGATCCTTTCCCTGTATTTGTACTTCAACGTTTTTGTCAAGAATCAATTTTTCAAGAAGCCGCTTCGCTTTGTCGCCATATTCTTGTTCTAGTTCTGGGGAATCAATTCCAAAGAGAAAAATTTTGTAGGTCTCATTTTCACCTGTGAATACTTCTAATGTATTTCCATCGATCACCGTGATTACTTTTCCAGAGATCACATCAGTTGCCAACAAACAAACTGGCAGCAGCAAAACTAAAATCCCAATCACCACGCTTTTCATATTCATTTTGATTTAGTGTTTATGCAGTAAAGTTCGTAGCTGTAACCTGCAATTCACCGACCAAAACTACCCTTTGCTGACGGATGTAAGATTGAACCCAGATTATGCAATGCTGACGGTACTGTCAGCATTGCATAATTGACGAATGAAAATCAACGATTTAGCCCCAAGTAAGAAAACCAAGTTGGTGATTTTCATTGTCAGGTCAGACGATAAATGTCTGACTCTGACC
>JADBYK010000059.1 GCA_020403045.1 Cytophagales bacterium
GAAAGACCCTTCCATTTCTAGCTGGAGTGCGCTTGAAGTGCGTTCACGCTCCAAACAAAAAACTGGAAAATTCGAATACTCCTCGCTTTTGTTGTTCTATTACTAGCAAAAAATAGCCCATTAATAGTTTAAAAACTACCAGTGAGCTAGTCACCGAGAAGAAACTTATTGCTCAGCTCCCTTCTTTTCCGTTATCTTTTGCGTTGCTGCCTCTTTACTCAGCTTGCCGGATGAATAATCTTTCAGAACACTATTTTTAACAGTTAGTTCAAGCGAAGAGGGAATTCCGCAACCGACACATCTTGTCAACTTGATATTGAAGATAAGATTCTCGTCATCTTTTAAGCTTTTTAGAGTTCGCCCGTATTCGAGCATGTCCTCTTTGATACTCTTGGCAAAAAGTGGGTACAGCTCTTTTACCTTTTCATCCCTTGTTTTTTGATCTATCTCATTCAGACTGATCGTAGGCATTGCCCAAAAATCATCGTCTTGTTGATTGCTGGAATACACTTGCATGTAATAGATGACACCAAAATCTTTTAAGCGTTCGTAGTAGGTGTTGCCTTGCGTAAAATAAGTTTTAGAAAGATCACTCCTATAAAGCCTGTTAAAGATACTGGCCAGTAATTCAAGATCGGGTTGGAGTTCATTGTCTAACTCGCTGTTGACGACTTTTATTTTTGCCATTAATTGATCGCGAGTCATTTTGTTTTGCTTATACTGCGTCAGGTCGCTTTTGTTAGCTTCTACTGACAGATAGGTGTTACCTTGTTGATTATCGAACTGGCCAAACCAGAAGCGTTCATTTTCTCCGCGGTTGGTAACCACTACTCTTTCTGTTGGAGTAAGCTGACCAATTAAGTCACTGTAGTCTGCCATAAATTCTTTGATGGCGTTGATCACCTTTTTATTTGATTGTTCGCGCAAACTATCTCGGTCTAGTCTTGAATTTGTTCTTTTCAATCCAGCTGCACGAGGTGCTTTTGGGGCGCGCGGGGCAGAACCTGCTACCGAGGTAGCTCTGTTTTTTTCCTTATAAGCCCTTTCTAAGTCCTGTTTAATTTTTTCTTTGTGCTCTTCCACTGGTTGCCGATCTATGATGGTTACTCCATCTTCAGAGCCATCGCTGTACGAATAAGAGAAACTACCCTCCCCGTTAGACCAAGACATCGCTGGCACATCAAAGCCTTGCATCCAAACACCAGTTTGTAAGTTTGGAATGGTGAATGTGACGCCATAACCAGCTCGATAATTTCCCCTAACTTCAATGGGGAAAAAGGAACGCTTGTCAAACTGTTGTTTCAGAAGCGTGCTCAAAATGTTTTCTGCTACTTCGATATCGCGCTCCATGCGCGCCTCGTCTAGTTTTTGGGCAAATCCTCCAAAAGAAATCAGCACCATTACCGCCATCATCATCACTTTTCTTTCTACTCGTTTCATATACTTTTCTTTTAATTGTTCATTTATTTTTTTTGACGATCGACCATCGACCATTGACCATTGAACGTTACCTAATAACTATTCTTCGTCTTCCCCACAGGAGTTGAAATAATACTGGCCAATATCTGCTCTGTTTCTTGTTTAAATAAATCGGTGTTCTTTTCGATACTGTTTACCCTTGTTTGCAGAATCATCAAATCCTGTCTGCGTTGTTCTTTCAGGTATTCTGAGAAATCGACTAAAAGCCCTTCGGTGTATTTCTTTTGATCGGCCGTGGAGAGCTGGAAATAGTCCTTCATCAATTTCAGATTTTCATTTTGCAAGCTGGCAACAAATCCACGCACCTGCGCTTGTGACGCATCGGCAGCTCCTTTCATCAACGCGTCAATCTTTTTTGAATTCTGATCTAAATTCTGGCGAATCGATTGACTTAATCTTTTTTGATCTTCTGTCCAGTTAGAAGTGATTACTTCATTGTTACTGGCCAACGAGTTTTGAATCATTTCTTTTACCTTCTCCTCGGTAAGTGAAGGTTGCACAATTTCCTTTACGGGTTCTTTTTTACCGCCAAAGTTGATCGCCAACTCTCCGTTTGAATAGCTGATTTCAGTTCCTAAAAATTTTCCGGCCACCATCAGGAAAAGGAGAGATGCTGCAATACTCATCACTGCTTTGAAGTAGTTCGACTGCCAGAGTGGTTTTACATTAGCATCATCCATGAATAGTGGTGGAGCAATCACTTCCTGATCTTGAATATGGGAAATCACTGTTCGCAATTCTACCAAGCCTTGTAGTTTTTTTAGTTCTTCGGGATGTGTTTGCAAATAGGATTGCACTTTTTCAGCTTCTGTGGCAGCTAACTCACCGTATAGGTAAGCCATCAACATGCCTTCGTCTGGTTTATAGTTCATAGCCAATGGTTTCTTTTGTAATGTTTCTTCTCTCTAAAATCTTTTTCAAGGCGTCCAGGCCGTAATACATTCTGGATTTTACGGTGTTCTCTGAGACGTTCAGTGTTTCAGCAATTTCGCGGAACTTCAAGCCTTCATATTCTTTCATAATCACTACCTCCCGTTGCTCTACGCTCAATTTCATCAAACATTTCTGCAACAGGTCTGATAGTTCTCCATGCCGTAGTTGCCGATCCGGGTTTTCTCTGCGGTGGTGACTTTCTTCCCATCGATAGCTTTCTTCGCCCTCACCCGGCTTTAAGTCATCGAGTGACAACGCCCGGTTTAATTTGCGTTTGCGAACTTCCTCCCGGCAGTAGTTAACCGCTATGGTATAAATCCAGGACTTAAAACGCCCAACCTCTTGCAGTCCACTAATGTTTTTGTGCATGCTAATAAAAGTCTTCTGCGACACTTCCATCGCCAGGTCGTGGTCAAAAAAGAATTTATAGCTAAAATTGTAAATACGTTTATACCACAATTGCACCAGTTTCCCTTGGGCACTCTTATCTCCTTCGCGGGCCCTGGCGATGAGCGAATCAGAATGCATCATAGCTATGTCGAGTAGAGTTTCGGCCACAAATCCCAGGTTTTAGGCTATTTCCAACTGGTTGTTGGTATAAAGATGGGGGATTGGCCGGAATAGTTTCAACTAGGAGAAAAAAATGTTCACCTTTTCCAAACACACTTCGAATCAACCGAAGAGTTAATGAACGTTCGATCAATCAAAAAATCAGACACCATTCAAAGTGAAAGAAGTCCTGCCCATCTCATACAGGTATTACTCAATTGATTCTTTGTTTCTGTGGGCGGCTGGCGGGCTATCCGCTCTACTCCTCGTGCCCTGCTCGTGCCTTGCCACCTCGGGGTGCCGCTTCTATCCCTGCCGCAATTTGGGTTTCTATTCAAAGCTTGTGTTTTTTTTCGAAGTGCGGCTGATTAGTCGACACAGACCAGCGTGTGTAGAATTGTTCCGACTTAATTATCTAACATTGTACCGAACCTGTTTTTAACTCTTTTCATGTGAGCGTAACCGTTATTCTGATCTGCATTACTGTAGCCATAAGTTTTTATGCCTTCAACAAGCCCGAATTGTTGGCGCGGCTCATGATGAACCCTCACTCAGTACATACTAACGGTCAATACTATCGGTTTATCACCTCCGGATTCATCCATAAAGATCACATGCATTTGCTTTGGAACATGTTCTCCTTCTACTTTTTTGGCACTGCGGTGGAGGCAGTGTTAGGGGCTCTGTTTGCTGAAGCAGGCATGTATTATTTCATTGCCTTATATCTCACGGCTATTGTTGTTTCCGATATCCCGACTTACCTGAAAGAAAAAAACAATATAAGTTATAATGCGCTGGGCGCTTCGGGGGGTGTCGGGTCAGTCATTTTTGTGTTCATTATTTTTCAACCGTTGCAGTCGATTTGCTTATACGTTGCACTGTGTATGCCCGGGTTTGTATTTGGTGTGGGCTACCTGATCTACACGTATTACCAGGGCAGAAAAGCAAACGACAACATCAATCACGATGCACATTTATATGGCGCTGTATATGGATTACTTTTCTGTATTGTAGTGTATCCGGCATCTCTGCCCAATTTTTACGAACAAATAAAGTACTGGCTGAGATCGCTTTTTTAGAAGCGTTTCAACGATCTTTTCTGATCGAAGAATCCTCGTAAAAATAATCATCAAATTTCTTGTTGCTCAGGTGCGAGGTATCTTTTAGGATGGCGATCACCATCCAAATGGTAAGGCCCGATACAACCAGAAACAGAAAGAACACAATGCCAAACGCGATGGGTAAGGCGGCCATCACTGTATACACCAGCAAAAGACCGGTGGTGATACTGATCAAAAACTCGGTTTTTTTATGCATACTTAAAAAAACAGAAACCATGAAAAAATGTTCTGCGGGGCTTTTTCTTCAGGCCAAAAGAAAAAAAATTCTCCTCCTCACCCGTGGTTCGTGTCCTCACGAAACACAACTGCATTTAGTTTGCTTGATTCGTGACGACACGAACCAAGGCTGAGTTTTTCCTTCAGGCCAACGCAAAAAATTCTCCTCCTAGCCCCCCACTTAGTCACTTACCATTTTGGAAGTTAACAAAATCGATACTTACCTGTTGGCAACTTTCATCTCACTCGATGGTGAAGAACACCAACGAAGGGGAGGTAGATCAATGCACGTTAATGCAAAAATTTTAATTTCCCTTCTTTTGGTTCCTTAAATGCATCGCACATCTTCAAATATTGTTCCATTTCATCCATGCTTTCGTGATTTAGTGTGGAACTAAATTCGAGTGCTCTTACCATCATCCTGATATAGGGATCAGCAATCTGTTGACGTGTCAATTTTCTTAAAGCGCCCATGTAATCTTCACGGTACACGGTTGGAATAATAATTTTGGACAGGCCTTTGGAGGAAAGCTCTGCATTCATCATCACGCGCGCAATTCGGCCGTTTCCATCCATAAATGGGTGAACTTCGCTAACTAAAAACATCATGTAAACTGCTTTTGCAAAAGGATCTTTCAATAGGGTGTACCAGTCAAAGCCTTTTTTCAACGTACCATGTACCAAGGTCCAATCCACAAATTCTGTATTACCAGCTCGGTTATTTCTGTCTTTAAACTCACCTGGCTTTTTGGATGTACGTGAATGTAAAAGCACGCCATGGCGGTTTCGCATCAAGTCAAGAAACTCAGTGGCCGTGGCTGGACAAACAGACATTTCCTTTTTGCTAGATACAATGCGGTACGTTCCTAGTATATCATGTGAATCTTCGTCCCTCGCAGGTAATGGTGTTTCTGTCAGTATTATTTCTTTGGCCTCACTTACGGTAAACTCGGTTCCTTCAATGTAGTTTGAAAAGTAGCCTTCAAAGAATGCAAATGTTTTAAACTGGTTAAGCGAATTCGATACTTTATGTTCTGAAAATACTTTACCTGCCAGCTCTTCATACAGGCCTTCAAATAATTTTATCCTTGCAGGATCAAATGGTTCACCTAGTGATCGGGCTATCCCGGCAGGAGACGTTAAGTTCTTTGCTTTTCCTGTAGTCAAAAGGTCACTGATCAACTGGTTTAGTTTTTTGAATTCTTTTTGCATTTTCAGAGGTGAGGAAATTTCCTTCGCTTTGTCACGTAAAGTATTCAGGCCCTGTTCACCTCTTGCTTTTATAATAACTTCGAGTCTTTCTTCAATTTCAGAAATGGGTAAGTTTTTCGATTCCTGACCTTTCTTTCTTGTCTCCTGTAGGTTTTCCAGAAACGCCCTTGCTTCCTGTGACGCAAATAGATTTTCAAAAAAAGGATTATCACCCTCAATTGGCGAGGGGCCTTTCAGTAGATGTACCGTTATACCTGGTAACGATACGTTTGAAGTATAAGAATAAGTAAGAAAGATATGCCCTTCAGATGTTGGTTTAAATTCAAGTGCGCTTCGATGGCTTAATTGTGCATCTGGAAACAAGCGTGCTAAAATGCGATACCAATTTCTCTTTATTATTGCAGTAGGTTCCTCCTCCAGATTTGATGTGTAGACCCGAGGCGCCATTTTGCGAATCGATTTTTCTTTCAAGAGGGCAGTGATTCGCCTTGACTCATTCTTGTCTGAAGAGGCGAATATGATCTCCTGGATTTTTGAGGGGGTATTTTTTCCCATTAAGTCAGTTGTTTTTACTCAATTTGGGTAATATTTTAGATTAATTAGCACATTTGTGGTTAATATTTCATATTAAATATCCATTTGGAATAGTTAAAAGGTTAAAATTTCCGATTAAGTACTCATTAAATTACAAAAGCGGGTAAAATCTCAGATTAGTGCCATGTGCACGATATAGAACCTTGAAAAAGGTCGATTAGAATTGTAAGAATAATTCGCAGTTCGCGAATTGCGAATTACTTATTTCTTAACCGGCCATAGTTTGCTGCCTGGTTTCCAGGCGGGCGCAGCAGCGCCATCGGCCACTTTTTCTACAAGGCCATAAAAAAATTCGTTGAACTTGGCCGCGGCATTCCAGTCTATCTTTTGCAGCAGATCATCTTTCGGGGTGTGATATCCTTCCCGATACCACTGCCGGTAGATTCGCTCACTCTCGCTGCCGGGCTGAAAACCAAATACAAAGTTGATGGCGGGAATGCCGGCTTGCATAAAGTTCCAGTGATCAGTGCGCATCAATAAGCCACGTTCCGGTTCCGGGTCATTCTGCACTTTAATTTGTAATCCCGATGCTACTGCGGTTGCATCATCACCGAGTGTAGTCTCATCAAGTGCATGTACGGTGAGTAACTCCAGCGGAAAAAGTGGACGCAGCTGATCGAGATTGATGTTCGCTGCGATGGTTTCTTTTGGCACCGGCAAGTGTTGCACCAGGTAGCGCGAGCCAAGCAATCCCTTCTCTTCACCGGTAACGATCGCAAAGATCAACGGCCTGCTAAATCCTTTTCCCTTTCTTCTTTCTGCCAATTGAATGAGCAGTGCTACGTATGCAGCATCATCCAGCGTACCATTGTAAAGACTGTCGCCTTGAACGGGTTCACCATACCCATACCCATCGAGGTGTGCCGTGAGCACGATTGCTTGATTCGCCAGAGAGGGATCTGTGCCGGGCAGGCGCCCCAGGATGTTTGGTGAGTTTACCATTTGGTGTTTTGTAGAAAAGCTTGCCTGCAGGCGATCGGGTACATCAAAGGTGGGCAATGGTTTACCCGCGCTGCCTAAGGCAATAAGTTCCTTCGCGTTTTGTCCGCTGCCTACAATTACGTTGGCTAATGCATCAGCATTGAGTCTGAAATTGAGCAGAGTGGGTTTAACATCAGCCGCACCGGCCAGTGTAAATCTCCTGCTATAGGCAAATGGCCACCGCGGAGGCTCGACTGTAAAACCCGGATCAGCGATGACGATCACGCCTAGTGCACCGGCTTCCGTAAGAATGCGAAGCCGATCGGCATTCGTGGGCAGCCCTTCGCGATTGGCACCATGACAGATCACTAATTTATTCTTTACCCCACGGGTACTGGTGGAGTCGCAGTAGCCGCAGTAGGTTATCGGTGCATCTACTGAAGCTGCTATATTGTTGGGCGAGGCATATACATCATGCAAGAATTGGAGCGGACGACCACCCACCGTAATTGTGGCCTGGGTGATGGCCGTTTCTTCCATCGGTACATCCTGAAACCAGGTGCCGTTATCGCCCAGCGGCTCGAGACCGGCAGCTTTGAAACGCTCGGCCACCAAAGCAGCCGCACGTGCGTAGCCCGGTGAACCTGTATCACGGCCCTCCATGGCATCACTTGAAAGTTCGGTAGTGGTCTGCCACCACGCGCGGGTATCTTCATCCAATGCGGAGGAAGACTCACCCGATTTTTTACAGCCAGTAATGATCAAGAGAAGAACGAGAAACCAGGGTAGCGTGCGCATAGGATAAGATTGAAACGAAAGGTAAAGAAAATTAGTACAAGCTCAAGATTCTGTAAACGCGGGTGCTTTCCACTTCACTTTAGTTATTGTTGGTCACTTTAGTTATTGTTGGTCTCCCGACCAACAATCTTTAGCTATTGTTGGTCATCCTTTAGCTGTTGTTGGTCTCCCGACCATAGTCGTTAACTTAAGGATAAAAAAGAATCGAGTATTTGGTAGTGGGTGACTTTACCGACTGGCGCTTCGCACAGAGTATTTTCAATCAATGGCAAAAACACATTTGTTAACCATTTTACAAGCGACAATCGGTTAAGCACCACCGACCTTAACGAACCAGAGAAGGAGATGCAGCGTTTAAAGAATTTTAACGGACTGACCCCTTTTTCCGGTGAGTCTACTTGAACGTAACGGTTGCAGCTTTGGAACAGTTGCCAATTCAGTAGGACCCATAAAAGTTTGGCAAGCAGTTGACATTCCATACGCTCCTTCTTCACTCTTTTTACTTTGTTAATCTCAAAAAAAGATTTCCATGTTTTGAACACCAGCTCTATTTGCCAACGCAAGTAGTATGTTTTCCTGATTTTATCAATGGGCAGTATTTCCCTATTAACATTGGTGATGAACGCATTGTATCGACACCTGATTTTATGGTCTTGCGATAGCCCGACACCATGTTTTTTTGCTGACTGTTGCGCATGCCTTAGCCTTTTTCTGTACTCCTCATTTGTTGTTTGTTCGATCACCAGTCGGCATGGAAGCATTTCCCTTTGATAGATCAGTACATCTAGGTCTAATGTATTGATCCCCATTTTACTAAACCTGCGATGGATCGCACGCCAGCCCAAGTTCTTTTTTTCAGCCGTATGGATGGTGACTTGAGGGGGCATCCGGTTGAGGAAGTAAGCGCCCTTTTCAATAATGGCTTTTAAGTAAGTTGGGGTCACGTACCCTAAATCCCTGATGTACAGTTCCCCTTTGGTTATGGAACCTATCGTTTGCTTTGAATCCAACTGGTCGTTCCTGTGGCCTGTTGTCAATTCAATGCACAACCATTTGCCACTCACCAAATCATACTCGTACTGAAGGTTCATCAACCCATTCTTTTTACTGTAATTACCAAAGCCAGGATAGTCCACGTTGTAAATGCTGGGTAATGAAAATTTACTGGAGTCTTTGATGTTGATATGGGCGAAATGTTTTTTTAATTCCGTACTGGCAACCGGAAACTGTTTTGACAATTGAACCTTTACCAGTTCTTGAAGAAACCTTACAGCTTCACCACTGAATTTCTTATGGAGGCCTTCTTTGCTGATATCTATGGAGAATTGCTGGTTCAGGTCAGCGGTTATGTCCGGCAAACTTGTATTGCCTTGATTACAGGCCGAAAACATGAGCGAGTTGACAAAACTGGAAGCGGGTAGTTTTCTTGATCTCTTAACAAATCCAGTTTTCTTGGCAAGTTGATCGATTGTCTTATGAGAAAAGTATTTCTCAACAGAGGACACCAAACCCTTAGAATGATTCTCAATGAATGATTGTTTGTCGATTTTTAAACTGTTTCTCCCTTGAAACAGCTAAATTTGAAACATCAAAAGCGGCACAAAACGCAAAACCGCTTTTTAAAATAAAAAAAATATGGGGAGAAAACTTTGAAAGTTGCCCGAAGGGGCTACTGTCTCCTACC
>JADBYK010000006.1 GCA_020403045.1 Cytophagales bacterium
CTCAAAAGAGCATGCCGAGTTTTTGACCGTTACATGTTTGGAATGGAAGAATGTGTTGGCTGAAGACAGATACAAAGACATCATCACCGATAGCCTTACCTACCTTGCCAAGTCCAACCGTGTTTATGTTTACGCGTTCGTCATCATGTCCAACCATTTCCATTTGATATGGCAAATGGTGGGCGAACATCGAAGGGCAAATGTGCAACGGGACTTTTTGAAATATATCAGCCAACAGATTTTGAAGGTGATGAACAGGGAAAAATCAGAGCTGCTGGGCGAACTCTTGGTCAACGCAAAGGACAGGAAGTACCAAGTATGGGAGCGCAATTCGTTGAGCGTGCCTCTATGGACTCCAAAAGTATTTGAGCAAAAGCTGGATTACATACATAACAATCCAGTACAGGCTGGGCTTTGCAAGTTCCAGAAGATTACAATTATTCGAGCGCACAGTTTTATGAAAGAAACGAAAAGGATTGGGTATTTTTAACGCACCATGAAGGGTGAGCAAGAGCTGAGATATGAATCACGCTTGTTGGTGAGCCCGCCCGCTTTGCCTGCGCGCAACACCAACAAGGGCGGGGGTCTCGCCTCGGACTCTGCGGAACAATTGAATTAAGAGATTAAAATTCAACCTCTGCCAATTTAAAATAGCAAATCGTTCAGGGTCAACTTTCTCCAAGCATATAACAGCAAGGATATGGAGAGGATTCAGGGAGGAAAGAGGGAAGGAAAAAGCCAGTCAAAATGACCTCTTTTCAGTAGCTTTGTATGCATCAGAATTGAAAAAATCAACTACCATATTTTTACTGCTACTGCTGGCGCAGATTGCTTTTTCACAAGCGCATCAGCAGGCAGATTCCATCCGCAACAAAGCTCAAGCAAAACTTGATTCACTTGTCAACACGCCTTGGCAAAAAAAACTCGATAGCCTTCACAACATTGGCGACTTAGAAAAATACAAAGACTCTCTAAAAGTCGTTGCCTGGGCCGACAGCCTCAAACAAAAAGTAAGCACTACGTTCGCCAACAAACAGAACGCACTTCAATCAAAAGTTGATAGCCTCCTTGTGCGGAACCAACCTCCCACGTTTGTCCAACGCAAAATAGACAGCCTCCAAAACAAACAACAAGCGTTGTTGAACGAAATCAGCGCCAAGCAAAACCAACTGCAAGAGAAACTAAACACCCGATATAAAAAGTGGGGCCGTAAACTGGATTCGCTGGGACTCAAAACTCCTACCGAAGCTTTTGCGAAAGTAGATGGGATCAACACAAACATCTCGAGCATCGGCACAAACGGTCAACTAAACACACTTAACCCCAAATTGCCGATAGCGCCAAACGTCAACTTTCCAAGTGCTTCCTTGCCCAACACCCCCACCTTCGCCAAGGCTTCGGTGGGCGCGCCAAATGCCTCAATGCCCAATGCACCAATCCCCTCCCTCAACAGCAACGACTTTGCAAACCTCAACCTCTCCAAAGATTTGAGCAATGTGGGGGGAAAGCTCTCTGTTCCCGGCACCGAGCAAATGAAGCAGTGGAACGATCAGTTGAAAAATGTTTCCGACCCCCTGAAAGATGCCACCGGCAAATTAAATGACGCAAAAGATGCACTCAAAGATCCGGGCAAGGCAGCCGAAGAAGCCACCAAGCAATTAAAAGATGTGAATGCGCTCGGCAAAGAAATGAGCAATGCAGAAAAGCTGATGAAAGACAATGAAGCCTTAAAGACTGCCGAGATGATGAAAGACCCTGAGAAAATGAAAGAAGAAGCGGCCAAACAGGCCGTTGATCACTTTGCTGGTAAAGAACAAGCACTGAAGCAGGCAATGGATCAAATGGGGAAGATAAAAATGAAAGTGCCATCGCTGGAAAGTTTGGACAAGTTGCCGAAGAATTACAAATGGCCAAAGAATGGGTTGAAAGGAAAACCATTTCGTGAGCGGATTAGATTTGGAACGAACTTCGGAGTGCAGGGCAAAAGGGATTCAATCATTGTAGACTTGTTTCCCAATGTATCATACCATTTAACAGGAAGGGTAGAGCTTGGTGGAGGCATGATTTACCGCTTGCGCGAGAGCACCAAAACATGGCAGTTTGACCAGGCCAATCCAGTATGGGGCTTCAATATGTTTGGCACGTTCAAGATGTTTAAGTCAGTCAGGTTTAGAGTGGAGACGGATGCAGCCAACTATCCTAAGTTTGGAGGAATAGGTGAACCCATCGAACGTAGGTGGCGCTGGACGTGGTTGGCGGGCGTGCAAACAGAGTTTAAAATTAACCAACATTTCACAGGCAACGTGCAGATGCTCCACAACTTTGACAAGAGCCTCACTGCGGGCTTCCCAGAGCAACTGGTTCTGAGGTTTGGAGTTCAGTATAAATTCAACAAAAAATGAAGAAAATTGATGCGCGGCTAAAATGCAAAACCTATTGCAAGGTGATGTTCCCTTTCCTTTAGGAGTGTATTTCAAATGAAGCTGGCTGTCTTTGCACATTTGTGTGTGCGTTAAGTTCATTTTTATAGCATACTGCACATATAAATGTGAATAAATGACGAAAATTTACGATTTTTCAGACGGTGCATTAGAAAGACAGATCGGGCAGTTTCTTCATGATGCCAGAGTGAAGTGTAATTTTACCCAGCAAGAAGGTGCCCGTCTGTCTGGGCTTCATAGAAATACTGTTTCAAAGATTGAAGGAGGTGCTGGCGGAACTCTATCAACACTCGTTCAACTACTTCGAACGTACAAATACCTTCACCTGATTGAGCCGATGAAACCACTTCCCATAGAATTAAGCCCAATTCAATTGTGGAAGCTTCAGCAGAAGAGAAAACGAAAAGTAAGACATCGAGTTAAGAGATGACTTACTACTGCAAAAGAAATTGTTCCAGTTTTTATGTTCCAAACTGTTTTTCAGAGGATATTGGATTTTGATATCCGAACTACCGATTTTGAGAACCAGGTAAAAAATAGTGGCTCTCCACGTTGCGTACAATCAACCTAGAAATTCAATGGAGCCGGATCAGTTTTTCCCGTCTTAAGGTGACCACTTTTGCTTGCTTACAATTAGGCGATTATGATTATCGCAAAGCTGCGAAAAAAAGTGGTCGCCCTGGACGGAATCTCCAGCCCTAGACGGGGTCGATCAAAAGAAGCGGATGCTTAAATGAAAAAAGATTTGATTTGTGATGAGTTATTTAAACCCTCCATGGATTAACAATAAAGAATATGTTGCGGCTGAAATTAGTTTTAAAACAAAGGTTTTTGATTTGATTTTTTTACAAGCCTTTTGCCGCGTGCTCCCTTTATTTCGCAAAGTTTTCCATCTTCCATAATTAAAAAAGGCACATTGGTTTTCTTAGCTTCTTCATATGCCCTTTTAGTGGCGGAAGCAGCAGCACGGATAGACGCGATCACTTCCTCTTTTTCATCGTCTTTTGCTAAAAAAGCACCAAACGATTCACCGATTAGGCCGTCTGCGATTAACCGTTCAATGTCCTTATTTCTTTCATTCATGGAATAATTGTCAATCCATCACGAACCATTGTGTGAAGTCATTCGCAATATCCTTTTTTGCCATTGTTAGCCTTTTGGTTTGTGAATCACCTTTCTTTTTGTTTCCTTCCATGAGTTTGTCCATTAATGATTTACCGTATTTTTTTTGGCATCAATCACCAAACGTCCATTCCGATGAATCAAATTTGTTTTGGATGCCCATTAGTTCGTTTTGTTCTTCTTTAACTAAGTTCTCTTCATGCAAGATAATTTTGCTTTTGACGCGTGTTTTCTTACTGGCCATCTGCTTGGTAACTCGGCTCTTTTTATTCTTCCTCAAATGCTTTGCCCATGAGGATTTCACCAATCGTTTAAAATTCTCCATTGTTATACCTTCAAGCCATAAAATAGTAGACAGCACTATAATGAAATTACCCTTCATTTTTAATCTCGCGGGAATTTCTCGGGAAATTAAAAATTTTTTTTTGTGCAATTGAGTAAACGAATAAAATGCAATACTGTTCGGTTCTACATTTAGAATTTGTAGATAACGCTCTTTTTATAAGACGAATCAATTAGCCCCAGCTGGAGACTATATTCATACTTTCAAGGGCAGTTGACATTCCGGTCGATGATGGTAGGAATATCGGGTGAACTTTCCAGATAGGGTTTGAGTTTCCGAAGTGGAATAAAATAAGGCATCATAGCAATTAAGGCGACTAGTAAACTGATCCACCGACTAGTCAACGCATTAAGATACCAAACAATCAAAATCTGTATTTTCAGCCATCAGCATACCGTATTTTCTAAAATGGTAGATAACAAAGAATAGATCTTCAACGGAAGCTACACTAATACCTATAGAAAGATCTGATTGGTTCAAAGCAGTGAGAACTGTTGAATAACTAGCAGTCAACTTTACGTAGTGATCCAAAACGCTTATAACAGAATATATCTTAGCGATCTTCTTAGTTGTACGCAGTTTGAATTTATATGCTAAAAATCTACTGCGGTGCTTGGAGGACATCTCCCGACCGTATTTCAAGGCAGCCTTAATTTCGTCAATCAAAAAAATTGATGGATCGAGCACCGTTTTAAATTCATCTTCAACCTGCAACAGATAAAATTTCGTGCGTCCAGAGATCGCCAGCATTCTATTAAAATTTTCGGGTAAGTCTATTACTTTCAATAGTTCTGTGCTTATGTTACCGTGGTCCGAAGCCGCTCTTTCTTGAAAATTATTCCTTATTTCAACTCGGTAGAACTTTTTAAAAATAAACCGGCTATCGTACAATTGATGAGTTGCAGTAATGAGCGTTTTAGTAATTCTCATTTTAAGACATTAGAACAAATTTGCAAAAAGCTAAGCCTTAGTAAAATTCCACATTCAGGATAGCTTGTCAAAATCTTTTCATCTTCTTGAAATAATTCCTGTCGATTGCTTTTTGAGCATAAACCATAGTGGTCTCCATGGAAGAGTGACGAAGTGTTTTTTGAATAAATTCAAGCGGAACTTTTTTATCGTACATTATTTGTCCTGACGTGTGCCTAAGGCTATGAGGTGAATATTTCCCAGGCTTATTCAGCAAGCCTAATTCTCGAAATTTATCTTTGATTACCTGGTCAATTTCTGTTTTTGAAATTCCCGGAAATGTCTTTCCTTTTGAAATTGAATTCAGTTTGAGGTATGCCTTCGTTTCTGCGATTGGTACTGAGAAGAATCGGATAAGATCCTTAGACCTACTAGATTTACCTTTGCCCCAAACAGCAATCTTTCTATCCTTGAACAAACAGTCAGAGACATTAAGTCTGGTGATTTCAACGGTTCTCAGTCCATTCCATGCCATAAGGGAAATTATAGCTCTTTCACGTTGGTTTTTGCAAATACGAAGCAGTCGATCACGTTGCTTTTCTGTAAGGCTTTCCTTGTGATATTTTTTTAGTTGGCTCCTCGAAGACCGGACTTTCACTGCAGAAATCTGGCGAAGTGACTGTGTACTGATCAATAATAGACCTTTCTTAACAACTTTTTGCTCTTTGGACAGTTCTTTATCAGAAAAGCCTTGATAAAGGATGGCCCAGTCACAAAAGGTTTTCAAGACGGATTTATAAAGTCTCTTTGTATAATCGGATAGGGAAGGGGAGAGCACAAACTTCTCAGCGGCTCTCTTATTGAACCTGCTAAGATCAGACTCAATACTATTGAAAAATTGGTTTAGAATTGTTGCATAGGTTGCCAGCGACAGATCCCCGCGAAGACGGTCTTGCCTATCGGCCAGAAAGATTTTAACGTAGATATTCGAAATCGGAAGCTTTTTTTCGTTTAGGTCATTTATCAAGTATTCAACCCCTCTTTCTTCAAGGAATCTCCTAAATCGCCTAAGGAAAGATTGTATGGTTAGGCTACATCCATTTAGATACGTTTCCAATTGGGATATAACCGTTCCTCCTTCCTTATAGGTTTTCAGAAACGTTTTCGCATTGGTCAGATAAGTTCCAGCTTTTCCATACTGCTTATGCAGCCAGTATTCGTAGTCTAATAGAACTTGAGAGGCTAGGGGAGTAGCCCTCCTTATTTGATTCGACCGCCTGATGAGGTTCAAAATAGTTCAACTACATGGTGAGGAAGAAAATTACAAAATTAATTTGATTACTAAAATATATAAACATATATTTATTTAATGATAACAATTAATATATTTATATACTAAAATATAGATATGAAAACGTTGCGAAAAAACATTGACTTATCGAATGAAACTATTGCGATTCTTCAAATAGAAGCAACCTTAAGCAGCTTCGGATCTCTCAAACCCTTTTTGGAGAAAATAGTGAATGATTTTGCTGCCAAAAGCAGCAAAGGGAGGCCAGAGGTTTATAGTAAGGTTTTGTCAACAAAGAAATCGAATCTATCCCATAAGAAATTATTTGGTGGAAAGCGGAAGAAATTGAAAGGTTGATTTTGTCAAAAACACAACGCATTAAAACAAATACTGTCGAAATTGACTAACGAATACAGATTTTTAGAGTGCGTTGAATACCATTACAAAGTGGCTTATGAAAATTCTAGAATATATAAATTAGATACTCTATTGACACGAAACGCTCAAGGTTGTATAATTACACAAGTGTAAACGCTTACACCATGAAAAGTGAGTTACACGAACACAGGTCGATCTCTGTATTGAACGAGGTCTCAAATCTGGAGAATGGCGGATTTTTTCATGGTTGGTATAGAGAACCATTTATAATGATCTAGGTGGCCATATCACCGAGGCATATGCTCTTATTGAGATTTCCAACGGAATCGTAAAATTCATCTACCCAACTGACCTAAGGTTCACCCAGCCTGATATGACAAAAGAAAAGGCTATTTCAGTTTAGTCACGAATTCCTCTAGCGGAACATCTAGGATAAGCGATATCCTAAATAGCGTATATACGTTTGGAACTTTCTTTCCATTTTCAATATCAGAGAGAGCATGCCTATCAATTGAGTCTTCTTTTGCCTCAAAGTGCTTTAGGCTTATACCCTTGTTAAGTCTTAGTGTCCGGATCCGCTGTCCCAGCGCTTTTGCAAAGGACTTCCTTGATTTGATCGCCATTTAATGACAATCAAAGAATTTAAACAGAACAAAAGGTTAGATAATTGTATAACCAATATATAAGTCTATTAGAAATTGTTGGGCTGGTATCCAAGGCGACAGAAATAGAAAGAAGATTTGGATTACATTGTTCCTTGGTGCAATTCAAATTGCAATAGGAGGGAGGAGCACAAAAATGAAAAGTCGTTTAGAGTAGGTTTAATAATCTGCTTTTGTCTAAATCGCAACTTCTATGAACGAACCATAAGAAAGAAACTGGAATAAAAACATATTTCTTCGTCCAAAAATGTCCCATAGAATCAAAATATATCCGCATACTTTTCTGTGACTTGTGCTGAAACAGTTTCATTTTTATAAAAAGGGTTGTATCTTTATATAACCTAATTTAATGAGAATGAAAAATTCAGAAAACGAATTACGGCAGGTCTTGGTAAAGCAGGGTAAAATCAACGATGGCTTTTTTCATGGATGGTGCAAGGAACCATTTTACAACGAGGATGGCCCATTTATAACTAAAACCTATGCGTTGGTTGAACTCTCAAATGGTGCTGTTGAGCTCTTTGAGCCGTCCATCATTAGGTTTAAAAATCCATACAGGGCAAAGTTTGCTGATTAATCAAAGACCGTCAAAGTTCTCTTCTTACCGCAGAAAAAGTTAGAATTCATTTACTTCAATTAATCAGATGCGACTATACAATGAGCCACTAAAAAGTCTGCTTGATCATCTCGTTGAGGCTTTAATTATTTGTATAGTTCTTAACACATCCATAAAAACAAGTTCTTTCTGATGCTCGGGTAAATCGTACATAGCAAAAGCAATTCGTTCTATTCTATTATCGGCTAAATGCTTTGGTGAATTATTTTTGTACCCTAGAAATTCGTTTGGTGTTACCCCTAGGGCATCCCAAATTTTGATACATTCATCCAGCCCCAAATTCTTTTTTTTGCCCTGTTGAATTTTATAAAAGACTTCTCTACTAACTCCAATATTCTTGGCAATATCATCTACACTAATTCCCCTACGGATTAGTTCTTCCTTTATTCTACTTCCATAGTTCACTGTCATAATTATCCACAAATTGGATATTTTGTCCAATAATGCCGATATAAAATTAGCTATTTTATCCAAATATTGGCTGTTTAAGCCAAATATGATTTAAAAATGGAAATAATTTTTTAAATCGAACTCGGTTGGTGCAAATCATCTTGCCTCTGGGAGTTCACAACGTCCCCCTTAAAACCACACCCCAAAAAACATTAGTAGTTAATAACATTGACATGATTTTCGAATCATGACCGTGTTAATTTTTAGCGTTTTTAGAAGCAAGAATAATTGCAGAATTATTAAGCGGTTTGATATAAAATTATTTCAAAACAAATTTCGAATTCATATGCTCCAACAAACCAAATCATTCTCATTAGAAGTCAATCTTCCATGCTGCGTTGTTCCGGTTGAGCTATTCAATCATTTTGAAGGGGTAGTGAAGAAATCACTTGAACGAAAATTTACAATTCCAAATTATGCCATCAACTTAAGAGAACATTACTCTTTGGGTATTGATTATCCTGCCCATCAGATCAAGCAGCTAATCGGCGCAGACAAAAATTGGAAAATTAACTTTCAGACCACACTCGAGCTAAAAATCTCTAAGCAAACACTTCTTGATCAATATTGCGAATCTCGAATAAAATCTTTCTTGCACTCTAAACAAAAAGTATTTATCGATGCCTACAATTATATCTCCGTCTATTATGCCATTGAAAAGATTCTTATTGAATTGGGCACTGCTCATCTGATAAGATCGATAGATATGTTACGACTATCACCTTTAAAAGCTGCTAATTCTCAAGACGACGATCCTAATTAGAAAGTTTCAAAAAAGATCCTGATAACAACAGATTTTTTGGAATCAAAACTATACATACAGAGGTTTTAAAGATTTATGTTTTGTTTTATTCCGTGTAAAGCAGACTAGGTTAGCGTGCCTTTCAGTAGGGATGAATCGGTCAGACCCCCTTAGAATTTGCTTCTCTACTTTTGAAATCCAACACCTCACGGCGTCTAACACAAACAATCAAAAATCGAAATGGAACGAGTCGAAACACAAGCGAATCCATCAAGGTGTATCAGCAAACACTATCTAATAAAGCGTCCTATTTCGCTTCACCAAGCCCATGACTTTAGACACCCCACCATCGTAAAACCGGCAATGGATTTTTCAGGCGTCAAATATGTGCTAAAAAAAGAAGTCCTTAAAAAGGTCCCTTACAGTTCGTACCGCAACGGAGTTTCTTTGCATGACAGGGGAGAATCAACTCGATGGGCACGCGACTACTTTGATGGATACGAGTACTTGTTATGGGATTCATTGACCCCATATATACAAGGGAAAATCGGAAATATCCATGCACTGCTTGAAGAGAGCATCTCGACAAAAAAAAGTACAGACCCTGATGAACTCCAGACTCAACTAGAAACACGACTTGAATTCGCATTTAACCAGAAAAAAGTCTATGAACAATTTGGTGGACTGTATAGAGACCGGTATTTCTACCCTGGTGAGATCGAGGTTTACTGCAGGATGCACTCCTTTGTGGTAGAGATTCTTTCTTTGAAGGAGATTGGTCACGACCTTAAGACGGTCTACGCGGCATTTGATCGCGTAAAGAATCGCATCCCTTTGTATAATTTCAGAGTCAGCTCATACGAATATTTTTCCGAAAAATTGCTCTACCTCGAGGAGATCGGATTAGAAAAGGGAATAGTACATGGAAACCGTAACATGGAAAAGATCAACAAACTGCTCAATGACTATGTTAAGAAGCAGGTAATCAAATTTTATTGTCAAAACAAACCATGCCTGAAGTATTCCGAAATAACTGAAAAAGTAAATAATGAAATTTCAAAGAGAGGTTTCATCACTATCAGTCTTTCGCTTGTTAAATTATTTCTTAGAGACCCAGAAATTCAAAACTTGTATAAACCATTCCGTTTGGGAAAAGATTGGGTTACTAAATACTACGATCCCTTTCAAGCTCGTCTCCACCCTCAGAATGTACACGACAAATGGGAGATGGACGGAACAGTTCTCCCTTACTACTTTATCCTCGACAGTAAGATAACCCGTGTTTGGTACATCATTATTGTTGACGTGAATTCTCGAAAAATTATTTCATGGGCCGTTGGACTCAATGAGTCGCGCTACCTGATTTTGGAATGCTATAGAATTGCAATCACCTCCTGCAAAGTTCTTCCTGTTGAGTTGGTTCGAGACAATGCAGGCGGTTATGATACTAAGGAGGTATTGGAACTTGAAACCAAGTTGGAAGATTTGAAATGCTTCATTAGACCAGCGAGACCGAAAAATTCAAAGGACAAAGGAACGGTAGAGAAAGTGCATGACATTCTGAATTGCGATCACTTCAGCAAGGACTTTGAACACTTTATCGGAGATCCGTGGAATGCCGAGCGAGAGTTGTACAGAAAGAGCTCCGTTGAAATACGTGAAATGAGAAAAGTAAAAAATGCCTACCCTGCAAGCGAAGCTCCACGAATTATGGAAAGCATAGTGAGTAGCTATAACAATAGAGTATTTTAAATTATTGATATGAGAAATTTAAGCGACAAAGGTTTTTCTCCAAACGAAAGGTTCTCAAGAGGCTCGACAAAGAATGCAATCCAACTTACCAATGGTGACGTCATCAGAGTTGTTGCTGACTATGATAAAATGATTAAAGTCTTAAATATCATGATCCGAATCCAAGACCAGAAAAACTGCGACCGTATAATGTTTTTTACACTCGACAAGGTTTTGGCTGCCAAATTCAATCGAGAGTGGGTGAGGGTCCGTATGATCACGAAGAAACCGGATCACATCTATCTTTTTGAGTCGAAGACCGACACCTATGTTGGATGCGTTGCGCGCGACCTTGAGCCTGCGGGCGACCTTGCGAGCAAAACAGCAGCTGACTGGAAGAGTCACCAAGATTTTCACGAAATGAAAAAGGAACACGAACGGTATCGTCAAGAAAAGTACAATAAAGTTATGGACGGGATTGATCAAGTAAATGCCGTGATCGACAAAGCAGCCTTACCGCCTGAGACATCAGAAACCGGAGGACTGATAATACCCGAGGAAGAGAAACGATTAGAAGCCGAAAGCCAAGAAGAATGCGGGGGAGGAGTTACCGTGCCAGAGGAAGAAACCAAGTCCGAATCAGCTTCAGCAACTGAACAATGCTTCGAAGGAGACTTGGAGGTCGTTTATGTTGAAACACTAACCGACTCCGAAGTTGATTACGAAGAGTTGGAAATTGCTTAATACACACTAACAAAATACCATTATGAAAAAAATAACAATTAAAGATTGGGTGATTCTAAAGACTGAGAATTACAACATTATTACGGAGAAATTGAACAAAGCCCACACTTATGCATTACTCACTTTTATAATTGGCTTTCCTGGTGCCGGTAAAACAACCACATTTAGGAACTATAGAACGAGCCAACAAGGAAAAGAAGTTGTATACATTTGCCTGGATGTAAGTTTCAACGCAAAAGACTTCTACGTGGCGCTCTTGAGAGAACTAGGAGTTCCAGACTATGGGTATGATGTTCCAATAAAATTTCTGGCCACAAAGATTACAGAAACAATCAAGGAGAGGGGAGAACCAGTGCTTATTATTATCGATGATGCGGGACGTTTCACGGCTAAGATGATGGAATGGTTTCAACTTATTTATGATTCTGAAAACTGCGGGCTCGTACTTTCTGGCACGAAAAAATTCAAAGACGATTTTGAGGGCTGGGTGAAACAAAATCGCCTAGGCGTTCCAGAACTGGGATCTCGTATCGATGAGTGGGTAATTTTAAAAGAGCCAACGAAAGAAGAGATGCAAAAAGTTGCGCAAAAAAATGGCGTGTCTGATTCTACAGTGATGGGTAAGTTGCTCAATGAATGCAAAGACTATAGGCGTCTAACTAAAAAGATCATCGAGCTGAGAATTAATCAAGTTAATAATGCCAAACGAGCGAAAGAAGAACAAGGAGTTTCTGCTGAATAGAACAAGTTTTTTATGACAACAGATAATGTATATGTGATGCTTCCGAGGCTTAAGACATTTCGGTTACTAGTAAAGTCAGCCTTAGAAATCAGCAGCAACAAGATAAAAGTTAAGACTGATCAGCAGATTCTTACAAGTAATTTTCAGCCGAAATATTATTTTTCTAAAACAGAACTAAAAAAATTCGATCATTTGCCCTCCAAACTAGCTAAAATGGTAACTGAGGCGGATGTCGACACAACTAGTATTAATACTAAAAAACTGAGAGACCGATTCGGAAAAGGCGAGTGGCGAGGACAAACTCCATTCGGACACAAAAAACATTTAGATGGCTCAATGCGGCCTTGTCACAAAATATTTATAGTCTCCTTTGTCTTCAATACTTTTATTCAAACAAGATCCCTTCTTGTGACTCGTAAAGCATTAGCATCTTTTGGTGTTGATTTAATTGAAAACAGGATACTTCATTTATTGCAGAATGGTGTCTATTGTGGAGTGATGACTCACGGCTTCGAGAAATTGAATTTAGAAAAGATATTTAAACCAGTAGTATCAGAAGCATTGTTTGATTCTGTTCAGAGTATCCTAGCTTCTAATCGAAAGAGTCGAAAAGATAGGCTTTCACTAGTTACCATGCTTCCACTTCGAGGCTTTGTTATTGATGCCGATTCGGGTATCGGTTTAACAGGTAACGGTCATAGTGCTAATCTATTCTACAGAGTAAATTTCGGAAGAAGAATGAAAGGAAGGCCATTTCAAATCAAAGCAAGCACATTGGAACCTGTTTTCAAAGAGCATCTTAATACACATTTTTCTGGACGAAATGATGATGCAAAGTTGTTCTTTCATCAGTGTCATGAATCGTTGAGACTAGTGACGTTGCGATTTACTGAAAAATTGAAGAAGGAGTCGAGCAGATCGTTGGAGGCTACGGAATCTGAATCAAATAGACATGGATTTTTTGACCCGCATACAACTAGGCTTCACATGATTCGAGAGCAACTCGAGCATTTAACATACTTTCAAGATAGGGAGAAGTTTATTGAATACGGTGTCGAACTTATGAACGACATAGGGAATACTTGGGAGAATGCAGATTATGAAGCCAAAAGAATACTGCAGCTTCTTGTCTTCTCAAATGGCATTTTATTCAACAATGACCGAAAGGAATTTGTCAATGAATTGGGCATTATTTTTTGATATCAGCTATAGCTCTGACTTATTGCGTTGCCTTTGATCTCAAGCATCGTATCTTGATTTCGGTACAGTACGAAAAATCATCCAAATCAGGCTTTTTTCAGCTACCGGCTTTCTCTTCATAAACTTTAGGAAGTAATACCGATTTTTGTACCGATGTTTTTGACGGTAAGCAGCTTTGCTGTTGATTTAACGGCTGTTTTGATAAAATTCCGGAAAATTGAATAACCTTAGTCTGGAAACTAGATTGACTTAAACAAACATAATATGCTTATATAACTGTGCGTCAGCCCCGATAGCAATCGGGGTTAGCAAGGCAAAAGTTATATAATTTATATTATGTTAAATAAAATGAACCTAACTCTGACTATTGGCCTACTCCGTCCAAAGAAACCTTTTTACACTTCAAATATCGGGTTTAATAACAACCTCGCTTCCACCTGCGCTTCTCGCAAACAAAAATCAAATCATTATCTTTGTGATCAAAAAGAGATCACACGTGGCGTATGAAGAACTTCGTTTCTAATTCAACTGAATCAACCCGCATGTTCAAAAGCGGATTTTTAGAGATTTTTTCAAAGGTGCATTTCTCGGTGCCCTTGTTTATCTACATCCCAACAATCGCATTCTTCGGTTGGAAGGGCTTCTCTGTTAAAGATGTGTCTGCCGTAGAGATCATTCTTTCGATTACAGCCGGCTTACTCTTCTGGACGTTGACTGAATACGTACTGCATCGGTTCGTTTTCCACTACATGCCCAAGTCAAAGTGGGGCCAGCGGTTGCACTTTATATTCCATGGTGTACACCATGATTACC
The DNA here is from genome assembly GCA_020403045.1 of Cytophagales bacterium. Taxonomy (GTDB): domain Bacteria; phylum Bacteroidota; class Bacteroidia; order Cytophagales; family Cyclobacteriaceae; genus ELB16-189. The sequence goes on from JADBYK010000006.1 coordinate 14,185, forward strand.
CTAACGATGCACTGCGCCTAGTGTTGCCCCCCTCGGTGAGTGTTCCATTGGCGGTGCTTTTTTACTTCCTGCTTAGCCTGGTGATACCAGTCCCATACCTCCCCACTTTTTTTGCTTCATTCCTTACGGGCTATTTGTGTTACGACATGTTTCACTATGCCTTCCATCACGGCAATTTCTCCAATCCTATTTTAAAGAAGCTGAAGCAGCACCACATGCTTCACCACTATACCGACTCCGACCACGGATATGGTGTTACGTCTGTCCTGTGGGACGTTGTCTTCAGGTCTGAGATCAAAAAGACAAATCAGTAGTTCTGTCAGAAGAAAATTTCTTGTGCCAACCGGTAGGTATTGGCATGCGCTTCAATAATGTCCTTAAAATTGGGCGAATACCCACCACCCATGCTAACAACCAGGGGGATTCCACCTTCTTTTGCGGCCTCCAAAACGATACGATCTCTCTCTTTGCACCCTTCCCTACTCACACTCAACTTCCCTAATTTATCAGTCTCCAAAATATCCACACCCGACTGAAAGAAAATGAAATCAGGATTAACCTGTTTCAGGAGATTGGCAAGGTTGACTCGTAGCGTATTCAAATAAAACGCATCGCTTGTAAAATCGGCTAACCCAATATCTAAGTCAGATCGCTCCTTGTGTAGCGGGTAGTTGTTCTGGCCATGCATACTGAACGTAAAGACTCTTGGATCGTGTTGAAATACCTGAGCCGTTCCATTGCCCTGATGCACGTCCAGGTCAACCACCAATATTTGTTTGGCTAATCCCTCGTCTAATAGATGGCGAGCCGCGATGGCGATATCATTCAAAAGACAGAACCCCTCTCCTTTGTAAGTAAACGCATGGTGCGTGCCGCCAGCAATGTTCATCGCTACACCATGTTGCAACGCAAAAAGTGAACACTGAATGGTTCCATTTGCTATGGTAATCTCTCGCGTCACCAACTCCCTGGTGAGTGGAAATCCAATCCGTCTGATTTCTGCTGGCTCAAGTGCCAATTGCTCTAGCCGATTCCAATAGTCCACATCATGCACAGCCAGAATGCGGTTGCGCTCTAGTGGCTGCGGTACAAAAAAGTTTTCTTCACGAAGAGTTCCTTCATGAAGTAGTTGCAGCGGCAGCACTTCATACTTGCTCATCGGAAACCGGTGATTGGGCGGCAGTGGCAACACATACGATTCTGCCCAGGCAACTTTCAGCATATCGTGTTTTCTAAAAAACAAAAACGGGTTGAAAAATCAACCCGCTCCTGGTTTTTATAGGTATTTATCTCAATGCTTTTCGTGTTCGTGCTTATCCCCTCCTCCGTGCCATGCTTCCATGATAGAGTGAAAGCTGTCATGGAGTGCATTTAAGGATGAGCCAATAACGGCATCATCAGCACCACTCTTTATAAGGTCGGCCAATGCCCTTGTGTCTGTCTTTAATTTTTGTAAGTCCTCCTTTACAGCATCGGTGTTTACTTTTTCGGGCAATTCAGCGACCGCCCATTTCTCAGCTTCGGTAGCCATCTCTTCTGCCAATTTTTTGGCAGGCGCTAAATTGGTGGAGTCTTTATAGGGGTGGAAAGCTTCCGCCATAATCATATGAAAAGAGTCCATCTCTTTCCATTCCCCTGAATCGGAGGAAGCTGATTCAGTCGTTTCCGTGGTTTCTGTCTTAGAAGTGCAACCTAGAAGGCCGCAAAAAATCAAAACTAAAAGGTAGGATAGCTTACTAATTTTCATAGTTGGTTTTTTTTCAAAGATAACAGGCAACACGCAATTGGCAATGTGAATAAAACTAAAAAAATCATCTCATCCTTTGCCTTTGTACTTTCTGCGCATCTTGAGACTGTGAATGGCCTTCTTCAGTAAATCAAAATACAGCGTAATAAAAAGAAAAATGGTCATTGCCCAGATAACGGCTACGTTGAAATAGAGCGTGTCATATTTCTTACCCATAAAAAGCTTCGTAGGCACATAAAAGTTTTCTCTAAAATCAAATTGATTGGCGGGGCGATGATCGTCAAAGTAGATGGGATATATTTTTTGAACTAACTCTCCCTTCCACGATGCAATGCGCACAATGGCATTGGTGTTTTCTACTGAATTGGTGACTGCCTGATTTTGGAATCTCATTTTTAATTCGTCAAACGCTGCTTTTTTTTCAGGCGTATTAGTCAATTCCATCACTAGCCTCTCTTTTTCTGCAGTTGCATTTCGATTGCGAATGCGATAGTACTCCTTTAAGGTTCCGAGAAAAAGGCGTACTTTTTCATACATGACAGAGTCAAACTTGCCGATTGCAATTTGCTCGACATCGGGAAACCTTTCACGACCAATTGAATTTAACTCAGCCTTTATCTCATTTCGCAATAAGTCCATTGCCTGACCTGTAGTATTTGTTGAGCTGGAGCTTCGCCACTCACTGGGGTGGTTGACAATATGAGCCAACTGCGATTCGAGTTGAGGTAGATAGTAAATTCGTTTATAGTCGGCTATGGCGCGTTTTTGATCCAGCTGATAAAACTGTTTCTCGTAGGGGTTGTCTTTAAACTGCGTCACCATGTACGCTTCAAAAGCCCAACGCGATGCCATCAGCTCACCTACTATGGGTATTCCGTTGGGGGAACCGACTTTTGGATTAAACTTGTCAAAGCTAATAACCACACCACTCAGCAACAGCTGCGGAATGATCAATATGGGAATGATGATATAGATTGTCACAGCCGAATCGAAGGCAGAAGAGATATTCAAACCGAGCATATTGGCAAAGCATGAGCACGAGAACAAGATCATCCAGTAGCGAATTTCACTAAAGGGTATTTCGAGCAACCAATTGCCAACGAGTATAAAAGTAAATGTCTGAACACCCGATAACACAAACAAGATGATCACTTTAGACGTCAGATAGCTGCCGTTGCTCAGGTGAAGGTATTTTTCTCGTTTTAGAATTTTTCGGTCATGGAAAATCTCCTCTGCACTGACAATCAATCCTACAAACAGTGCCACCACAATGCTCATGAAAAAATAAACGGGAATATTGTCGTTGTTAAAAAACGTGTAAAAGGGATTCTCGACACCTACTGCTTCGTAATACTTCACAAAAAAACCGATGAAAAGAGCCAAAGTCGGTGTCAGTAACAAGTTGAGGGTCACATACTGGCGGTTAGCCACTTTTGACAACACATCGCGAACAATAAAAACCCATAATTGCTTAAACCGGTTAGGAATCTTTTGTGTGACGGGTAACGGATCGTTCACTTCTTCTACTTTTGGAATCCGCATCTTTTGTTTAAAGTACTGATACCACTGCCCTGGAGATACTCTTCGGGTATGGGTAAACCGGCCGTATTCATTGACTACCCTTGTTTCAATAATGTTGAAAATTTGCTCTGGATTGATGTTTCCACATTCCGGGCAAGCGCCAGGTGTTTTGTTTGCCGCATTGATGATGTCCTGGAAATAATTAACAGACTCGACCGGATTTCCGTAGTAAATTTGAAATCCACCTACATCCAGAATGATCAACGTATCAAACATTTTAAAAATGTCAGAAGAAGGCTGGTGAATCACCACAAAAATCATTTTGCCCCTCAGCGAAAGTTCTTTGAGCAAATCCATGATATTCTCTGAGTCGCGTGAAGACAGGCCGGAGGTAGGTTCGTCTACAAACAAAATGGTTGGTTCTCTCAACAACTCCAAGCCTATATTCAATCGCTTTCGTTGTCCACCACTAATGGTTTTATCTAATGGAGAACCCACTTTCAAATTTCGAATCTCGGACAAGCCCAAGCTAAGCAGAACGCGCTCAACTAACTCGGCATGTTGCTGGCGCGTGTAATGTCCAAAACAAAGACGGGCGCTGTAGTATAAATTTTCAAACACAGTAAGGTCTTCGATCAGTAAATCATCTTGTGGAATAAACCCGACAATTCCCTCCAATTTTTTTGAATGAGCGTGGATATCGTTCCCATTTATTAAAACCCTCCCACTCGAAGGTTTCTCTGATCCGTTCAACACATTGAGCAATGTCGATTTCCCCGAACCGCTCGCTCCCATCAACCCAATCAACTTGCCACCCGTTTCGGCAATATTAATATTTTGTAAACCCGCTCGTCCACTTTTGAAATGGTAAAACAAATGATCTGCGATAAAACTTATTTCATTATCGCTCTCCTCAAACAGAAATTTTCCAACTACATCGCTGTAATAGATTGGCTCAATTTTAGAACCGCGAATGGTGCTACCTGTGGGGAATACGTCAATTTTTCGACTCTTAAGTGAAACTCCATTCAGTGTCAGTGAAGTAATACCAAGATACTTGATAAAATAAGTCTCCGTATCCTGAAGCCGAAGGATCGCGATCAATCCTGTAAGATTACGAGCGATGATACGAGGGCCGGGATAATTCACTTCATCGGAACCCTCATCAATGACAAGGATATTTTTTGATGCCAGCTCATCAATGTCGTGGCCCAACACAAACGACCGCATAGCCCGGAAATCCTTTGGCGAAATCTTAAGCGCTTCACTGGTATAAAAAATCAAATTACTCTGACGCTCAGAAAGGTTTTCATCGGCAAAAACAAGCTCAATAATCTTGATGACCAATACGGCTTTTTGTTGGGTCGTGAGCGCTTGATTTACCTTTTTGGAAATCTGCATGATCTGAGCCCAATCATCGACAAATTCCTGTGTGGCTTCATCCAGATTCTCCAGAGAGCCATTGGCCAATCTTTTATTGTCTTTGCAGAAATCATCAAAGAGAGACAGATAATAGCGAGTGCCATCCTGGTTCAAATGAAGCGACAAAAATTCTTTTATGATCGCTCTCTCATCTTCCGTGATCCGCTCTTTTGCAACGATGGCAAAAAATTGGATTACAGCCTTTAAAAGCTCTTCGCTCATTGGTTAAAAGATAAACAGGTTTCTTGTGCAAATTATAGTTAAAAACGATAAGTCCTATAAGGATTATCCGGTAAGTCAGTTGTTTTGGGTAAAAAATGATTATGTATGTTCCCTCTCTATCCTTGAAAATGGGCGACTTATATTGTTAACAGACAAGGGATAAAGTCTCCATCCGGTACCAGTTGCTAAAAAGACAAACTCAGGGTGTCTTTTCCTTATCCAATTCTCTTGGATAACAGTTCAGATAGGATCAGTAGACCCTCACGTAGGAATTCGTCTTGGAGTTTTGTTAAATCTGTTACAGGTAATCCCTCTTTGCTTGCAGGAAGTTTGGTATCCAACTTATCGGTCAGCTTTTTCTTTTCAATCTCTTCTAACTCTTTTTTGCGCGTAGCTTCATTCAAGGAAACGCGCGACTGATTAAGATTAAATCTCAACTCTTCTGTTTCACGGATATACTTTTTGAGGGTCGTGTCAAATTTTACACGATTCAAATACGAACGATTAAGCTTTGCTATTGTCTTTTCATTGACATCAACAGATCGTTGAAAAGAAGCAGCTTTAATCACGTCCCATGGCAAAGCGCTTGGGCTTGCACTCTCTCCAAAACGGGCGGCATCCAGCGCGCTAGGTAGCAAAACGTCAGGCACCACCCCTTTATGCTGCGTGCTGCTACCCGTAACTCGGTAAAATTTTTGAAACGTAATTTTCAATTCACCTACCGGTTCTTTCTCGTTCAAGAATCGATTCAAATCCAACACAGATTGAACAGTTCCTTTTCCGTAAGTTGATTCGCCCACAATCACACCTCGCTGGTAATCCTGTATGGCTCCCGCAAAGATCTCGGATGCTGATGCGCTGAACCTATTTGTCAAGACCACAAGCGGCCCGCTATAAAAAACCTCTTTATTGTCATCGGGTAACACCTCAACCCGATTGGCGGAACTTTTCACTTGCACCACCGGCCCTTCTTTTATAAACAAACCAGTCAAGTCAACGGCTTCTTGTAGTGAACCTCCCCCATTATTCCTGAGATCCATAACAAGGCCATCCACACCTTCTGACTTCAATTCTCCAATCAGCTTTCGAACATCGCGGGTTGTGCTTCTGAAATCCTGATCACCCCGCTGGTAAGCATCATAGTCCATATAAAAACTTGGTAATGTAACCACCCCCATTTTCATATCCTTCCCATCTAGTTGGTAGTTAACAACTTGTTTCTTGGCAGCCTGATCCTCTAACTTTACTTTTTCACGAACAATGGAAATCTCTTTTGAAGCCCCGGTCACCCCGGTTTTCGCAGAAAGTATTTGAAGTCGCACAGTGGTTCCTTTTGGTCCTTTGATCAGCTTTACCACATCATCTATACGCCAACCAATGACGTCTACCATCTCACCATCTTTACCTTGCGCTACTCCTGTGATCAGGTCATTGGCGAGCAAAAGACCGGATTTATCTGCCGGACCTCCCGGGATGATCTTAGCGACCTTGGTAAAATCATTTTCGGTTTGCAATTGTGCCCCAATACCTTCCAGGGATAAACTCATACCCTGCTTAAATAGGTCAGAAGCTTTGGGAGACAAATAGTTGGTATGTGGATCAAACGCTTCTGTGATGGAATTCATGTAGAGGCTAAACACATCTTCAGAATTGAATTGAGACACTGATTTTGCTGAGCGCTCATACCGTTTCTTGAGCGTCTCCTTAATCTCATCGGGCTTCTTACCTGCTAGTTTCAAGCTAAGCGCCTGACTTTTGATTACTTTTCGCCAGATGTCGTTAAGCTCTTCAGTCGATTTTGCCCAGGGTTCTTTCTCTCTATTGGTCTCATAAAACTCATTGGCAGAATAGTCGAAGTTAGCACCAACCAGTTTGTCAAGAACGACAGTCATTCGTTCGGTGTATCTTTTTTTGAAAACCCGATAGATATCAAATGCGGGAGACACATTTTCACCCTTTGTCAAGTCATCAATCACCAAACGGTATTTTTCAAATGACTTAATGTCACTATCCAGAAAGTAGGATTTGTTATTATCCAACTCAGAAACGAAACGGTCAAGGATGGCAGAAGACAATGAATCTCCCAACTTGATTTTTCGATAGTGATTGGCGTTGAGTATCTCTGCAATCAATTTGGCCTCTTTACCAAAAACCGGCTTGGCAGCGATAACGGTGTCTTTGGAAACAACTTGCGAATAGGAAAAAAAAGAGGTAAACGAAAAAAGAGCAACAAGTATACGTCTCATGAAAAAATGATAAAATTCAAAAAAAGAGTTCTAAGATCATGCCAACTTATCAAAATCGAATTCAGTCAGAAACTTCTGCGCTTCTTCAACTGAAGAGAATTCAAACGATTTCTTTTTGCCAAAGTTGGAGTGTAGATCGATTTTAACCAATGCCACGTTCTTTGTGCCTGTCTTTGCATGCAATCCTAGTGCTTTGTAGTCTTCCGATTCCTTTTTAGAAACGTTAAAAACGGTGGATCTAACGTTCTCACAGTAAGCACACTGATAGTGTTTTAAAAGCTCCTTTGGCGAGCCATCTTCATGCCGTTCGGTAATCTCTTCACGTTTGACCTTCATGGTGTAAAACCCACAATTATTGCATTGCAACGCAAGCAAATGCCCATTGTACTTTTCAATCTTAATATCGGAAGTCTTTTCGTCAATCCAAACGTCATAATCGATTGAAAATAAGCTTTCTTCGGCCTGCATGCCCTCATCGAGGTGAACATCTTCTTCCGATTCGCTAAGCAGTTTCATCTTGTTGCCTGTCTTAGGGTTAACTCTGGGTGAGTAGCGTAGCTTTCTAAGTTTTGCGTTCAAAACGGAGGGGTAGTAATAATCAAGCACAAGCGATGCAACATAGCCTACCAATGTAGCCGCGCAAATAGAGACAAACAATCGCACAAAAAACCAAAGTCCAATATGGTTGTACTTCTCCTCACCATAAAGATTGATTGCAAACGCAGCTGCACTGCTAAATAGAAAATAAAACCATTTGTACCATTTAACTTCGTTTAAGTTGATGAAGTCATGCTTTTGTTTGTGGTCCGAAAAAGACGACACGCGCATTTTATATACCAGATAGACAATGATTGATAATGCCACCATCACAATCACGCCAATAGACATCACACTGTACCAAACCTTTAGGAAAGAACTCTCATTCATAACGTTTACCCATTTTTTTTAAATATAGAGATATTTTGTTGTTGTAGTTGACTGCAATGATCTGGCAATTTGGCCAGATTTGGAGGGTTTTAAAATAATTGTGCAATAATGCACATATAAATATTGTTTTTAATTATAAATTGATATATCATTGTGTATTAATACACATGCATATGAATAATTTCGAGATGAAAAAAGTGGAAATGGAGCTGAAGAACTTTACAGCTAGGAACTTTGAGAAGCCAAGTAATTGTCGAAATGCTGCTCAGATAAGATTCTATATCAGCGAGTTATGCTCTAAGATCGAAGAGTATGAAAAAAAATTCAATTACGTACCTGAATGGGCTTATACCTTGTTGAACCAGTATACCATTGTGCAAAATAGCTTGGTTCACCTCGAATTTGTGAAATGCTACGCTTGAGGTAACAATGAAATACATCCCCTCTCCCACCCCGATCAAATATGACTATATGTATAGTGCCACCGCTAATAAATCGGGGCGCATGCAGTATCACAAGGTGCGGGCAGGGGTGAGTAAACTCAGGATTAGCCGTTCTGAATTTATAAAAGCGTTTAATGATTTACCGCTAATTGCTGTGAATCCCATCCAACAGCGTGGGCAGGATATCGTATTTCAGCTAGAATTCTTTGTTTGACTACTGAAGGATCTGCTCCAAATTCGCTGGTGAATAGTTGATGGACTTTATGGTTTTGTTGTCGCTGGATCTGTACACTAACCATTTGCCCCCCTCTTCTCTGTAGTAGCAGTGTGTCCCATCCTTTTCCCGATAGTGATCAACTGTTTTTATTGCCTCCGCTTCAGTCAAACACGCCTTACTCATGTTTGACCGCTGCACCTCTTCAAACAAAGCCTTAAATTTTTCGGCAAGGCCAAACTCTAAGATTGCACCCGAGAGTACATACTGAAGGTCGCAAAAAGCATCAGCCACCTCGACAAGATCTTTATTAAGGATAGCGACTTCCAGTTCTTTCAATTCCTCTGCTAGTAGTGCTACGCGTAGCTTGCATCGGGTTTCTTCGGGTATTGCCGGTGAGGGTAAAATGGGGTGCTTGAAGGTTCGATGAAAATCGGCCACAAGGTTCAATGAATCGGGCTGCTGCATAGGTTGGTTTAATTAAAGGTTCAAAACAATGAAAAATGAATTGAATTTTAAGCATAATGTACTACTTGTAGTAAAGGTTTATATATCCTTGCAATACAGATAATTATATCTTTTTATCGAATTTAGATAATTCAAAATCCTTAATGCATTCAAGTTGCCATTAGAGGTTATATTTGCGGCTCAATTTTTTTTAGATGAAGACAAATTTCGTGGAAGAGTTGAAGTGGCGTGGAATGATTTACGACATTATGCCGGGGACAGAAGCTCAGTTAAGCCGCGAGACAACAACAGGCTATATTGGCTTTGATCCCACTGCTGATTCCCTCCACATTGGCAACCTGGTGCAGATAATGACATTAGTACATTTTCAGGCAGCAGGACATAAACCAGTGGTTCTGGTAGGCGGTGCTACCGGGATGGTTGGAGATCCTTCCGGCAAGTCTGCGGAACGCAATCTTTTGTCAGAAGAACAATTGAACCATAATGTAGCCTGTGTAAAAGCCCAGTTGGCTAAGTTTCTAAACTTCCAGGATGGTGAAAATAAAGCTGAGCTGGTCAACAATTATGATTGGTTCAAGAATTTTCGTTTCCTTGATTTTATCCGTGACGTGGGCAAGCACATCACCATCAACTACATGATGTCTAAAGATTCGGTTAAGAATCGACTTGAAACGGGTCTTTCGTTTACTGAATTCAGTTACCAGTTGGTTCAAGGATATGATTTCTACTGGCTATACAAGAATAAGAACTGCAAGTTGCAGATGGGTGGCTCTGACCAATGGGGCAATATTGTAACAGGAACTGAGCTGATTCGCAGGAAAGAAGATGGGGAGGCATTTGCACTCACAACCCCACTCATCAAAAAGGCAGATGGGAGTAAGTTTGGAAAATCCGAACAAGGAAATGTGTGGCTGGATCCTCAGCGAACTTCGGCTTACAAATTCTATCAATACTGGTTGAATGCATCTGATGAAGATGCTGCCAACTTCATCCGAATTTTCACTCAAAAAGGAAAATCGGAAATTGAACAGTTAGTCGCTGAACATCAACAGGCACTTCATTTGCGCAAGCTCCAACAGGAGTTGGCAAAGGACATAACTATCCGGGTGCATTCACAAAGTGCGTACGAAACAGCAGCAAATGCATCGAACATACTTTTTGGTAGTTCGGCAACCGAAGATTTGCAAAAACTAGATGAAGAGACACTGTTAGCCGTCATGGAAGGGGTGCCGCATACAAAAATCAGTCGGGCTGATTGGCAAAATTGTGCCAATGTAACCGATCTTCTTTCCGTTCAAACGCAGTCAATTATTTTTCCATCAAAAGCAGAAGCACGAAAAATGATTCAGGCAGGAGGTGTAAGCATCAATAAAAACAAGGTGGCCGATCCTGCAGGTAGGCCTAATTTTGAACTACTACACGGCAAGTTTCTACTGGCACAAAAGGGAAAAAGAAATCATTTTCTGATTGAAGTAACAGACTAGTTCATGCCCCTCACCTGGAAAGAAGCTATCTCAAACAGAAAGTATGTGTTACATCTGGTTTTTTGGTTGGTTGGGCTTGCCATTTTTGTGATGGTGCTTCCCCATTTTTTCAACAATGTGCTATTGAATAAACCGGGGCCCAGGTTGGACGATTATGCATTTCGGTTTTTGGCACCACGAGATTGGTCGCCCGTCATATTTGCGCTGGTCGTTGGTGCTCCGGCTTTGTTCCTTTTTGCCAACTTATCCAGTCCCGAAAAGATATTGGTGATTTTCCAATGTTATGTGGTTGTCAATTTCTTGCGCATTCTCTCTTTGTATGTTTTCACGTTGGAAACCCCAGAAGGTATTATTCCACTCGTTGATCCTTTTCTTGAAAAAGTGGCCTATGGCGGAAATGCAACATATACTAAGGACTTGTTTTTCTCCGGGCATACTTCAACGCTTTTCATTGTTTCTTTAGCTGAAAAGAGGCGTGGTTTAAGAATAGTACTCATAATGTCTACTATCTTAATAGGATTATTGCTGGTATGGCAAAGGGTACATTACACAATAGATGTTGTAGGAGCCTTACTAGTAACTTTTGCGGTCTATAGGGGCATCACGTCTCTGAATCGACTGACTTTTAGGCAGGACTAAATTTTATTGCGAAACAGGATAAAATTCAAGCTTTTTTGAACTGTTCTCCGATTTAACCGTTTATCAATTACGTAAAAATAATGTAACTTTGGAGTTGTTTTAAGCTAATACTGAAATATGGAGGTGAATGGCGCAGCCAAGAATGGCAAGCACGCATTGACGAGCAAGAACCCCTATCGGGAATTTACTTTAGGCGAAAGCCTCACGAAGGATCAAGTCGAGTTTTTTGAGAAGAATGGCTTTATCCATTTCAAAAATTTCATTTCAAAAGAAATGGTAGAGATTCTGCTAAGAGATGCAGAGAAGATTCAGGATGAGTGGGTTAGTCAAGGGTACAAAATGATAAATGGTGTTCCTATTAAATATGGTACGGATATCACCGGCAAGACAATAGTGCAGCGATTTGCGTTTCTTAACCAGCACAGCACTGTTTTTGCAGATTTACTTAAGGATACTCGATTAAAAGCTTTATTCAGTCTGATTGGAACCGAAGACTGCCGGATTGGTGAGACGGAGAAAGATGGTCTTGTTTTTAATCACTATATCAATACTGAAGAAAGCAATTATTCCCAGTTGGGTTGGCATACGGACGCACTTCGTGATGTGTTTCAAGGTCAAAAAATATTACCCATGCTGAATGTAGGTATACACATGGATACCTCTACTACCGATAATGGTGGACTTCGCCTGATTCCAGGCACCCACAATCAGGGATTGAGAACATTACTTTTTAAAAAGTTCTACTTCATTAGCCACAAGCCAGATAAAAGCGAGATTGGATTAAATGTGGAACCAGGAGATCTTACTGTCCATGACGGACGTCTTTGGCATCGAGTCGCGAGGTCGCCATTTGTGGGTGAGAAAAGCAGGAGAAGAGTCATGTATATCCCGATCATCACTGGAAAATTCAAGCCGAGAACAGAAAACAGCAAGCCGCTTTTTTATCAGCGATTTGCAGGCCTACTTACAAACAAGTAGCAAATGCCTTACGCTTTAATAACAGGAGCAAGTGGTGGCATTGGCCTTTGCATGGCGAGAGAATTAGCTCAACGTAAAATTGATTTACTACTCGTTGCCCGATCTCAGGATCGACTCTCAGCACTGAGCAAACAACTCGCCAATGAATTTGGAATAGCAGTTGAATACTTATGCTTGGATTTAAGTGAAAAGAATGCCGCTCTCACCGTCACCAAATGGCTCGCTGAGAAATCATTTCCTGTAAATATATTGATTAACAACGCGGGCTATGGCCTGTGGGGTCCTGTGGAGACAACGCCATGGGATCAACTAGATAATATGATGCAACTGAATATGAATGCAGTCGTTCAGTTGTGCCACGCAATGATTCCTGAATTGAAGCGACATACAAAATCATATATTCTAAATGTAGCTAGCACAGCTTCGTATCAAGCGGTTCCAACCCTGGCGACCTACGCGGCTACTAAGGGATTTGTTGTGCTATTCACACGTGGACTAAGAATGGAATTGAAAGGTACTCCTGTTTCTGTGACCTGCCTTAGCCCGGGTGCCACTTCAACCAACTTTATCGATAGAGCAGGAATGGAATCGATGAAAGAAAAGGCCGAGAAATTTAGTATGAAGCCAGAGCCCGTTGCAAAGATAGCGATCGATGGAATGTTCAAAGGCAAGGCTGAAATACTGCCCGGATTTGTAAACTGGATATCCGTTCAGCTAACCTACTTTATGCCAAAAGCTATACCCGAAAAAATAGCAGAGGGGCTGTACAAGACAAAGTAATCAAGTAAAAAGGGGATCGTTTTTTACTTGGTTTTTAGCACAAACACAATCGTTCCCTTCGAGCGTTCAGGAACTCTTCCTGACGAGGTTCGCACCAGCGAATTCTTTCGGATCACTTCTTTCAATAATTGCTCGGCCTTTGGGCTTAGGCCACGCTGCGTGGTTGTAATCTGGACTATCTCTCCTTCTTCATCGCATTCTATATCAAAAACAATTCTTCCATCTTCATTGTCTGGCAGTTCTGGAATTTTTGGTTGTTCAGCCCACTCCCACCCCGACATCGACAGCGAAATGCCATCACCACCTCCGCCCCCTCCTGGTTTTCCATAAAGAGCTTTCGCATCTGGTTTGCCTTGCGGACTTCCTTTATCTCCTGTTTTTCCCGGATCATCACCATGACTGGGTGCGTCCTTGCCTTTTGCAGTCTCTACAACCACTGGTTTTGTATCCTCTTTTTTCTCAGTAGGCTGCTTTACTTTTTCTGTCTTTTCAACCACTTCTTTGGGCTTCTCTACGATGGACTCTTTCTTCTCTTCTTTCACCACTACCGGGCTCTCCAATTTTGAGATAATCTGTGTTTCATCTGCCTTTTCTTCAACAACTTCTTCCTTTGGGAGTGTCTCTGCTGGCTGAAGGCTCTCAGCGTTTGTTTCCTCTGAGCCGGGTCGATCGTCAGGTTGTTGCTCACCATCTCCTTGCGTGTCCAGTCCGAAGTTAAGTTCAATGCCAAACTCCGGTAGTGGTGGATCAGGTGCTCTCCAGGCAATCAAAAAAATAAAAACGATCAGCAGAAGAGCATGAATACCGAATGACGAAGCGAGGGCAATCCGCTTGTTCTTCTTCTCTCGATCCACAGGGCTTAGCATCACTATTTTGGCTTGGTGGCTATTGAAACCTTTGCCTCTAACGAAGTAGCAATACTGGCCACAAAAACTAATTCTTTGGTTGGCACACTTTCATCGATGTGTAAGATGACGACTCCTTTGGTTCCGGATAGTTCTTTCTTCAACTCTGTCTCAATCGAATTCCGGGTAACTTTTTTTTCATTAATGAAGTACTGCAAATCTTTTGTAACGGTGACTGACACCTTCTGTACTTCAATAGTACTTGCTTTGCTGGTGGGTAAATTCACCGGCAGGCCAGAAGGTGTAACAAAAGAAGAAGTCAGCATAAAAAATATCAGCAACAAAAAAATAAGATCTGTCATCGAAGCCATGTTAAAGGCCGAATCAACTTTATTGCGTTTTTGCAAATTCATGACTACCTCGGTTCTTGTAACAGGTCAATAAATTCAATCGCTGAATACTCCATCTTATTCACCACTTTCGAAACACGGGTGACTAAAAAATTATAACCGAGATAGGCAACTATTCCTACAATCAAACCGGCTACGGTAGTAATCATAGCCGTATAGATACCGTCTGCCAGTAACTTAGGGCTTACAGATCCTTCCTCTTGTGCAATAGAAATGAAAGCTTGCACCATACCAATAACGGTACCCAGGAAACCCATCATTGGCGCAGCACCTGATACAGTTGCCAAGACCGATAGATTTTTCTCCAGTTTAAAGAGTTCAATTTTCCCTACATTCTCAATTGATGCTTCTATATTTTTCAACGGGCTTCCGATTCGAGAAACACCCTTCTCTATCATTCTCGCCACGGGTGTATCATGCTGATTGCACAACATCTTCGCTGCTGTAATATCCCCTTTTAAGACGAGCTCTTTGATCTTGCCGATGAATGCATCCGGACTCTCGTTTGCTTTGTTAATCGTAATCACCCTCTCAACAAAAATGTAGATTGCTACAAAGGAAGAAAGTACGATGGGGATCATCAGCCATCCACCTGCCAGAGCAAGTTCCATGATGGAAATGGTCTGATCTTGAGTAGCCGGTTGTGTTACTATTTGTGCAAGTGTCATTAACAATGTCTAAAGAATAAGCTTAAAAAATAACGTTCAAAACAGGCTGGTATTGTTAATACCTTATCACCCAAACCGCATCACCATATTCAGCCTTTGCTGCATCGGCCTGCGTTTGTGCTGCCTGAAAATTGTCAAAGTCAGCAATTGTCAATCGATTGAAATTCCACTTTCCAAAGGGTGGAATAATCTTTGAACTGACCCCCTTAACACTCAATTTTTTGGCATAGTCCATCGTCAAGTCAGCATCTACTGCGCTTGCTATCACCACGTAGTATCTCTTGGTTGGATTTTCCAACACCTCGATAGTACCGTCTACAGGTTTCGCGTTTGCAGCTGCTTCTGCAGCCAGTCGTTGCCTTTCCTCCTCCTCACGTTGTTTAGCGAGTCGAGCTTCTTCTTCCTTCGCCTTCAGGGCTTTCTCTTTTGCCAATTGCTCTTGTTTTGCTTTTTCGTTGCTTGGCACTATCACATATTTCCAAACTAAGAACCCTGCCGCTAAAACAACAACCACAATGATCAACGCGATAAAAATGGGAGCCTTTGACTTTGGTTCCTCTACGGGTTCAAATTTGATTTCCTCTCGAATGGGCTCTTCCTCAGAAGGTGCGTAATCTGAAAACTCCTCCATCAAAGGTGACACCTCAGGTTGGGGCTGCTCTTCTGTATTTTCTTCTGGTGTGTCCAAGGGTTTATAGTCCAAGTCCGGTAATCCGAAATCATCTTCGTTTTGGGTTGGATCTTTTTTCTCCTCGTCTTCCTTATTAAATGACATAGGCTTGAAGTTTAACTTTATATAGGTTCACAAATAACGCAATTTCTCTCAAATAAGCCACCTAGAAGCTCCAAGTTAAACCTGCCAGCGCCTGAAACCCTCTAACCGGATAGTACAAGTACACTTGGTATTGGTTATCCAGGATGTTATTCGCCTTTATAAAAAAGGAAAATTGATCCGATACTAAGTAGCTTACTTTCAAATTTAAATCGGTGGCTTCGGATATTGTAATCGCCTTATAAGTCTCTATGATCGGATCATCAATGGACAAAGCTTTCATGCCGCCCTGCAAAATGAAATCCGCATCCAGCAAGATTTTATTGTAAAGATTATACGATGCCTGAAATCCAATTCGGTAGGTTGGCCGATGCCATGCCTCTTTTATCTTGTCCGTTGAGTAGCCAAAGTAGTCTCCCCGAACGGAAGCTCTGACTTTTTCTGCTGCTGAATAGCCTAATTCTGCAAATAAGTTAACGCGCTGGGTATTCCCCTGATCAACTACTACCGCAAACTGTTGGGCTTTTGTGATATCGTTTTGATAGAAATAGAGATTTTTCAAATTAGCTGCGCCAAATCCGGTATGAAAGGCAACTTTACCCCCCAACTCACCTTTGAGCCCTCCCAAAAATTCCACTGTACGGTTGGTGTGATTGAGAAGTACATTCTGCCGAATCCAGCTATTCTCACGAGACAGTGAGTGGAGTGAAACTTTGTCCATGTCTCCTGTAAGGCCTGCATAAATTTGAATTGACCGACTCAGCTCATAATTAGCCAATAGATTGGGATAGAGGTTGACCGACTTCACATTTCCCAACGTATCATTTTGAAAAGCAGTATTCACTCCAACCGTTAATGTCAGATTCTCTATTGGCGAAAACTGATAAGAGGGTCTGATCTTTAGCAAATGTCTTGATCTTGTACCCTGTGGTTCGAATGTTCTGGCCATTAAGAAGTAATCCGCATTTAAATTTATTCGATTTGACTTCTTGAGTTTATAGGCACTGGTAAGGTTCAAATTAATTTCGTTTTCGCTGGAGGATAAACGGTCTGTGAGGTAAGACAATCCTCCCACCAACTTATACTCGAAATCGGATGAGGTCAAGTTGCTAACACTGGCACCAACACTATAAACAGTATACGATTGAGCAGACGCATCTCCTTTGAAAACACCAGGCAGTGTACCATAGAATTTATTGTTCCAGTTCTCAAATGAAACAAATGCCCCGGAGCTAAACGACTTGCCAAAAGTATTACCAAACACCTTCACTGCGGTTGAACCGCTCGAAGAACTCTCACCATCTACAGGGCCGCTTCCAAAACTATGATGCGATACTTTAAGTCCATAATATTTATTCCTATCGCGTTTTGAGGAGAGAGATCCCTCAATAAGTGGTGAAGCATAGTTACCATAGCCAACTCGCACATAATTACCATACAATTTTCTGATGGGCTCCGTCTTTAACTTGAGTGGGCGTATGGATGGACTATAGTCGGGTGTTGTAAAATCAACTTTCTTAAACGAATAAGTGATTTCTGGTTTTATTGGTTCGGAAGGCCTTGGTGGCACTTTTTCAAAGTTACGATCAACTCTGGGTAGCACGATCTGCTTGTCTTTTACAATTTGAATTTCCACTTTTTCGATTTCGCCTTGATCTTGTGCTTGAGCATTCCCGATCAACACGAAGAAAGACAACACAGCTAACGTAACCCTGACAGGGTAAACGCCTCGACAAAAAACGTGCGCTATTTTTTCCATCTACCTACCGTTCATTTTCTAACGTATCATACTTTATTTTCTGCAATCGTTGAATTTCAATTTGACCTAACGCATTCAACTTTTCAGCAGCAGTGCGCCTTATCGTTTCAATGGGAAAATTGTCTACAAGTGATTTTAATACAGCTTTCGCATTAAAAGGGTCGCCAACGGCTAAAAAGTTATCGGAGAGCAGGAGGTATGATTTACCGACCCATTCCGGGTAGTTTGCAAAATCAATGTTAAGACTTACCAGCGTTTCGTAGCATTGCTTGTGCTCTTTGGTGAGGTAGAATAGCTCGCCAAGTAGATATTTGGCTTCTGCGCCATACTCGTCTTGAGCTGCATTTATCGTGGCGATAAATTCATCCTTTGCAGTCTCAAAATCGCCTTGTGCTTTGGCGATTTTACCCAAGTATAAAGATGCCTTGTTGATTGCTCCTGCATTAACACCCCCACTCTGCAAGATTGTTTCTGCATATGATTTTGCTGAGTCATATTTCTGCAAGAAGAAGTATGATTCCATCAGTCCATTCCAGGCAGTACTTTGTTCCTTCTTATTTGACGCGATTTTAGAAAGTCGTTGATAGGCCGGAACGGCTTTGTCAAATGTGCCCTGCTTGAACTCTAGCTCTGCAATGCGCCCCACTACCCTATTGGCGAAAGCAAAGGTTTGATCCTGATTGATCAAGTAATAGATGCGAAGTGCGTCTGTAAAATTTTTTGATCGGTAGGTAGCCTCTGCAAGGTAATAATTGGCTTCGGTCACTCGCGGGCTCGTAGGGTATTGGTTGGTGTAGGCCGTGAGGCGTTGAATGGCTCTGTTATAGTCCTGATTGAAGTAGAGATTTTTAGCTGTTTCATATTCAACCGATTCAATGCCCTTCAACTCTGGATTGGATTTTTTATAGTCTGCCAGATACTTGTCAAACTCTTGCGATCGACCAGCCAGGTTCAATGATTCCTGAAGTGGTAGCAATATGTCTGAACTGGCAGGATGAGTAGGATAATTTGCCAACACTGTAATATAGTCATCCGATGTTTTACCAAAGTCCTTCAAGTTATAGTAACAGGCTGCTCTACGCGCAAAAGCATAGGGTGCGAATCTGGACGAGGAAAATGATGCAATAACTTTCGAATAGTTAACTACTGCGACAGCATAATTGCCCTGCTCAAAATCCAGTTGAGCGCGTTGAAACAATCCTTCGTCCATGAATCTTGACTTAGGATAGTTCTTCACAAAAAAATCAAACTCTGAAAAGGCTTCACTATACTTTCTTAAAACGCCCGAGATAACAGCTGCTTGAAGATGAGCGTAATCTGCGTCAACAGAGTTGGCCGAAATAGCCTTTTTGTACGTTGCCAACGCATCGATATACTCTTTTGAGACATAATAACAATCCGCCAACCGCAACAGACCATCGGCATAGTTTGACTGACTCTTGGGTGCTTTGTTTACAAATTCAAAAAAATTAAAAAGAGCGCGATCGTACTGCTGCAGATTGAAGTAGGAATAGCCAAGACCGTACCTTGCTTTCGACAGAATATTCAGGTTAGAAAATCCTGTTAACCCTACCACGCTTAAGTAATAAGTTGCAGCTTGTTCGTACTGCTTTTGTAATGACAACGATTCGCCATTCCAGAAATTGGCTTCGGCCACATAGTCCAGATTAATAGGATACTGAACTGATTTCTCCAAATATTGACTCGCTTGGAGGTAGTCTTCTCGATTAAACAGGTCGAGGCCCTTTAGCAAGGTTGCTTTCTGATACGCTCGATCTACGGCTGCACTTCGTGAAGGCAACGATTCAATATAGGCAATTGCCTTATTATAGTTGCTGGCGTTTACATAGGCTTGCGAAAGCAATTCTATGATTTCGTTTGAGTAGGCGCTTTGCGGAAATACATTCAGCAAATTTTCGAACTCACTAATCGCTTGA
Organism: Cytophagales bacterium; assembly: GCA_020403045.1. GTDB lineage: Bacteria > Bacteroidota > Bacteroidia > Cytophagales > Cyclobacteriaceae > ELB16-189. The sequence continues at coordinate 33,667 of JADBYK010000006.1, forward strand.
TCTGCCCGACCTGATTCGTAGGCAATTTTTGCAAATTGAAAAGTAGATTCTTCAACTAGCTTTTTGTCGGATTTAAACTTTCGGGCGATGTCAAATGATGTAAGAGCCATCGGCTTCTGTTGTTTCTTTAAGTAGAGAGACCCCAGGTAGTAGGCAGAATAACATCCTATTGAATCGGTATCGCTAAATGAAGATTTTAAATACCGCAGGGCGATGTCATCTTCATTGATGATAAAAGCTGCGTAGCCAGCTCGTAGCAAAATGCCTTTTTCGGCAGTATGTTCTTTGCCATTCAAATAGGTTGTGTACGCGGCTAAAGCCTCTTTGTTATTTCCTTTCTTAAAATGGGCTTCAGCAACCAATAGCGAAATATCATCTGCATTGCTCATCCCTTCTCTATTGCTCAATTGCGCACTATAGCCCAGTAACTCATCGTACTTTTTCTGCTTGTAATAAATGTTGGCCAATACGTGGGGAACTATCTTGCCGTATGCCTCATTTTGCTCAGCACGTTGCAAATCTAAACGCGCGTTCTCGAAGTCACCGTTGCCATATTCGATAAAACCGGAATAGTAGCTGGCAGCCGGGCCATACTGCCCTCCTTGCGATTTAATAAAGTTGAATTGATCAAGGGACTCAACCAGGGACCGTTGGGTGAACAAACTGTAGCCGAATCGGAATCTACCGCGGTTTTGTTGTTCAACGCTGAGTGTGGAAAAGTTAACCTTGCTGAAATAGTTGGAAGATTTCTTGTAGTTTTTTTCGATGTAAAAAAAGTTAGCCAGCTCAAAATTTGCCACGATTGCTTTCGGATGGTTTGGATAGGCATTTACGAAATCCGAAAATCTCTTTTCTGCATCTGAATGATATAAATTAAGAGCACAGTAGGCGACATAATATTCTACATCTATAAAACGTAAATCACCTGGCTTAAGCAGCATGTGTAATTCAGAGAAACTATCGCGAGCCGGACCAAACTGCCCCCTATCCATTTGGTCAATTCCAATTTGATAGGTTCTTTCTATCTTCTGCTGTGAAAAAAGGTCTTGTGCACCCGCAGAATGAAATAGGATTAGACTGAGTGCAAGGGCGAAAACAACTTTCATAAAAAGCTTTTCCACAAAACAGTAAAATGCAGTGCTTAGTATGGTACTCCGTTTAAAAAATATCATTGCGTGCAAAAAATAAGTCAACTACACGAATTCAAAGCTACCAAATAACTCACTAATTAGTGGAACAATCGAGAGTAGATATTCAATAAAAGAAAAAATAGGTGATCGAACTACTAGTTGATTTGAGTGAAGATAACTATCAGAATATCAGCTTGAAAACAAGTTCTTTTAGAATCTGGCTTTCATCTTCACTCCCCACATTTACACCTTTCAATTTTAGATCGGCTTGTTTTAACAGCGAGATATTTCTAATAATTTGATCTGGACGAAAATTTCTCAACGCACTCAGATAATCTTTGACTGCATAAGGACTAATCTTCAACGCTGTCATAAGGCCTTTCTCACTACGATCAGTCGTTGAAACAGCAATTAGCAATTTGCTAAAAAAGGAAAACAAAAAAGCAACGAGCGGGATACCCGGGTTCTTCTTAACATTCCCCTCAAAGTAGTTTAGTATTTTGGTCAGTTGCAACGTTTCTTTGGCAATCAACGCTTTCTGCAATTCAAAGATATTGTACTCTCGACTAATACCCACTTGTGCCATCACTTTTGACGAAGTGATGATCTCATTTCTGGTGACACCAATAAGAACCTTGTCTATTTCGTTGGCTAATCTGTTTAAATCGTTTCCCACGTACTCCGTCAGTACCCGAATTGCTCCGTCTTCCATCTGAAAGCCCTTGTCGCTAATATAAGTTGCAACAAACTCAGTCAGATGACTTTCATATGGTTTTTTAAACGTGGCGGAAGTAGTCAATTGCTCTGCCTTTTTACCTAATTCTTTTCTCTTGTCAAGTGTTTTGTACTTGTGACATAAAACTAAAATAGTGGAGGGAACGGGTCTTGAAAAGTAGTCCAGCAAAAGTTTTGCTCCTGAATCCTTCTGAAGATCTGGAATATCCTGCGCTTCCCGCACAATCACCACCTGCCTTTCTGCCATCATTGGAAAACGCCTGGCGTTTGTCAGAATCACATTTACGGGTGCGTCCTTTCCATAGAGTACTACTTGATTGAAACTCTTTTCACTTTCAGTTAATGCGTGCGCTTCGATGTAGTTAGAAATGAAATCAATATAATATGTCTCTTCACCCTGTAAGAGGTAGACAGGGTCAAATTTCTTTGCCTTAAGTCGGTCAACTATTTTTTTCGCGGAGGCATCCATATCATCGAACTCTTTTTTTATTTGCCAAATTAAAGGCCGTTACACTTCCAACCAATGCACCGGCCAGGTGCGACTCCCATGATATACGAGGGTCCATCGGCATGACTCCGTAAAAAATGCCACCATAGGCAATTACCACTGCAATGGAAATAAGGATCGACAAGAAATCTTGCCGCAGGAAACCAAAAACAATGAGAAAGGCGGCCAGGCCATAAATCAAACCGCTGGCCCCGATATGGTACGAAACGCGTGGGCTAAAAATCCAGACAAGAAGATTTGTGAATAGGTAACATCGAAAAAAAACGATGGTGCCAATTCTGTCGTAGAAGAAAAAAAGTAGTGTTCCGAGGAAAAGCAAAGGAAATGTATTCGAAAGTAGATGCATGTAGCTTCCATGAATCATGGGAGCTGTGAAGATGCCAATTAAACCAGAAAAACTTCGCGGTTTGATGCCCAAAAAACCTAAGTCAATTTGGTAGAAAAATTGAATACTGAACGATAGCCACATGACAAAAACCAGCCTGAATGGGATCGCTGAACTATCAAAAACACTTCTATTTTGGGGCATTAAAGAGTTTCAAAATTGACCCCGAAAAATACAAATTAGATTGTTGCCATCCTCCTTATTACAACTTGAGAAGCTGATCGGACGTGTTTTATTTCTGCATTGGGTTTTTGATCATAGGAAGGTTCACGAATCTGGCCTCTTCCTCCCCGACCGACTTTAAGCCCAGGAGTCCACCGGAAGACTCCGCTGTTTTTCTTGCAATTTCAAGCAGGCTTTGGTAAAAATCAAAGGCTAATTCCTTATCGATCTTCGAAAAAACATCATTCAAACTAGTAAGTTCATCGACAATTATTGGTTCTCGCTGGGCTGCTTTGGGCGGAAATGACTGGATGAGAACCTTCAATTTATCCTCAAAGTCTTCAGCCATTAGCCGATAGAATTCCACCATCTTTGATTTCCCGTTGCCTTGATTTTTTTGCGCCAACTGAATAGCCTTTTTAATCTCTTTTCGATCAATGTCGTCATCAGCGCCCGCAATAAGAATGCAAACAAGTAAGGGAGCTTTTAGCATCAGATCAACCTCGGAAGGGGAAAGCTTGTCGAGTTCTCGCGTCATAGTATTTTGGTGTGGGTCGAATTTAATATAAAATTTACAAACTTTGTCTCAATAACTAAGTGTTTTCGATTACTTTTAAACAAAGAGCATAAGGATGTACGAAAAAGACCCAATAAAAATTTTTGTCGTTGAAGATGACCCGACTTACACCCAATTCTTGAGGTATGTGCTATCGCTAAATCCTGATTTTGAAACCGAGTTTTATGCCAGCGGCAAAGATTGCATCGATAATCTTTACAAACAGCCCTCAGTAATTACGCTAGACTACACCTTGCCTGATCTGCCGGGGGAGAAAGTGTTGAAGGCCGTTCGCGAATTCAACCCTGATATAAGCGTAATCATTATCTCGGCTCAGGACAAGATTGGCACTGCGGTAGAACTATTGAAGACAGGCGCTTTTGACTATATCTCTAAAGACGAGGAGGCCAAGAACCGAATACTCAACTCGATCAAGAATGCAAGGAATAAAACAACCCTTATTCGTGAAATTGGCCGTCTCCAACAAGAGATTTCTGTGAAGTATGACTTTGAGAAGAGCATTATCGGAAATAGCACATCAATACAGAAGGTTTTTCAAAATATTGAACGAGCCGTAAAAACGCTTATTACCGTTTCTATAACTGGTGAAACAGGCACTGGGAAAGAACTGGTGGCCAAAGCCATTCACTTCAATTCAAAAAGAAAGAACAAGCCGTTCATAGCCGTCAATGTTGCTGCGATACCAAAAAATTTGATTGAAACCGAGTTGTTTGGTCATGAAAAGGGAGCCTTTACTGGCGCATTGCAACGAAGAATCGGAAAATTCGAAGAGGCAGAAGGCGGTACTTTGTTTCTGGATGAAATCGGAGAAATGGATATCAGCCTCCAGGCCAAACTACTACGGGTTTTGCAAGAAAAAGAACTTACTCGCATAGGCAGCAACCAGGTTCAAAAACTAGACGTACGCATTGTGGTAGCCACCCACCGAAATCTTGGGGACGATGTGCGCTCAAAATCATTCCGGGAAGATTTATATTACCGCCTTCTGGGACTTCCGATTCATTTGCCTCCCTTACGAGAACGCGGCCAAGATATCATTTTGATTGGCAAGCATTTTCTAGATCAATTTACCAGAGAAAATCAAATGCCAAAAATGAAAATAGGCGATGATGCCCGAAAAAAATTGTTGGGATATAGTTTTCCTGGTAATGTACGGGAACTAAAAGCAATTATTGAATTGGCGGCAGTACTGAGCGATGGCCAGGAGCTTAAAGCAGAAGATATCTCATTTAACAGTCAGATACACACTGACAATTTTATGCAGAAGGAAATGACTTTGCAGGCGTATACCTACCACATTATTAGGAGCTTTTTGAAAAAATACGATGATAATGTGCTTGAAGTGGCCAGTCGACTAGACATTGGCAAGTCATCCATTTATAGGTACTTAAAGGAGATGGAACAAGCGGGGATATAGCTTATGAGTGAACTAAAAAAATACGTTAAAAGAGGAGGTTTCTTTAAGGCGGTTGTTGAAGATGGTTCAGACATAATTTTTGTGATCGACTACAATGGTAACATTGAGTATGTAAATTCATCTGTTAAAGAAACACTAGGTTATCGCCCAAGCAGTCTCATTGGAAAGAATTTTTTCAATTTTTTATCGGTCTCCTATCTTCCAAAGCTAATCTCCATCTTTAAGGAAATCAAGCGAAAAGTCTACGCAGAGTCGATCGAATTTCAATTTTTATGCAAAGATGGAACCTATAAATACCTGGAATTTAATTCGATAAATCTCAAGCATAAAGAAAAAATAGAGGGCCACATCCTTGACTGCCGAGATATCACACAGCGGAAAAAGGATGCGGAGGAACTACAACGGGCGCAAAAAGCCAAAGAGCAATTTCTCGCAAACATTAGCCACGAAATACGCACACCTATCAACGGGATTTCCGGAATGGCAACGTTGATGAGTCAGCTGCCGAGCGAAACGGACCAAGCGATTTATTTAAGTGCAATCAAAAGTGCAGCGGATAACCTAAAAGTTATTATTAATGACATTCTTGATATTGCCTCGATCGAATCAGGAAAACTGAAGTTTGAACAAATTGGCTTCAACCTAAATGATTTACTTCAGTCGTTGGTCAGCACGTTCAACCATCAAGTAAAAGAAAAAGGTATAGAGTTTCACTTTGATCTTGAATCAGAGGCAAACCAAATTTTCGTAGGCGATCCGGTACGATTGAATCAAATCCTCGTAAATCTGATTAGTAACGCCATCAAATTTACCCATACCGGTTCGATTCATGTGGGTTGCAAAGTCTATAGTCACAAAGGAAAAAAATTCCAAATCCAATTTGAAGTGACAGATACAGGGATTGGGATACCAAAAGATAAATTGCATACAATTTTTGAGAGCTTTAGTCAAGCAGATTCCAGCGTCACGAGGAAGTATGGAGGCACTGGACTCGGGCTTACTATTGTGAAACAGTTGGTGGAACTTCAAGGGGGTCGAATAAGTGTCCATAGTAAAGTAGACCGAGGGTCCACTTTTTCATTTGTACTCCCCTACCAAAAAGGTGACGCAAAATCCATCCATCTATCCGGCTTTACCACAAGCAACGGCACGCAGCAGAAGTTAAGCGGATTGAATGTGCTACTCGTTGAAGATAACGAGATTAATGGGCTTTATGCCGGGAGTATTCTAAAAATGTGGGGCTGTAAGGTACGATTTGCAGAGAACGGGGCCGCAGCGGTGGAAATTGTTAAAGCTAACTCGCTAGACTTAGTGCTGATGGATATTCAAATGCCTGTTATGGATGGGTTTGAAGCAACGAAGATAATTCGTGAGTTGAACGACTCCAAAAGTAAACTGCCCATTATTGCGCTAACCGCCAACACGACTAGGAAAGATGTAGAAAAATGCTTGGCAGCAGGTATGGACGACTGTATATCAAAGCCATTTACGCCTGACGATCTTTTTAAGGCAATCAAGCGCCAGATGGTAGTTAGAAAACCGAAGGTTTCGGTGGTAAAAAATGTAGTTCGGCCCTCATTTGACTTGAGCTATTTAGAAAGTGTTTCGAACAATAACGAAGACTTTATGAACGAAATGATTGACACCTATTTGAAAACCATGCCACGGATTATTGACGAAATAAGAATCTTTTCTAAACAAAATGACTTTGAAAATCTATCGCGTGCCGCCCACAAATTAAAACCCTCTATCACTTTGTTGGGCATACATCAAGCAAAAGAATTGGCGGCTGAGATTGAAAGTATCGCTAAGACGAGGCAGGTTTTGCCAGAGTTTCATCGGTCGATCGAATCGTTCTGTCGCATACTTGAAAAAGCCACTGCCGAAATTGCCGCGTCCAAAATCCCGCGCTGACTCATCACCACCAATTTCCAATAGATTGGTATCTTCCCCTCGGCTACGATTGACGGATAAGACAGACCATTAGTCAGTGTGGAGACATCAACCGGCATTGCAAAATTTGGTTTTTACTTCCTCCATTTTTTGGACGATCACCCAGAGCAATCAACGGTTATAGAACCTCGCTGGTGGTATTTTGTTATCAGGTTATTAGGGTATGCGCAAGATTATGATATTTGAATCTCCAGCAATACCGCGATCTAGCGGTTAAGAGACCAAAAAGGTGGACACTCCAACAGGTATCTTTTACCTCTGATGTAACAATCGCGCAACATATTTTCCAACAATATCAAATTCCAGATTGACCAAACTGCCCACTACCAGCCTACTAAAATTCGTATGCTCAAAAGTATATGGAATTATAGCTGTACGGAACTGCCCAGCTGCAGAGTTAAAACAAGTTAGACTAACACCGTTAATTGTAATAGAGCCTTTCTCGACCGTGACATTTCCGAGTTTGGAATCATATTCAAAATCAAATAGCCAACTCCCTCCTACCTCTTGCACCGATTTACAAACACCCACTTGATCAACATGCCCTTGCACAATGTGCCCATCAAACCTTCCGTTGGCTAACATGCATCGTTCTAAATTCACGACATCTCCTACCTGGAGCATTCCAAGATTTGATTTTTGCAGCGTCTCATCAATGGCAGTAGCACAATGCTGCTTTCCGTCTGTTTTTGTAACTGTGAGACACACACCATTGTGGGAAACGCTTTGATCAACTTTTAGCTCGGCACTAATTTTACTATCAAATAGAAAATGTTTGTTCGTTCCTTCTTCCACTATTCGTGAAAGAGTTCCTACTGATTCGATGATGCCTGTGAACATTGTTATCGGACTGATCTTTTGCTAACAGTTTCCAGTTTCTGGTTTCAAGTTCCTAGTTCCTAGTAACAAGTAACTGGCAACTAGAAACTATTTTTTCAACTTACCCACAGCCTCTACCTGGTCAGGTCTTAGTGTTGGGTACTTGATATTCAACTGCTCTAGATATGTTTTGTACTTGGCCGGATCGTAGTAAAATGGTTTTAGCTTGGGTGCAAATTCTTGCATGATTTTAGTGTTGAGTGTAATCGCTGGATTATCTTTCTCTCCAATCAATGGAATATACTGTATCTCTTTTGTTTGCTCTGTTCTATAGTACTCCCATGCTTTTTTCAGTAGCTCCGGCTTCGTGAATAAATCTACCAGTGTCATCGCTTCTGCTTTTGCTCCAGTGACAATTCCCTTGTGCGCAATGGGTGTAGCCATTGTGATTGCGTTAGACCAATGATGGCCGGGCAAATTGGGGATGTTGGATGGATAATTTAAATTGATCGTTGGCAGCGACCAGGAAATATCAGCGATGTCGTCAGAGCCGCCTCCCATCATCATCATCGGCCTGCCCATTACATTTACCATACCCACCGAGCTGGGAAGCCCGATGGTATCCAATTTCAACGCCAACCCATCCGTCTTTGTGGACTTCATCTCAAGCTGAGTTGCTTTTGCCAATAACTGATCTTCAGCTGACCACGTAGGTAAACCAACTTTCTTTATGTTCTGGTACATGACCTCAGCCATCGGCCTATTAAAATGTGCCGGCCATGCCGAGCCCAATATCTCATACGTAAATTTAGTATCGGTCATGAGCGCAGCTCCCTCGGCTGTTTTAATGCCCTTGTCGAAAAGCGCTTTGATGGCTGGATAAGTACGCTCCCTAAAATAATACCACACAGATGCTTTAGACGGCACCACGTTCGGTTGATCTCCCCCATCGGAAATCACATAATGTGATCGATGAGTTAGTTCCAAATGTTCTCTGCGAAAGTTCCAGCCGATGTTCATTAACTCTACGGCATCTAAGGCGCTTCGCCCACGCCAAGGCGCGCCAGCAGCATGAGCTGCTTGCCCCTCGAAATTAAATTTAACAGATACCACACCATTGTAACCGTTGTCTCCATATCCGATTTTGAGGTTGTCTCCAACATGGGTGAATATGCATGCGTCAACATCTTTAAAATATCCGGCACGGATGTAGTACGCCTTGGTGCCTACCAATTCTTCGGCAATGCCAGGCCACAACATTAGTGTTCCCGAAATCTTGTCCCGCTCCATTACCTTCTTTAGAGCAAGTGCTGAAATAATATTCAATGCCTGCCCTGAGTTATGACCTTCGCCATGCCCGGGTGCACCTTCCACAATCGGATCATGATAGGCCACGCCAGGTTTCTGTGAGGCCTTAGGGATACAATCAACATCCGACCCTAGAGCGATGACGGGCTTACCGCTACCCCATTTGGCAATCCATGCGGTAGGTATGCCGGCAACACCTTTTTCTATCGTGAAGCCATTCTTCTCCAACAGATTTGTCAGGTAAGAAAACGTCTCTACCTCTTGAAACCCTAGTTCAGAAAAACTGAAAAGCATATCGTTGATTTGCTGCCCCAATACTGCATTCTTTTCAACCTCAGCAGCCACTTCTTGCTTGAGTTTGTCGATCTTACTCTGTGAAAGCTGGGCGGTAGTGGACAGAAAAGAGAAAATGAAAGAAGCGATAAATAATGACTTCATAACAATCGATTTAGGTACGGATGCAAAGTAATACTTTGATTTGATGGGATCAAAATGCCATTTTGTCGGCAAAAAACTTAATTCATACACACTCCAAAAACCGGTAATCATTTTAAACCTAAATCTCTTTTTAGAAAATCAGCAAGTGCTATATGATAGAGAGATTTTTCTTTTTTCACTTGCTTGGCGTACTGCTTCTGCAACGAAACGTCAACTAACACAGATCGCGCATAGCTTACCGCTTACTTAAGCCGTTTGTTAGCTTTTTTTTGGTTGGCGGTTAGCTTTACCTTGCTTCGGTCCGGCATTTTGGATACTACCGTTCCGTACTTATACTGTTTAAAAAGCAGCCTGTCAATACGACCGCTAAAGCCCTCCACCACTACATTACTTTTCAGTCGTGCCATATAGCACTTGCTTTAGTTAATGTATGTACAATTAGGATGAAAATCCAATCATAAGCCGTTCATTAACAGTTCATAAGCCGTTATTCCTGGCTACTGCTCCCTTTCAAGCATTAAAGAAATTACATCTACGTGACTAGGCCCTATCGGCAGCAGCGATGCGGGGTCAGAGACGAGAAAATTTAACTCCGCTTTTTTCTTCTCTGCGGAAACTCAAAACCAATGCGGATATTTAATTTGTCAATATACGGGCTTTGGTAATAGCCAGTAAAAATGGTGTACATAATTTGTACGTTGCCCAGCAGCTTGTTGGAGATACGAAACTCTTGCTTGTAGCCTGCCATGTAAATCCATACCCATTGACGTGTCCCTTCTCCAGCTAGTGGAACAAACTCGGCATTCATGTATTCAGCGTTTAGTAAAACATGTGAGCCACCTTTGATCTTAGCTTGAAAACAGCTGCGAGGCCCATACATGCGGTCGTCAAAATTTATGCTCGATTTTCTTGAACTATAACTGATACGCTCGTTCCAGCCAATGCCTGCTATAAAACGTCCGCTAATGCGGTAGCCTACCTGCGGGTTAAAATCAACCATTACGTTTTGCTTCGACTGTATTTGTAAATTTAAGGCAGGCCTCAGCCGCTCCACAAACGGTTTGTCCTTCATAGGGTTAGGGGGCTTTTTGAACATATCTACCACTTGCTCGGCATCTTTGATTTTTGCTTTCGCTTGTGATAGTTGATCGATGGCAGTCAACAATTCTTTTTCCTTACCAGCAAAGTGGTTAGTGGCTTGCTCTTTTGCTTGGTTCACGGCCATCTCCTTGCGGTACTCTGGGTCGCTGTTCCATTTTTCCACCATGGCTTTTTGTTTCTCTATGTCGGTGAGCTGTGTCTCAAATGCTTTGCCGCCTGCGAGGTTGGCCGCGTTGGTTTCCATTTCTTTTTTTAGTTTCTCATCGTTCAGCCCATCTTTGGTGATGTTCTTCACCCCTTCGGTGTACTTGCCAATCTCTTTGGTGGAGTTGGAAACATCGGTCAGTCCTTTGCCCACGTCACCGAGGCCGATGTTTTTTAAATCAGTTGCGGGAAGCCCAATGTTTCCTGTTCCGGTACCAGTGTTCACAGTTGGCGTGTTGGGCAATGCCGCATTTGTTTTTCCGTTCAGCGATGGTAGGCTAACGTTGCCCACCTTGCCGTTCACATTGGGTAGTCCATTGACTGATGGCAACTGTGTGTTCAACTTTGGAACGTTGATGCCGCTAACAGTGCCAGGCATGTTGGGGAGTTTGCTATTGACATCAGGCAGGTTGACGTTGCCTACTTTGCCGCCCTCTTTGTTAAACATATCCAGTTTTCCGTTCACGCCATTTTGCAGCGAAGTTATTTTTTGTTGGCCTGCTGCCATTGAGGTCTTGGCTTTCGTCTGAAGGTCGGTCAATTTCTTTTCTGCTTTTTTTGCCTCTTTGAACAAGCCCTGAGATTTGAGATTGTCTATCTTTTGCTGTAGACTGTCTATGGATTTGGTAAAGCGAATCTCGGGTAGTTTAAAATTCGTCAAACTATCCACCTTTGCTGATAGTTTGGTTTGGACGGAATCCATTTTGCGTTGGTAGCTACTTAGCAGCTTCGTGTGTGCTACACTGTCAGTAAGGTGTTGAACTTTCGAGTTAACTTGATTGCCTATGTTTTGCGGGCGAAGGCTGTCCAGTTTTTGGTTGGCTTGGTTTTGCAGCCTTGCCAAGCGGTTTTCGTTTTTAAACTTCTCTGCCTTTTGTTGTGCTCGTTGCTTTTTAGCCTGGAACCGGGCAAGTTTCTTTTTGGCTTTTTGAGTAAGAGTGTCGGTGGAAAGTTGTTTGCTAAGGCTATCTGTTTTTTGTACTAAACTTTCGGCTTTGTTTTGCAAACGGAGGCTGTCTTGTTGTTGAGCAAATGCTGCGCATGAAAGCAACAAGAAAAAAAAGAAGTGTGTGACTTTGCTTAGCATCTACTTATCCTTACCATTTCTTGCTCAAATCTCTGGATGCTCTTTGGAATATATTAGGTCTTCGTTCATTCAATTTGTTCATCTGTTATCCTCTTTCATCTCGTTTGTTGGTGAAGAACACGTGAAGAACACCAACAAAGGCGAGGACGGGAGACTCCGCTGCGAAGGGAAGGCGGGGGTCTTTATTCTTCATCTTTCTGAAAATGGAAGTTATACCTACTCTTTAAAAACATTTCCATTTCCGACAGATATTTATTTACATCTTCAATTGTCGTACTGTCTCCTTTAGTCGCAGATAAAATTTCTAACGGTGTCCAATAGTCATACCATTGACCAATAAGCCCTTTATCTTGATATTCTCCTGCATCTAATGAGCCTTCCAACCCATAGATTAAATCAGAATAATTCAATTCTCCCTTTCGGTATCTCTCAATTGATTTAAGCATTTCAGCCCACAGCCTTATTTGAAGTTTGTTGAATTCCATACTTAACTTCCTATTTTAAATACAGAAATCACTCTCGTACCCGCAGGGTTTGTAATCACTCTAACATTATCAAAAGTTCGTACTACTTCTGCTGCTGTATTCCCTGGTGTAACTTTTCCAAACTTAATTGCATTTTTAACTACAGAAGGAGGAATTCCACGACTATAAGAAGTTGCTCCTTTCATAATCGTTCCAACTGGTTGCATTCTTTCTAAAGCGTGGGTCGTATATTCAATTCCATTGATTACTGTTCTACCACCACTTGCAGCTGGCCATAAACTACCTCCCCCCTTAGCGGCATTGCCACCCCTAATGAAAGCTGAAGAATAACCACCCACGCCACCAAAGCTCATCAATGACAAGGGTGCAGTAGCTATTGTCATTGCAAAAGGGGCCCACGCTGCTTGCCCAGCTCTTACTGCATTTGCAATAGGGTTCAAGTAACTGTCATGCCCCCACCAGTACGGAACCACAAGTCTTCCTGATCCAGGAATAACTTCACCATCACTAGCTTTGGCAGTGATGGTCACTTCATCAAGCATAATCGCATCGCCTGTCTGTGGCACGCTCCAAGCATATATCTGAGCTGCAGAAGAAAGACTAGCTGATATTGCAGAGCTAATTGCCGAAGACCTTACAGCTTCTCCTACGTCACCACCCATCAATGAAGTAACGGCTGCAGTTGTTCCAACATTTACAGCGCTTTGTATTAGGTTTCGTCCGATAATATCGCTTGTACTTTTGGATACAAGACCAGCAGTTGATGAAATATTACCTCCTATGCCACCGCTAATCTTGCCCAACGTGAAATCAAAAGTTGCCCCGGCTAGAGCTTGCATTCCTCCAGCCGTGCCACCTCTTGCAAACCCATCCACTACATTGTAAACTGTGCTAGCATATGTGTAAATCTGATAAGCTTGAATTAAAAATGGAATAAAGGCAAACTCTCCATTTGGATCAACGCTCATGTTGGGAATATTCCCCATTGCAGTATACGGACTGCTAAACTGTTTTTGTGGGTCCGTTGCAAACCACCTCCCCAAATCGCCATAGTACATCCGGCTCCCGAAGTCGTGCCAGCCCGTTTGGGCTATTAGCTCTTTGCCTTGAAATAGATAAGCATTGTCTGTTTCGCCCTCGCGTATCCACGTATAGCTCTGCATGCCAAATGGATAGTAGTTGTTTACCTGTATCACTGGGCTCTCTTTCACGGTTATCTTCAGGTCGTCAAAGAATACATCGCCACCGGTATCATTGTCGTAGCTCAGGTAGATAAATACATAGCCTAGTTCTAGTGCCGTAATTTCCGGCAAGGCCAATGGCTGTGGTGCGTTGGCAATGGTAGAGATGGCCACCGATTTTCCGTCTAATGGTTTGTAGTCTTTGTCAAATAAAATGTAATTGAGAAAGGCAGAGGGGAAGTTCGCACCGTTGTTAGGGCTGAGGCCAAACCCACTACCTGTGCCATAGGCTTGCCCCACATTGCTAAAGATAGCACCGGGGTCGCCCGGCACGCCTGCTACCCCGCCAAACACGGGAGCCAGCAACCCAGCCATTGTGCCTACTGCTGTTTTGTTAAACCCGCCTTGGTTTACATAGTACGACCAAGCAGAGGCGTTGATCTTATCGCCCGGGTACACTTTCAAACTTTTGCCTGGGCCAATTTTGTTGAGGTTGTTTAGTTTAATCACTTCGTTGCCCCCTGGGGTAGTATTGCCTGGGGAGACCACCAAATAGGAGGCTGTTACTTTTTGAAATTTTTGTGTTTCATCTGTCTGATTTTCCGTCTCCATGGTGGCGGTGTAGGTGATGGTAGCAGGAGCCGTCTGCAATACCACACGTGTGCTGCCCACCTGATCATCTAAGAAATAGTTGTACTCGAAGTTGGTTTTATACAATGCTACTCGATTGATATAGGCTGTACTACCTACAGATGCACCATTGTACCATCTTACACCGACCGTAATAGAAGTCATACCTGTTGGTATGGTAAATGAAAAAGTAGAAAAAGCTTCGTTGGTATATTGGTTGGGTAGCTTTTCGTTTACAACATTGGCCAATTCATTTGGTGTGCCAACATTAGAATTCAAATACAGGCTGGCCTCTAAACCTGTGGCCGGCTTTGCAAAGGAAATTTTTGGGATGAGTAAGTAGGCACTTTTGTTGAGAGTAATATCTACTAACAATGCAGTGGTAGAGGGTGTAGAAGAAGTATAAACTACAGTGCCATTCTTCTTATAATAAATGACAGCGCCTATTCTTTCTACACGTAGGACATCGGTGGTAGTGAGCGTGGCACCAGCAGTCAACGTATTTCCGCTTTCTATGATTGAATATTTAAAGCTTGCACCAGAACCTGTTACAAAAAAGCCGTATTGAACCGACTGCCAGTTGGCATTAACATCGTTCTCCGATAACCCAATCGCCTGTTCTTGCAAGAAAGCCTTGAATTCAACCCAACCACTTGCGCCCGCTGGCAGCTTTTCTACAGATGATGCCCCACTACCCCATGTGGTAGTGGTGGGTGATGGGTAGATGGCGACCCCGTCATCGAGGATTGCGTTGGTAACATTCGCCCACGTCATATTACCTACAGCCGTTTGATAGCCCAGCACCGACAAGGTATATGTATCACCCGCACGTACTGGATAGGTATCGCCTTGAGTAGTTTTAATGGGATACACACCCAATGCACCAGAAGTGGAAGTGGTTGTAGCCACTACATAATTTTGCCCGCTCGAGCTTACCGTGTTTAAGGAAACAGATGCGCTAGCCGCAGTAAATCCATCCAGGCTAGAGGCCTCTTTATTTACAATCAGGTTGCTATACGTTGGGGCAGTAATGCGACCCTCTTCATGATTTAATAAAAGTACTTGTCCGTTTAGAAAAACCATTCCTCCTACATAATCAGTAGTGGTAGTAGTGCCAGCCTTAAAATAGATTTGTATCAATTTTATGCCAGCTGCATCATAGGTATTTTCCAGATACGAGCCATCTGAAAACGTCACTCGTTTTGGCAGATTGTTAAAATAATAGGTGATGCTGGTAATGGATTTGTTTTGGTCTTTGGTCACATTGCCATTGGCATCGTAGGTATAGTCTGGGTCGTTGGCAGTATTTGATCCACCATCTTTAAAACCTAAATCTTTGTTGGCACTGGCAATATTTTCCTTTACAAATTGCAGTTGATTGCCGCCTGCTCCATAGTTGTAAGTGAGTTGATCAATCGGCTCGGCTGTATTGCTGGTTCCGTTAAAGAAGCCGGTATTTCGAGAAAGCGATTTGATATTTCCATTCAAATCATAACTCAGGCCGGTTTCATTGTAGAAATCATTTTCGCTTCCCCAGGAGGCGCCTCCTGTTGCGCTCATTTTATGGGTCGCACTTGATAACTGCTTTAGGTTATCATAACCAAAATTATACAAGCGTTGCTTACTGCTCAGATCGTTTTTCCACTTGATCGCAGAGACTAGTCCATCTGTTCGCGTTGTACTCCCTGCATTGGCGATGGCATTATTATAGCTTAAGTCCATCCCAAAATAGTCTTGTTGAGGATCGCCTAATTCGGGAGTTGTTGTATTCAAATTGGTCATCCATCCACGGATGTTGTATCGGTAGTCGAGGGCTTGCAAATAAGTAATGCCCGTGTCTTCGCTATGGAGTTTCTTTTTAACTACCTGCCCCAGTTCGTTGTATTCCAAGGAAGATAAAACAATTTCACCTTGGGTATTCAACTGGTGATAGACTTTTAGTAATCGTCCTGCGTGATCGTAGTCAAATCGTTTTCGTTGGGTACCAATGCCTCCGCTATTATAGTTGATCAGCATATGCAATTCCTCCAATTTTTTCCCACTAAAATCATAGAGTGTTGACACCCTGTCCCGGCCATTTAGATGATTTGAACCGATTGTTTGTATGACCGCTCCTTGGCGGTTGTAGTAGGATATTGTGTTCAACCAATTATTGGTGCCTAAAATTTTAACACTTGAGCCAATCGTTCTGCCCACTACTCGATCAAATTTTTGGAACGGTTCGTTGGAAGCAGACACCCAAGTTTCAGTAGGCACAAAACTGAAATTGGAATCCGTTGAAAAAGGGCAATTGCTGTAGTTGTCGTAGTAGGTTGCAACCAAATAGGCATTCGGATCGCTTACGTTAGGATAAGCATTGTTTGTATAGCCCAAAACGGCAGTACCGATTTGTTCATTGAGTACGGTTTGGGTATCGACATTTGCTCGAACCTGATCGATTGTTCCTGCAATAGTTGTAAGACCCGATAAAACAGGACGACCCAAATCGTCATATTTTGTAAATGAATATTGGTTTGTCAGCCTTTGATTTCCATCCTGGGAAAGTACAAGCTGATCACGGTTATCGTAGACAAAGTATTTCCAATCGGTGCCGGGCACCTTCTCAGCAATTTTGCGATGAAGATTATCATATAAATACTGGTAGGCATATTGACTAACCAAGTCGCTGGTAACAGATTGTGGGAAAGGAGCAACCCGCAAATCAGGCCAAAAACTGCTTTGCAAAGTGACCGTAACCCCTTCGAGGTACAAGTAGGTTCTGTACGGGCCAATCAGGCTTGTTAAATTCAAATTAGTTGTAGCAAGCCACGAAGAATTCAGCGACCCGCCAAATGCAATAACTTTCTGTTCCACTTTGCTGATCGCTTCTGGAGGCACAACAAACCTAAGATCTCCCCTATCATCGTAGAGATAGGCTGTTTCAACCCAACCTGCATTATATGTCCTTGTGCAGATCGTTTTACCTTCATAGTCTTTGTATTGTTTTGTTAACAAGCCATGTTCATCGGTATTTGTAATCACTGACAATTCGTTAGCATCATAAAAGTTAGAATAGTAGAGACTAAATTTAGAGTTACCCAGATCGAGTATATTCCATTTTTTGACTTCATCTGCCTCGTTAGTTCCGTAAGTCACAGATTTGAATGCACCCGTAGTGGGCTGCCAAGCTGTACCCACTGACCCTTGGTGAAACACTCTGCTTAGTGGGTCCAGATTGAAAATCGTTTTAGAAAAAGGAGATGCATCGACAGGTACTTTTGATGTGGCGTTGTTATAAAAATTATAATATTCGGTCGATGGCAACGCTGGCTTAAAGGCTCCATTCGATTCAGTTGAAATATAAGGTAAGTACTTGGTTGCTTCTCTACCAAAGGCATCATAGCTCTGAAAACTTACTATATCTTTTTGCAACGGAGAGCCCTTTGTGATTACGGACTGCTCAACCCTTCCACTACCGGTTAAATAAGTTACCGATTGAGTAGTCTCCTGAATCGTGAGGGTGCTAAGTTGAGCTTCGGATGTTTTGCCCGGCACCAGTATACTATTGTTCACTGTAAAGTTCCTATTTTGATTTGGGATGGATGGAGATTGCGCAAAGCATGCTATTGATGCTCTCAATGCTAAAAAACCCGCCAAAAAGAAACACTTATTTAATATGCAGAATTTAGTTTTCATAAGCCGAGTAATAAGCCTAATTTTTGATATTGTATTTACTATAGGAAACAATGTTCCTGCTTTCGTCCCTTACCAATTTCGGGCGATTGTATTCATCGTATTCAAAATAGGAAACTTGGTTATTGGTATCGCAAGTGGTAATGAGATTGCCCCATTGATCATAGCAATAAGTAGTCATTAATGCGGATGAAGGGCATAGCCTCACCTCGTCAATCAAAATGCCAGTACCTCCTATTGTAGTATTACCGTTTATTGTTTGAGTGATCAATTCCCAGTTACCGGCTCCTACTTTTCTCCAGTAAGTAAGTTTATATGTACCCCCTGAAGGTAGGTTAACAGTATAACCCACAGTGGAGCTTTTTAGTCCTGTAAGCGCATCAATGGAAAAATTAGACGTGGAATACTCAAAACCTTCATACAGAATTTGATTCGAAGAAGCCTTGGTTACTTCTGCTAAAACGAGCGGCTTACCGCTATGATAGACAATTGACTTCCAAACATTATTGCCATCAATGGATTGTGTCAATAGTCCTCTAGAATTAAAGCTGACATTAGTGTTAGTCAGCCGCCAGTTCGCAGAAGGTACAGTTGTGTTCGGATCCCAATAGGCAGAAAAATCTGTCGAACCATTTTTCCAAGCATAGGTTTGATACGGTGCAATAAACCCACTTCCAAAATCCTTCCAGCGCGTACAACTGACCGCCAGCGTTTGGCCATTTCTAAGAACTTCCTCTCGAACAGGTACTAAGCGAGGACGACTAGCGAAGGGATTGAACGTATAGACGTCATAGTAATATTGGAATGTAGTTAGCTTACCTTTTATTTCAGTTGTTCTTGCCGTGGCAAAAGTCGAATAAGTAGTATTGGTACCGAGAGTTTGGCCATCAACATTTTGACTTGAATAAGTTGGCAAAATGGAATAACTCCTATTTGACAAACCAAAGTCCAAATATGAAAATCTTGAATTCGAACTAGCCAAAACTCCACCGTTGCTCCCATTATAAGTGATCGTTTTATAAGGTGTTCCGGTTGCTTTTTTATGTTTATTGACAAAAGACCCATCTGGCAGAATGTTTGGGTCTATGCCAACAAAATTCGCTGGATTCAGCCCATTAAAGAAATACGTATCTGTGTATCCATTGCTCAGATTCAAGCCTCGATAAGTTTTCACCCTGCTAAATTGAGGCACCGTGCCAGATGCGTCTGCCGCTGCAGTCGGAAGATAGTATTCATAAGAAACCTGAGTGGCGGGAGAAGCGCCATCATTCATTTCTATCTGGGTAGCAACATAAACACTTATGCTTCCTTCAAAACTATTGCCCCATTTTCGATATATCTTTAAGCTTGATGCATCTTCCATATCAGCAACTCCTCCGAGTGCCGTAACGATCGCATTATAACCAACTTGTGCGGGAGCAAAAAGTACATTAGGTCTGTCTTTTATCAGCCCCGGTATTGCCATCTGCGGATTGGTACCGCTAGGCCAAAGCTCCCCATTTTTAAACCTGACTACCAAGGAATTAGACAAACCGAAAACGCCTGTCGCAATAAAATCCAAACCGCCTTGTAGATAAAAATCCGAACCCAGACCGTTAAGAGCTGGGACTGTTTGCGGAGCTAACAACCAGGAGTCGACTGCGTCCACGTTTTTAAAGTAGAGTCTTCCATTTGTTGTCACAAAGTTGTTACCAGCTAGCAGCACATAAGGATTTGTAGTTGCCACTTCAAGCGCGTTACCCCAAGTTCTTGTGGCCGGATCATACGATCTCATGGCGGTATTTCCTCCTGGGCGTGGTCGCAAGACGAAGTCATCACCCAGTGAAAACAGATTGCGCAAATAAGTATTGGGCCCGTAAAAATCAATATCGCCAGAGGGCACCCAATTGATGCCATCATACCGCCAGGCTAGTCCTTTGACTGAGGCCTCAACCGAGGTGAGAAACACCATACTATTGTTCACATTATTAACAAATGAATTGTCATCAATGGCTATACTCATGTTAAAAGGTGAGATATTATAATATTCATCCCAATTATAAATTCGCTCGGTTCCACCCGCTGCCATCATAACCGCGTAAGAATTTGAGCCATGCCAGCGTGAGTCTCCATATGTTCCGGGTATCGACTGCCAAGCAGTACTGCTCCAAGTTGAGATGGTCGGTTGCTTATAGTCAATCTTTATTCTATCGTTGGATGTGCCGTTTATATCCTCATGAGTCAACACATAATTGCTCCCTGCTGTGTAAAAGTATTGGCTTGAGCCAAATCCCTTGGTAATAACTTGCTTTAGCCACTGACCACTTGTCCAGGTAAATGAATGGTTGTCTCCGATCGATCCTTCTTTAGTGCCGACAAAAACAAAGTCAGTGCCACTCAACAAAGTCGAATTGCTACTAGCAACAACCGTTTGAGAATTGTCAAACGTCCATTGACCTGTTTCATTAACATTTTTCTTAAACAAATAGATTGTCGCTGAAAGGTTAGGAAGTATTACAAAGAAATCTGTACCAAGAGTAATTTTATACTCTTGACTAAAGGGCGGTACGTCAATGCAATCTCCTCCGGGGGGGCATGATTTGCTGGACTCTTTAAGTGTGATTGACGGAATGGATGTTCCAACCCAATGCACCCACGTTCCTCCATCCCAAGTCAAAACATCTACCTGCATCTGCCTACCTTGTTTCACGTGCCCACCGGTAGCATCTCTTCGAGTAATTACAACATAGTCGTTTCCAAAATATATTTGTGGTTCTGTAAAGTTGGTAATTGCGGGCAGTGTGTAAGATAAGTTAGTTCTATCTAGGCTAACTTTAGTGTAAGAAAACGTGGCCGTTCCTTTGATTGGCGAAGTAACCTGTTTTAGCACTCCAAAATTTGCTCCCGTTAATAACTCATACGAAAACAAAAAACCGGGCAATGCGTTTCCTAATCGACTAAATTGGGTAATAGAAGTTAATATTCGTTTCGTTAACTCGCCAGTACCGATAGAGCTATAGCCCATTCTTACTTCTCCAGCCAAAGCATTGTCGATGTAACTTTCAACCTTGTCTAGCGCAAGGGTTTCATATTTTTCTTGATAGGGATCTGGCTCGGGGCGTTCATTGTGGGGGTCTTTAAACTCAGCCCCCTGTTTGGCGATATATTGAAATACAATTTTCTCATTGTAAGTATTCCGAATTTCTTTGATATAGGATGCCTTCGTATGCATCTTTTCAGTCGTTATTGCTGCCCCATTTCCAGCAGACAAATATTCTTCGGTTTGCTGATACTCAAAAACAATCTGGTTTCCCCATGTATCCTTAATCTCTGAAAGATCCCAGATATATGCCGTCTGTGATTGGTTGATTGGTTGTGAACTATTACCAATCCAATTACCCCATTTAACCATATATCTAACTGTCTTTCTGCCTGAGTTTTGATCACCATAAATAAAGGTTGTGCCATCCTCTTTGGTTATTATCCATGTTTCTGGTTGTTCGTTGTAATCAATTTTCCAATTTGTGTAGTTTTCAGTGTAATAACTGCTACCGTAAATATCGGCTGCCAGTAGTGGAAAGGTAGCTCCCCCCTCAACCAGAAAAAACTCATCGTCCTTTCTTGTCCCCGTGCCTTTATGATCTGCAATTATTCGAGGGGTCGACATAGACCAGCCTAGACCCAATACACTTGTGGGCGATTCTCTATTCCAGGTGGACACCATATTTTCCATACCGGCAGAACTGTAGCTAGCAGAAACAGGATAACTCAGACTTCCCTGACTACCAATTGACATAATGGGGATCGAAAATTGTACCTGACCCGTAAATGCGTTGATGCTATTTTCCAGAAAGCCTAGGTTATCCGGAACTGTAGAAAACGATTTGGGCTGCGAGCCGCTTAACGGGCCTAGTTGGGAAAATGTGTTTTTAACTATTAAAACAGTTCCAATGATAGTCAAAATGATAAGTCTCATACGCTATTTTTTAACTTCCATTTTCTCAACTCTGACTTTCAACAAGTCATTTTCTTTCTTCAATTCAATTAGATGCAATGTCAACTCCTCCACCTTCTTCAGCAACAGCATGTTCATCTCGCCCAGTTGCACACCGTTTTTTTCCATCTCTTTGGCAGAGGGCACCTCGGGCAGGTGCTTGTTTTCTTTGATGTAGGTTTCTATTTCGGCTAGTGGCTTTAAGTCATAAGTAGGCTCGAAGACGTAGTCGGGGGCAACGGCACCAAGCAAATCCACCCGTACTTCGTTGGTGTGTATTTTGCCTCTTACAGTAAGTGCCTCATCGGGCGAAGCGGTTCCGATCCCGACAAATCCGTTTGAGTTGACTACCAACCTTACTGCACCAGGATTAAATATTCTGAGTTGCCCTCCGGCATTGTCAATTTCAAATGGAGTACTACCAGCTTTATCCAAAAGAATTCTAGGTGTTCCTCCCATCACCCCTATTCGTACGTTATTTGTGTTACTTGAATTTTCATTTCCTATTGGTGAGTTTACTTGAAAGCCGTCTGGGGTCGTTGTGCCTATACCAACACTGCCGCCCCAGCGACTAAGAATCACATCACCATAGGAGGCGCCTGAACTTTTAACAGCTTCTATATAACCAAATCCATTGGTATCAGCACTTGTGCCCATAAGAAGTGAAGTAAATCCTCCAGTTGCAGTTGAAGGATTTCCAATGATAACTTGTGTTGGTGCACCCGCGTTATGGACGTTGAGTTTTGCTGATGGCGAAAGAGTACCAATCCCCACATTGCCATCAGGCATAACAGTCATTTTAGCAGAGAAATTAGGAGCAAAGTTGATGGGCGAAGAGCTACCGGTAGTTATAAGTGCAATAGTCCCACTACTAGAAATCCCAGCCTTATTTGGACCCAATTCACCAACTCCTCCAGGCGCACTGCTCCTTGCAAAAAACTCAGCGGAGGCACCATTTGAGCTGACCACTACGCTTGAGTGAGCACTACTACCCCCGTTTGTATTCGAAATTTTTAATCTGGTAGCAGTGTTATTGGTGTCAAAAATTTCGAATTTTTCAGTAGGGGCGGTGGTACCTATACCTACATTTCCATTACCATTAATTCTCATTCTCTCCAATGAATTGGTGGCCAACTTAATACTTGCATTTGCTTCACTTGAAACCAAGGCAACACCTCCAGTACCTTGAGCTGTTATGCCCGTTGTGTTAGCAATAATTGCCTGACTAACGTAGGAGTTATTAAATGTGCTACTGGTTAGAAAAAATTGCGACCTGCTATTAATATCGTTATATAACGACATATCGGTTAGAGCATAGTTTCCGCTATTGGCATTCTTTATACTACCACCGTAGGTTGAACCATGAATTGAATAATTCACTTGAAAAAGGTTAGGTGCAGTCCCCACTGTTCCCACAGTCACTATGCCGTTTTCACCAATCCTCATTCTTTCTAATGTATTGGTTTGAAAGGTTAATGCGCTGGGGGCACCTCCGTAATTATTGGCTCTGATGGTTCCCATAGCTCCGGAAGAAGCTGGGGATAGTGCAAGTGTTGCACCACCATTAGTTGTTGCCCTCAGGTCAAGGGTCAAGGCTCCGGTTGACCCAACTTGACCCGTAATGGTTGTCCCACTTGTGGTCCATTGGGCGAGAGCATAGAACGGTGCGATTGCCAGTAAAATGATTTGAATAATTCTTTTCATATAAAGTATTTCTTTAGGTTTCAGAATTGTTGATTCTCTCACATAAATTTACTTGTACCCACAAATCTTTTTTTATGAATTTAGTATCACAGGCTAGCATGTAGGTTTTTTCACAAAAAAGTAAATTTAAAATCGCACCAATACCCCACAATTGGGGTATTGCATTTTTACTTTTCATTACAGTTAGGTATACTGTTTATCATTTTATGGAAAACGTCAATCTTTTGGTTGTTGATGACCATCAACTTTTTCGCAAGTTGCTTGTAAGATTGCTGGAGGTTTTTCCAGTAAATCATACTTTTCATGAAGCGGCCAATGGTTTTGAGGCACTCGAAACGTTGAAAAGTAAAAAGATCAACATCGGTTTTATTGGATATTCAAATGCCTGAGATGAATGGGATTGATCTTTTAAAGAAAATTAAAGAGTTGCATTCTCAAGTAAAAGTGATTATTCTTACTCAGTTCGATGAGCCTGCCTTAATAGTTCATCTGGTCGCGTTGGGCGCAGATGGTTTTCTTCTGAAGGAGTCTAGCCCTGACGAACTTGAGAAAGCGATTGTAACGGTCATCCAAGATGGGCAATATTTTACCGAACTAGTCCACGAAACGCTGGCATTGAATGTTGGAAAAAATGGTGAGCGCCTAGCGCAACTTGATATTTCACCGCGAGAATTCCAAGTGGCGAATCTGTTGAAAGATGAACTCGGTACTAATGAAATTGCCGAGAAGCTTGGTCTGGCTCCATCTACCATCAGTAGCTATAGAAAGTCGCTCTTGGATAAGACAAAATCTAAGAATGTTACAGAACTCGTAAAGCTGCTTTTTACAACGGGGTTGGTCACTACTAACTAAAAGAGCTAGTTCCCTAAAAAAAACTGACGGAAATCAAAAATCTCAATAAAAAGCTGATTTTGCTACATTTATGTAGTAATGATGTAGTGGTTTTTCCTACCTGTAGTAGTATTGATGAGGTCTTTTTCTAGGTGACATGCCCCAGAACAGGGACTTTTGTATGCTTCGCAAACGATTTCGAAGTTGAATGTCAACAATCGATTGATATAGGAAACAATTTAAACCAACTACACATGAGAATTTTTACACTCTTTAGTTTTCTGCTGCTCTCAGTTGTGGCTGCCTTGGCGCAGCCAACGGTCAACTTTGAAACAGGTGGCGCAGGCGCTGGCTACACGTGGAATGTTTTTGAAAACGGCAACAATCCACCACCGTTGGAGATCGTGGCGAATCCGTCAGCAACGGGGATCAATACTTCTACTAAAGTGGCCAAGTTTACGGCACGAGCAGACGGCCAAGTTTACGCAGGTACAGAAAACGCACGTGGTGCATTTACCACTTTTGACTTTAGTGCTGCAAATACCACCGTGAAAATTATGGTGTATAAGTCGGTCATTAGCCCTGTAGGCTTAAAATTTGTAAGCAATGGTGGAGCACAACCGTTAAAACTAGTCTCCAATACCAAGATCAACGAATGGGAAGAATTAACTTTCGACTTTTCGGACCTAATACCCAATGCAATACCAAGGGACGGGACTATCAACATCGATCAACTCAATGTTTTCCCCGACCACAGATCGGGCAGAGTAGAAAACGTCTGTTATTTCGATAATATTACTTTTTCTGCGCAGTCTGCTACCCAAAATGTTTCACTCGATTTTGAAGGTGCATCTTATTCATTTACAAATTTTGATGGTGGCGCAGCCACGAAAATTGCCAACCCAAACAAAAGCGGAATAAATACCAGTGATAATGTAGCACAGATGGTTAAGGGAGCTGGCGCAACATGGGCAGGAAGTTATTTGACGCGTTCGGCACCGGTAGATTTTTCGACCAATAAAATTTTCAAGGTGAAAGTTCTCTCTCCAGTGGCCGGGAAAAAGTTGACGTTAAAATTTGAAGATGGTGGTGCTGCCTTCGAAAAAGAGTCCATTGGCATTACAACAGCAAATGTCTGGCAAGAGCTTATTTTCGACTATACAGGCGTTGCTGGGCTCAACAATTCAAACAAGAAAATAGTATTTATTTTTGACAATGGTACTGCTGGTGATGGCACTGTAAACTCCACCTATTTGTTTGATGATGTAATACAGACCTCAGGCACCACGCCACCTCCAAATCTTCCGACACTTCCGCTAGATTTTGAGTCCTCTACCATCCCCTACGCCTTCACCAATTTTGATGGGGGATCTATGACCGTTGTTTCCAACCCAAATTCAGGGGGCATTAATACCAGTGCAAAAGTGGCCAAGATGGTAAAGAGCGCAGACAAGGTCTGGGGAGGATCCTGGATCGGCTTGGCGGCACCTATTGATTTTTCTACCAATAAGTTATTTAAGGCAAAGATCTATTCGCCAAGGGTGGGTGCAAAAGTGCTGTTGAAAGTCGAGAACCAAACAACAGGTTCAATAAATTACGAAAAGGAAGTACTGACAACAGTGGCAAATGCATGGGAAGAATTAACATTTGACTATTCGGCTATTTCAACCACTGAAGCCTATCAAAAAATTATTTTCATCTTTGATAATGGAACAATGGGTGACGGCTCTGCAAACTTTACATTTTTAGTAGATGATGTGAAGTTGGTAACAAGTGGCACGCCACCTCCAAATCTTCCTTCACTTCCATTAGACTTTGAGTCTGCCACAATTCCTTACAACTTCACGGATTTTGATGGAGGAGCGATGACTGTTGTTTCCAATCCAAATTCAGGAGGTATCAATACTAGTGCAAAGGTGGCCAGGATGGTGAAGAGCGCAGACAAAGTCTGGGGAGGGTCTTGGATTGGCTTAGCTGCACCGATTGATTTTTCTGCCAACAAACTCTTTAAGGCAAAAATTTATTCACCTCGAGTGGGTGCAAAGGTCTTGTTAAAAGTAGAGAATCAGACAACTGCTTCGATAAACTTCGAAAAAGAAGTGCTAACAACCGTTGCTAATACATGGGAAGAATTAACCTTTGACTATTCCACAATTCCAACTGCTAATTCATATCAGAAAATCACCTTTATTTTTGACAATGGGACAATGGGTGATGGCTCAGCAAATTTTACCTTTTTAGTAGATGACGTGAGATTGGTAGCAGGTGGCACACCACCTCCAAATCTTCCTACACTGCCACTTGACTTTGAGTCTTCTACAATCCCTTATACGTTTACTGATTTTGGTGGTGGTGCTGCAATGGTAGTAGCCAACCCGCAAATTAATGGGAGCAACAACAGTGCAAAGGTGGGTAAAATGGTGAAGAGTGCTCCTGAGGTGTATGGCGGAAGTTCAATTTCGCTTGCCTCTCCTATTGACTTCTCTGTCAATAAGTCTTTTAAAGTGAAAGTGTACATGCCTAAAGTGGGTGCCAAACTTCTTTTGAAGGTTGAAAATCTGACAAACGCTGGTATTAATTTTGAAAGAGAAGCTACGGGAACTGTCGCCAACGCGTGGGAGGAATTAACCTTCGACTACAGCACGATCAATACTGCTAATCAATATCAAAAAGTTGTTTTGATATTTGACAATGGAACGGTTGGTGATGGAGGCGCAAACTTCACTTACTTATTTGACGACATTCGGTTAGTAGCTTCCGGTGGTGGCGGAGGTCTCACTCAAATGAACCTTCCTGTAACATTCGATGATGCCACTGTAAATTATGGCCTTGCCGGATTTGGCGGTGCAGAGGCATCAAGTATTGTAACTGACCCAACACTGGCTTCAAATAAAGTTGCAAAAGTAATCAAGTCTGCCACCGCGCAATTTTGGGCTGGAACAACAATCACTGCACTAAACGGAACTGTGCAAACAGGTCTTAGCGCTAAGGTTCCCTTCACGGCAACAGAAAAGAAAATGAATGTCAGGGTTTGGTCTCCACACGCTGGTATTCCGGTTCGGTTGAAAGTGGAAGATTACTTAGACCCCGCAAAGTCGGTTGAAACTGAAGCGACCAGCACGGTGGCAAACAATTGGGAGACGCTTACATTTGATTTCGCTACACAGGCTGCTGGAACCGCGGCACTTGATCTTGCATTAAACTATAACAAAGCATCTATCTTCTTCAACTTCGGTACAACGGGAGCTACTGCCGGGGAAAGAACTTACTATTTTGACGATGTAAAGTTTGGCGTGCCACCAGCCGGACCTCAAACCATCACGTTCCCAGCCATCTCAGATAAAACCGTTGGTGATGCTGCCTTCGTATTGACAGCAACTGCCAGCTCAAATCTGCCAGTTGCCTATTCCACTGACTCTGATAAAGTAACGATTAGTGGTAGCACCGCAACCATTGTGAAAGCAGGTCGTGCAGTAATCAAAGCTAACCAAGCCGGTAACAGTTCATTCACTGCTGCTCCGGAAGTAACACGGTCGTTTTGTATTAAACCTACAAAGCCAACTGTAACATTAACTGAACCCACCGCAGGCACATTTTTACTTACTTCGAGTTCATCTGCCGGAAACAAATGGTTTTTAGATGGAACTGCAATTGCTTCCGCTACAAACTCCACTTTAACGGTGACTACACCCGGTATCTACAAAGTGCAGGTAACGGTGGACGACTGTTTGAGTGAGTTCTCAGCAGACGTACCGATCAGTGTGAAGGGTAATCAAACCATTACGTTCCCAGCCATCACAGATAAAACTGTAGGCAATGCTCCATTCTCTTTAACAGCAACAGCAAGTTCTACTCTGCCCGTGGCCTACTCAACTGACTCTGACAAAGTAACCATCAGTGGTAGCACGGTGACAATCGTAAAAGCGGGTCGTGTAATCGTTAAAGCCAATCAGGCAGGTAATAATTCGTTCAATGCTGCTCCCGAGGTGACTCGTTCTTTTTGCATCAAACCTGCAAAGCCAACCGTTACGGCAACAGGAGCAGACGTAGAGACGATTACGCTCACATCAAGCGCATCGATAGGAAATAAATGGTTCTTGAATGGAACCGTTATTCCATCTGCCACCAATGCAACTTTCTCTGCCAATCAACCTGGTATCTACAAAGTGCAAGTGACGGTTGATGATTGTGTCAGTGAGTTTTCATCTGATGTGCCGCTTATTGTAACAGGTGACCTGGCAGGAAATGTGAACGCTGTAAATGTATACCCGAACCCGGCACAAGATTATCTGGAACTGGTCGGAATAAATGGGGAGCTGTCTAACGTGCAGTTGGTTGACTTGGCAGGACGAAGAAATCCAATCCATTTTGAAAAACGTGGTGAAGTGTACCAAGCCAATGTGCAGCATTTAACACTGGGCATCTACTTACTTCAAGTTCAGGATGGCGCGGTCATTCACCGTATCAAAGTAATCAAAAAGTAAATTTCTAATGCATCGTGGATGATCGTCCACGATGCTTTGTAAACTTCTTTAATATAAAAAACACTATGAAAGCACTTAAATCAACTGAATCAAGATTATTTTTTTCGATTATAGCAGTAGTGGCCATTGCCTTACTCGCTAACTGCGGCAACAGCAGTGACGCCCCGCTTCCTTCTAAGCAAGAGGAAGTAAAAGCGGTGCTCACCGCTTCCCCCTGGAAAGTCAATACTGTGAGCGTAGATGGTGTAGACAAAACCGTTACCTATAAAGATCTGGGCATCACATTTACGGGCACATCATTTACCTCTGTGAATGGTGCAGCAATTTGGCCAGCTTCAGGGACGTGGACGTTCACCTCTTCGACAGCTACTGCATTCACACGAGATGATGGTTTAGTTGTCACAATACAAGAAGCCACTTCCACCTCGTTAAAACTTGGTTTGACTTGGAACAAAAACACTCTAAAGACTGGCCGAACTGAATCTATAAGTGGCGCACACGTTTTTAGTTTTAGCAAGTAACCAAAAAAGTGAAGTTCAAAACAAAAGGATGCAGTTATCATCAACTGCATCCTTTTTTTATTGTTGTTAAGATCAATACTCTAAAATGAACTTCGAAAGATTTTGATGCGTATCCAGCTTGAACTTCTTACGTAACCGATACCTGGTTACTTCCACACCCCTTGAGGAAATCGCCATTAGATTCGCAATCTCTTTTGTATCCATGTTAAGGCGCAGAAACGCACACAATTTCTGTTCACCCGGTGTAAGATCTGTGAACTCACGGGTTAATCTCTTTAGAAAATCGCCATGTATTTGATCAAAGTGATGTTCAAATTGTTTCCAGTCTTCTTGCACTTTTAAAGTGGTGTCTATTTCTTTAATAATCTTCTCAAGTGCACGTTGTTTGTCTTCCACCTTATCGGTTGCCTTCGCTTGCCTTATCTCTTCCTTGATGGTTTCCATAAACTCATTTTTTACCACCAAGTTCATGGTGGAAGCAGCCAAAAGAGTGTTTACGTGAATCAATTCATTTTTGACTTGCTCGTCTTTTAACTGTTGTAACTCCTTTTGCTTTTGACCCAATTCCTTTTGCTTTGCTTGTTCCATTCTGGCTTGTTTCCTCCGGTAGTACTGACGCTGGAAACGGTAGATCTGGTAGAGGACAAGTAGTGCGATTACCAGGTAAATTAGTCTTGCCAGAGTGCTTTTGTAAAATGCTGGAGAAACCTCAACTAAGAAAGGCTGACTTGTAACGATTTCACCAC
Organism: Cytophagales bacterium; assembly: GCA_020403045.1. Taxonomy (GTDB): domain Bacteria; phylum Bacteroidota; class Bacteroidia; order Cytophagales; family Cyclobacteriaceae; genus ELB16-189. Next base: position 63,718 of record JADBYK010000006.1, read on the forward strand.
GCGAATTTAAAGTCTGCACATGAAAAGCATAACGTCCGACTCTTAGATTGGTGTATTCTTTTATACTTGCAGTAGACCACTCCCCATAGCTGTCCTCAAAACCACTCAGGTAATATCTAAATTGCTGATTGCTGACGTCTTTGAATTTAAAAGATTCCACGATGAACTGTAAAATTCGTGTGCTCTCGGTAATACGTATCGGCTCCGTTTTTTCCGGACGAACCTGAAAAGGCATTCTTGAGTATAGTACACTATCCTCAGCAACATTAACTACCCGACTCAAAAGTGGCACACTGGCTGTAGAAACCCCCTCTTCTAGCTCTGAAGAATACTGGATAAAACCCTCATTCGCATTAAAAAGGACACCTTCCCGAACATTGCGCGAAACATTTAGCAAGTCATTATTAAACGATTGACGTAATTGAAATAAGGAAGATGGCAGATACACATAGTTTTCAGCGCTCACTTTTTTAAAAAAGCCTACCAGGTTTTCAGAGTAGACGTATACATTTTTCTGTCGGTCTTGCACAAGCTGATAAATCCAATTTCTTCCGACTACTTTTGTGAACACCTCTTCTTCGACAATTTCATCATTTGACTGATCTAGTTTGAAGATGCCCTTGGCAGAACACACTAATATCTCCTCATCAATGTTGGTCAAAAAAACGTATTTCTGAATCGGAAGCTTATGCGACTCGGAGACTTTGCTAGCAACCGCTTTTCTGAGATACTTATCCAACGTTAACAAATACAGTCCCTTGTAATACTGCCCTACCCAAATTCTGCCTTTTCTGTCCTCTTCAAAAAATCGACTGGATTCATTGAATCCATCAATTTTCTGAACATCTCTTAATTCACCCTTCGCATCTAGTTGAAAAAGGTGAAGGCCGGTGTAAGTGCCGGCAATTGCAAACTGAGGATTTGATCGTAACTGTTTGATTTGCCATAGCCCTTCGCAATAGGCGCGCCTAACTGCTTTACCGCGTTCCAGTAAAAACAGTCCTGTGTGGTGCCCTGCATAAAGTTTATTGTTGATTGATTGCATGCCGTAGGCAGGACCCTCTGTACCGATTAAAAACTCGCTCTTAAGTGCACCCTTGGGCAAATAGTAAATCCCATTTGATGTTGTGTAATAGGTGCCTTCCTCCAATTCATAGGCCTCATACCCACTCCCCTGAAGATCAATATTCTGGTTTACTAGCCGCAACGGAGAGTTGATATCAATGAGCGCAATCCCATTTTGCATACCTACCCAGAGGTTGCCACTATAATCCTGGAACACCCGCAAGCAGGCGTTAGATATTAATCCATCGGAAATAGATATACTTTCAATTTGCTTGGTCAGTTGATTATAAATAAACAGCCCAGCAAGTTGAGTTGATATAACCAGTCTACTATCTGAAATTTGTATCACGTGGTTGACATACTTTCCAACAAGTACTTTCTTCAACTCCGTATAGGGTTCCAGGCCTCCCGGTGAATTCAAAACCTCAATTTTCCCCGAATTATAAAAGAAAACATAGCCAGCCTCGGTGCGGACTACGCCTGCCACCACTTGATTTATGTGTCCATTTTGCGGCAATGAAACCAGATTATCCCCTTCTATCTCAAAAAGCGCACCAGTGGGGGACTGGGTAAACAGCCTGTTCCCTGCTACAAACGAGCGATTGAACCCGCCAGGGCGTCTTATCACATTAATAGACTCACCATCAAACACATAAATACCCTGAAACGTGCAGAAATACACTTTGGAGTCGAACAGAAGGACATCCCATACCTCATCAAAATCCAGAAAGTTTTCCGGGATTTTATCGAGTAGAGAGACGTACTGCCAGTTGCTTTCGAAGAATCCGAATTCACCTTGAGACCCCACATAAAGACGGTTCGTTTTTTCGTCAAAAGCTAGCGATCGCTGCTTTTTGCCGGTGTTTATTGCGTGCTTTCCCCATGAAGTGCCATTGAATGACAAAACACCTAAGTTGTTCGCAACGAATAGGCTTAAATCTCTGTTTTGGGCAAAGTCGATATTTTGGATCCCCGCCCCGTAATCCGGAGGTGCAAAGTTTTTAATAGGGTATTTTCCTGGGAATGCTGGGGATCCCTTAGATAACAGTAACGAAAACAAGAAGACAAGGCTGGTCTTCACAACTCTATCAATATTACACATAAAGCTTCTGTTTGTATGCCCGTTGTGCAACAAATGTATCATTTACAGTAATCTAAATCGATATAGGTGAGGTTTTGTAGTAGTGACAAAGTAGAATTGATGTAGTTCTTTTTTTGAATATCCCTCCAAGTATCCTGAAATTTCAACCGATTTCGGAATTCCAGAAAGAAAGATAAATGATAATCGTCTGAACTAGTCTTAAACCTAATCAAACAAATATGAAGAATCTGTACGTAATAGCTATCCTTCTAATGCTTTGCCAAACCCTGTGGGGTCAAGCCGATCGGGTTTCGGTAAAACAGGACGATCGTGGAATGAAACTTCAGGTAAACGGCCGAGACTTCATGGTCAATGGAATGAATTGGGATTACTTCCCGGTTGGCACCAATTTTTCGTATAGCCTATGGAAGCAGCCTGATGATATTATTCAAGCTGCATTAGATGCCGAAATGTCTTTACTAAAGAACATGGGCGTCAATTCGATTCGGCAATACACAGGTGTGCCGGCCAAATGGATCAGGTACATATATGAGAATTATGGAATATACACCATGCTCAATCATTCTTTCGGCCGATATGGCCTCACGATCAATGGCGCATGGGCTCCCAACACAGATTATGCAGATCCTAAAGTGCGGGCTCTGCTTATGGAAGAGGTCACTCAAATGGTGAATGATTACAAAGACACGCCCGGTCTTTTGATGTATTTACTGGGCAACGAAAATAACTATGGCCTTTTCTGGGAGGGCGCAGAAACTGAAGATATACCTGTCAAAGACAGAAAATCAACTACCAAGGCATTAGCGATGTACAAGCTTTTTAATGAAGCTACGGTAGCCATGAAAACACAAGATACGGGACATCCAATAGCCATTTGCAACGGAGATTTGCTCTTTTTAGACATCATCAAAGAGGAATGTAAAAACATAGATATCCTAGGAACAAATATGTACCGTGGGGTTTCCTTTGGCGATGCCTTTCAGCGTGTAAAGGATGAATTGAATAAGCCTATCCTGTTTACAGAGTTTGGCGCAGACGCTTTTAATGCAGTTGACAATGCAGAAGATCAGGAGGCACAAGCCTTCTATATGGTGGGTAACTGGAAAGAGATTTATGAGAATGCGGCTGGTTTAGGAAAGGCCAACAACTCACTTGGTGGCTTTACTTTTCAATTTAGCGATGGCTGGTGGAAATTTGGCCAAACAAAGGGCTTGGATTTACATGACGACAACGCGTCTTGGTCCAATGGCGGGTATCAACGTGATTTTCAAAAGGGTGAAAACAACATGAACGAAGAGTGGTTTGGTATCTGTGCCAAAGGACAAACTACTCCAAGAGGATTGTACTCATTGTTCCCTAGGGCTGCCTACTATGCGCTCAAAGAAGCGCACGTACTCAACCCGTACCGCGAAGGAGTCACTCAATCTGGAATTGATGCACATTTTGCAAATATTCAATTGATGGATGCCGTCATCAAGGCACGTGGCGACAAGGCGGCACTGGTTGGTGAGCAGGCCTCAAAACTAAGGGTCAGCGAACTCAGAGCGGAGTTAACCACATTCTCAACCGGTGGGGAGTTAATTACTACTCCGACCAAAGCAGACCCAACCAAACCTACTTTTCCTAACAGGCTAGGCATCGACCACATGGAGTCTTATTTTGTTGGCATCGAGGCAAATCCGGCATCCAATGTTCGGGCAAATGTTTCTTTCAACGTGCTCGGCAATGTTGCCCTCAATCCCATCAATGAAATATTTTATGAGAATAGAGGCCGCCCTCAAACATTGATGACTGCCAACGGGCCGGTGACTACAACCTTAGATCGTGTTCAGGTTTATCGTGCCGAATACACATGGAATCACAAAAATTTTGACCTCCATGGATTCTACCGAACAGGTCATTATCACTGGGGATATGAAGGAGACTTTTTTGGGCTATATCCAGAGGCGAACTACGGACCGAACATAGACATCTACAATGCCCTTGCACCACAAGGACTTGAGATTACTGGTAAAAAGGCTTTAAGTGGGCTAAAAATCGCTTACGGTCGAGAACTTTGGTGGGCAGCAAACCCAGCCATTCTTTTGAAATACACCAAGAGCATAGGCAAGGTAAGCGTAACCGGAGTCTTCCACGAGGATTTGCAGGAGCCGGGTGCAGCCGTCAGCTCCCTGGCGGTTCCTCAACCACGAACAAGACGATTTACGATGTATGCTACCCGAAAACTATTTGACAAATTGAAAGTCGAGGTAGGTGGTATTTGGGGTGGTCAGCCGCTTGTTGGCCGCGAATTTCAAATAGTACGAGGAGAAGAAGGTAACTACCAGGTTTTCACAGACAAGATTAACGAGCTTGATACGTGGGGCGGAAAAGTAAAACTAAGCTACTCATCAGGCCGAATAAACTGGTACGGACAAGCTGCTTCTATGGGGCTCGTTGCCAATGGCGGTGGTGACAACACGCAAACGTTCACTGGCTGGCGATTGAAAGATAGCGGCAGTGGAAATCAAAACAACTTCCTCACCGGTTTCACCTACACACTGGGCAAGATTCAAATCGCACCGAATTTCTTATGGCAAAAACCATTGGTAGATCCAATGCCTGCTAATGCAGGAGGGCCGGGAAGACTGAGAAACATCTTGGCCGATCCGTTTGTGGTGAGATCCAACCGCGAGACCGTTGGTGGCGAGCTATTGCTAACATTTGATCCTACTCCAGGCACTTGGATGTATGAATGGGACAACGACCGATCAGAAGATGCCCGGTTTGCAGCCAGCGTAGGATTTGTCTACCGTCACTTGCCAACCTCGCAAGATGCGGCAGTGATTTTCCCGGGAACCGGAAGGGTTCCAACAGCGGCAGCTGGCGCCCCTCCAGCATTAGATTTATGGGAAGTAAATACACGCATTGTTTCTAAAGTTGGTGCTGGACTTGGCATCATTGCAAATTTGTATGGAGGAAATGGTCAAGCCAACGGACCGAGTGCACGAGCAATCGAGCGCTTTGGTGCAGATCTTAGAGTAGTCTACAAAAAGATAAAGCTCGCATCTCATCTTAAGTTCAACGACTGGGGACCTTTTGACTATCACCGCGATTTTAACTTAACCTTTCCCATGCAGGTAATGGCTGATCTTTCTACTACTGTTGGTAAACCAGATTGGTTTCTACTTCCTAGCACATCGATAGGCATACAAATGATATGGCGTTCATTAGACGAGAATTCGCCACGTTACTTGCCTAATTTAGCTCAAGAATTTGCGACTTCACCGATCATCAGTCCAGTGGGTTTCCCGAATGGAAATGAATGGGAGTTTAGAACTTATGTGCGTATTAGTGTTGGGAGATAAAAATTCAAAGTATGAAAAACATGAGAACAAATAAAGTGGTCTTCACAATCCTTACGGGATTCATCATAATATCTATATCCAGCTGTGAGAGAAAATTGTCAGATGAGGTAAAGCTTGCCAACTACCCAAACAATCCAGCTGTTTATATTGATGGTTTCAGTGGTGGCCTTCAATACTTGCCTTTTGGCGGCTCAAAACTGGATGCATTTACAGTAGACACCCAAAACCGCTACGCTGGTTCTTCTGCTATGCGCTTTGATGTTCCTAATGTGAACGATCCAACAGGGGCATATGCTGGTGCCATCTTTCCGGACTTTGGAGGCCGTGATCTATCTGGCTATGATGCACTAACCTTTTGGGCAAAGGCGACACAATCGGCAACTATCAATGAAATTGGATTCGGAAATAGTTTTGGCGAAAACAAATTCCTGACTACGCTAAACAACATGAGAATCAATACTACATGGACAAAATACACAATACCCCTGCCCGACCCTTCTCGGCTTACTTTTGAAAAAGGCATGTTCTGGTATGCTGAGGGACCTGAGAATGGCAACGGCTATACTTTCTGGATTGATGAATTGAAGTTCGAAAAGTTAGGCACTGTGGCTCAACCAAGGCCATCTATACTCAATGGCGAAGAAAAGGTGGAAACATCTTTTATTGGTGCCAATCCAACGCTAACAGGTTTGACGCAAACGTTTAATCTGCCGACTGGTCAGAATCAAACTGTAACCGCGGCTCCGGCATACTTTACTTTTAACTCATCTAATCCAGGTGTTGCGCGCGTAAATGACCAAGGTGTTGTCATCGTTTTGGGTACCGGTAATGCAAAAATCACAGCAGAGTTGAATGGTGTCAAAGCAAAAGGGTCTTTAACGATTCAATCTTTGGGGCAGTTTATATTGCCGCCCCGACCAGCTCGACTTCCAGCCAACGTTATCTCTATATTTAGTGATGCCTACACAAACGTTCCTGTTGATTTTTATAACGGCTTTTTTGCACCTTTTCAAACGACTTTGGGAGGTGCAGATATCAACGTAAATGGAGACAGAATCATCCAATACACTAATTTGAATTTCGTTGCAACAGAGTTCAAAAATCCGACCGTCAATGTTTCCCAAATGACTCACTTGCATGTGGACTTTCAGATTCGCGAAACCCTGAAGCCTAACGCATTTATCACAATTCAGCTAGGAGACTTTGGAGCGAATGCTGCTTTTGGTGGTGGTGATGATACCAGTGGCCAGTTTAAAATAACAACACCGAATTTATCAAGCAATCAATGGATCAGTCGCGATATACCTCTTAGCAGTTTTACTGGCCTGACGGGGCGAAACAACATGGCGCAAATATTTTTTATCTCTTCTGATGCGTCTTCGGGCAACCAGTCAACTGTTTCCACGCTTTGGGTGGACAATATGTACTTCTACAAAAACTAACCTTCTAGCAAATGAAAACTAATACTCAATTTATGAACATAAGGCCGCGATGGTTTGGAAAAGGTAAACTTGTACTTATTGCAGGGGCGATGTTACTTGGCTGCTCAGACTATACTCAGAAGGTTACCAACTTCAATCAGCTGGTACTTGCAGAAGAATTCGATACCAATGGCCCACCGAACCCCGCGATCTGGGGTTATGATATTGGAAGAGGGCAAAATGGCTGGGGAAATAACGAGCTGCAATTTTACACGGATCGTTCAAAGAATGTTACAGTCAAAGATGGCAATCTGGTTATTACTGCTGAGAAAGAATCCTTCAATGGGGCAGAATACACATCGGCACGATTAATCACAAAAGGTAAGTTTCAACAAGCCTATGGTCGGTTTGAAGCACGCATGAGATTGCCCTGGGGGCAAGGAATGTGGCCTGCATTTTGGATGTTGGGGTCTGACATTGACACCAATCCTTGGCCAGGCGCAGGAGAAATCGATATCATGGAATTCAGGGGGCAGAATCCAACTACCGTACTTGGCACAGTACACGGTCCTGGCTATTCCGGGGGACAATCGATTGGTAAAAGTTATTCGCTAAAAAATGGAAGATTCGATACGGAGTTCCACATTTTTGGAGTTGAGTGGGGACCTAAATACATCAACTTTTATGTTGACAATGTTCTGTACAACCAAATCACTCCTGCAAATCTCCCTGGTGAATGGGTGTTCGACAAACCTTTTTTCCTTCTGCTAAACCTTGCCGTGGGTGGCAGTTTTGTGGGTTCACCAAATAATGAGACGGTATTTCCACAAACGCTGCTGGTTGACTATGTTCGGATTTACAAATAGATTTATCTAGTCAGTGCGTTGTCAGACTTGTTAAGGTGGGATAGCAAAATGGGCGTGATACTTTTAACAATGTACCCTTCAGCTAGCCATTAATCAATATCCATAAGAGTGACAAAAAATAAACAAACGGTTTTAGCACAGGTTCGCATCGATAAAGAAATCTATTACGAGATTTCGAATGTCGATACGATGCGGCCATTCTTCATGAGCATCCTGAGTGACTCTAATCACTGGATGTTTATTGGAAGCAATGGCGGATTAACCGCTGGGAGGAAAGATGCTGAACAAGCTTTGTTTCCCTACTATACCGATGACAAAATCATTGAGTCCACAGAAATAACCGGATCGAAAACAATCTTTCGCATTTTAAAAGAAAACAAATCATATCTGTGGGAGCCATTTTCCATCCGTTGTAATAACCTTTACAACCTGCAACGAAACCTGTACAAAAGCGCCCGAGGAAACAAGATAGTTTTTGAAGAAGTTAATCACGATTTAAAACTCACGTTTCAATACAAATGGAGCACGAGTAATTTCTACGGCTTTGTCAAAAGCAGCAAGCTGATCAATGAAGGACCAGTGGAAATGAATATCTCTGTGATTGATGGTATTCAAAACATCTTGCCCTATGGCGTGGGCAGCGCACTCCAAAAACAAAGCAGCAACCTGGTAGATGCCTACAAACGAAATGAGCTCGACAAGGATACTGGAATAGGCATCTTTGCACTAAGTGCGATCATCGTTGATAAACCCGAACCCAGCGAAGCACTAAAATCCACGATCGTCTGGTCAATTGGTTTGGATAATTCAAAACGTCTTCTCTCCTCTACACAACTCGATAATTTCAGAAAAGAGTCAGCCATTAAACAAGAGTTGGATATTAAAGCAGAAAAGGGTGCTTACTTTGTCCAGGCAGATATTTCATTAGATTCCAAAAGCATAAAGGAATGGATGATGGTGGCAGATGTGAATCAAAATGTATCACAAATCATAGCCATTTCCAAAGCTTTAAAAACAGACAAACACCTTGAGTTCCGAGTTAAAGAAGACATTGAGTCAGGAACCAAACAACTTATTCAACTGAATGCAGGTGCTGATGGTTTGCAACTAACGGCCGATAACCTACGCGATACACGCCATTTTTTTAATAGCATGTTCAACATCATGCGGGGCGGTATTTTTGATAACAACTATCAAATCGAAAAAAGTGATCTGGTCGCTTATCTTCTAAAGGCCAATCAGGAGGTTTTCCGACAAAATCAAAAAAATATTCAGAGTCTTCCCAGTCAATTCGCAATTTCTATTCTAAAAAACTTTGCGCAAAAATCGAACGATAAAGATCTACAACGCCTTTGCATTGAATACTTGCCATTAAAATTCAGTCGTAGGCATGGCGATCCCAGTAGACCCTGGAATCAATTTTCCATCAATACCCGCAATGAACAGGATGGGTCAAAGGTCTTAGACTATGCAGGTAACTGGAGAGATATTTTTCAGAATTGGGAAGCATTGGCCCACTCCTACCCTGACTTCATTGATGGAATGATTTTCAAATTCCTAAATGCTTCTACCTTCGATGGTTATAATCCTTACCGAATTACCAAGAATGGTATCGACTGGGAAAGAATTGAGGCCGATGACCCCTGGTCATACATTGGCTATTGGGGCGATCATCAAATTATCTATTTATTAAAGTTTCTAGAGTTTTCAGAAAGTCACGCTCCTGGTAGGTTATCAAGTTATTTTAATGACGATGTGTTTGTCTATGCGAACGTACCGTATAAGATAAAACCGTATGAGGACATTTTGAGGAATCCTAAGGATACAATTGATTTTGATCGCAAACTCGACCATTCAATAGAAGAACGCAAGTCGGCTATAGGTGCCGACTGTACTTTGCTTCAGAATAGTAATGGCGCCATTCACCACGTAAACTTTCTTGAAAAGATCCTGGCAACAGTTCTGGCAAAATTATCCAATTTCATTCCTGAAGGCGGTATCTGGATGAATACTCAGCGACCTGAATGGAATGATGCCAACAATGCGTTGGTTGGAAACGGTGTATCTGTGGTAACCCTTTGCTACCTTAGGAGGTTTCTAACATTCATAAACGGGGTTCTCGAAAACTGTACGCTAAAAGAGACTGAGATTTCAGAGGAGCTCTTTACTTTTTTCCAAAATTGTAATGAAGCACTCAATAAGAATAAGCACTTGCTAGTCGGTTCGTTTACAAACAAAGACCGGAAAACAATCCTGGATGACTTGGGGTCAGCAGGTAGCCGCTACAGAATTCAAATTTATAGTCAGTCATTTAGTGACCAAAAAAGCACGTTACCGATAAAGGAAGTTATTGAATTCTCGAATCTTTGTCTAAGCTATCTTGAGCATACTATTCGCGCCAACAAAAGAGAGGATAACTTATATCATGCTTATAATTTGATGACAGTTGAAAAAGATCAGGGGATTTCGATCTCCTATCTAAGCGAAATGCTTGAAGGACAAGTAGCTATTTTAAGTTCTGGTTATTTGACATCCACAGAAACTCTTGAAACCTTGAATGGTTTGAGAGCGAGTAGCCTGTTTAGAGAAGATCAGTATAGTTATCTACTTTATCCGAATAAGGATTTACCGGGCTTCCTAAAAAAGAATAATATTCCAAAGGCATCTGTCGCAAATTCTTCCTTGTTGACTCACCTACTAAAGGATAGTAATATACAGATTGTTGAGCAAGACGCCAATGGGGGATTTCACTTCAATGGAAATTTCAAAAACGCAGCTGATCTCCGGAAAGCATTAGACAATCTGGACGGAAATCATTATCCGCTAACAGCCGCCAACAAAGATGCAGTGTTAACTATTTTTGAAAAGATCTTCAACCACAAAGCATTTACCGGACGGTCAGGAACATTTTTTGGATACGAAGGATTAGGATCCATCTACTGGCATATGGTTTCTAAGTTGCAACTGGCCGTGCAAGAGTGTTGCCTGAAAGCAATCCAGGACAAGGAGAATGATACACTGGTGAGCCAATTGCTTAATCATTACTATGAGATTAGCGAAGGGATTGGAGTTCACAAATCTCCAACGCTCTATGGAGCATTCCCAACCGATCCGTATTCACACACGCCAGCCAATAAAGGCGCACAGCAACCAGGAATGACCGGCCAGGTGAAAGAAGATATTATATCACGCTTTGGCGAATTGGGTGTATTTGTAAAAGACGGACAACTTTCTTTTAATCCATGCATGCTTAAAAAGTCTGAGTTCTTGACTAAAAAGCAAACCTTTAATTATATCAACGTACAAGGGAAGACAATCGAACTACCCTTGGAAGAAAAGTCCTTGTGTTTTACTTATTGCCAGGTTCCGGTTGTTTACAAACTAGCCAGTGAGAATGCGTTGGAAATAGTATCGAGCAATGGAGTCTCCACGTTTGAAAAACTGAATCTGGATACAACACTCAGCCAGAAAGTGTTTGGTAGAACCGGGGAAATCATTCGAATCGTAGTCCAGATCAAGCAAGATAATTTAAGGTAGTACGGAATGAATAAAGAAATCAAAACCGACCTAACCATAGAGCGAAAAGTTGAAGCCTTGCTTGCACAAATGACCCTCGATGAAAAAGTCGGTCAGATGACACAAGTGCGCCACTTTGATGATATCAGCATTGGTGAAATCAAAACTAAATTCATTGGCTCAATTATTCATACCCAAGGGCCAACACCCGGTAATGATGCTGCCGAGTGGCAAGCCAAATTTGTTCAACTTCAATGGCTAGCACTATCCACACGTTTGGGGATCCCTATGTTCTTTGGTGTGGATGCTGTGCATGGGCAAAATACCTATGCGGGTGCGACCATTTTTCCACATAATATAGGACTAGGAGCAGCACGAAATGCGAAGTTGGTGGAAGATGCCGCAGCCATCACTGCCCTTGAAGCAAGGGCTACCGGATTCAACTGGGTTTTTTCTCCATGTGTCGCTATTCCCTATAATGAAAAGTGGGGACGGGTGTATGAAGCCTTTTCTGAAAGCACCGAGATTACAACCGAGTTAACGAAAGCTTCCGTGCGCGGTCATCAAGGTTCAGTTGGCCAACCTGTATCGCTTATAGCTACAGCCAAACATTTTATTGGTGATGGGGCAACGGATTTTGGAGTGGAAGGCGGTAATACAACATTAAGTCAGGAAGAAGTAATTGAACGTTTGCTTCCCCCCTATCGTGCAGCTGTAGAAGCTGGTGTAGGTTCAGTCATGGCATCATTCAACAGTTTGAATAGTGTGCCAATGCATGCACACCGCGCAATGATTACGGATGTATTGAAAGGCGAATTGAATTTTGATGGTATTGTAGTTTCGGATTGGAAGGCGTATTCGCGCTTTGGAGGGACTGATGTCATTAATGCAGGTGTAGATATTGTGATGGCGGTTGAGGGAGACTTTAACATGTATGTGGAAGGTGTACGGAATGGTGTGCTGAGTGGAGTCATCTCACAAGAAAGAATTGACGATGCGGTACGTAGAATATTGAGGCAGAAATTCCGGATAGGTCTTTTTGATAATCCCTTTCCAGATCTCAGGCTTATCTCTAAGATTGGAATTCAGGCGCATCGCACTGTTGCCCGTCAAGCCGTGCGAGAGTCGCTCGTGCTACTGAAGAACGATAACAACGTTTTGCCCTTAAAGAAAGATGCGAGAATTGTGGTGGTTGGTGAGTTTGCTAACAACTCGGGTTTACAATCCGGAGGATGGACAGTAAACTGGCAGGGTATTACGGAAAATTATGCGGGTGCTACAACCATCTTGGAAGGGTTTAGAAAATTCTCTTCGCAAAAAGTTTTATACGATGCAGATGGCAGTGCCGATTACAATAATGTAGATGTGGCTGTTGTAGTGGTGGGTGAAACTCCCTACGCAGAGTTTATGGGTGACATTGGTGGCGTCATGAATAAATACCAGCTTACACTTACACCGGAACATCAAATGCTGGTCGATAAGTACACAGCAAAAGGAATCAAAACCGTGGTAGTGTTAATTTCAGGACGGCCACTGGTTGTAGCAAAACAGCTTGAGCAAGCCGATGCCTTTGTAGCGGCTTGGTTCCCTGGCTCGGAAGGCGATGGCATTGCCGAGGTACTATTTGGCGATTACGATTTCAAGGGAAAGCTTCCTCATTCATGGCCTACGTTTGAAGAAGATTATAAAGGTAAGTATGGTCCGAATTTTTGGGATGGTTCCATTGAACCGCTATTTCCTCTTGGCTTTGGATTGTTTTATAAAAATTAGAAAAATGAAAAGAGAGATGCGGAATCAATAAATGCCGATATGAAATCGCTTCCAATATATTCTACTCACAACAGTATAATAATCTAAGCGATTCCATGTGACCACTAAAAAACAAATTATTCACGCATGAAGTCAATTTTACAATCGATTTGTTTCGGAGTGACAATGTTGACGAGCATTTCGTGCCATCAAAAAAAGACAACGCAAGTAGAACAACCCCTTAACCAAAAAGAAGTGACGGCAAAAGACATTTTAGGAAACCCCAATTACCAGGCTATTTGTTACGAGGGCTACAGAGAAAAATCAAGGGAACTACAACCGAGCATCGCACAACTTCAAGAAGATCTGAAAATCTTGTCGGCCGTAGGAATCAAGATTGTGCGAACCTACAATGTTCAATTGGCTCATGCATCGAATTTATTGAAAGCCATTCAAGAATTAAAAGGTACGGATCCCAATTTTGAAATGTATGTAATGCTTGGTGCCTGGATCGACTGCAAAAATGCGTGGACCGATCAAGCGCCAGATCATAACATTGAAAGCGAACAAAACGAAGGTGAGATCGGAAGAGCAGTGGCGTTAGCAAATCAATATCCGGATATCGTTAAGATACTTGCTGTAGGTAATGAAGCAATGGTGAAATGGGCTGCCAGTTATTACGTTCAGCCATCAGTGATATTGAAATGGGTAAATCATGTCCAGTCTTTGAAAGCTTCCGGTCAATTACCAAAAGACCTATGGATTACATGCTCTGACGATTTTGCTTCTTGGGGCGGTGGCGACTCCAGTTATCACACCGAAGATCTCGAAAAAATAATCAAAGCCGTGGATTTCATTTCCATGCACACCTATCCCTATCACAATACCCATTACAATCCTGATTTTTGGCGAGTACCTGCAGATGAGTCAACCCTCTCGGAAGTCGAAAAAGCCGATGCGGCCGTGGTACGTGCAGTAGCATTTGCCAAAGCTCAATATGACTCCGTTGCCAGCTATGTAAAGAGCCTGGGTGTAAATAAACCCATTCATATTGGCGAAACCGGATGGGCTTCTGCGTCCGATGGTTTTTATGGAAGCGAAGGCTCACGGGCCACCGATGAATACAAACAGGGGAAGTATTATCAACACATGCGCAACTGGACAAATTCTTCTGGTATATCGTGTTTTTATTTTGAAGCCTTTGACGAGCAGTGGAAAGATGCAGCCAATCCGAAGGGCTCAGAAAATCATTTTGGGCTATTTAGTCTCACTGGCGAAGCGAAATATCCTATGTGGAAATTAGTCGATCAGGGTGTGTTTAAAAATCTGACACGTGGAGGAACCCCTATTAACAAAACATATAATGGCAACGAGAAAAAGCTGATCGATGAAGTAGTGGCGCCACCAGCAAAGTAAAAGGAAATTAAAAATCTATTAAAAGAAAAATATACCCTAAAAACGAAAACCATGTCTACGATTACAAGTAAAGTTCCGATGGGGCAAAAAATAGCCTTCGGTGTGGGAATGCTGGCGAATCAAATGTTCCCTGCAGTGTTAGGCATTTTCATGGTGGTGCTGGTGCAAGACCTTGGATTTCCCGGATGGATGTGGGGACTAATTTTCTTTCTGCCCAGAATTTTCGATGCTATCACCGATCCCATCATGGGATACATATCTGACAACACCAAATCACGTTGGGGTAGGCGCAGACACTACGTTTTCTTAGGCGCCATTCTCATGGGTTTTTCATTTGTCATTATGTGGCAGTTGTATCGAGAAGATGGGATCACTTACAATTTCTACTTTTTTATGTTTTGGTCTTTCATATTCTATTTGGGCTTAACGCTTTTTAGTGTGCCTTATGTAGCCATGGGCTATGAAATGAGTAATGACTTTCATGAACGCACGAGTATCATGGCCATCGCCCAATGGATCGGTCAATGGGCTTGGGTAATTGCTCCATGGTTCTGGGTTGTTATGTATGACAAGAGTTGGTTTGCGTCAGCTGATGTAGCAACTCGAACACTTGCAATTTGGGTAGGGATTGCATGTGCCATTTTTGCTATGGTACCGGCCATTTTCATTAAAGGCAAGTCGTCACTTCATGAAAATTATGCTCCCCTTAATTTTAGTTCTATCGGATACAGCCTAAAAGAAATATTCCTTGGCTTTAAAGAAGCATTCACCTCAATTCCATTCCGAAAGTTGTGCATAGCTACTTTTTTCATTTTCAATGCCTTTAATACAATAGCTAGTTTTTCATTCTTTATAATCGTTTACCATTTATTCAATGGCGATACTGGAGCAGCTGGAATTTGGCCAACACTATTTGGTAGTTTGGGTGCACTATCCACCACCTTTCTGGTCATTCCCATCGTTGCCAGAATGTCAAAATGGTTGGGAAAAAAACGAGCCTTTATTGTTTCCCAAAGCATTTCACTTTTAGGGTATATTCTGTTTTGGTTTTTGTTTGTGCCGGGCAAACCCTACATGTTTATTTTCGCCTTACCACTTTTCTCTTTTGGTATTGGAAGTCTTTTCACAATCATGATGTCCATGACGGCTGATGTAATTGATCTGGATGAATTAACCACCGGCAAGAGACGGGAGGGTATTTTTGGGGCAATCTATTGGTGGATGGTGAAAGTGGGGTTTGCTATTGCTGGCTTATTAAGCGGAACGCTGATGACGTTGGTGGGTTTCGACCCCAGTGCTTCTGTTCAGTCAGAAGGAGCAATTGACGGCCTGCGAATATTTTTCTCAGTCATTCCTATTATGGGAACCATGGTAGCCATATATGTTATGCGCGACTACGATGTGGACGAACAGCGCGCCAATGAGACGCGTGCAGAGTTAGACAAGCGCGAAGCAGCCAAAACGCAAAAATCATCTTCTTATTATCAAAAAGAAAAATTCCTATCACTGCATAAAATACCAGCGTTAGCAACGGATGCTGATTTTACTTCGCTATCCAATTCGGCAGTCAAAGAACATTTTAGCAAAAACCTCAACAAAGGTCTGAGTGGTATTTGTTTTAGCCCTTACCTCGAAGGTCAGAATATTGGTGACATCTTGTCGGAGGCACAGATTAAAAGGCGTATGGCTATAGTCGCACCATACTCCAAATGGGTGCGTTCGTTCTCTTGCACTGAGGGCAATGAGTTTATCCCCAAGGCTGCCCGCGAAAAAGGTCTGAAGACAATGGTGGGCGCGTGGATCGACAGCGACAAAGCGAAAAATGAAGAAGAGATAAAACAGTTAATAGATCTGGCTGAGCAAGGATATGTCGATATTGCAGTAGTCGGTAACGAAGTATTGCTTCGGAATGATTTAACCAAACAGGAGTTACTGAACTATATTAGCCGGGTAAAAAAAACGCTGCCTAACATAACGGTCGGTTATGTAGACGCGTATTTTCAGTTCAAAGAACACGCTGATCTGGTAGATGCCTGTGATATTGTTTTAGCCAACTGCTATCCGTTTTGGGAAGGGTGCCACATTGATCAGGCTTCCGGTTACTTAAAGCAGATGTACGAAGTTGCACAAGAGGCTGCCAGAGGTAAAAAAGTTATCATTGCTGAAACTGGTTGGCCAGACCAGGGACCCAATAACGCTGAAGCACAACCTTCGGAAGAGAATTCCATGAAGTATTTTATTAATACTCAAAACTGGGCGCAACAAGAGAACATCGAAATGTTCTATTTCTCCTCGTTCGATGAATCGTGGAAAGTTCGTCACGAAGGGGATGTTGGTCAGCGTTGGGGAATATGGGATAAAAATGAAAATCTAAAATACAAGTAACCATGTCGTCAAAAGCTGAAAAGTTATTATCGCTGGCTGGCCAGTCATATGAGCGAGCCACTGCGGAATCGTTGCGTGAGCTGTTTAGAAAAGTGCTAAACGCAGGAATGCATGGCCTCGGCTTTAGCGCCTATGAAGAGGGACAAAAGCCCGGAGAGATTATTACGGAGAAACAAATCAGAAGAAGACTAGAAATTATTCGCCCCTACACTAAATGGATTAGATCTTTTTCATGTATCGAAGGGAACGAATTGATCCCCAAAATTGCGAAAGAGCTTGGAATGAAAACCTTGGTGGGTGCGTGGTTAGGAAATGACGATAAGATCAATCAACAAGAAGTAGAAAACCTTATTAAGATTTCCAAAGAAGGATACGTTGATATCGCAGCTGTTGGAAATGAAGTCATGCTTCGCGGTGATTTAACCGAAGATGAGTTAATCGCTTTTATCACCAGAGTGAAGAAGGCGATACCGGTTGGGATTCCTGTTGGCTATGTAGATGCGTATTTTGAATTCGATGTAAAGCCCAGAATAACTGCGGCATGTGATGTCGTACTTGCCAATTGTTATCCGTATTGGGAAGGTTGCCACATTGACTACTCATTGTTATACATGAAAGAAATGTATAACAAGGCCGTACGAGCTGCGAATGGAAAACCGGTGATCATTAGCGAAACAGGCTGGCCTAGTCAAGGTACAAATTTTGGTGCCGCCATGCCATCTGATCAAAATTTCATGAAGTACTTTATTAACACCCAAAAGTGGTCGATGGAAGAAGATATTGAAGTATTCTATTTCTCTTCCTTCGATGAATCGTGGAAAGTTGGTGCCGAAGGCGATGTAGGAGCGTCTTGGGGTCTTTGGGATAAAGACGAGAAATTGAAGTATTGATAATGTACTAATAAATGATCCCAACGCCTGTGAGAATTTTTATATTTTTCGGTTTGTTGCTTCTGAGCACTACAGCTATAGCGCAACCTGGAGGATACACGCTGGTATGGTCTGATGAATTTTCTGGTACAGGACCGATTTCATCTGACTTATGGTTTCATCAAACACAACTTCCGGCAGGCGGCAATTGGTATAACAATGAACAACAACACTACACAAACCGAATTGAAAATTCATCCGTAGCCAATGGCTTTTTGAAAATCGTAGCGAAGAAAGAGAGTTTCACAAATCAAGGCTTTACCAAACAATACACTTCTGCACGCCTAAACTCCAAATTCGCATTTACCTATGGGCGGGTCGATGCACGGGCTAAACTACCCACAGGTGCAGGTACGTGGCCGGCAATTTGGATGCTCGGGAAAAATATCAATGAACCTGGGGGATTCTTTTCCAGTCAATTTGGAACTACAAACTGGCCCGCAACCGGTGAAATTGATATCATGGAACACTGGGGAAACAATCCCAATGTCATTCACGGTTCGATTCATACTACTTCTAGCTCCGGTAATACCATCAACACAAAGACCATCAATGTATCTCAAGTAAGCACTACGTTCCATATCTATTCAATAATCTGGGATGAAGAGAAGATTCAGTTTTTAGTTGACAATGTACCCTTTTACACCTACAACCCACCTGTAAAGAATGCAAGTACCTGGCCATTTGATAAGCCGCAATATTTGCTTTTGAATATTGCCATGGGAGGAGTAGGTGGAGCGATCGATCCTGCCTTTACACAATCGTCTATGGAAATCGACTATGTAAGAGTATATCAAAAAGGAGTTACTCCGCCAGTAAATTCACAGACCATCACATTTCCAGCAATAGGAGATAAAACAATTGGGGATGCTCCATTCGCGTTAATGGCAACAGCAAGTTCAAACCTACCTATATCCTACTCTACTAGTTCGGATAAAGTCACAATTAGTGGTAGTACAGCAACGATTGTAAAAGCTGGCCGCGTAGCCGTTACAGCCAACCAGACCGGTAGCGCATCTTTCAATGCCGCACCAGAAGTGGCGCGATCGTTTTGCATCAAACCTTTGAAGCCAACTGTTATCGTCACTCAACCAACCACAGGAACATTTTTACTTACTTCTAGTGCATCTGCGGGAAACAAATGGTTTCTAAATGGAAATGTGATTGCTTCCGCAACCAATTCAACATTCACGACTACTACTCTGGGTAACTACAAGGTGCAGGTAACAGAAGACGATTGTATTAGCGATTTCTCGACTGAAGTGGAAGTTAACCTAAAGGGCAACCAAACCATTTCGTTTACTGCTATCCCCGACAAAACAGTTGGCGATGCTCCGTTTGCTTTGACAGCAACAGCCACTTCAAGTCTTGGGGTGGCCTTCACAGCAGACTCTGATAGAGTGACGATAAATAGCAACACGGCAACGATTGTAAAAGCCGGACGTACAATCATTAAAGCCAACCAGGGAGGTAATGATTCGTTTAACGCTGCGCCAGAGGTCACACGCTCCTTTTGTATCAAACCTGCTAGGCCAATTGTAGCAGTCATCGGAATAAATGTTGAAACCATCATACTTACCTCAAACGCAGAAACAGGAAATAAATGGTTTTTAAATGGAACCGTTATTCCTTCAGCCAACAATGCAACTCTTCCAGTCACAGTACCTGGTATCTACAAAGTGCAGGTAACGATTGATGGTTGTGTAAGTGAGTTCTCTGCCGATGTGCCGCTCATTGTAACAGGTGATCTAGTAGGCGTTAGAAGTACAGTCAGTTATTTCCCCAATCCAGTCAAAAATTATTTCGAACTGGTTGGAATAAAAGGCGAGCTGTCCAATGTTCAGCTAGTTGATCTCGCTGGACGAAGAAATTCCATCGATTTTGAAAAATCGGGAGACGTTTACAAGGCTAACATAGAACACTTAATTCAGGGCGTTTACCTTCTTCAAGTTCAAGAAGGTAGATTGTTTCACAGGATTAAATTAATTAAAAAGTAGATTCCCGACCATATCAGGCAATTTGGTATTCAACTTTGGACGGTAAAAAAATGCCCTTTTTGGCGAGGGCAAATTTTTTTAACCCAAACTATGCATTAGGAATGCATAGTTTGCCCAGGGGGTTGACGATCCGCCTGAGGCGGATGTCAAGGTTAAACCCTGACAATGAAAATCACCAACTTGGTTTTCTTACTTGGGGCTA
>JADBYK010000060.1 GCA_020403045.1 Cytophagales bacterium
AGGGTACACTTTTAGCTATTTCGATACCTTTCGCGTGACGTTAAGAACTCTCGTTTTTAAGTTATACTCATTGGCTCAACGAGATCTTCGATCCTTGTTCAAGGTTGTCTATTTGTCGTACGTTTGTTAACTAAATCTTCACACATACATTCTTCGCCTCTGTAAAAAACTTCATTGCTTCCCAACCGCCTTCTCTACCCACACCACTTTGCTTCATTCCTCCAAAGGGCGTTCTTAAATCACGTAGCAGCCAACAGTTAACCCAGATGATGCCGCTCTTGAGTTGATGAGCCACCCGGTGTGCCCGCTTCAAATTTTCTGTCCAGATCGTAGCGCTAAGCCCGTAGGCAGTAGCATTTGCAAAAGCAATCGCTTCTTCTTCCGTATCAAAAGGCATAATCGTGACAACCGGCCCAAAGATTTCTTCCTGGTTTGTTCGGCATTGTTGATCTAACCCGGTGATAACGGTAGGCGATACAAAATAGCCATCTGCACACCGGCCAGCCAATTTTACTTGCACTCCTCCACATTCTACCTTCCCTCCCTCCTGTTTCGCTAAATCGATATAGGACATCACTTTTTTTAAATGCCCTTCAGAGACAAGAGCGCCCAATTGCGTTTGTTCTTCCAATGGATCGCCAACAACCAACGTTTTTACAAGACTTACAAATTCACTTACAAATCGTTGATACAAGCTGCGCTCCACCAAAATGCGTGAGCCACACAAACAAATCTCACCCTGATTTGAAAAAGAAGAATGAATAGATGTTGAGACAGCGTCTTCAAAATCACAATCGGCAAAAATGATATTGGGGTTTTTTCCGCCAAGCTCTAACGAGAGCTTTTTGAACATCGGTGCTGCTGTGGCGGCAATGGTTTTTCCTGTAAGGGTTCCTCCTGTAAATGAAATGGCTGCAACGGCCGGGTGTTCCACTATAGCCTGTCCTACTTTACTACCTAGTCCGTGAACAATGTTTAATACACCTGCTGGCAATCCTGCTTCTATACACAATTCAGAAAAAAGAAAAGCAGTCATGGGTGTAAGCTCTGATGGCTTCGCCACTACCGTGCAACCTGCGGCCAGTGCGGGAGCGATTTTCCATGTGAATAAATAAAGTGGCAAATTCCATGGAGAAATGCAACCTGCTACCCCAATGGGCGTGCGAGTTGTATAGTTGATTGCTTCGCCTTCCATCAAATGCGACTCTGAAGAAACATGCATGGATGCAGTTGCGTAAAAACGCATGTTGGCTGAAGCACGTGGGATATCTACAGCTTTTGCCAATTTTAGTGGTTTGCCCTGATCGATACTCTCAGCCAAAGCCAACTTATCTGCATCCCGATCAATCAAGTCTGCGATTTTCTGAAGTATGGCTGCTCGCTTCGCCAATGGCAAAGTCGACCATCCCACGAAAGCGGCTTTACCGGCTTGCACCGCCAACGCCACATCACTGCCATCAGAATCAGGAAGAAGTGAATATACTTTCCCTTCAGCGGGATTGTAATTCTCCAAATACATGCCCTTGTTCGGGGGCATCAATTGGCCGTTGACATAGTTTAAAATCTTTTGCATCACTTCTTGGTAATCTTAAATCCTGGGTTGAAAACAAAATAAAGGGACGACTAAAGATTGAAGCCGAAACAAGGCTTGCTTAATCATTTACAAACTTCCCGTACGCCCTCCGTCCACCGGCAAATTTACGCCATTCACATAGCTTGCCGCTGGGCTCGCCAAAAAGGCAACAACAGCCGCCACTTCACGAGGTTCAGAAATGCGACCAGCGGGCACTTCATCAATCATCTTTTGCTTTGCCTCATCCACAGACTTGCCAGTCTTTGCCGCATTGTTGTGAATGATGGATTCTAGCCGACCTGTCATGGTCGTGCCCGGCAACACATTGTTTACGGTTACGCCAAAAGGCGCCAATTCAAGCGACAAGGTTTTAGACCAATTTGCAACTGCGCCACGAATCGTATTTGATACCCCAAGTCCGCGAATGGGAATCTTTACCGAGGTAGATATGACATTAATAATCCTCCCATATTTCTCCGCTTTCATACCCGGCACTAATGCTTGCACAAGAATTTGCCCGCAAATCAAGTGTGACGAAAAAGCCTTCAAAAATTCTTCGGGGGCAGCGTCTAAAGCTGTTCCGGCAGGAGGGCCGCCTGTATTGTTGATCAAAATATGAGCGGTTCTGTCTTTAGCAAATCGTTGTATTGCTTGTTTCAATTGGTCAGGCAATTCAAAATCAGCCACGAGGTAGTCATGGGCTTGCCCCTGTCCAGTTGACAGCTCCTTCAAGACTGATCGCAACTTTTCCTCGTTTCTGGCTACCAACGTAACGGAGGCCCCTAATAATGCTAGTTCAATTGCAGAAGCCTTGCCAATCCCCTGGGTGCTGCCGCAAACAATAGCTCTTTTACCTTTTAAATCCAGTTCCATAATTTGATTTTCAGTAAATATAAAAGAAGGTTACCTTTAACCCGAAATATGCAAAAGCATATTTCGCCCGAAGGGTTGACGAATACTGACAATACAGGCAGTATTGTCAAGGTTAACCCTGACAATGAAAATCATAAACACGGTTTTTTTAGTTGACCATCGTAAGTTATTGATTTTCATTCTTAAGTATGCAATGGTTTCAAGTGCATACTTTGGGTTAAAAGTTCGTAAATCATTTCCAAATCAAAAAGCTATGGCTATTCGAAGACCCTTCAACCTCACAAAATGGATCGCAGAAAACCGTGACCTCTTAAAGCCACCCGTGGGCAACAAAAATTTATATGCCGATGCGGGCGATTATATTGTCATGATTGTGGCTGGCCCCAATGCAAGAAAGGATTACCATTACAACGAAACAGAAGAATTGTACTATCAGTTAGAAGGCAACATCACGGTAAGAATTCAGGAAGAGGGTAAGGCAGTAGACATCTCACTGAATGAAGGCGATATGTTTTTGCTACCAGCGCGTGTCCCTCATTCGCCTATACGGACACCTAATTCAATTGGGCTGGTGATCGAGTGCAAGCGAGAAAAAACTGAAGACGATGGTTTGATGTGGTTCTGCGAAAAATGTAATCATAAGTTACACGAATATAAATTCCATCTCGAAAATATAGAAAAAGATTTTATTCCTCGTTTTCGCGATTTCTATGGATCAGAAGAATTGAGAACGTGTAAGAATTGTGGCACGGTGATGGAATCAGATAAACGCTTTGTTTGACATGGAAAAAGAAGAGTTAAAACATTTGCTGCTTCTCCAGCACGACAACTACATAAAACGTATTCAGTCTTTGAATGATAGTCAGCTGCTTATCGCAAGCCCCGGAAAATGGAATGCTGTCCAACTTCTAGATCATATTGTGAGAAGTGTTTCACCTGTTTCCCTGGCTTTAAGTTTACCAGCATTTTTGCTGCGGCTGATTTTTGGAACAGCTAACAGAAAGTCAAGATCGTATGAAGAATTAGTGGCGCGGTATCACGACAAATTAAAGGCAGGTGGTCGTGCCTCCGGAAGATTTGTACCTCCACCCAAAACTGACTCCGTAGAAAAACTATCTACAAACCTTTCCAAAGTCGTGCAGGCGTTGGCAAGAAGAATTGACAGGTTTTCAGAAACGCAACTTGACCGACTCATATTACCCCATCCTTTGCTCGGCAAACTCACATTGCGTGAAATGCTATACTTTACTATCTATCATGTGCAGCATCACCAAAAACAATTGACATCATAATAAATCACATGCCCTTCCATTTCGAATCAACTATCTCTTTTGCGAAAAAGCTTGATCAGAATGATCCCTTAAAATCATTTCGGAAACAGTTTCATTTGCCTAGGGTAAATGGCAAAACAGCTCTTTACTTCACAGGCAACTCGTTGGGGCTTCAGCCCATTGCTACGAAAAAATTGATCATTGAAGAACTCACCGATTGGGCAGCACTCGGTGTAGAGGGGCATGTGCATGCAAAAAGACCTTGGTTGTATTATCACAAGTTTAGCAAGAAAACGCTGGCAAAGTTGGTAGGCGCAAAGCCAATGGAAGTAGTGGCCATGAATCAACTCACGGTCAATTTACACTTGATGATGGCTTCCTTTTACCACCCTACCAAACAACGATTCAAAATTATCACCGAAGCAGGAGCCTTCTCTTCAGATCAATACGCGTTTGAATCACAATTGAAGTTTCATGGTTTGGATCCTGCAACAACCCTGATAGAGCTAGCTCCAAGAAAAGGAGAATTCACATTGCGAACAGCCGACATCCTTCAAGCGATCGAAGAAAACAAAGAGCAAGTAGCATTGGTCATTTTCGGAGCTGTACAGTATTACTCAGGCCAATTCTTTGAAATCAAAAAAATAACAAAAGCGGCCCACGAAGCAGGTGCCTACGCTGGCTTCGATCTGGCACATGCCATAGGAAATGTGCCACTGCAACTCCATAAAGATCAGGTAGATTTTGCTGTATGGTGCAGTTACAAATACTTGAACTCAGGACCTGGTGGCGTGGCAGGAGCCTTCGTCCATGAACGGCACGCCAATGATTCGTCTCTTCCACGGTTGGCTGGCTGGTGGGGGCATCATGAGAAAGACCGGTTTCAAATGAAAAAGGGATTTATTCCCATGCCTGGTGCAGATGGATGGCAGCTCTCCAATTTTCCGGTCTTATCAGGTGCCGCACTGCTCGCATCGCTTCAGGTATTTGAAAAGGCTAGGATAAAAAATCTCAGAGAAAAAAGTTTGTTGCTCACGGGATACTTAACATTTCTGCTTAATCAAATCGATAACTCAACTACCTCTTTTAGTGTGATCACTCCCGATGATCCGAAACAACGTGGTTGCCAACTTTCCATTTTAATGCATCAAAATGGAAAATCTGTTTTTCAGAAATTGACGAAGGCAGGTATCATTGCGGATTGGCGTGAGCCGGGTGTCATTAGAGTTGCTCCTGTTCCTTTGTATAATCGGTTTGAGGACGTATTCAAGTTTGTAAAGATTTTTAAAGCCTCTCTTTAGGCGTCAGACCGCTTAGAGCGGTCAGACGCCTTGATAAAAGACTATGAATTTCCATCCCAACTCCATTTATCATGTTTACAACCGAGGCAATAACAAACAAAATATTTTTTTTGAAAACAGAAACTATGACTTCTTTCTTAAAAAAATTGAACTGGAATTGACTCCAATTTGCAATGTCCTTGCCTATTGTCTAATGCCAAATCATTTTCACCTGATGATTTATGTTCCGGAGAAAACAAGGGGACTGAACTTACTCACGAACCAAAATCAACAATTCTTAGTACGGAAGTTCGGTACTATCCAGAGTTCCTATTGTCAAGCAATCAACAAACAAGAAAACAGAACTGGCTCTTTATTTCAGCAGAAAACGAAAGCGAAACTTCCAAACACTGATTGTTACATCCCTACCTGCTTTCATTACATTCATCAAAATCCATTAAAAGCCGAACTTGTCAAAAAAATGGAAGAATGGACACATTCATCATTCAAAGATTATCTTGCAGAAACTTCCGCAATTTGCAAGATTTCAACAGCAAGAGAATTGATTCAAATTCCTTTAGGAAAAGAGGATTTCTATAAAGAGTCATACAAAATGATCGAGCCAGATTTAATAAAATGTATCTTTTAGACGAATCATCTGTGCGTCTAGATTGATCTAACACTTAAAACAACTATGAAAAAAGAATTACACATCGCCATTACAGGTGCAGGATTAGTGGGATCCCTTCTTGCCATCTACCTTAAAAACAGAGGCTATCGTGTTTCTGTTTTTGAAAGACGAAACGACATGCGAAAAGGCGCGGGCTATGAAGGTCGCTCAATCAATTTAGCACTGAGTAATCGTGGCATACGCGCGTTGGAGGAGGTGGGTTTAGCTGAAGAGTTGAAAAAGGAAGCCATTCCGATGCACGGCCGTATGATCCACGATTTGCACGGAAATTTAAATTTCCAACCTTATGGAAAGGCGGGGCAATACATCAACTCCATTTCAAGAAGTGGGTTAAATAAAGTTCTCATAACAAAAGCGGAATCGCTTGGTGTAGAGTTTCATTTTGAACAACGGATCAACTCGGTTGACTTTGGAAAAACAGAGCTCGCAATTAATAACTCAAAATTCAACATTCAAAATTCAAAGTTCGATTTGATCATTGGTTCCGATGGAGCATTTTCGGCAGTGCGGCTCGCGATGCAGTTCACTGACCAATTCAATTTCTCTCAAAGCTATATTGAACACGGCTATAAAGAATTACATATTCCCGCAGGAGCCGCGGGTTCTTTCCAAATGGAGAAAAATGCCCTACACATTTGGCCGCGTGAAAGCTATATGTTGATTGCTCTTCCTAATCCGGATGGAAGTTTCACTCTCACATTATTCTTTCCTTTCGCGGGAGAGACTTCTTTTGAAACCCTTTCCACAAAAGAAAAGGTCAAGGATTTTTTTAAGTCTGTATTCCCAGACGCCTATGCTTTGATGCCGCAACTGCTGGAAGAGTTTTTTCAAAATCCCAGTTCCTCATTGGTAACGATGCGTTGCTATCCCTGGGTTCGAAATAAAACGCTGTTGATTGGCGATGCTGCTCACGCCATTGTCCCCTTCTACGGGCAGGGAATGAATGCCGGCTTCGAAGATTGCCACGTTCTCAATCAACTCCTCGATCAATTTGCAGACGACTGGGATCAAGTTCTTCCCTCCTTCCAAGAAATACGAAAACCGAATGCAGATGCCATCGCAAAGTTGGCATTGGATAATTTCGTTGAGATGCGCGACTTAGTTAATGACGCGGATTTTATTCTCCGGAAAAAGATTGAATCGAAGTTGCATGAAATGTTTCCGGAAAAATGGATTCCGCTTTATTCGATGGTCACCTTTCACGAAAATATACCCTACTCTGTTGCCTATGAGACTGGCCAAAAACAAAAAAGAATTATGGAAGACGTATTAAAACAACTAAATATTGAAAAAAACTGGGAGAATCTGGATTTTAAAGAAATTGTTGAGAGGCTTTGAAGCCGTGAGTGTTTATAAAATTTCTGTATAGTTTCTTGCTCCGTGAAGTATTCGATAAACGAAGACCCGCTTCAATTGAATTCTATAAAACACCAAGTAAGTACTCACGACTAAATATCGGTAGCCTAATAAATATAGTCGCTTATCTCTAGCTTTTCTTCCTGATTCGGGATTAATGCCGAGTTGAGAGAATGACTGAGAAAATTTGTCCAACATTTTGTTAGCCACACTGGGTCGCTCCTCAGCGATAAAGTCAATTATCTCTTTCAAATCTTCCTCCGCTTGAGGTAGTAGATTAACTTGAAATTTCTTTTCCACCGATTCGGCTTCGAAGTGACTTTACTACATCTTGGTAAGGGCGCCCCCGTTGGCCCTCATCCCATTGCGCCTGGGCGGTTGAGAGTTTCGCGAACAAATCAAGCTTTCGCTCCATTTTTCTATACTCTTGTATAGACATTACCACCAAGTCGCCTTCGCCATTTTTAGTAATGTAAATTGGCTCTTGGGTGGAATGAGCCAACTCCGAAATTTCGTTGGATTTGTTTCGCAAATCGGATATAGGTTTAATGATTGCCATGTATCAAAATTATATCATGTTAATGATAGTTGCAATTCTATCGCAACAAATAAGTAAAAGGCTGTGCTATCAGCTACGCCTCGATATGTATTTTGTACTCCTCGTAGCGGTCTAGAATTTCCTTCACGTACCGAACGGGACCATCACATCGGCAATAGCCGGCAGCAACCACTTTGTCTCGGTAATATTTAGGATTTGACTTTTGCAATAAAAAATACTCAACGCTATCATCCCAAAGACTTGCGTTCCGACCATTCTTTCGAGCCAGCTTTTGAGCGTCAATGACATGTGATGCGCCCACATTATAAGAAGCCAGAACAAACTTCAATCGCTCGTTGGGGTCCGAAACCGTTTTTGCCCAATAGTCATCCAAAAATTTCAAAAAACGTATTCCAGCTTTAATATTTTGATTGGGATCCCACAAATCGGCAACATGCAAGAACTCACCGGTCTCTGGCATGATCTGCATTAACCCAATCGCGCCTGCCCATGATTCTACTTTGGGGTCAAAGTTCGACTCCTGGTAGACAATCGATGCAATCAATCGCCAATCCCAGCCAATTTGTTTGGCCTCTTCTTTTATTCTTTCATCAAATGGAGAAAGCTTATCACCTGTCAAAGAGGAGTAGTCGCTGGAAGCGAGTGTAATGGAAAACCGGGGGTTATTAAAATACTTGTTGTATAGCGTCTGAAACAAACCGTTTTGTTTGGTCTTAGCCAACCATGCGTCCAATGCTGCTTGTAGCGTAGGAGAATTTTTGCGCATACCCCAGGCTATTTGTTGCGGTAAGCTCAATACGGTGTTTATATCCAAGTTTGGATAATACAAGGAGTTCACCATTGCAATGGTTTGATCAGTTACTGTATATTTAATTTCACCGGTAGCTACCCTTCGAATCAACGATTCCGTTTCTGCTGTGGCACTGTCTTCTTTCAACTGAATATCTCCTCCAATCTCTTGCGAGAGGTTTTTCATGCGTTCGGTAAAGGAAGAACCCTTCAGCACATACACTTCTTTTCCAATCAGATCGATGGGGTTTCGAATCAGTCGTTTCTCCACCAACGCTGTCGGTTGCATACGCCAATTGGCCGGCTTCTTTTGCACCAATACCTGATGAGTGCTGTAGAGAGCGGAGGAGAAAGACAGATAACTGGTTCTCTCTTTCGTGATCGTCAGTGGAAAAGCAAGAACATCACCACCGCCCTCGTTGAGTTTCGTGATAGCCTCATCAATTCCGGAAATGACTCGAATCTTCAGTTTCACTTTTAAAGACTTGCAGAAATATTGGAGCATCTCATATTCGTACCCCATGGGAGTGCCCTTATAAATGAAATAGCTGATGGAGTTATTGTCTAAAATTGCTTCGAGGTAGCCACGCTTTTTAATGTCCGCCAGGTCCGTTTCAACGGCAGGTTGCGATAAAAAAGCCTGCGTTTCCCCTTTCTGCCGGCATTGAGACAGGCAAAAAAGAGCTAAAAAAAGGAAAAAACGAATAAATCGCGACCTTATCATTATTGAAAGTAGGCAAACGGAGGCAAACTAAAAAGGCCACCGATTCGGTGGCCTTTTTTAAGGAGTCAAATTATCTAAACTAATTGAAAATGTAACGAAGGCTTAGCTGCGCTTGCCACACATCTCCGATCGTTGTTCTAGTCTGGTAAGTTCTTGAAACAGGAGTGATTGTGCCACCCGCAGTAGAAAGAGGTGTAAATCTGTAAATTGGTTCGCCAGCAGCTGTAAATCCTGAACGATTCAACAACTGAGTTTGCACGTTGGCATCCGAAACACCCCAAGCATTATTCAACAGATTACCTATATTGATAAAGTCAGCTCTGACTTGAATGGTATTCCTTTTACCTTTATCTCCCACCTTAACAAAAAATTCTTGGACAATGCTCACGTCAACACTGGTCAGCCATGGGCGGAGTGCACCATTGCGCTCTGCATATTGACCTCTTCTTGAACTGAGATATTCATCTTGCGAAATGAAAGCATTAAAGTCTGCTGCCTGTTGAGCGGCCGAATAAGAACCTGCTGTTAATGGTCCGCTTCCATCTGGATCCCACGTATTGTCAAAGACTAAATCAGTAGCCGCATCACGAGGAACCCAGATCAAGTCGTTTCCAGTAGCTGCATCACCATTGGCATCGCCAGAATAAACGTAGCTAAATCGACCTTGCGTTCTACTCTCCCAAACCATTGATATCTGAGTAGCTGCAAATCCTAGGTATTCCTTGCGGTAGCTTGCAGATGCAATCACTCTATGTGTTTGATCGTTGCCAGAAAAAGCCAGGTCTGGTTTGTTTGGATTGTTTACGATGGCATTTCCGGTCCATGAACCTCGCGCGATTGAACCAGCGTCCAATACATTTTTGGATTCACCGTAATTGTATGCTGCCATGGCCGTAAATCCATTTTTGAAAGGTCTGGAAAGCATGGCCGTAAGTGAAGAAGAATATCCTTGATCATTATTGGAAAGAACCTCTGCACTTGTAACGGTGAAGCCTGGCCCAGGATTTACTCTATTGCTTGTCCAACGTGCTCTAGTATCAGGCCCAACGAAAGACGACTGGGCATTTGGAAGATTGGCGTTCCAATAGGTAACCCCGTTTACGTCTTTGGAATAGATAAATTCTAACGTACCAACCAATCCGAAGGGAAGCTTCTGGTCAACCGCTAAATTTGATCTCCAGATTTGAGGAAACTTAAAGCTTGGGTCTGTAGCAGCAAGTTCAACAGAACTTGGCAACGTAGGCGTAGCAGGGATATAGGCAGCCGGATTGGGACTGAACGGTCTGATCAGAGTGTTATCCAATTGCTCGAAGCCTGTTAACACTCCATTGTTACCGATTTGGTTTGATATCCACACAAACGCAGGACGACCAGTAAACAAACCTGTACCTCCTCTTACCTGAGTTGATCTATTTCCAAATACATCATAGTTAAACCCAAAACGTGGAGAAATCAGCACATTCGCATCAGGCAATTTTGAAGTATTGATTTTGTAGCCTGCATTTCCGTTCGCATCATTAAATGAAAGTGGTTCAACCGAAGTGTTTGTTCTACCAGTACTCTCAAAACTTGGAACATCAAAACGAATACCAGCCGTGATTTTTAATCCTTCAATTGGTTGGAATTCGTCTTGTAGGTATAATCCCATATAGTTCACCTTGGTTGGCTGAACTGGCTCGGCTCCTCCTGGAAGACCGGAATAACGCAATTGGAATCGTCTCAGAGTAGGATCATTAGCGGGATTGGCATCAGTAGCAGCATAGAAATTTGCAAGACTATTATACACGTAAACGCTTTGCGTACCCGGGAAAAACACATTTTCAAACTCAAATCGCTCAAAGTTGAAGCCAGCCGTTACTGTATGTTTGCCACCGTAGTAGGTTAAATTGTCCTGAAACTGGTAAGTCTTGTAATTAAGCTTATTACTTGGTGTAAACGGCTCTGATCCAAAAGTAATATAGGTTGTTCCACCATTTTGAATCTCCACCAAAGGAAACAAATTGCCTGCAGAGCCACGATCCTCATTCTGAAAAGTATAACCTGCAATAATTTGGTTTGACAATTTACCACTGATTCTTGAGTTTAACTCAGCAATAACTGATTGAATTTTCTCTTTTTGCTTATAGTTCGAATTCTGGTAATTCA
The DNA here is from genome assembly GCA_020403045.1 of Cytophagales bacterium. GTDB lineage: Bacteria > Bacteroidota > Bacteroidia > Cytophagales > Cyclobacteriaceae > ELB16-189. Next base: position 11,262 of record JADBYK010000060.1, read on the forward strand.
ACGCGTTAGTGTTCGATCTTCTATTTCCAAAACCAAGTGAAGAACTGTTACTTAACAATACATCTGTTTCTGAATCCAGATAGTTGTAACGCAAACTCAATTTGTTATTTTGACTGATGTTATAATCGAATTTTATCAAAAACTTGTCGCTAAAAGATTCATTGTTGTATCCTTGGTATGGACCTGTTTCGTATCCATAAGTTGTTTTAAGGAATGAGCTTAGCGCATCCAAATCAGAAGCAAGAACTCTAGTTACATTACCCGTAACTGGCTCAGTGCCTGTATTTGCCCTGAAGTTAGTGGCTGGGTCGGTTCTTCTTTCAAGTTCAGCATTGGCGAAAAAGAATAACTTATCCTTGATAATCGGACCCCCAATTCTAAAACCATATTGCTTGACATCAAAACTATTTACAACCACCGATTTATCTTTCGCCTTGGTTCCCACGAATGACTCATTTCTCATATTGTAAAAAACCGAACCGCTAAACTCGTTCGTTCCGCTACGTGTCACTGCGTTCACACCGGCACCGGTAAAGCCCGCTTGACGGACATCAAATGGTGCAATGTTTACTTGAACTTCCTCAATCGCATCTAACGAAATGGGCGTAGAGCCAGTGCGACCGCCAGGCTGGTCAGCCAAGCCAAAACTGTTATTAAAAATTGAGCCATCAATCGTGATGTTATTTAATCTAGCGTCTGTTCCGGCAAAGGAACGTCCATTCGCTTGTGGAGTCAATCTCGTAAAGTCATTAATTGAGCGGCTGATTGTGGGTAGTGAGTTGATCGTTTGTTTCGTGATGTTTGTCCCCGCTCCGGTCCTGTCAGCACTAAAAATATCGCTTTTGTCAGCTGAGACCACAACCGCCTCTAAATCTGTTGATTCTTCTGGTAATTGAATATCCAAGTTAGCAACTGCCCCCAAACTAAGATAAATGTCAGTATAGCTGGTCTCCTTGTATCCAACAAATGAGACCTTAACGACATATGGCCCTCCAATTCTCATACCTGGAATAACAAAACGGCCATCGGCTTGTGTGGTGGCTCCATACGTACTTCCAGAAGGTGTGTGTGTTGCTACCACATTCGCACCTGGTAAAACTTCGCCAGGAGAAGTAGTCCGTTGTTCGGCAGTCACCGAACTTTTTATTCCTGTCACCTTTCCGCTAATTGAAGCGGTAGTAACTCCTTGCGCCATCAGTCCTACCGTTGCCGATAAGAGAAGCGTCAAAGTCAGCAGTAAATTTTTTCTCATAAGCTTTTTTGGTTTTTTTATCAGGGGCAAAAGTATCCTTTTCATGCTAACTCTATACGATGTCTGTTTTAAATTATTCCCTCATTTTGTTAACAATTTGGTAACATTGGAATACCGTTTATCCCGTATTCGGTTGCGGAAACGCAGAAAATGCGATTACTTGTTGTTTTAATTAAAGCTCCACTTCAAATGAAAAAACTGCTCGTCATTTCCCTGACATTGGTGTCCCTATCTAACGGCTGGTCACAGGTCAACCTTAACTACTACCTACCTTCCAAAACACAATACAATCCAGCGATCCCCACGCCTCAATCCGTCATCGGGCATGAAGTGGGCGAATGGCATATTACCCACGATCGGCTGGTAAACTACATGATGGCACTCGACAAAGCTTCAGATCGCATCTTACTCGAAGTGATTGGTCAAACTCACGAAAACAGACCTGTGATAGTTTTGACCATCACTTCGCCAAGGAATCACCAAAATATCGACCAGATAAGAAGTCAACATGTGCAATTGACTGATCCCACAAAATCAAGTAGCCTTGATGTGAAAGATATGCCCGCGGTGTTTTACATGGGACATAGCATCCATGGCAACGAGGCAAGTGGTGCCAATGCTTCGCTGGTCACCGCTTATTATTTGGCGGCCGCACAAGGGCCAGAGATTGAAAAGTATTTGGATAACACGGTGATCTTGTTTGACCCTAGCTTTAACCCCGATGGGTTGCAGCGTTTTTCCGGCTGGGTAAACGCCCGCAAAAGTAAAGTACCCAATGCCGACCCCAACGATACGGAACACAACGAAGCGTGGCCAGGGGGGCGGTTCAACCATTATTGGTTTGATCTCAACCGCGATTGGCTGGTAGCCCAACACCCGGAGTCGCAAGCTCGGGTAAAAAAATTCCATCAGTGGAAACCAAATGTTATCACCGATCATCACGAAATGGGAACTAACGCGACCTTCTTCTTTCAACCCGGAGTACCCTCGCGAATGCACCCGCTCACACCTGAAAAAAATCTGGAGCTCACGAAAAAAATAGGAACGTATCACGCCAAAGCACTTGACGAAATTGGTTCGCTTTACTATACGCAAGAAGGCTACGATGACTTCTACTATGGCAAAGGTTCTACCTTCCCCGATGTGCAGGGGGCTATTGGCATTCTGTTTGAACAGGCCAGCTCTCGTGGCCACGCGCAGGAAAGCAACAATGGCATTCTGCGCTTCCCCTTCACCATTCGCAATCAGTTTACCACTGCGCTAAGTACGTTAAAAGCGGTGAATGAAATGCGAGTTGAGCTGTTGGAATACCAGCGCGAGTTTTATAAAAACGCGTCCGCAGAAGCAGGCAAAGATTTGTCGAAAGGCGTCATCATCGGCTCAAAAGACAAAATGAAACTCTTTCATTTCGTAGAAATGGCAGCACGTCAGCAAATCGATATTTATAAAGTAAACAGCAACCAAACCGTCAATGGAAAAATGTTTGAAGCCGAAAGTAGCTATGTGATTCCGTTCAATCAACCACAGTACCGACTCATCAAATCGATGGTGGAGAAACGGCTACAGTTCAAAGACAGTTTATTTTATGATATCAGCAGTTGGACGTTGCCATTGGCATATGGGCTAGACTATGAAGAGTTAAAAACACCCATTTCGCTGGGCGAAAAAATCATCGAACTGAAAATGCCCGTAGGAAAAATATTTGGCGGAGGAAAATATGCGTATGTCATTGAACCCTTCGGCTACTACACGCCCCGCGCTACTTATCGACTGCTGAACAAAAACGTAAGAGTGAAAGTAACTACTGAGCCATTTTATGCCGATGGAAAAAAATTCGAACGCGGCACACTTTTAATCCATGTCGAAAATCAAGAAAAAGTTTCGCCTGAGCAGTTACAACAATACATGAAAGAAATTGCTGATCAAGACGGGTTGGATATTTTTGCATTGAGCACGGGGCTCGACTATCGTGGCGTGAGTTTAGGCAGTCCCACTTTTCTGACCTTGAAAAAACCGGAGATAGCGATGTTGGTAGATGGCAACGTTTCGCCAACAGATGCGGGTGAGTTGTGGCATTTGCTCGACACGCGTTATCAAATTCCGGTAACATTACTGCCTGTTTCCGTTTTCAACTCCACCAATATCAACCGATACAACACTATTATTTTCCCAGAGGGGAGTTATGCCTCCGTGTCGGACGTGGCTAAAGAAAAACTAAAAACATGGACACAAGCCGGTGGTCTACTCATTGGCTTTGAGTCAGCCGTGAACTGGTTCAATACAGCTGGACTGGCAAAATTTGAAGCCAAAAAAGAGGACGACCTGCCTACCGGACAGGCAGGAAAAGCAACGAAAGATGTGCAGAAGGCAAAGCCCTATGCAGACATTGAAGAAAATAGAGGCGCACAAGAAACCAGTGGAGCCATTTTCGAAGCCGATGCTGACTTGACGAATCCTTTGCTTTACGGTTACACGAGTGCTAAGATTGCTCTCTTCAAACCCAACAACATTTTCTTACAAAAAGCAACTGGCGCCTACGCTAACCCACTCTTTTATGGAAATGCTCCACTGTTGAGCGGGTATATTTCGAAACCAAATTATGCCAAGCTGAAAAATTCTTCGTGTCTTGGAGTTGCTGCTCTGGGACGTGGCCGGGTGATCGGCTTTACTGACAACCTTGCCTTTCGCGCCTTCTGGTTTGGCACCAATAAAATGGTCATGAATGCTATTTTTTATGGATCATTGCTAAACAGCGAAGTGGGAAGATAAAATGGTAAGCGGTATTCGGTGGGAAGTATTGGGTAAGCGGTTGGCGGTAAGCGGTGGCGGTAGGCAGTAAAAAGTAAAATAGTTTTCAACCAAAACGTTGAGTGATGGAATATGTTGAGAGTTTTCGAGACTTAGAGGTTTACAAATTCTCGAGGTTGCTGTCAAAAGACATTTTCGAATTGACAAAAAGTTTTTCGAAGGAAGAGATGTATTCATTAACAGATCAGGTTCGAAGATCATCCAGATCAGTAGGAGCTCAAATCGCAGAAACTTGGGTCAAGAGACGGTATGAAAAGCACTTTATTAGTAAGTTAACCGATGCCGATGGGGAGCAACTCGAAACTCAGCATTGGATTCAAATTGCCAGAGACTGTGGCTATCTACAAAAAGAACAGGCAGAGGAATTATTGATCCGTTGCTTTTCTATTGGTAGAATGATTGGCTCAATGATTTCAAAGTTGTCATCTTTTTGCAAACCAGACCACTAAAATCGACATACTGAACACTGACTACCGAACACCGGCTACCGTTCACTGACTACAAATGCCAATTTTTATTAACTTTGTAAAACCCTTTAGGAGTGTTGCGAAAATTTTTTCCGCTCGACAAGAACTATCTCCTGGAAAAAGCCCAGTTGGAGCTCAAGGATCAACTACTCTTTCAACTTTTTGATCTGGTTATTCAAACCTATGAACAGCAACAAAATCCGTTGGGTTTGGCGGATGATTTCAGTTTGAAGATCAAGAACTATAAGTTATTGAATCTCGAACCTCTGGAGGACTTCTATTACAAACTCGCAGGTGTTTATCGTTTCAAATGGGGAGCTAATCAATTAGAATTTTTGTGGGATGGCACCGACCATCAGGAAAAATACAAGTCAGATTGGACACTTTTTTTTGAAACTCAAATTCGTGTATTCTGTCGGCAAGAGCTATTCATTCAGGCGGTGCTGGATCTTACTGTTTTTTTACCAGAAAACCGACCTGCTGATCTGGCCGAAAACAGAATGAACAATTTTATGTTGCAGCATTTTGAGGTAAAGTTTCACAAAAGCAGGGGGCTGGTGGCGATGAAGGTCGCATAATGTAATTCCGCCCCAACAAAAGATTAATTGGGAACTTTTTTCAAGGTTTATTTTAACCAGTTCTCTTGCGGGTCAAGGTAAGTGTTTATGACAGCAAAGACATCAATTACTTGATCCGCTTCATTGACTTCATAGTGAATCAGGTAGGGGAATTTTTTCACTAAAAAACATCGGAATTTATCATATCGAACTTGATAATAAGGGTTTCTGCGAAGGGTATCGAATGCTTGGAAAATAGCATTGTTGAATCTTACACCCAAACCATTTTGCACCTGTTCATAATAGTCAAACCCCTGCTGAATGTCATCCAACGCGCGTTCTTCAATTCTGATTTTGAAGGAACGCATTCATTACTGAATTTTGAATTTATGCTTGACTTCATCCCAGTTCTTCAAAGAGTCAGGTGTTGCCGTGGCTCTTCGTTCACGCACTAGCTTTTTATGCTCTTCCGGAATGGCTGGAAATTCATCGATGGAAATAAAATCCAAACTATTCAACAATTCAACTAGAAACGCATACTTTTCTTCAGTTACAGAAACGGTTAGTTGCTTCATAAAGGCCTTTTATTTATATGCAATATAACCAAAGTCACCCATCCGTAAGAAGGTTCAACCTGAGAAGGTGGTCTTGGGATGATGGTGCCATAACCGAAGCCCAATATTTAATAAGTCAGTATTCACCCATCCATAAAAAATTCTATATTTGACTACCAACCCTTTACTTCTATGAGAAAACTATTCATCATTAGCAGCATTCTTATCTCTGCCATTTTTATCGTCTGGTCCTTTTTTTGGATCGATACATTACTCGCATTCGTAGTTATCATCCCGATCATTTATATGGGAGTGGTTGACATGATCCAGACAAAACAGTCGATCAGGCGCAATTTTCCTGTGCTTGGCAGATTGCGCTACGTGTTTGAAGATCTGAGGCCAAAAATTCAACAGTACTTTGTGGAGAGTGATACAGACGGTGCGCCTATTAACCGCAATGAAAGATCGGTTATTTATCAACGGGCAAAAAAACAAACTGACACAATTCCGTTCGGTACGCAACTGAATGTTTATGCCGAAGGATACGAGTGGATTACCCATTCCATTGCGCCCAAAGATTTTCACAAAATGGATCACAGTCCCCGTATTCGTTTCGGTGGCAAGGAATGTTCGCAGCCTTATGACATGAGCGTGTTAAATGTATCTGCTATGAGCTTTGGTTCGCTCAGTAAGAATGCGGTACTATCATTGAATGCTGGGGCAAAAATCGGTGGCTTTGCCCATAACACGGGTGAAGGAGGATTGAGTCCTTATCATTTGGAACCAGGGGGAGATGTTATTTGGCAAATCGGAACCGGCTACTTTGGTGCCCGCTCGGAAGATGGCAGTTTTTCGGGAGAGGCATTTAAAGCAAATGCAACAAAGCCCAATGTAAAAATGGTAGAAATTAAATTGTCGCAAGGCGCAAAGCCAGGACATGGTGGAATATTACCTGCATCTAAAAACACGCCTGAGATTGCAGCTATTCGCCATGTGAAGGCAGGCACAACGGTCTTTTCACCTCCCTTCCATAGCGCCTTTTCAACTCCTAAAGAGTTAATCCTTTTTGTAAAAAAATTGAGGGAATTGTCAGGAGGAAAACCAGTTGGGTTTAAGCTTTGTGTGGGGCGCAAAAGCGAGTTCTTATCGATCTGTAAGGCAATGGTTGCCTTGAAAATCTATCCTGATTTTATCACTATAGATGGTGGCGAAGGCGGTACAGGTGCGGCTCCACCGGAATTCTCCAATTCTGTGGGAATGCCTTTGCTGGATGCGTTGGCCTTTGTTGACAATGCGCTTCGCGGTTTTGGTATCCGCAATGAAATGAAACTCATCGCCTCCGGGAAAATACTAAGCGGGTTCCACATCGTTCGGGCAATGGCATTGGGTGCTGATACGTGTAATACCGCCCGCGCCATGATGATGGCACTGGGGTGCATCCAGGCATTGGAATGCAACAAGAATACCTGCCCCACTGGCGTGGCTACACAAGATCCATATTTTATGAAAGGCCTAGTCGTAGAAGATAAAAAAGTACGCGTTGCCAACTACCATAAGAATACTGTTGAAAGCTTCGTGGAGTTGATCGGTGCAGCAGGCATCGATCATCCGGATAAAATAAACCGCAGTCACGTGTACCGCAGAGTGTTTATGAACATGGTGAAAACCTATGAAGAGATTTACCCCACTCTCCCCGAAGGATGTTTACTGGAAGGAGGGGATACACCTTTTGACTATGAAGACTATATGAAGAGAGCGAGCGCGGAGAGTTTTGAGGTGGCAGGGTAAATTGGTATTTTTGAAGTATGCATGAATCCATTACCAGGTTACCAAAGACCGTCATGGAGGTTTATAGAATGCTCCCAGAGGGCACGCTCGCAGAACTGATTGACGGAATCCTATATATGAGTCCGTCCCCCATTGATTCTCACCAACGTGCAGTTACACGGTTAGTGGGGCAGATGTATCTTTTTGTTGAAAAAAATGACTTGGGCGAAATATTCACCGCGCCTTTTGACGTCTATCTTGATGAGCATTCTAATGCCGTGCAACCTGATATCCTTTTCATTGCAAAAGAAAATCTTGCCATTGTTAAAGGCCATGTTCATGGGGTGCCTGATCTGATTATTGAAATACTCTCGGAAGGCAATTCAGAACACGACACGGTTAGAAAAAGAAATTTATACGAAAAGTCTGGCGTCAAAGAATACTGGATTATTCATCCGACAACAAAAGTTGTGATAGGGTACCAATTGCGAGGAGAATCTTTCAACGAATTGGATGCAACACGTGGAAAAATTAACTCACAACTGCTTAAGCACACATTCAGTTTTTAGCCTACACAAACATCACCCATAAAAACTAGTAGAAAGTTTTGTGGAACTCATAGGTGCAGCAGGCATCGATCATCCGGATAAAATAAACCGCAGTCACGTGTACCGCAGAGTGTTCATGAATAGGCTACTTCGCTTAAGCTACGTAGCGCGCTGTGGTAAAAACGTATGAGGAAATTTAGCCCACTCTTCCCGAAGGATGTTTACTGGAAGGAGGGGATACACCTTTTGACTATGAAGACTATATGAAGAGAGCGAGCGCGGAGAGTTTTGAGTTGGTTTGATAACTCCAAGGGTTTTTGACGGCAACTCAGATGCATATCATTTCTCCTGGATCGGCAATTTCAATACTAAAAAAAGGGACTGTCTTTTCAGGCAGTCCCTTTCGTTTAAGTAAAGAAATTAGAAGTTATTGATACCCTTCGTTTTGTACGAGTTTCTTATTCACTTCAATCTCTCTCAAAGGAATAGGCAATATCAACTTAGGGCTGTTCCAAAAGGGTCCATTTGGAGTAGTAGCGCTTGAACCTAGCGTTCTGCCCTGTGTCCTCTTGATGTCATGTAATCGTTGACCCTCAAAAGCTAGCTCTAAACTGCGCTCTTTCAAAATAGCTGCCAAATCAACCAAGACTAGAGGTGCCAAATTCACTCGAGCCCTAATGCGATTCACGTCATTAAGTGGAGAATCGCCGACACTTGAACCGAGTCTGAAGTTCGCTTCTGCCCTAGTCAAATACATCTCAGCAAGACGAATCACCGGCACATGACCAAAGCGATCCAAATGCTTGTTGGTTAGCCGCCTGTTTGTGACTGTGAAGTAGGTTCCGCGCACATCGGCTGTGGCGTTGCCGGTGGATGATGCCACTGAAACATCCGCATTAATTTTGCTGTAACTTAACGTGTTAGAAGTTACCGCGCTGATTATGTAAGTACCATTGAATGTCGCATCAAGGTTCGTAACGTAAACAGTTTGGCCAACTTGGAAGTTATGAGCAGCTGATGTAGTTAAAGTAGCCACGTTGCCGGTAAGTGCTCTACTAGTTACAGAAAAACTCTCGTGCAAGTTCACAAAAGGAGTTTGCACATCTAAGTCGCCCCTGCCTGCCGTTCCAGGAATAGAACTAACCGTCTGGCCATAATAGGTGTTAAGACCATTAGTGCCATCTTGTACCGTCATCCGCATGTAAAAAACGTATTCTTTTGGAGCAAACCCATCAAAATTGATAAAGTTGAACCAAAGATCACCGAAAAGAGGTGCCAAGGAATAGACGCCAGAATTTATCACTTGATTCGCGGCATCTAGGGCAGCGGCATAGTCGCCTTGCATCAATGCAATACGAGATAGCTGGGCAAGTGCCGCCCACTTCGTAGCGTATTGTTTGTTTGAATTAGGCAATAGAGTTGATGCTGTGGTTAGGTCAGCCTTTGCTTGTGCATATATTTGAGCAACCGTGGCACGTGGAGGTAGATTAGCATCTGTTAGTTTATCCTCTTGGAAAGGTGAGGATGTTAGAACCAAAGGAACAGCCAAATTTTGGTTGGGGTCTCCATCTTGCCAAGTCCTACCGTATAACCGGGCGAGTTCAAAGTAAAGAGAACCGCGTATAAACAACGCTTCCCCCTGCACCGTATTAGTTGGCCTTACTAATCCCTGACTTAAAGAAAGATTTTCCAAGATCAGGTTGGTCATATTAATGGTACGGTATGCATTTGCCCACATATCTCTGGCCCAGGCATTGTCTGTGGTAATAATGCTTGAGGTTGCTAGCGTGTTGACATTTGCGATCTGACTCAATCCCGCAAAAGTTCCTCTGAACCTTAAGTGCGCACGGTTGGACCATATATCTGAAAGGAGCAATATGTCACCACCATAACTATCTGTGTCTTGTATCCCATCATAAGCTCCAATAAGCAAACCTACAAGATCACCCTCCGTTTTCAACCCAGTGTCTGAGGGCTGAGATAGGAATGGAACAATATCTAGTCGATCCGCACAAGCAAATGGAAGACCCAAAAGGGTCAGTGCTAGTAAACCAATTTTTACAAAATTCTTTTTCATAGTCTTTTAATTAGATCTTTTAATAATCAATAATTTTCTCACAGACCTATATTAATTCCAAACAAAATAGTGCGGGGCTGTGGGGGGGTGTAAAAGTCATTCCCCTTGGCGATATTTGAATCAAAACTATCCGCATTTACTTCAGGATCCCACAGTGGGTAATTATTAGTAAATGTAAGTAGGTTCTGCCCTGTTACATAAATGCGAACGCGTTCAATTTTTACTTTGCTAAGCAATCTCTTAGGGATGGTATAGCCCAAACTAGCGTTGCGCAAACGTACAAAAGACCCATCTACAATAAACCGTGAACTGGCTTGATTACCATTGCCCGCATAGTAGCGAGCCTGAGGCACACGGGTAATATCTCCCGGCTTTTGCCAACGGTTCATCTGATCAGCTGTTTGGTTATCCTCGTAAATTGCATTAGCCATAGAATATTGACCCATACCGTAAACACTAACATCATTTCCCAAAACAGCACTGAACAATACTGAAAGATCAAAACCTTTGTACGAAAAAGTGTTGGTAAGACCTATAATATAATCAGGATTGGGATCACCAACAGTTGTACGCGCAGCCTGGCCATAGTTGGCATTATTAACTGTTGAACGATCGATGGTTCCATCGGCATTTACTGTATTCTTGTAAAAAAGTGCATCCCCATTAACTGGGTCTACACCTGCATATTCGGGCGCATAGAATACCCCAATATTCTGACCCTCCAATACTCTGTTAGGCAATTGGTTTATACCCCCTGTTATTATCTGGCCGTTGATATTGAGAACTTTCCCGCGGTTAGCTGCCATATTGAACGAGGTACTCCACTTAAAAGCTCCCACCGTGTTTTGACTGTTCAACACCAACTCAAAACCCGTATTCTCCAATGAACCAAGATTCCTTACCACAGTATTGAAGCCTGTTGATGAAGCCAAGTTTACATTGAGCAATAAATCTTCCGATCTACGATTGTAATAGTCAATCTCACCCGTTAAACGATTATTAAAGAAACCAAAGTCAATTCCGACATCGAATTGCTTATTGGTCTCCCATCTTAAGTTGGGGTTACCGATTTGGCTAGGCCGCTGGCCACCGACACCCACATAACTTGCATCGCCTGTAAATAAGCCCAATTGAGGGAAATTACCGATTTCAGAGTTACCCACTATTCCGTAGCTAGCTCTCAATTTTAAGAAACTGACAACGGGAAGACTTTTCACGAAGTTTTCTTCCGATAAAATCCAACCCGCAGAAACAGCCGGGAAGAAACCATATCGGTTGTTAGCCCCAAAGCGTGATGATCCATCAATACGCCCGCTCAGCGTCAACAAATACTTGTCGGCAAATTTATAGTTGGCGCGGGCAAAATAGGACAAAAACCGGAACTGCGTTTCTGTAGAACTACCCGATGAAATGGTTCCTGCGCTAGCAATCTTTTTGTAGGAGTTAGAAGGGAAGCCTAATCCTTCAATAAAGTTACCTCGATTACTAGACTGTTGATACTGCATACCCAAAGTAGCACTTAAGTCACTCTTGCCAAACTTCTTGGTATAATTGAAGTAATTGTTCGTATTATAGTTTACGATAAGGGTGCTTCTGTTTGTACCTAGTCCATTTGTTGCTCTTGTTTGGTTTCGTAATGTTTGGCTTTGGAAGTAACCTTCTTCTGTTTGGCTCAGGATATCAAATCCAAATTCAGACTGGTATATCAAACCTGGTAACAATTTAGCAGTTGCGTAGGTGCTGGTGAAATTACGGAACGATTCGGCAATAAATCTACCATAGTCTACGGTGATCTGTGGATTATAGTACAGAGGAAGATTTACGTCTCCGGGGGGTGTACCACTTGGAAGGCCAGCACCAGGCTGACCCACTGGAATCAAGTTGGGTGTCAGGGGAGGAAGAGCAACGCTTTGTAACGGATTAGAAAATGCATTGTCATCAGGCAACCTTCTGTTGTAGGTACGCGCAAAGTTCATGTTCATTCCAATGTTCAACCAATCGGTTACTTTTTGATCCAGATTTAGACGTCCGGTCATTCGTTCCAGTTCGTTACCTATGATAATACCACCTTGCTTCAAGTATTGACCCGACACAAAGAACTTGGTATTCTCATTTCCACCTGTAAATTGAATGTCCGCTTGGTTGTAAGTTCCTTTTTGGAATACTACATCTTGCCATTCGTACGTCTTTGATTTATTGCCGGCCCATTGCCCGTAGCTATTGTAATCAAAAAAGTCATTTAATAACTGAGTGTCACTATCTGGGTCATCAAGTGGAAACCCGTTGAGATCATCCAAATACTTGGCGCCCTCAAATAAAAGAGTAGCGTATTGTTCTGAATTAGCAAACGGAACCCTTCTGGTTGATTCAGAAAAACCTGTTTGGTAGTTGAAGCTAACCTGAGTTTTCCCTGATTTTCCTTTTTTAGTAGTAATCAATACCACTCCATTAGCAGCCCTTGAACCATAAATAGCACCAGCAGCTGCGTCTTTCAAAATCTCCATTGACTCAATGTCATTTGGGTTTAAGTCAACAAGAGGGTTAGTCGCCCCACCAAAATTACTTTGACTTTGAGTAGTGATTGGTACACCATCTACCACATAGAGTGGCTCATTGCTAGCGCTGATGGAGGAGTTACCACGAACGCGCACGCTTACAGCTTGACCCAATTTCCCTGACTGGCTGTTTACATAGACTCCGGCTGCATTTCCTTGAAGAATCGCATCGATCGTAGGAAGGGGCACAAACTCGATAGCCTTGGTTTTTACAGAAGCAATGTTACCTGTAAGATCTGGCTTTAACTGAGAGCCAAAACCAGTAACAACAACTTCAGCCAATTGAGTGATATCCAACCCAAGTTGCACATCAACAATTGTTCTATCTCCAATTGGAATCTCAGTTGTCTTTAATCCGATAAATGAAAACACAAGAGCTCCTCCCGAAGAGGGCACCGAAAGTGAATACTTACCATCAGCATCCGTAACAGATCCGGTGGTCGTTCCCTTCACAACAACATTCACACCAGGCAAGGCCGATCCGTCTTCCGTGGACGAGACCCTTCCTGTAATCACTCGTTCCTGTGCCCAAGCACTGAGCACAAAAACGAATGAGAAGCACAACAGTAAAAACTTCTTCATAGGTTTTGGTTTAGGTTAATAAATTAAGACCCCCAAATTAAGGGATATTTACATATTAACGAATACCTCTTCCTGATATGTGCAATATTTATTTCGACTAGTGAACGTTAGGCAACTTTTTATTTGGTTTAAACGAAAAAATAAAGGTTTATAACTTGTTGAACGAAAACAGAAAACAAAAAAAGAGGCCGTCTCAAAAGTCTGAGGCGGTCTTTTTTTTTATTGGAGAGTTTGTTGTCGGGATTTTAGTTTAAATGAAAAATAGGCGTGGGTTCAGGCTGCCATTTTCGCCAGATTGTGTGCTAATGCAAGTAATC